>NZ_JBQHCZ010000001.1:0-825853 GCF_052068155.1 Streptomyces sp. OZ13 | reverse complement strand
CAACCACCACCGCGGACACACCGCACTGAAAGGCCACCCACCCGCCAGCCGCGTCCCCAACCTCACGGGTCAATACACCTAGGGCTTCTTGCGGGTCAGAGGAGTCCGGCGAGTTTGTACAGGGCGAGGGAGCCGGCGACGGCCACGTTCAGGCTCGAGCCGGTGCCGATCATCGGGATCTCCACGCACTCGTCGAGCAGGTCGAGCGCCTCCGGCGGAATCCCGTGCTGCTCATGGCCGAGGACCATGACGGTCGGGCGCCTCGCCGGCGCGAGGTCGGCGAGGCGTACGGCCTCGTCGGCCAGCTCGACGCCGACGATGCGCGCTCCCCGCTCCCGCTGCCGGGCCAGCCATCCCAGCGGGTCGCCGGTCCGGTGGGTGCACACCGGTTTGCGCAGGGTGTTGCCGCGGGCCAGCGCCTCGGGCACCCACGGGAAACGCGGGACGGTGATGCATGCGCCGACCGCGTCGCAGGTGCGGGCGAGGGTGCCGAGGTTCGCGCCGTGCAGCGGCCACAGGGGCGCCGCGTAGAGATGGTCCCAGCAGGAATGGGCTCGCGGGCGCCGGCTTCGGCGGAGCTCGTCGGGGGCACGGGTGCGGAAGGCGGGTCCGCTGCTCCTCGCGCTCATGGGCGCGGGGAGGCGGACCTCCGGTTCAGGGGCGCACACGTGCGAGGCGTGTGATGTACGTGACGTGAGTGATGCATGCGGCGGCGATTCAGCGGCTCGCCCGGGCCTCTTGTGTGATCATCGCGCCACCGGCGTGACGAGCACGCCCCCCATGGTGCGCGCCACGACGAAGGATCGTCCCTTGACCGCCCTGGCGTCCAGCGGAATTCGGTGCGTCCCGGGCTGCAGCGTCCCCTCGAACAGTTCCCGGGCGTGGGTCCGGTGGAGAGCGTCGAGACGGTAGGCCACCAGCCGGACGCGACATTCGGAGGCCACCTCGACCACCGCCTCCCCGCCCTTCGCCGCGAGTCCCCGCAGGCGCCGCTGCCCGACCGGACTCCGGTCCAGGGCCAGCTCGATCTGCGCCACCAGCAGCGGGACGACCGGCGCGAGCCCGTCCACGTACTCCACCTGCGCGCCGGCGAGGGCGAACGCCTCCCGCACCGCGACCCGGTCCGCCTCCGTGACCGCCCGGCCGAAGGCGACGGCCCGGTACGCGCCGAGTTCCTCGGCCGGGACTCCCGCCGCGTCGTGGGCGATGTCTGCGCCGATGCCGATGGACCGCAGGGCGGCGGCGAGCTTGGCGAGGACCGCGACCCGCGCGCCGATCAGCAGGACCCGGCGGCGGGCTGCGGCCTCCTCCGGGCCGGGCAGCAGCTGCTCCAGCGCCGCCCGGTACTCCTCGCCGCGGAAACGGAACGGACCGATGCCGTGGTAGCCGTTGAGTTCCAGATCGGCCGTCCCGTCGGTCTGCCAGGCGAAGTCCCGCCAGACGACGTCGTCGCCGTCGCGCTCGATCACGGCCGTGACGGCCCCGCACTCGAGCCCCTCGCATTCGGGGCAGCCGTAGATCACAAACCGGCCGTCGCTCAGCGGCGCCTCCGCGTCGAGGAGCAGACGGCGGAGATGGTCGGTGAAGACGGCGGGCGGGATGTCGGAGGCCAGCGGCGAGACGGCGTCGAGGTCACTGAGCCGGTGGAGCAGCGGCCGGCCGTCGACGATGAAGTCGGTGAAGTCCCGGTGCACTTGGTAGGCACCATCGGCGAGGACTCCCCCGGTCCGCATCGCCGGCGCCAGCCCGAAGGTCGCGTACTCGGCAGACATGTCGTGAGTCTGCCCAACCGCGCGGTCTTCTGAGCATGGAACGCCATGGGTTACGGTCCCGGCATGAGCGGCGACGTACTGGTGCTGGGCGGCGGGGCGGCGGGGCTGACCACCGCCGTCGTGCTGGCGGAGAGCGGCAAGCGGGTGCGGGTGTGGTCCCGGGATCCCGCCGGCACGACCACATCGGCGGTGGCGGGCGGGCTGTGGTGGCCGTATCGAATCGAGCCGGAGAAGCTGGTCGGCGAGTGGTCCCTGGAGTCACTGCGGGTGTACGCGGCGCTGGCGGACCGGCCGGAGGAGACAGGTGTACGGCTGGTGCCCGGCGTCCATGCGGAGACCCGGCTCGTCGACCTCGGTCCCTGGGCAGCGAGGGTGGAAGGACTGCGGGAGGCGGGCCGCGACGAGCTGCCGCCGGGATTCACCGCCGGTCTGCGGGCCCGGATCCCGCTGGTCGACATGCCGGTCCATCTCGGCTGGCTGCGGCGGCGGCTGGAGGCGGCGGGCGGCACCGTGGAGGCGCGCGAGGCCGGTTCCCTCACCCGGGCGCAGTCGGAGAGCGGGGCCTCCGTGGTGGTCAACTGCACCGGTCTCGGCGCACGCGAGCTGGCGCCCGATCCGTCCGTACGGCCGGTGCGCGGGCAGTTGGTGGTGGTGGAGAACCCGGGCGTCGAGGAGTGGTTCACCGCGGTCGACCACGCGTCGAGCGCGACGACGTACCTCCTTCCGCAGCCGGGGCGGCTGCTGTTGGGCGGCACCGCCGAGGAGGACTCCTGGGACCTGGTGCCCCAAGAGGCCACCGCGGCGGCCATCGTCGAGCGGTGCGCCCGTATCCACCCGGAGGTCGGCCGGGCCAGGGTGCTCGGGCACCGGGTGGGTCTGCGGCCCGCACGGGACACCGGCGTGCGGATCGAGTCGGAGCGCCTGCCGGGCGGGGCTCTGCTGGTCCACAACTACGGCCACGGCGGCGCCGGTATCACCGTGGCCTGGGGTTGCGCACAGGCGGCGGCAGCGCTCGTCGGGTAGGCCGAGTCCCGGACATCCGGGGCGGCAAGCAGCGCGCCGAGGACCGGTGGGGACGATCAGGTGCGGAGCCGGATGACGCGGCCTCGCCGAGCGCGGGCACCCGCCCGGCAAAGAGCCCTGATTTTTTCCCTTTCACCCCTTTTTACGGCATCCGCGGAGCGTTACTCTGGAAGTGGCCTACGAGGCGAGCGAGGGAGTTCGACCGGAGTAGCCGACTTTGGCGGAGATAGCCGCCGGGGCCGACGTCGACGGTCGGGCTGAGAGGTCCGAAGGTCCAAGGACCGGAGGACGACCCCCATCACCTGATCCGGACAATGCCGGCGCAGGGAGCCCGTCTCGTAGGTTCTTGCGCGTCGCGGTCCGAGTGGCGGGCAGCCGTCCATGGTCCTTGGACCGGCTTCGGCCCGGCAGCCGCGGCAGGGAGCCGCTTCGTCATTCCGAGCGAGAGCGCCGCCCGGGTAACGGCGTAGGCCGCGCGACGCTGTGGGGAGTGGTCCCGGACGCAGGCCGCCCCGGGCAAACCGCGCACCGCGGCGGCCCGGCGCGCCCCGGGACCGGCCGTCGCTCAAGCCGCCTCCGCCTCCGCCGCCCGGGCACGGACCACGTCCGAGGGGTCCCAGGCGCTCAAGCCGCCTCCGCCGCCCGGCCCCGGGCACGGACCACGTCCGAGGGGTCCCAGTCCTGGTGCGGGACGGAGGTGAGCAACAGCCGTGTGTACGCGTGCCGCGGTGTGCGCAGCACCTGGTCCGTCGGCCCCTGTTCGACCACGGTGCCCCTGCGCATGACGACGGTCTCGTCCGTGATGTGCTGCACCACGGCCAGGTCGTGGCTGACGAAGACCAGGGCCACACCGGTGTCCTCGCGGATCTCGGCGAGGAGTTGGAGGATCTGGGCCTGGATGGACACGTCGAGCGCCGCGACCGCCTCGTCGAGCACCAGGATGCGCGGGTCGACGGCGAGGGCGCGCGCGATGGCGAGACGCTGGCGTTGTCCGCCGGAGAGTTCGTGCGGCCTGGCCTCGGCCTCGCGGGCGCCCAGGCCGACCCGGTCGAGCAGTGACCGGATGCGGTCCTCCACCGCGGGGTGCCCGTGCAGCCGCAGGGCGGTGCGCAGGCATTGGCCCGCGGTGAGCCGCGGGTCGAGGGAGACGTAGGGATCCTGGAAGACCATCTGGATCTCGCGTGCCCGGGCCAGCCGGTCGCGCCGGGAGCGGCCGCCGCGGCGCGCGGAGCGCCGGTCCCGGCCGTTCACGGTGACGGTGCCCGCGTCGGGTCTCTCGAGACCGGCCAGCATGCGGGCCACGGTGCTCTTGCCGGAGCCCGACTCGCCGACGATGCCGACGGAACCGCCCTCCGGCAGGGTGAACGAGACCTGGTCGGCCGCGGTGAGAGTGCCGCCGCCCGGCAGCCGAAAGGTCTTGCGGAGCCCTTCGACCACGAGCAGGGACGCGCCGTCCTGGGGGCTGTTGCCGTTCATGGTGTGCTCCTGACGGCCGGTGCGGCCGGTTGTACGGGGTCCTCGGCGGTGCCTGCCTCCGGCTTGCCGGACGGACCGCCCGGGGACAGGTCGCCGATCCGGCGGCAGGCGGCCGTGCCGGCGCCGGCGCCGGCGAGGGGCAGCGGCTCCGGGGTCCAGGTTTCGCACGCGGGCTCGCTGTGGGGGCAGCGTGCCGTGAAGGGGCAGCCGGGGAAGGCGTCGGCGAGTGACGGGGGCCGGCCGGGGATCGGACGGATCGCCCGTCGTGTCCCGCCCAGTTCCGGCGAGCAGTCCAGCAGGCCCCTGGTGTACGGGTGCCGGGCGTCACCGAAGAGGCGTCGCGCCTGCTGTTCCTCGACGACACGGCCCGCGTACATCACGTACACCCGGTCACAGTAGGCGGCGGCGAGATGCAGGTCGTGGGTGATGAACAGCACGCCCAGCTCCCGTTGTCCGCGCAGCTTGCGCAACAGGGCGAGGATCTCCGCCTGGGTGGTGACGTCCAGGGCGCTGGTCGCCTCGTCGGCGAGCAGCAGACGAGGCTCGGCGGCGAGCGCACCGGCGATGACGACGCGCTGCAGCATGCCTCCGGACATCTCGTGCGGCCGCTGTCTGACGCGCCGTTCGGGGTCGGGCAGGCCGACCGCGTCGAGGAGTTCGACCGCGGTGCCCAGCGCTCTGCGCCTCTCCTTCCGGGAGCCCTCACCGGGGCGGACCAGCCTTTCGGCGAGGAAGTCGCCGATCCGGCGCACGGGGTTGAGGGCGGAGCGCGGGTCCTGGTGGACCATGGCCACCGTGCGGGCACGGTGTTCGCGCAGGCGTATCCCGGTCATCGGCAGCACGTCCGCTCCGTCGACCAGCACCCTCCCTTCCGTCCGCGCGCCGTCGGGGAGGATGCTCAGCGCGGCCTTCGCGGTGGTGGACTTGCCCGAGCCGGATTCACCGACGAGGCCGACGACCTCGCCGGTGCGGACCTGGAGGGACACCTCCGCCAGCAACGGACGGGCGGCGCCCGGCAGATGGACGGTCAGGTTCTCGATGTCGAGCAGCATGGCGCGGCTACCTCCTGGATCCGAGCCGGTCGGCGGCGCGGACCCCGACGACGTTGAAGGCCACCACGACGGCAGCGATGGCGGTGCCCGGCACCAGCGCGGGCAGCAGGGCGCCCTGCACGATGGCCGACTGGCCCTCCTGCACCATCAGGCCCCAGTCGGAGCTGGGCGGCTGGGCGCCGAAGCCCAGATAGCTGAGCGTCGCGAGGCTCATGAGGGCCTCGCCGAACAGGACGACGAGGTAGCCGGCGATCGACCGTGCGAGATTCGGGACCAGGTGGCGCACACATATCCGCGCGCCTCCCATGCCCTGCACCCGGTAGGCGTCGATGTACGGCTTCGCCCGCTCGGAAAGGGCGACGCTGCGCGTGTACTTGGCGATCGTGGGGGCGAAGGCGAGCCCGAGCCCCAGCACGGACGTGGTCATACCGGCGCCGAACACGGCGATGATCAGGACGACGAACAGCAGGCCGGGGAAGGCGTACATCACATCCGTGGCACGCGACACCAGTGTGTCCACCCATCCGCCGCGCCAGGCGGCCAGGGTGCCCAGCGCGACACCGAGGACGGACGCGAACGCGAGCAGCAGGACCGGTGCTATCAGGCTCGTCCGGGCGCCGTACAGCACGCGGGAGAGCAGGTCCTGGCCGGACGCGTCGGTGCCGAGCGGATGTTCCGGGCCGGTGCCGACGAGGGAGGAAGAGAGGTCGACGGCGTCCGGCGGGTACGGGGCGAGCAGCGGGGCGAACACGGCGGCGAGGACCACCAGTCCGAGGAAGCCGGCCGCCACCGCCGCTCCGGCGGAGCGGCGGGTGCGCTTGCCGACGGGCAGCAGCCCGCCGGCGGGGACGGCGGTCATGCGGGACTCCTCACGGCCTTGAGACGGGGGTCGAGCAGCGGATGCACCAGGTCGACGACGGTGGTGACCACGACATAGCCGGTGACCATCAGCAGCAGGACCGCCTGGGCTACCGGGAAGTCATGGCTGTTGATCGCGCCGACGAGCAGCGAGCCGATGCCGCTCAGCCCGAAGACGGTCTCGATGGCGACGGTGCCGGCGAGCATTCCGGCGGTGACCAGGCCGCACATCGTGATGATCGGGCCCAGCGCGTTGCGCAGGACGTGCCGGCGGACGATGTCGCGCTCCGGGATCCCGGAGGCGCGGGCGACGGCGACATGGTCGGCCGCGCCCGCGTCCACCATGGCCTGGCGGGTGACCCGGCTGATGACGGCGAGCGCTCCGAGCGCCATGGCGACGGCGGGCAGGGTGAGGTGGTGGACCGTGCCGGCGAAGCCTTCGCCGCTGCCGGTCACCGGGAACCAGCCGAGTTGGACCCCGAACAGCGCGACGAGGGCAATGCCGCCGACGAAAGAGGGGACGGACGCGGCGAGGGTGGTGCCGCCGACGACCGCGGAGTCCACCCAGCCGCCGCGGCGGACGGCGGCGAGGATCCCCGCGCCGACGCCCAGGACCACGAAGAGGACGGTGGCATAGGCGACGAGGGCGAGGGTGGTGGGGAACCGTGCCGCCAGCAGATCGGCGACCTGGTCCCCGTACTGGAACGAGCGGCCGAGGTCGAGGTGGAGGCAGTCCCAGAGCCAGCGGCCGTACTGGACGACCAGCGGCTCGTCGAGGTGGTACTGCTCCCGGACGGCGGCCAGCCGCTCGGGGGTGAGCTTGTCGCGGCCCCCGGCCAGGAAGACGGCGGGGTCGCCGGGGGCGGCGTACACGGCGGCGAAGATCACGAAGGAGGCGGCCAGCAGTGTGGCGAACAGCCCTCCGAGCCGTCGCCCGATTGCGGCGATCATGGTCGTTCAGCTCACTTCGTACCGAGCGCCGCGGCCCAGGGGTAGTAGAGGTACGCCATGGACGCCGGCGGGCCGGTCAGCTTGTCGTCGATGACGAGGGCCGTGGGCATCTGCGCGACGGGGATCCACACCGCGGCTTCGCTGAACCGGCGCTGTACGTCGATCACGAGCGCGGCGCGCTGTTTGTCGTCCAGCGTCCGCATCGCTTCCTTGACCTTGCTGTCGTACTCCGGGCTGCGGAATCCGACCCAGTTGCTGGAGCTGTCGGAGAGGCCGTTGTCGTAGAAGCCGATGGGGTCGCTCTTGGAGATGTACCAGTCGGCGACGAGCACGTCGATGTCGGCGCGGGCCTGCTTGTCGCCGTAGAACTCGCCGTACTCGGCGGGCGGGACGGTCTTGATCTGGCCCTTCAGGCCGATTTGCTGGAGCGCGGCGCGGACGGCGTTGGCGATCACCAGGCGGCCCTGGCTGCTGTCCGTGCCGATGACGATCGGCTTGTCGGGAGCCGCCTTGGCGTTCTCCACGAGCTTCTTCGCCGCGGCGATGTCGTCGGCCGTGGGGCGGGCCGGGGCGCCCGCGAGCTGCTTCTGGGCGTCGGCGAAGGCTTCCTTCTCGTAGCCCCAGGCGCCTGATCCGACGGGGGTGGCCCACGGCTCGACGAGTCCGCCGTAGCCGGAGCGGGCGATGCCCGCGCGGTCCAGGGCGAGAGCGAGGGCCCTGCGGATGTCCGGGTCGGCGAGCCCGCCGCGTTCCGTGGGGATCAGGGCGAGGGCAGCGGTGCTCGGTCCGTAGTGCTGGTCGAGTCCCTTGGTGCCCCGTAGTGCGGCGGCCGTGCTGATGGAGTCCGCGTACGTGCCGTCGGCGGCGCCCGTCTTCAGCGCGTTCACCATGGCGCTGTCGTCGGCCCAGCGGAAGACGACCTGCTGGGTGAGGGGCTTCTCGCCCCAGTAGGTGTCGCTGCGGTTGATGACGATCGAGTCGCCGGACTTCCAGTCGGCGAGCCGGTAGGGGCCCGAGCAGGCGTCGGGCTGTCCGGGGGTGCCGAAGTCCTTGCCGGACTTCTCGACCTGCTCGCGGTTGTAGACCAGTCCGGCGTCACCGGCCAGCGCCTTGGTGAACAGCGCGTCAGGCTGCTTGAACGTGATGGTGATCTCGAGGTCGCCGCTCCTGGTCATCTCCGCGACGTTGTCGAACTCGTCGGACTGCTCCATGTCCGGCCGGGCGTGGCGCTGGAGGCTGAACAGGACGTCGTCCGCCGTCATCGCGGATCCGTCGTGGAAGAGGACGTCGTCGCGCAGGGCGAGAACGAGGGTCTTGGCGTCCGGTCGGGTGGTCTGCCGGACCAGGGAGGGCTGCACGGACATGTCGGGCCGGAGTTGGTACAGCCGCTCGCACACGTTGCTGAGGACGGTGCGGCCGGCGCTGCCGCCCTGGGTGTCCAGGTCGAGGGAGTCCGGTTCGTCCTCCAGCAGCCAGTTGACGGTGGGGACTTCGCCCTTGGCCTTCGCGGTGGTGGGTGTGAGTGTGAGCCGGGCGGCGTCGGCGGTGGCGCCGGCTCCCGCCGGGCGGGTGGTGTCCGCGCCGCTGCACGCGGTGGTGAGGGCCATCGCCCCGGCGAGGCCGGCGGCGGCGACGGTGGTTCTGAGCTTCATGCTGGGCTCCTGAGCGGGGAAGGGCGAAGAGCGGAAACAGCGTCAGTTCGGGGCGTGGGGGCCGTCGTAGAGATTCCAGGGCAGGTGTTGGTACTCGCGGTCGCAGGGCGTGCCCGCCGTGACGTGGTAGTCGCCGGTGGTGAGGTCGACGCACGAGGAGACGAGCGTCTGCCACTGCTTGACCTGTGGTCTTCGGGGGTCGATGTGGGTGCACAGCGACTCGGGGTGGCCCAGGTGGTCCGACATCGCCTGTTTGATGAGCTTCCGCGACTCGTCCGCGCCGGTGGACCCTCGTAGCAGGCGCAGGCCCTCCTCCGCGCGGGGCACCCGCACGAGGGAGTCGGCGGCCATCGGGCGGTAGCCCGCGGCGAGGGCGGCGGGGACGCCGGCCTGGTAGTGGTTGCCGTGCACCAGCAGGCCGTCGGTCGGGTACATCCAGCCGTGGCCGGCCGGCGTGGTCTCGAGGTCGATGGCGAATCCCTCGCGGCATGTCAGCAGGGCGTTGCTGGCGATGTGCGCGCGGGTGCGGCAGAGCTCGTCGAGGGCGTCGGTGATCGTGGAGCGGTCGAGGACGCTGCGCCGGATCACGGTCTGCGGGATGCCGACCGTGTCGTCGAAGCGGCCGCCGAGCCCGTTGGCGTTGAGGGCGATGCCGGCGGAGTTGGCGCCCTGGCGGCCGATCTGTCCGGCCTCCACCTGCATGACGACGGTCGGTTTCGGCGGCTGGACCACGCGGATCATGACGACGGTGTCCGCGACCCCGGCGCGCCAGTCCCAGTTCTGCCCCGCCCAGACGTGGCCGTCGCCGCTGGCGGGGCCGTACGCGGCGAACGAGGTGCAGCCGTCCGGCGGCTCCTCCTCCGGGACCCGCGCGCCAGGGCCGTCGTGCTCCCGCATCCGTGCGAACGAGTCGTCGTAGATGACCTCGCCGCGTGCGTTGAGCGCGAGGACGTCGAGCAGGCCGACGCCGGCGCCGTCGGCGATGCCCTGCATCTCCTCCAGGAGGTGGGGTGCGTAGTCACGGACGGGCTCGAGCCAGCGGGCCGCCCGGGAGGTGACCTGGTGCCAGGTGAGGCCGGAGGACGCTCCGAACGCCTCGGCGTAGTAAGCGAGAGCGGTCCCGATCTGCGGGGCGACCGCTGCTCCGTACTGGCGGCCGCGCTCGACGGGGGTCCCCGACACTTCGATGACGGGAAGGGCGTGTTTCATCGCGGGGACTCCTCGGGACACATGCGTGCTGTAATGTTCGTTCCGAGAAAATGAGATCCTGGAACGGAATACACACGAGCGTAACGGCCGTAACGTAGGAGTCAATACCTGTAATGAAGAATCCAGAATCCGGCAGCGCCGCGCCCGGCGGTCTGACCCGCCTTCGCGCCACCGTGCGCGACCAGTGGGACGAGCTGTCGGCCGCCGAGCGCACCGTCGCGCAGTACCTGGTCAGCGCGCCCGCAGAGCAGGTGATGTTCGCCAGCGCACAGGAGCTGGGGACGGCCAGCGGCACCAGCAACGCCACGGTCGTCCGCGCCCTCCAGCGCCTGGGCTACGCGGGACTTCCCGCGCTGAAGCGGGAACTGGCGGCGGACTTCACCTCGGCACTGGCTCCCGAGGTCCGGCTGAAACAGCGCATCGCGCACGTCGGCCAGGACCTGCAGACCATCTGGAACGACGTGTTCGACGAGACGCAGGACCGCATCGACCAGTGCCGGCGCCTCACCGGGACCGACGCCCTCCAGCAGGCCGTGGCCGCGCTCGCCGACGCCCGTGAGGTGTTCTGTTACGGCGTCGCCGCGTGCGAGCTCGCGGCGCGTCATCTCGCTCTGGCCCTGGGCCGCATCGGCCGCCGCGCGCGGTTCGTGGGCGCCACGGGGTTCGCGCTCGCCGACCCGCTGCTGTCACTGGCGCAGGGCGACACCGTGGTCATCTTCCAGCCCGGCCGGCCGCTGTCGGAGCTCACGGTGCTGGTGGAGCGTGCCCGGTCGGTGGGGGCGAAGGTCGTCTTCGTGACGGACGAACTGGGCGAGGCGTTCGAGGACCGGGTCGACGCGATCCTCACCGCGCCCCACACACCGACCGGCATCACCAACGAGGCCCTGACGGGACTGGTCGTCGCCGACGCGCTGCTGCTGGCCCTCACGACCCTGGACGAGACCCGCGCGGTCGAGCACTCGCACCAGCTCACGGCGCTGAGGGAACAACTGCTTCCGCCCCGCGAGCAGCGCTCCAGAAAAGCCTGACAGCGGCCAGGACGGCGCGGCGAACAGGGTGCCCGGCGGGGAGTTCGTCGGCGGCGAGGCCTTGGGGCGGGCAACCGGAAGCGCCGCGGGCCACGGGGGCGTGACCCACACCCGTGACCCACGGTCTTCCTCGTCGCCCGCGGTCACTGCCGCCCGCGCCGGTGCCTCCCGGTCAGGCCGGATTCGTCAGCCCTGGTCCGGGCGCCTTGCGTCGTTCCGGGTCCTCGTCCGATTCCGGCGGGGTCTCCTCCTCGACGGGGATCTGGCCCGCCTCCGGGCCGGTTCCCGGGCCGATGCGGATCTCGAACTCGCCCGCGTACTTCTCGTGTCCCGCGATCACCGCGGTCTCCACCGCCTCCTCGGCGATCTCGCCCCGGACGATCAGCGGGTCCTGGCGCAGGTCGCGCATGAGGGCCACGCACATACCGATCATCACCAGCACGAACGGCGCCGCGACAAGGATCGTCAAGTGCTGAAGGCCGGCGAGCGCGTCCCCCTTGCCCTCGCCGACGAGCAGCATCACGGCGGCCACCGCGCCGGTCACCACGCCCCAGAAGATGACGACGACCCGCGCCGGTTCGAAGGTGCCCTTCTGGGACAGCGTGCCCATCACGATCGACGCGGCGTCTGCGCCCGACACGAAGAAGATGCCGACGAGGATCATCACCAGGAGGCTCATCACCGAGGCGATCGGGAACTCCTGGAGCACGCCGAAGAGCTGACCCTCCGGTGTCGTCTCGTCGCCCAGCCTGCGCTGTTCCTGAAGCTTCATCGCGGTGCCGCCGAAGACGGCGAACCAGACCAGGCTGACCGTGCTCGGCACCAGGATGACGCCGCCGACGAACTGACGGATGGTGCGGCCGCGGCTGATGCGCGCGATGAACATGCCGACGAACGGCGTCCACGAGATCCACCAGGCCCAGTAGAAGACCGTCCAGCTGCTCAGCCAGTCCGCGACGTCACCGCCGCCGGTCGCCGCCTCCGTCCGGCCCGCGAGCTGCGGCAGTTCTTCGAAGTAGGAGGCGAGCGAGGTGGGAATCAGATCCAGTACGAGGATGGTGGGTCCGGCGACGAAGACGAAGAGGGCGAGCACGATCGCCAGCACCATGTTGGTGTTGGACAGCCACTGGATGCCCCGCTCCACACCCGACACGGCCGAGACCACGAAGCACACGGTCAGCACCGCGATGATGGAGATGAGCAGTCCCGTACCGGCCTTCTCCATCCAGCCGAGTTCCTGGAACCCGCTGCCGATCTGCAGGGCGCCGAGGCCCAGCGACGTCGCGGAGCCGAAGAGCGTGGCGAAGATCGCCAGGACGTCGATCACCCGGCCCGGAGCTCCCTCTGCCCGCTTCTTGCCCATCAGCGGCTCGAAGACGGCGCTGATGTTCTGCCGCCTGCGGCGCCGGAAAGTGCTGTAGGCGATGGCGAGGCCGACCACCGCGTAGATCGCCCACGGGTGCAGGGTCCAGTGGAAGAGTGTGGTCGCGAGGGCCGTCTCCATCGCGTCCGCCGAGTCGATCGGGTCGGTGCCCGGCGGCGGCGTCGTGTAGTGCGCGAGCGGTTCGCTGACTCCGTAGAACATCAGGCCGATGCCCATGCCCGCGCTGAACATCATCGCGACCCAGGAGACGGTGCGGAACTCCGGTCCCTCGTGCTCCTGTCCGAGCGGGATCCGGCCGTAGCGGCTGATGGCGAGCCAGAGGGCGAAGACCACGAAGCCCGAGGCGGCCAGGACGAACGCCCAGCCGCCGTTGTGCATCAGGCCGTTCAGCAAGGTGTCGGAGGCGCTCTCCAGCGTCTCCGTGAACACCGAGCCCCAGAACACGAAGGCGAGTGTGAGCACCGCCGTCACGCCGAACACCACCCGGTCCGTGACGGGTGCTCTGTCTTCGTGCGGATGGCGGCCCGGTAGCGCCGCCTTGACGGGATACCACAGCCGTTTGCCCGGCTTTTCTACGTCGCGCGACACGGGGCACCTTTCATGATTCCGCGGAGCCTGATTTCACTCCCCGCTACCCCCTACCACACGAGTCACACTCCTCCCGGTATCAACAGGCTTCCACCGGTTCTCCCGTGATGATGCGATAGGCCGCACGAGTGTCGAGCAGCAGCGGGACCAGGTTCCGCAGGGGCTGTCGCAGCGGTACGAGGGCGCCGTCGGCGACGGGCCTGGCGAAGACGCCGTGGAGAGCGAGTTCGTCCTTGACCTCTGCGTACCGGCCGGCGTCGAGACGGTAGGCGCACGGCGGGTCCGCGATCGTCTCGTCCGGTCCCGCCGGGTCGTTGTCGGCGCCGCCCAGGTACACCGGCCCGCGGTCCGCGAAGCCCGCGCGACGGGCCGCTGCGGTGGCGGCCTCGATCCGGCCGAGCCGCTCGGCACTGAAGGCGAACAGGCCGCTCAGAGCGGAGAGCTGGCTGCTCACCCGGCGACGGTGATTGAGCGCCGGGTCGGCCTTCTCCTGCGGGGTCAGTGCGTCGACGCGGCTCTCGATCAGCAGTCCCACCGCGTGCTTGAGACCGCCGGCGTTGCGCAGGATGCGCTCCTGTCCGTCGCCCGCGGTCTGCCGGAGGGGCTCGCCGGTGACGGGGTCCGTCCAGATGCCGTAGGTGCCGGTGGAGTGGCCCGCACGGTTCGCAGCGGGCCGGACGTAGGTCCCGGACAGGGTCCGCGCCTCATGGTGCACGGCGGCGTCGGTGTTCAGGTTCCGGGGCCACAGGTCGAAGAGGTCCTTGTCGTAGTAGGGCGGTGTGGCGCCGTACTCGTGCAGGTCGTAGAGGATGTCCGGCTGCCGGTCGCGGATGACGGCCGCGACGGCCCGCCCTTCCGCGGTCTTCAGCGCGATGTGGTCGCGGTTGACGTCGACGCCGTCCGCGTTGCCCCGGGTGCCGGCGGCACGGCCGTCGGGATTGGCGGTGGGCAGGACGAGCAGGCGTGTGCGCGACAGCAGCCGGCGGGTCGCCTCGTCGCGGGCGAACGCGAGGTCGCGGACGGTGGTCAGGCAGGCTTCGCGGCCTGCCGGCTCGTCGCCGTGCTGACTGCAGATCAGCAGCACCGTGTGCGGGGACGTCTCGTTACCGAGGTGGACGAGCCGCAGCGGACGGCCCTGTGCGGTCGTGCCGATCTGCTCGACGGACATCCGTTCAGCGGCGCGGTCGACGGCGGCGAGGAAGGCCCGTTCCTCCTCCTCACCGGTCCAGCGCGAGCCGCCGCTGTTCTCGAAGCCGGTACGGGGTGTGGTGTACGCCGCTTCGGCGGGGCCGGTGACCAGGGGCACCGCGAGCGCTGCGGCGGCTGCCGTCAGGGCGAGCGTGCGGACACGGATTCGGGTCGTCATTCGGATACTGCCTCCGGGGATCCGGTCCGGTACACGTATCGGCATGGCCCCGGAAACGTACTCCGGCCGGCTGCGCCGCGACAGGGGGCGGTCAACGACGGCTGCCCGTGGTGTGCTTGGGGCCGGCCCGTCCGTCCGGCTCACGGCAGATGTCCCGTCCGGACACAGTCTGCATGTCTTGGCACGGTGTGGCCGGCATCCACGCTCCGCCGTGCCGCCGGGCACGGCCCGGGCCGTGGACCAGGGGGTGCCGCACTGGGAGCGCTCTCAGACTGTCGGCCGGGGCGGATATCCTGTCGGCATCGGATCATGCCACCGACCGGCGTGCCGGAGCACCGGAGCAGACGAGGAGCACCCGCCTTGACCGAGCAGACCACGGGGTCCCGCCCCACCCTGGAAGCCGTCGCGGCGCGCGCTGGCGTCTCCCGTGCCACGGCCTCCCGGGTCGTCAACGGGGGTGCGGGCGTGCGCGCACCCCTGGTCGACAAGGTGCGCAGGGCGGTCGAGGAGCTCGGCTACGTACCGAACCACGCGGCGCGCACCCTGGTCACCCGGCGCAACGGCGCGGTGGCGGTGATCATCGCGGAGCCGGAGTTCCGGATCTTCTCCGACCCCTTCTTCGAGCAACAGGTCCGGGGAATCAGCCGTGAGCTCACGGCGCACGACTCCCAGCTGGTGCTGCTGTGGGTGGAGGGCCCCGGAGACCATGACCGGATCGCCCGCTACCTCGGCGGCGGGCACGTCGACGGCGCGCTCGCCTTCTCCCTCCACAACGACGACCGACTGCCCGCGCTCATCAGCAGGACGAAGATCCCCACGGTCTTCGGCGGGCGTCCTGCCGCCGGTTCCGACCTGGCCGTGCCCTACGTGGACGCCGACAACCGCGGCGGCGCCCGGGAGGCGGTGCGTCATCTGGTCTCGCTGGGCCGCAGGAACATCGCGCACATCGCCGGCCCCCGCGACCAGACCTCCGCGCTGGACCGCATAGACGGCTACCACGACGTCCTGGTGGACGCCGACCCCGGCCTCTTCTGCCAGGGCGACTTCACCGAGGAGAGCGGCGCCCGGGCGATGGCCGAGCTGCTCGACCGCCGCCCGGACGTGGACGGCGTCTTCGTCTCCAACGACCTGATGGCGTCGGGCGCGCTGCGCACCCTGCGTGAGCGCGGCGTCCGGGTACCGGAGGACGTGGCCCTGGTCGGGTTCGACGACATGGCCTCGGTCGTCGGGACGACGGAGCCGCCCATGACCACGGTGCGCCAGGACGTCGAGGGCATGGGCAGGCTGATGGTCCGGCTGCTGATGAGGCTGCTGAACGAGGCGGGCGGCGACGCCCCCGCGTCCGTCATTACCCCGACGACACTGGTGCGGCGGGCATCGGCCTGACCTCCGACGCCCGCCGCGTTCCTGTGGGGGGAGCGGTTCAGCTGTAGGGGATCACCAGCACCGACTTGTCGGTCCCGGTCTGGAGCTTGGCGGTGCCGTTGCCGATGGCGCTCCACACCTCGAGGCGCACGGTGCCGCCGTTGAGGTTGCCGAGCGTCCCGGTGGAGGCCTTGAGGCCGCGGGAGTGTGCGTACTCCTCCCAGCCGGTGACCGGGTCGGTCGCGAAGTAGTGGTACGTCTCCGTCCGTTCGAAGGTGCCGTCGCCGGTGAGGTCGTAGCTGATGCGCGCCTGCTGGCCGAGTCCGACCGTGCTGCCCGCGTCGACCTGGAGGCGGAAGGCGGTGGACGCGCCCGGGGTGACGGTGCCGTTGACGCCCCGGATCTCGTAGACGAGCGGCTGGTGCGGGGTGCCGTCGTGGTTGGCGCCGCCGGCGGAGGCGATGGTGTCGCTGCCCGCCGTGCCACCGGTGGCCGTGGTCAGCGTGCCTCCGCTGCGCAGCTGGAACGTGTTGCCGGTCGGCGGATCCGGGTCGGGGTCGGGCTCGCCGCCGCCGGTCCCGGTGCCGGTCGCGGTGGAACGGGCGGGCACGGAGAGGGTCTTGCCGTCGGAGAAGGTCACCGTGCGGGCCGTGGCGCCGTGGTTGTGCGCGGCGTAGATCCGTGTGGTGCCCTTCGTGAAGACAGCGGACGTCGGGATGTTGCCGGTCACCGTGGTGTCGGGCGCGCCCAGCCGGTCGAGGGTGGAGATCCAGTGGTACGTGTGGGCCTTGGACTCGCCCTGCTCAGGGGTGTAGCCGGCGTGGCCCGCGTCCCACTTGGCCTTGGCCGCGGCGGGATCGGCCAGCGACTGGAACTCCCAGAGGATGTCGCGCCACTCGACGGCCGGGCCGCCGTTCTCGCGCTCCATCTCTGCGATGTTGCGCCGGATCGCGGCCTTCTCCCCACCGAGGTGGAGCGAACCTCCGGTCACGGGGAGGACGTTGATGCCGTGGATCTCCTCCGGGTTGGCGGTCCACCAGGTGGCGTAGGCGGCGCCGCTGCCCCAGACCATGCCGGCCGTGTCGTGGCCGAAGGAGGACGGGAAGACCTGCTCGTCGGCGTCGAACCAGTACTGGGCGATCGACTCCGCCTCCGTGGTCAGCAGATACGTGCCGAGGTCGCGCAGCGCGGTGTCACCGGTGGCCGAACCCCACAGGACCAGGGCGGCGCTGAGGTTGGTGGACTCGGAGGAGGACTCCTGGTTGTTGCCGGCGGCGAAGCCCTGGTGGCCGGAGGCCCAGCTGTGCCCGGCGTAGATGTCGAAGCCGCGCAGGAAGGGGAAGGCCGTGTCGGTGCGGCTCGCGTTGGCGGCGTCCCGCACCAGGGTCTTGACCATCCCGCCCCAGGCGGAGTCGGCGGCCCAGGCCTGGTCGTACTGGGCGACGATCGCCGCGGCGTACACGTAGTAGCTGTAGTGGAAGTGGTGGTCGTTGAGCTCGGTGTCGCTGCCGTAGGAGGCCGGGTAGCCGGTGAGGGTCTTCCACTCCCTGTCGTAGCTGAACTCGTTCGCGCCGCCCGCGGTGAACCAGTCCTGGAGCCTGCCCTTGATCAGGCCGAGGAGCTTGTCGCGGGCACCGGTCTCACCGATCTGCTCGGCCACGGGCACGAGCTGGGCGAGACGGCCGAGCGCCTTGCCGGTCCAGTACGTGTCGGTGGCGCCTGAGAACGGGTCGGAGGCGCTCGCGACCTCGTTCAGATAGCCGCGCAACCGGGCCGTGTCGACGGCGTCCGACTTCGGCAGGGCCGGCAGCACCGGGGAGGCCTTCTGGCTGGTGGTGAAGGATGCGGACTCCCGCACCTTCATGGTGCCGCGCGGCGAGACGTAGGTGTGGGTCGTCAGCGGGTCCGTGGTGTTCAGCCACTGGTGGCGGTAGAGGGCCTGGAGTGTGCCGCGCTCGGTTCCCTCCTTGGCCTCCGTGGTGAGCGTGTACGTGGCCTTGACCGTGCCGCCGGTGTAGCTCCACGCGGCCTGGGAGCCGGTGACGAAGCTGTAGGCGTACTTCTTGTACGTCGCGAGCGCCCCCGTGGAGGGCAGGACGGCCACGGAGAAGTAGTCCTTGGAGCCGAGGCCCGCGGTGAGCGTGGATCCGGAGATGTTCCAGTCGCTGCCGGTCGGGGCGAAGAGGGCGTAGTGGTGTCCGGCGACGGTGATGCCGAGGACGTTGCCCTGGTCGGCGAAGACGGCGGGCGCGGCGGCGGTGGTGATCTGCGCGTTCCCGCCGGAGCCCTTGGCGTATACGAACGGCATGCCGTGGCCGATGGTGGTCCGCAGGGTGCGGGTGCCGTCGGACCAGTAGGGGGTGACGGTCCAGTCGGACCAGTCGTCGGCCTTGGTGTCCGGCGAGTTGAGGCCGGTCAGGCCGATGGTGAGGTCGCGCTTGTGGGCGAACTCGTACTGCCGGCCGTCGCCGACGATCGCGGGGGTGGTGGGGTAGCCCACGTCGAGCCCGCCGGCGGTGGCCTGGTAGGTGAGGGGGTGCCCGTACATGGGGGTCGAGTACGGGTTGTCGCCGTAGCGCTGGAAGGCGAGGGAGGACCACCAGTCGTTGGTGGGCACCGGCCGGCTCTTGGCCGCGGCGGTGACCTTGGGGGTGACCGGGGCTCCGGTGTTGGTGGTCGGTCCGGACGTGCCGGCGGGGCGGGTGTCGGAGTAGCTGCCGGAGCCTACGGGGACGGTGGCGGCGGCCGCGGGTGCGGCGGCCGGGCCCAGGCCGACAGCGGCCAGGGCTGAGGCCAGGACCAGCGCGGCGGCCGGCCTGGTGCGGGAGGCTGGCATGAACGGCACCTCAAGTCATCACGGGTAGGGGTGGCTGAGAGCGCTCTCAGATGGCCGAAACGTAAAACCCCCGAAACACAAGTGTCAATAGACCGAACACAGCTGGCAGTTGATACCCGAGTCCAGACCGTTATGTCTTCGAGTCTTGACGCGAAGAGTCACCTGAGGGCACGCTCCAAGCGCATATTTGAGAGCGCTCTCAAGCGTTCTCGTCCCACCCCGAAGCCAAGGGAGGCTTCCCATGCCCATAGCCAGAGCCGCCAGAAGGGCCGCCGTCCGCCTGGGTGCGGTCACGCTCGCCGGGGCCCTGCTCGCCGCCTGCGGGTCCGGCTCCTCGGACACGGCCTCCGACGGCGAGGGCGGGAAGGTCACGCTCACCGTCGACCTCTTCGGTTCCTTCGGCTACAAGGAGGCCGGCCTCTACGCGGAGTACCAGAAGCTGCACCCGAACATCACGATCAAGCAGACCGACACCGAGGACGAGGCCGACTACTGGAAGTCGTTGCAGACCCGGCTGGCCGGCGGCGGCGGTCTCGCGGACGTCCAGGGCATCGAGGTCGGCCGGATCGCGTCGGTCACCCAGCAGCAGGCCGACAAGTTCGAGGACCTGAAGAAGTACGGCGCGGACAAGCTGAAGAGCCAGTTCGCGGACGCCAAGTGGGCCGCCGCCACGACGAAGGACGGCGCCGTCCTCGGTCTCGGCACGGACGTGGGCCCCGAGGCCATGTGCTACCGCACCGACCTGTTCAAGCAGGCCGGGCTGCCCACCGACCGCGAGGAACTCGCGAAGAAGTGGTCGACCTGGGACGGCTACCTCGAGCTGGGCAAGCAGTACAAGGCCAAGGCACCCGCCAAGAGCGCCTGGCTGGACAGCGTCGGCAGCCTCTTCTCCATCATGATCGGCCAGGAGGAGGAGCGTTACTACGATGCCTCCGGAAAGCTGATCTGGGAGACCAACCCGGCCCTGAAGACCGCATGGGACACGTCCGTCAAGGCGGCCGAGAGCGACCTGAGCGCCAAGCTCGACCAGTGGTCTCCGCAGTGGAACCAGGCCTTCGCCGCCGGTTCCTTCGCCACCATCCCCTGCCCCGCCTGGATGCTCGGCTACATCAAGGGCCAGGCCGGTGACTCGGGCAAGGGCAAGTGGGACATCGCGAAGCTGCCCGGCGGCGCGGGCAACTGGGGCGGCTCCTACCTCTCCGTGCCGCGCGCGGCCAAGCACAAGAAGGAGGCGTACGAGCTGATCCAGTGGCTCACCGCCCCCGAGCAGCAGGCCAAGCTCTTCCAGAAGCAGGGCAACTTCCCCTCCTCCACCGGCGCGATCGAGAAGGTCGCCGGCGCCACCGACCCCTACTTCTCCGGCGCGCCGATCGGGCAGATCTTCGGTGACGCGGCCAAGGCGGCCCCGGTCCAGGTCCTCGGTGTGCACGACCAGAACGTCAACCAGCAGATCACCAACGCGCTGAGCGAGGTCGAACGCAAGGGCATCTCGTCCGAGAAGGCGTGGGGGAACGCGAAGAAGGGCGTCGAGAACACCATCGGCTGACGCCCGCCGAGCAGCTCCTTCGGGCCGGTCCGCATCCCGACCACTCCCCGCACCGGCCCGGCCCGAAGGCCCCCGCCCCGTACCGACTCATCCTCGAAGGGCCGCACCGTGACCCTCACCGCTTCCGCGAAGCCGGTCTCGCCGCCCCGGCCGCCGGCCGTGCGGCGCGCCTGGCGCAAGGTCTCGCCGTACGCCTACATAGCCCCGTTCTTCACGCTGTTCGCCGCCTTCGGGCTCTTCCCGCTGATCTACACGGCGTTCGTCTCGCTCTACCGGGTGGAGCTCCAGACGCCGGGCGACATGGAGTGGCGCGGGCTCGGCAACTACACCGCGCTTTTCGGCGACGAGTTCTTCTGGACCGCGCTGCGCAACACGTTCACCATCGGCGTCCTCTCCACCGTGCCGCAGCTGGTGATGGCACTGGGCCTGGCCCACCTGCTCAACTACCGGCTGCGTGGCCGTACCTTCCTGCGGACCGCGATGCTGCTGCCGTACGCCACCTCCGTGGCCGCCGCCACGCTCGTCTTCGCCCAGTTGTTCGGCCGCGACTTCGGACTCATCAACTATGTGCTGGGACTGGTCGGTTTCGGCCCGGTCGACTGGCAGACCGGCACCGTCGCCTCGCAGATCGCCGTCTCCACCATCGTCATCTGGCGCTGGACCGGTTACAACGCGCTGATCTATCTGGCGGGCATGCAGTCCATCCCGAGCGAGCTGTACGAGGCGGCGGAGGTCGACGGCGCCTCACGGTGGCGGCAGTTCTTCCACGTCACGCTCCCGGGACTGCGCCCCACGATCCTGTTCACCGTGGTCGTCTCCACGATCGGCGCGACCCAGCTCTTCGGTGAGCCGCTGCTGTTCGAGGGCTCCATCTCCGGCGGCATCTCGCACCAGTACCAGACGCTCGGTCTGTACATGTACGAGCAGGGCTGGGGCTTCTTCCACCTGGGCCGTGCCGCCGCCATCGCCTGGGTGATGTTCCTGCTGATCCTGGTGCTCGTCGGGGCCAACGCCCTGATCGCGCGCCGTCGTTCCCGCAAGGAGGCCGGCCGATGACCGCGCTCGCCGAACCGCCGACGAAGCAGCCGGCCACCGAGAAGGCGCAGGTGCCGGGGCGCCGCGGGCGGAAGTCGGGCGCGGGCCGCACGATGAAGGGCGGCAAGCTCGCCTACGCCATCCTGATCGCCGCCGTGCTGGTCTCCGCCTTCCCGTTCTACTGGACGATCGTCGCCGCCAGCCGCTCCAATGCCGACCTGGCGAAGGTCCCGCCGACGCTGCTGCCCGGCTCCAACCTGATCCGCAGCTTCGAGGCGGTGATGGAGGAGGCGGACATCGGCAAGGCGCTGATCAACTCCTTCATCGTCTCCGGCTCCATCACCGTCGGCACCGTTCTGTGCTGCACGCTCGCCGGTTTCGCCTTCGCCAAACTGCGCTTCCGCGGCCGTGGCGCACTGCTCGCGATCACGGTCGGCACCATGATGATCCCGCCGCAGCTGGGCGTCATCCCGCTGTTCATGCTGATCGCCGAACTCCAGTGGGTGAACCAGCTCCAGGCGGTGATCCTGCCCGGGCTGGTGTCCGCCTTCGGTGTCTTCTTCATGCGTCAGTACCTCGTGCAGTCGCTGCCGGACGAACTGATCGAAGCGGCCCGCGTGGACGGCGCCTCCACCGCCAGGATCTTCTGGTCGATCGTGGTGCCGATCGCGCGGCCCGGCATGGCCGTGCTCGGCATGCTGACCTTCATGGCCGCCTGGAACGACTTCTTCTGGCCGATCGTCGCGCTCTCCTCGCAGGAACCGACCGTCCAGGTGGCGCTGCGCCAGCTCGGCGGCGGCTACGTCCACGACCAGTCCGTGATCATGGCGGGCACCCTGCTGGGCACGCTCCCGGTGCTGCTGGTCTTCGGCCTGCTCGGCCGCCAGATCGTCGGCGGCATCATGCAGGGCGCGGTCAAGGGCTGACCGATCCACGCCTCCGCACCGACGTCTCACTCCTTGGGAGTTCCACCTCATGACCGCGCTCGACGCACGCCCCGACGCCACGACGACACTCCGGTTCCCCGCCGGGTTCCGCTGGGGCACCGCCACCGCCGCCTACCAGATCGAGGGCGCGGCCGCCGAGGACGGCCGCACGCCCTCCATCTGGGACACGTTCAGCCGTACCCCGGGAAAGGTCCGCAACGGCGACACCGGCGACATCGCCGCCGACCACTACCACCGGATGCACGAGGACGTCGCCCTCATGCGTCGCCTCGGTGTCACCGACTACCGGTTCTCGATCGCGTGGCCGCGGGTGCAGCCCACCGGCCGCGGTCCCGCCGTGCAGAAGGGCCTCGACTTCTACCGCCGGCTCGTCGACGAGCTGCGCGGCGCCGGCATCCGCCCGGTCGCCACGCTCTACCACTGGGACCTGCCGCAGGAGCTGGAGGACGCGGGCGGCTGGCCGCAGCGGGAGACCGCGCAGCGCTTCGGCGAGTACGCGGGGATCATGGCCGAGGCGCTCGGCGACCGGGTCGCGACCTGGACGACGCTCAACGAGCCGTGGTGCGCCGCCTTCCTCGGCTACGGCAGCGGGGAGCACGCACCCGGCCGCACCTCTCCCCTGGCGTCGCTGCGCGCGGCGCACCATCTGAACCTGGCGCACGGCTGGGCCGCGCAGGTGCTGCGCGCCGAGCTGCCGCCGTCCGCCGAGGTGTCGCTGACACTCAACCTCCATGCCGTGCGGGCGCATTCCGACTCGGCCGCAGACTTGGACGCGGCCCGCCGTATCGACGCGGTGGGCAACCGCATCTTCCTCGACCCCGTCTTCCGCGGCCGGCTGCCCGAGGACCTCGTCAGGGACACCGCGCCGGTCACCGACTGGTCGTTCGTCCTCGACGGGGACCTGGACGTGACCTCCACGCCGATCGACTCGCTGGGCATCAACTACTACTCCCCCACCGTCGTCGCCGCGGGTTCCGGCGCCGCGGCCCCCTCCCCGTGGGCGGGCGCCGAGCAGCACGTCCGTTTCCTGCCCGCGCCCGGTCCGCGCACCGCGATGGACTGGCCGGTGGACGCCGACGGGCTGCACGAGCTGCTGATCCGGCTGCGCGACGACCTGCCGGGTGTACCCCTGGTGATCACCGAGAACGGCGCCGCGTACGACGACTACGCCGACCCGTCCGGCGAGGTGAAGGACCCCGAGCGGGTGGCCTACCTGCACGCACATCTGTCGGCGGTGCACCGGGCGATCGCGGACGGCGCCGACGTGCGCGGCTACTTCCTCTGGTCGCTGCTCGACAACTTCGAGTGGGCGTACGGCTACAGCAAGCGGTTCGGCATCGTGCACGTCGACTTCGCCACCCAGCGCCGCACGTTCAAGGACAGTGCGCGCTGGTACGCGTCCGTCATCGAGCGTGGGGGCCTGGTCTGAGCCGCTCCGCCCGGCGCGCCTCGCGGGCCAGGGGCAGGTAGCGCAGCCGCTCGGGGAGTACGGGAACCACGGCCCGTACGACCCGGGCGAAGCGCCGCAGCCGGCGCTCCTGCATGTCGGTCCAGGGCAGGCCGATGGCCTCTCGGGCGTCCGGCGGCATCAGTCCGATGGTCATGAACCGGCGGAACCGGGCCAGCGGCGGGCGCAGCAGTGGCCACAGTGCGCGCAGCGCCGCTCGGACTGCCCGCGGTCCCCGGTCGGGCGGCGGGACGGGCTGGTCCACGTCCACCAGTTCCCGTACGACGACGGTGGCCTCGAGTTCGTCCGCCAGGATCTTGCGGTAGTAGGGCCAGAACTCCTCGATCGTCTGCGGCATGTCCCGGTCGTGGATGCCGAGTATCCGGCCGACCTGGAGCCATTCCGCGTACAGCTGCCGCTCCTCGGCCTCGGTGAGTTCACGCACCAGGTACCGGGCGGCGTGCCGGTACACGGGGAAGCCGGTGGCGTGGACCCAGGAGTAGTAGGCCGGACTCAGCGCGTGGTAGCGGCGGCCGTGCGCGTCGGTGCCCTGGATGGTGCGGTGCAGTTCGCGGAGCCTGCGGCCCTCCGCGGCGGCCGCCTCGCCGCCGTAGATCCACAGCTGGAGCGAGCGCAGGGACCTTTCGCCGCGGCCCCAGGGGTCGGTGCGGAAGACGGAGTGCTCGTCGACACCCGCGCCGACGGCGGGATGGGCGACCTGCATGGTGAGCGCCGCGGGCAGCATCAGCAGGGCCCGGACGTCACCGGCGAGGCCCCAGAGCACGCCTCCGGGCGGAGGCGGCAGGGGTTCGTCGCTGGTGGCGCGGCTCATCGGCTCTCCTGGGTGTGCCCGGTCGGTCACCTCCCAGTATGCGACCCGCACCGCAGGCACCCGGCCGGCGTCGGGGGTACCGCGAGGGCGCCTACGCCGCGGCGAGTGACACGAAAGCGGCCCACTTGTCCCGACCGACCCGCAGCACGGGCCCGTCATTCGTCACCTTGGAGTCCCGTACGTACACGTCGCCCGGGCGGACGGCCACCTCCACGCAGTCGCCGCCGTCGGATCCGCTGTAGCTGCTCTTGAACCAGGGGAGCCCGTCCATGCTGTCGGCCACCTGCTCCACGCTCATGTCTCTCCAACCATCCGCTCGATGAGCCGCGCAGACTCCTCCACGTTCAGGGCCTGCGACCGCAGCTTGCCATAGCGCAGACCGAAGGCGCTGACCTCGGCAGCATCTTGCACCAGGCACCCGACTCCTTGTGACTCGAAGTATCCGAAGTGCCGGTGCTCCTTCGACTCCACGACAACGAACGGGCCGTTCTTGCCCGGATGGAATCCACGGCGCGCAGGCATGACCTGTACCTCGACGTTCCTCAATGCGCCGACCTCCTGAAGCCGCTGCCACTGCCCACGCATGACTTCCGCATCGCCCACCGGATCGCGCAGCGCTTCCTCGCCGATGACGAACGACAGCTCCGCCAGCGGCACCCGTGTCAGCAGCTTCTGCCGGCTCAGCCTGGCCTCCGTGTGCTGGTCGATGATCTCCTCGCTCAGTGGCGGGCAGTGCCCCGCGAACACCGCCCGCGCGTAACCTTCCGTCTGCAGCAGGCCCGGTACCAGCAGCGGGTCGTACGAGAAGCGGCTCACCACCTCCGCCTCGATCAGCGCGAAGTTGCGGAAGAACTGCGGAAGCTTCGCCCGGTCCACCTCGTCCTGGAGCACTTCCAGCACGCCCCGCGCCTCCAGCACCCGGTCCGCCGCCGCCGTGAAGGTCACCTTCGCCGGCCGACGCCCCTGCTCGACCGAGGCCACGTGCTCCAGCGAGTAACCGATGGCCTCCCCGAGCGCCTGCTGGTTCAACCCGGCCCGCTTCCGCAAGTGCTGGAGCAGCCGCCCGTACGCCGACCACGCCCCCGGCAGGTCGCTGCTCCCCATGTTCTCCGCTGTGCGACCGTTCCGCGTGTCCCGCACCGTCCTCACGCCCTTCCGTCCCCGAGTTCACCCCGCTCGCACCCAGCGCACGCCAACCCCATTGCACTCGGCCAGGGTTCAACGGGGTCCGCGATACCCGGGACACGCCCGCCGACCCGTACAACTCCCGTACAGACCTGCCCTGCCCGCCCGGGCTCCCGCGGTGCGGCCAGGGCCGCGCCGGGTGGCGCACAGCGCCCCGGATAGCCTGCGCCACATGACGGAAATCGTGATCAGGTCCGCCGTCGCGGACGACATCCCGGCCATCGTGGCCATGCTCGCCGACGACCCGTTGGGGGCGACCCGGGAGTCCCCCGACGACATGGAGCCCTATCGGACGGCGTACGAGCGGCTCCGGAACGATCCGAACCAGTTCCTGATGGTGGCCGAGCGCGACGGGACCGTCGTCGGCACCGTCCAGCTGACCGTCGTTCCCGGCCTGTCGCGGCGCGGCAGTACCCGCTCGATCATCGAGGGCGTACGCGTCCACGGCTCGGAGCGCGGCCAGGGTCTCGGTCGGCTGCTGATGGAGTGGGCGATCGAGGAATCCCGCAAGCAGGGCTGCCGACTCGTCCAGCTGACCTCGGACGCGGCCCGCCCCGACGCCCACCGCTTCTACGAGCAACTCGGCTTCACCGGCTCGCATGTGGGCTTCAAGCTCCCGCTCGGCCCCTGACCGCCGTCCGGGAGACAGAAAGCGGGCACCTACCCATTACCAGAAGGTAACTACGGCTGCTTTGATGTGCGGCGCCGGTCCGTCGACCGGTGGAACCCCCCACCATGAACGGGAGATTCTGTGCCGCACATCGAGCTCCGCCGTGTCCCCGGCGCCGCCGTGTCCGCCGCCCTGTCCGCCGTGCTCGCCGCCACCGCACTCGCCGGCGCGGCACCCACGGCCTCGGCCGCGCCCGCCGGGGCGACACCGGGCCTGAAGGTCCTCACGTACAACGCGTTCCTGTTCAGCAAGTCCCTCTACCCGAACTGGGGCCAGGACCACCGGGCCGCTGCCATACCGGCGGCCTCCTTCTTCCGGGGCAACGACGTCGTCGTGCTCCAGGAGGCGTTCGACAACTCCTCGTCCGACGCGCTGCTGCGCAACGCCGCCGCCCAGTACCCGCACCGTACGCCGGTGATGGGCCGGAGCAAGGACGGCTGGGACGCGACCGGCGGCTCGTACTCCTCGACCACCCCGGAGGACGGTGGGGTCGCGGTCCTCAGCAAATGGCCGATCGTCCGCAAGGAGCAGTACGTCTACAAGGACGCGTGCGGCGCCGACTGGTGGTCGAACAAGGGCTTCGTCTACACGGTCCTCGATGTGAACGGCACCAGGGTGCACGTGGTGGGGACGCACGCGCAGTCCACCGACCCCGGCTGCGACGCGGGCGAGGCGGCCGAGATGCGCAGCCGTCAGTTCCGGGCGATGGACGCCTTCCTCGACGCCAAGAACATCCCGGCGTCCGAACAGGTCGTCGTGGCGGGCGACTTCAATGTGGACTCCCACTCGGCCGAGTACACCTCGATGCTTGCCGACGCCGGCCTGGCCGGGGCGGACGCGCGGACCGGACACCCGTACTCCTTCGACACCGAGGAGAACTCGATCGCGGCGGAGCGCTACCCCGACGACCCGCGGGAGGACCTCGACCATGTTCTGCACCGTGCGGGGCACGCCAGGCCCTCCGGCTGGACCAATGAGGTGATCAAGGAGGTCAGTGTGCCGTGGTCCGTCTCCAGCTGGGGCACCACGTACACGTACACGAATCTCAGCGACCACTATCCGGTGATTGCCTCCGGCCAGTAGGCGCAAGCCGCCGACGGCGGTCTTGTGTCTGTGTCAGGGCCATGCCACATTGAGTCCGCACTCCGGACTGGTCCAGTCCACTTTGCCGTCAGGCACCCCCCCCCACGGACTCGAATGAAGGAGAGGCCCCCATGAGACGCACGCTTCGCGCGCGCATCTGCCTTCCCGCCCTGCTGGTCCTGACCGCCGTCGGCCTCGGCTCCGGTACGGCCGGCGCCGCCGAGGCCGACGCCGCCGGTAACCCGAGCCCCGGCGTCGCCGCCTCACCCGCCCAGTACACCCTGCACACCTCCCTCGAACGCGACCTCGGCGACCGCACCGCCGGTTCGTACCTCGACGCCGCCAGCGGCGAACTCGTGGTGACCGTCATCGACGCCGAGGCCGCGGAGGAGGTGCGGTTCACCGGGGCCCGCGCCGAGCTCGTCACCCGGAGCATGGCTCAGCTGCGGGCCGCCATGAACACCCTGGAGTCCAAGGCGAAGATCACCGGGACCTCGTGGGGAATCGACCCGTCGACCAACAAGGTCGCGGTCGAGGCCGACAGCACCGTGTCCGCGGCCTCCATGGCGAAGCTGCGGGGGGTCGCCGCCCAGCTCGGGGACGCCGTGAGCATCAAGCGCGTCCCCGGCGTGTTCAAGAAGGAGGTGGCGGGCGGCGACGCGCTCTACGGCGGCGGCTACCGCTGCTCCGCCGCCTTCAACGTGTCGAAGTCGACGACCCGTTACTTCCTGACCGCCGGGCACTGCACCAACTCGGCGAGCAGCTGGTCCGCCACCTCCGGCGGGCCGTCGATCGGCACCCGGGAGGGCACCAGCTTCCCGACCAACGACTACGGCCTCGTCCGCTACACCGACGGCTCCCTGCCGGCGGGCAACGTCAACCTGTACAACGGCAGCCACCAGGACATCACCTCCGCGGCGGACGCGATCGTCGGCCAGTCCATCCGCAAGAGCGGCTCCACCACCCGGCTCACCAGCGGCACGGTGACCGCTGTGAACGTCACCGTGAACTACGGCGACGGGCCGGTGTACAACCTCGTGCGCACCACCGCCTGCTCCGCGGGCGGCGACAGCGGCGGCGCCCACTTCGCCGGCTCCACGGCGCTGGGCATCCACTCCGGCAGCGCGGGCTGCACCGGAACGAGCGGCTCCGCGCTGCACCAGCCGGTCAAGGAAGCGCTCAGCGCGTACGGCGTCGCCGTCTACTGACCTTCGGAGCCACGCACCAGGGCGTGCCCCGCACCGGCGGGGCACGCCCTCGCAACGTCCGGCGTGCCCGCCGACGGCCGACGGGAGGTCGCCGGACCGGCCGTCCGTGAGTCGGCGGCCGGGTCCCACCGGCGGCGGAGCGCGGCGTCAGTCGCCGTGGTCGTACACCGTGACCGCGACACCCCGGGCCGTCAGGCGCTCGGTTATCAGCGGTTCGACGCGGGACCACTTGCCGCCCGCCAGCCCGCAGCCGATCCGCGGCATATGGACGGACGCGCCGAGCTCCAGGGCCTTGTCGGCCACCTGGGCGAGTGCCCTGTCGATCGCCTCGTAGCGCACGGGGACGCCTTGACTGCCGGTGCGCATCCCCCGCTGGCCCACCATGTTGCCCACCCACACATGCGGGTCGACCTGGACGAACTGCACTGCGCCCAGCGCGAAGTCGTTGCCCGCGCGCTCCCGGTGCCAGCGGCGGTACGCCGCCTCCGGCTCAGGCCAGCGACGGGAGAGGGCCAGGACGAATCCCTTGCCCCATCCGCCCAGGTCGTTGCACACGTGCACGATCAGTTTGACGCCTTTCGCCTGCGGCGCGGTGGCGTCCCCCCGGACATATCTGATGCCTGACATGGCTCAACCGTACGGTCCGCTGTGACCGTTCGCGATAGTTGGCGGATGGTCGTGATAGTTGGCGAGCCGACGTCAGAGAGCGATCAACCTACGCAGAGTTACTGTCCGGTCGAGCTGAAGCTGTCAGAGTCTCACTCGGTCTCACCTGGCCTGGCAGATCCTCAAAGGATCGAGGTACGTACAGCGGCCGCCTTGGGAAAATGACTGGCGGCGGCGAAGCCCGGGCAGAAGGCTCTCACCGTGACACTTCATGAGAACGAGATCCGTGTGAATGAGACGGTCGTCCGGTCACTGTTGCGGGAACAGCGACCGGAGTGGGCCGACCTCCCCATCTCGCCGGCCGGTGCGGGCACGGACAACACGATGTACCGGCTCGGCGACCAACTGCTCCTGCGGTTTCCGCGCACCCCGGACAACGCGAAGGCCGTACGGAAAGAGCAGACCTGGCTGCCACGGCTGGCGCCAGATCTTCCCTGTCGCATCCCGGAGCCGGTGCACAACGGCACGCCGAGTTCCGCATTCCCGCTCGCCTGGTCGGTGTACCGCTGGATCGATGGCGAGGAAGCCGGTCCGGGATCGGTCAGAGACTGGGCCGCCTTCGGAGGTGACCTGGCGACGATCGTGCAGAGCCTGCATTCCATCCCCCTCATGGGAGCCACTCGCCAGGGCGAGCTCAGCTGGTACCGCGGAGGTGGCATGCACGCTTGTGACCGGTGGATCAGCGGGTGCTTCGACAACTGCCGAACGATCCAGGGCCTCGACCTCGACATCGCGCATCTGCAACACTTGTGGCAGAGCGCGCTCACCCTGCCCGAGCCTTCTGCCCGCCATGTGTGGCTCCACGGAGACCTCAAACCCACCAACCTTCTGGTCCAGCAGGGGAAGCTGCACGCCGTCATCGACTTCGGAGGCCTCTCAGTCGGCTTTCCCGACGCCGAGCACTCGCCTCTGTGGGATTTTCCACCTGGGGCTCGACAGGCGTACTGGGACGCCACAAGCCTCGACGACGTGACATGGCTGCGTGCCCGGGCGTGGGCCATCGCTGTCGGAGTCAGCGGGGTGTCGTACTACTGGGGCACCTATCCCCTTTTCGTCAGCGAATGCTTGTCGCGTCTCCGCGCGATCCTGGAGGCTATCGGCGAGCAGTGAACCAGTCCCGCACGTGGCGCTTCAGACGAACTTCATCCACGCGGATCTACACCACTCCGTCCCAGGCCACGGGGCACGCTCTAGGGGCGGCGGGCCAACAAATGAGCGTCGAGGAAGCCCCGCTCGGAGGCCGGGTCGTGGAGCAACCGAGCAACCGTGACGAGCCCGGCCCCGGCCAGCAACTCGGCAAACCGCTCGGCCGGCCAGCTATAGGCGGGCGTCACTTTGTGATCGAAGCGGACCGGCTCCGGTCCTTCGGTCCCGAAGAACGACACCAGGAGCAGGCCCCCTGGTGCCAGGACACGCACCTGCTCGGCGAGCAGTGCGGGCAGTTCCCCAGGCGGGGTATGGATCATCGAGTAGTGGGCCAGCACTCCGCCGAGCGCGCCGTCCTCGACCGGCAGGGCCTCCATTCGCGCTTCGTCGAACCGCAGCGCCGGATGGGCCCGCCGGGCGTGGTTGACCATGGCCGGGGAGAGGTCGAGCCCGAAGGCGTCCAGCCCCAAGTCGAGCAGCATGGCCGTCAGATGTCCGGGCCCGCACCCGACGTCGGCTGTCCGCAGGTTCCCCGTCCCACGCACGAGCTCGGCGAAGGTGCCGATCATGTTTCGCGCGAACGGCTGTGTCTCCAACCGATTAGCGAACATCGACGCATACAGCTCGACAACCCCGTCGTAGGCCGTCCTGGTCTCGCCCTGGTGTTCCAACACGGGAAGGAAACTAACACCCGTGCCGTTCGCAGCCGTTGCTCGGCCCCATACCTACCCTTCCCCTCGGGACTGATCGTTCCGTCACCTGATCAAGGGGCACCCTCAGTAGTTCGGAGAAGGGACAGTTACGAACAGCTGCGGTGATCGGTGCCGGCTGCAGGGAAGGTCGTGCTGCCCTGGATGGGTGCTCCGTACGACGTCTGTCTTGATCCGTTCCGATTCATGCGTACTTAGTGATCTGCTCACTCCGTACGTCGGCCTTGCCGAGTTCGAGACGAGGCTGGTTACTGACGACGGGTGGCCGCGTCGGTGGACAGTGACGTGGCGGGTCGGGGAGGGCAAGGTGACCTGGCCTGTTCGTGACATGGCCTCGGTGCCGGTGCTGTCGTCCAAGATGATCCGGGGGTTCACGTGGCGAGCTGACCAGGGGCACCGGCCAGGTCTGCAGTTCATGGTGTCGACGGGTCGGCTTCACGGGTTCGAGTCGCTGGAAGAGCAACAGCTTCTGCTGGCGCTGGACTACTTCGGGGTCGCTGAAGTCCTGCCGCAGCCGTTTCGCCTCGACTTTGACAGCAGCGAAGGCAAGAGGTGGCACGTCCCGGACTTTCTTGCGGTGATGCCCGACGGAGGGCTGTGGCTGTTCGATGTCCGCCCCAAGGGCCTGATCGAGGACGGCGACGCGATGAAGTTCGCGGCAACGGCACAGTCAGCGTCTGCCTGCGGCTGGCGATACTCGGTCGTGGCTGGCTGGCGGCCGCACGTCCACAGCGTGCTCGACCACCTGTCGTCGCAGCGTCGGCCGTTGGTCGATCAGCTGGGCCTCCAGCGAGAGCTTGAGGACGCTGTTGCACGCGGGGTGGACAGGTTCGGCGACCTGGTGGAGGGGACACGCCTTCCGGCCGTCGCCCGTGCTCACGCTACTCACCTGCTGTGGTGGCGGAGGCTCGGTGTTGATCTGGGCAGTCCGCTGGGGGATGGCTCGTTGATCTGGCGGGGCCGCGCGTCGGCCGGAGGGTCGTGATGGCTGCGGGACACGGCCTGCTGGACATGGAGATCGGCAGCGTGCTGCAGTTGAACGGCGTCGAGTGGACGGTGGCAGCAACGGAGCCTCAGTTCAGCCGGTTCGTCCTGACGGACGGCGAGGGCCGGGAGGAGACGAGGTCGATCCGCTGGCTGATCCACCACCCGGATGCGAGGGTCGCGGCGAACCGGCCGACGACGTTCGTCCCCGTCGGTCGGCAGGCCAGGTCGCTGGCCGACCTGACCGAAGAGCAGCTCAAACGGGCCCGGATCAGGGCCGAGCACGTGCTGGAGGCGGAGACCGGCTTCCGGGACGGCCGGGCCGACCGGGCCCGGCCCGGTGAACCACGGCCTGCCTACGATCCCGAGCGGACGTCGCTGAGCGAGCGCCGGCGAGCGAAGGCGGCCGAGCTGAAGGCCCTGCCGCGCCAGGAGGCCGAGATGCTGGGGCTCCGGTTCATGAGCGAGCGAACGCTCGAGCGTCTGTCCGCGAGACCCGGGGACAGTCTGCTGCTGGCCTGCGCAGACGGCCGCTGGACCCGCCGCAGCGGGGGCCATCCCAGTGTCACTGAGGAAGTCCGCAAAGCGATCTTCGCGGTGAAGAGGGAATGCAGAAACCGGTCCTCGATCACCATGGCCGCCCGGCATCGACTTATGCACCAGTACATCCGGGAAACCTTCCCGTCCTTCCCCGTCAAGGACATCCCGTCGCGGATCACCTTGATGCGCGTCTGGCGGGAATGGTTCGGAAGCGGCGGGGCTCGAGCCCGTTACGCCCGTTCGGCTGAGGACGCCGAGGACGCGGACGTCGGACGGCGACTGATCGTCCACCGCCCGGGGCAGGTGATCGCTCTGGACTCCACGCCGCTGCCGGTCAAGTTGCGGGAGAGCGTGTTCGGCGAGGCGGTGTCGGCGACCCTGACGCTGGGGCTCGATCTCTACACACACTCTGCCCCGGCTTTCAGACTGACGTTGGAGTCCGATACGTCGGTCGATGTCGCGATGCTGCTCAGAGACGTGATGCTGCCCCTGCCGATGCGCGAGGGCTGGGGCCAGGACATGGAATGGCCCTATCCAGGGGTGCCGTCCGAGGTGATCACGGAGTTCGCCGGACACGACGTCGCCGCCCTTCCCTTCTTCGCACCCGAGATGGTGACCACCGACCACGGAAGCGTCTACAAGAACCACGACCTGGTGGAGGCGGAACGGAGCCTGGGCTGCAACATCCTTCCGGCCCGAGCCTTCCGGGCCAGCGACAAGTTCGCCGTCGAGCGGGCCTTCTCCGCGTTCAAGACCATGCTGTTCGAGCATCTGCTGGGCTTCACCGGCACGGACGTCGCTGACCGCGGCGCCGACCCGGAGGCCGACGCGGTGATGACCCGCTCGCAGATGGAACACCTCATCGCGACCTGGATCGTGAAGGTCTGGCAGAACCACCGGCTCGGTGAATACGCGCCGTCCTGGGGGCCGGAAGAGGACCACAGCCCCAACTCACTGTTCGCCGCGGCCATGCACCAGGGCGGCTGGTCGATGCAGATTCCCGGCCCTGAGCTCTACTACAAGGTCCTGCCCAAGCACCACGTCCAAGTTCACCCCCGCCGCGGTGTGAAGATCCTCGGGCTCTGGTATTACGCAGACCTTCTGCAGGAGTCCCGATTCCTGCGGCCCTCGGGCCGGGGCGGCAGACACGCTGACAAGTGGGTCGTCAGCAGTGACCGCCGGGACCGGCGCCGGGTCTTCCTCCAGGACCCGGACGATCACGAATCCTGGCATGTGCTGCGATGGACCGGGCTTCCCCCGGAAGGCGAAGTCCCGGCCTTCTCCGACAAGACCGCGGCCGAAGTGCTGGCCACCGCACGCCAGCGCCGACTCGCTCCTCGCTCGGACGCCGACCTTCTGTCGCTGCTGCTGGAGATCCTCGGCGAGGCGGCACCCGTCGATCAGTGGCCGACCCAGCGAGACGAAAAGCAGGAGAAGGGGAAAACGGCGAGAAAGAAGTCGCAGAAGCGCGCCCGAATCGCCCGCTCGCGCGAGATCTCCCGCGCCGAGACGGCCGCCGCCGACCGGATCGCGGGCCGGCCTGCCGAGCCGGAGGACTGGCAGGAACAGGCCCGCACGGTCGGCCAGGCCGTGACCGCCGACCGGCGCCGCCGCCGGGAGGCTGCCGTTACCGCCGACACGTCCGTGCCCCGGCTCCTGAACGAATCTCTCAAAAGCCGCCATCTGTTCCTGATGCCGTCTGTTCTGGCGGGCGACGAAGACGTGGATGAGGACACGGCCGACACCGAGGAGAATGTGTGAGGCTCGACGACCTCTCGGCAGGACAGCTGGACGGCCTGCCCTCCCGCCGCCAGATCGCCGCCATGATCCTTGGCCCCGAGTCGCACCGGCACTCCTTCACCGGCTGGCAGCATTACCGCACCACCCGCGACCAGTTCATCCCGCCGCCTCGGCTCACCATCAGGCAGTACCAGATGCTGCCGACCGACAGACGCTCGGACTACGACATCTACCGGCGTCTGACCAACGTAAACCTGCCGGTCCAGGAAACGCCGATGCTCGAAGGCGTGACGCGGCTGATCGACCGGCGCCTGCAGGGCAACACGCTGCGACGCAACAGCCCCACGATGCCGGGCGTGATGGTCAGCGGCTGGGGCAATCACGGCAAGACCGCCACGGTCTGCTCGGTTGCCGCGGCATTCGAGGATCAGTGGCTGGATTTCCACCACCACCTCAACCCGGAATCCGTCCCGGGCACGGCAGACCTGCACGCACCGGTCGTTTATGTCCAAACGCCTGTCACCGCCACGCCGAAGAGTCTTTGCGAGTCCATCCTGAACTTCTTCGGTCCCGAACGCTGGAAATTCACGCTGCCTCAACTGATCCAACTGGTGGCCGACTGCGTGCGGGACCACGGGGTCAAGGTTCTGATCATCGACGACATCAACCGACTGCGGATGCACCGCGCCGACGATCAGGACGTTCTCGACCTCATCCGGGCTCTGATGAGCTTTAACGTCACGCTTGTCCTCACCGGGGTCAACATCCCTGGCACCGGCCTGCTGCGGGAGGCCCACTTCAGTCGCCGCGACCGCCAATGGGTGCTGCCACCGCTGGAGACCACACGCGTCCACGGCCTCGAAGTCACCCAGATCGAGCGGCGCTTCGAGCTCGTGGAACTCGACCACTTCTCCTACTCGACACCCTCCCAGATTCAGGCGTTCGTGAAGCACCTGCGAGGAGCCGAGGCCCACCTGCGGCTCTTGAAGGCGAAGAAGGGCATGCTCACGAACGGCTCGATGCCCGAATACCTGATGAACCGCACCGGAGGGGTCATCGGTCTACTCGGCCGGCTTCTTGAGGAGGGCGCTCAGGAAGCCATGGCCACCGGCCAAGAGAACATCACCGAGAACCTGCTCGACGAGATCATCATCGGCCGGGATATCCCCGCTGAGGAGGCCGGGCCGGCACCAGCAGCTGTCCCTGCCGAGCCGGACGACGGCAAGAAGGTCACCAGGAAGACACGCAGGGCACGCAATACCGTCTTCGACGACCGCGGGCCACGAGTTGACCCCGAAGCTCCTGCCGAAGCAGCGAGTTGATGCAGCGACCGCCCGCCGAACCCATGGCCCGCAGCCTGATCCCGCTGCCGGGAGAGAGCATGGCCGGGTTCATCCTGCGGCTGTCGCATCGACTGCACGTCGCGCCCAGCAACGTCACGTGGCGCACGGGCTTGACCCCCTACCGCGTCACGGGCGGAATGTCGCCCGTCCGCCACCTGCTCATGATGGAGCCCCCTGAGGCGTCCGCGTTCGCGCACGCGACCCGCATGCCTGCCGCGACCGCCGAACAGCTCACGCTCCTGCCCTATCTCGACCGCTATCCCCCCGTCACCGAAGCCCTCACACGACAACGGAACGACCCGCCCCGCGCCCGGAACGTCTTCCCTTCCTGGCTCCTCGTCGGTTCCACTCGCTACTGCCCGGCCTGCCTCAAGGGCGACGGATCAGTGATCCAGGAACGACACGGAGGTGCCTGGCGATTGCTCTGGCACTTGCCCGTCGTCTTCGCATGCCTGGAACACCAGGTCCTGCTCCAAGACACCTGTCCTGCCTGCCAGCATGCTGCCCAGAGCCGGCACCCCGAGGGCCGTCTCAAACTCGTTCCGTCACCGTCGTCAACGGGCCTTCACCCACTTCAATGCCGCAACAGCAGCATCAGCACAAGTGGCGGGAGAGCATTCTGCGGTCACCGGCTCGACGACGGCAGCGGTCTCAACCAGATCCGCCTCAGCCCTGAACTGGCCGGCTTGCAGCGCACGATCCTCGACTGGCTCAGCCCGTCCGCGACTCCCCAGGCCGCCTTCCACAGGTTCGCGGACCTGCAGGTCATGGCCTCGATCGTCAACGCGACTTGGCCACACACTGCAGACGCGACCCACCTTCCCCACGTGCTGACGGCAGCCCTTGACGAGCACCATGCCACCCAGCAGCAGGCAGCCGAATCCGTTGGCGGCAAACCACCCCACCGAGGGAGCCGCCACCCCAGCCTCTGGAGCACCGAACCGAGATCCTCAGCGGCCACGGCCGCATTGCTCACCATCGCTCACACCCACCTCCGGCAACCCGTCCACCAACTGCGAGAGACCCTGACCTCCCTGCTCGAGCACGCACCGGAGACCCCCGATCGCCGCTGGGGCGCAACTTGGGTCACCCTGCAACGCGACGCTTCCCCCTTGATTCGGCACGAGATCGACAACGCCTTCAGACGGCGCTTCCCCGCGCAGCATCCTCCCGGCTCGTCCGATCAACCCGATCGGACCGCTTGTGTCATCCCCGTCCGCGCACGCGGCTACCAGGCCGAGAACATCCCTCAGCACCTCCCTGACGAGTGGTTCACCCTCCTCAGCCAGGCATCCCGTCCGAAGTTCTTGCCACGATCACCGCAGGCCAATGGGCTGCGAAGAGCAGTCGCGGTTCAACTCGTCCAAGCTGTCACCGGCATGCGCATGGACGAAGCCGCCCGGTTTCTCGGCATCCCCACCAACTGGCTCGGCCCGTTCCCCGCCCCGCTACATCCCCTCCGTTTGATCTTCCAGAGGAAGCCCTACGACCTGGCCGGCGCCCTTGAACAGCTCGCCGAACACATCGCCGCTCTGCCTCAGCAGGTCGACTACAGGCAGCGCCGCGAGTCCTTCCAGCCCTGGAACCTCTCCACCGCTACCTGGAACAAGATCTGCCGCACCGTCCCCACCAAGAGGATCGTTCGGTCAGACGACCAGTTCCGCGAGTGCTCCTCCGCGTTCGTCTGGTCACTCCTCACGGGCAGTGAATGGAAACTCGCCCCATGCTTCCTGCCGGGCCGGACGTTCACACAACAGGACTCCAAGATCATCCAACGCCTCTCCTGCCCACCCGATCGCACCTGGAAGACGGTGGTTGACCTCCTACGGCAGGCCGCCGACAGAAACCTCACCTCGTGGGAGAGACGGCACCAGCAGCGACGCTCCGTGAGCAGCTAAGTCCGGGAATCGCCAACTATCGGGAACAGGCTTCGCCAACTACGTTGAACAGCCGGCGAGCGACCAGCGTCAATGCCTCCACGCATCCGCCAACTATCGCGAACGGTCACATCCGCCGCCGACAACGGATCTTCGGCCCGTCCCACCGCTTTCACAACACCGGTGAGACAGCAATACTGTTGCACCGGTGTGGTTCAGCAGAAGGAGGCCTCATGGCGACCGGGACCGAGGAGCCGACGCTCACCGTCGACGAACTGGCCGCGCGCGCCGGGGTCACCGTGCGCACCATCCGCTTCTACAGCACGCGCGGGCTGCTGCCCCCGCCCGTGATCGGCCCCCGCCGGGTCGGGCACTACGGCACGGACCATCTCTCCCGGCTGGCCCTCATCGAGGAGTTGCAGCACCAGGGCATGACCCTCGCCGCGATCGAGCGCTACCTGGAGCAGTTGCCGCCGGACCTGAGCGCGCAGGACCTGGCGATCCACCGTGCGCTGGTCGCGTCCTGGGCCCCGGAGTCGGCGGAGGAGGTCACCCGCGAGGAGCTGGAGCGCAGGGCGGGCAGGGCGCTGTCCGACCAGGACGTCGGCCGGCTGGCCGCGATGGCGGTGCTGGACCGGTCCACGCCGGACACCTACCGGCTGGACGGCGGCCTGCTGCGGCTCGGCGTGGAGCTGCTCGACGTGCCGATCGCGCACGAGACGATCCTCGCGTCGCGCACCGTGCTGCTGGAGCACGCACGGGCCGCCGCGCAGGACCTGAGCCGGCTGTTCCGTGACGAGGTCTGGGGCCCTTACCGCGAACGCGAGTCGGACCCGGACCATGTGGCGGCGATGAAGTCGCTGTCCGCCCATATGCAGCCGATGGTGATCCAGGCACTGGTGACGGCGTTCCAGCGATCCCTGCGGGAGGAGCTGCGGGCGGCGTTCGACACGGGGGCGGAATGAGCGAGTGCCCGGGGCCGGCGTAAACAAGTTGCCCGGGGCCGGTCGGTGCAGGAGGCTTCCGGCCATGTCCGATCAAGGCACCAGTACCGCTCACAGCGTGCACGCGCTCTTCTCCCACGGCCGGCTGACCGCGATCCCCCGCAAGCCGGCCCGCCGCGAACAGCTGCTCGCACACCTCGCGGAGACGCTGTTCGAGCGGAGTTGCGACTACACCGAACGCGAGGTCAACGACGCGCTGCGCACCGTGCACGACGACTGCGCCGCCCTGCGCCGCTATCTGGTCGTGGCGGGTCTGCTGACCCGCACGAAGGACGGCGGCAGCTACCGGCGGGGCCGGTGACTGCCGCCGTCGTGACGGTCACGCGTCGGTGAAGACCTCGCCGCGCTCCGCCTTCTCGACCAGCAGCGCCGGCGGCTGGAACCGGTCGCCGTAGCGCTCGGCCAGCTCGCGGGCGCGGGCCACGAAGCCCGTCGGGCCGCCCTCGTAGCCGTTGATGTACTGCAGGGCGCCGCCCGTCCAGGCCGGGAAGCCGATGCCCATGATGGAGCCGATGTTGGCGTCGGCGACGGTGAGCAGGACGTTCTCCTCGAGGCAGCGGACCGTGTCCAGGGCCTCGGAGAAGAGCATCCGCTCCTTCATGTCGTCGAACGGGATCTCGGTGCCCGGCTTGGTGAAGTGCTCACGCAGCCCCGGCCACAGACCGGCGCGCTTGCCGTCCTCGTCGTAGTCGTAGAAGCCCGCGCCGCCGCTGCGGCCGGTGCGGCCGAACTCGTCGACCATCCGGTCGATCACGGTGTCCGACGGGTGGCCGGCCCAGGTGCCGCCCGCCTCCTCGACGGCGCGCTTCGTCTCGTTGCGGATCTTGCGCGGCAGGGTCAGGGTCAGCTCGTCCATCAGGGAGAGCACCTTCGCCGGGTAGCCGGCCTGCGCGGCCGCCTGCTCGACGGAGACGGGGTCGACACCCTCGCCGACCATCGCCACGCCCTCGTTGATGAACTGGCCGATGACGCGGGAGGTGAAGAAGCCGCGGGAGTCGTTGACGACGATGGGCGTCTTGTTGATCTGCCGGACCAGGTCGAAGGCGCGGGCCAGCGCCTCGTCACCGGTGCGCTCGCCCTTGATGATCTCCACCAGCGGCATCTTGTCGACGGGCGAGAAGAAGTGCAGGCCGATGAAGTCGTCGGGCCGCGAGACGCCTTCGGCGAGCACGGTGATCGGCAGGGTGGAGGTGTTGGAGCAGAGCAGGGCGTCCGCGTCGACGACGTCCTGGATCTCCTGGAAGACCTTGTGCTTGAGCGCGGTGTCCTCGAAGACCGCCTCGATCACCGCGTCGCAGCCCGCGAGGTCCGCGGCGTCGGCGGTCGGGGTGATCCGGGCGAGCAGCGCGTCGGCCTTCTCCTGGGTGGTGCGGCCGCGTGACACGGCCTTGGCGCACAGCTTCTCCGAGTAGCCCTTGCCCTTGGCGGCGGCCTCGGCGCTGACGTCCTTGAGGACGACCTCCATGCCGGCCCGCGCGCAGGAGTACGCGATGCCGGCGCCCATCATGCCCGCGCCGAGGACGGCCACCTTGCGGACGGGCCGCGGCTCGATTCCCTTCGGCCTGCTGGCGCCGGAGTTGACGGCCTGCAGGTCGAAGAAGAAGGCCTGCATCATGTTCTTGGCGATCCGGCCGGTGACCAGCTCGGTGAAGTAGCGCGCCTCGATGACCTGGGCCGTCTCGAAGTCGACCTGAGACCCCTCGACGGCGGCCGCGAGGATGTTCCGCGGCGCCGGGTAGGGGGCGCCCGCGGTCTGCTTCCGCAGGTTCGCGGGGAAGGCGGGCAGGTTGGCGGCGAACTTCGGGTTGGACGGGGTGCCGCCGGGGATCTTGTAGCCCTTGACGTCCCAGGGCTGCTGCGAGGACGGGTTCGCGTCGATGAAGGCGCGGGCCTTGGCCAGCATCTCGTCCTCGGTGGCGGCCACTTCGTGGACCAGGCCGTTCTCCAGGGCGCGCTGCGGACTGTACTGGGTGCCCTGGAGCAGCACCTTCAGCAGCGCGTCCGCGATGCCCATGAGGCGTACGGTGCGGGTGACGCCGCCGCCGGCCGGCAGCAGGCCGAGGGTGACCTCGGGCAGGCCGATCTTGGAGCCCGGCGCGTCGAGGGCGATGCGGTGGTGGCAGGCGAGGGCGATCTCGTAACCGCCGCCGAGCGCCGCGCCGTTGATGGCGGCGACGACGGGCTTGCCGATGGTCTCGATGCGGCGCAGGGCGCGCTTGATGCCCATGCCCGCCTCGAAGACGAACTGTGCGTCGTCCGGACCGGCCTTGATCATCTCCTTGAGGTCGCCGCCCGCGAAGAAGGTCTTCTTCGCGGAGGTGAAGACGATGCCGCGGATGGACTCCTGCTCGGCCTCCACCCGGTCGGCGATCGCGGCGATCGAGGCCTTGAAGGCCTGGTTCATGGTGTTGGCGGACTGGTTCGGGTCGTCGAGGACGAGCGTGACGATGCCGGTCTCGTCCTGTTCCCAGCGGATGGTGGTGGACTCGCTCATGGTCTGGCTGCTCCGTATGGCGGGTGAGGACGGGGGTCAGAGACGCTCGACGACGGTGGCGATGCCCATGCCGCCGCCCACGCAGAGGGTGGCGAGGCCGTACCGCTTGTCCTGGCGTTCCAGTTCGTCGATGAGGGTGCCGAGGATCATCGCCCCGGTCGCGCCCAGCGGGTGGCCCATGGCGATGGCGCCGCCGTTGACGTTCACCTTGTCGAGGCCCAGGCCCATGTCCTGGGCGAAGCGCAGGACGACGCCGGCGAAGGCCTCGTTGATCTCGACGAGGTCGATGTCGCCGATGGTCAGCCCGGCCTTGGCGAGTGCCTTGCGGGTCGCGGGCGCCGGACCGGTGAGCATGATCGTCGGCTCGGAGCCGGAGACCGCGGCGGAGACGATCCGGGCGCGCGGGGTGAGCCCGTAACGCTCGCCCACCTCCTTGCTGCCGATGGCGACGAGGGCGGCGCCGTCGACGATGCCGGAGGAGTTTCCGGCGTGGTGCACATGGTCGATCTTCTCGACCCAGTGGTACTTCTGCAGAGCGACGGCGTCGAAGCCGCCGAGGTCCCCGATGCCCGCGAAGGACGGCTTGAGGGACGCGAGGGAGTCCGCGGTGGTGCCGGGGCGCATGTGCTCGTCGTGGTCGAGGACGACGAGGCCGTTGCGGTCGCGGACGGGGACCACCGAGCGGTCGAAGCGTCCGTCCTTCCACGCGGCGGCGGCCCGCTCCTGCGACATCGCCGCGTACTCGTCGACGTCGCGGCGCGACCAGCCGCCGAGGGTGGCGATCAGGTCGGCGCCGATGCCCTGCGGGACGAAGTTGGTCTCGAAATTGGTCATCGGGTCGGCGAACCAGGCGCCGCCGTCGGAGGCCATGGGCACACGCGACATCGACTCGACGCCGCCGGCGAGGACCAGGTCCTCCCAGCCGGAGCGGACCTTCATCGCGGCCATGTTGACGGCCTCGAGGCCCGAGGCACAGAAGCGGTTCTCCTGCACGCCGGCGACCGTGTCGGGGAGCCCGGCGGCGATGGCCGCGATCCGGGCGATGTCGGACCCCTGGTCGCCGACCGGTCCGACGACGCCGAGCACGATGTCGTCGACGGCGGCGGGGTCCAGGCCGGGGAACCGGGCCCGGATCTCGTGGATCAGTCCGACGACGAGATCGATCGGCTTGGTGCCGTGCAGGGCCCCGTTGGCCTTGCCGCGACCGCGCGGGGTGCGGATCGCGTCGTACACGTACGCTTCGGTGCTCACTGGTCAGCCTTTCAAGAGGGTTAGCCGAGCAGGGAACGACCGATGATCTCCTTCATGATCTCGGTCGTGCCGCCGTAGATGGTCTGGATGCGTCCGTCCGTGAATGCCCTGGCGACGCGGTACTCGTTCATGTAGCCGTACCCGCCGTGGAGCTGGAGGCAGCGGTCGGCGGCGCGCTTCTGGAGTTCGGTCGCCCACCACTTGGCCATCGAGGCGTGGACGGCGTCCAGCTCCCCGTTGGCGTGGTCGGTGATGCAGCGGTCGAGGAAGGCACGGGTGACCGCGCATTCCGTCGCCAGCTCCGCGATCTCGAAGCGGATGTGCTGGAGCTTGGCGAGCGGCCGGCCGAAGGCCTCGCGCTCCTTGACGTACTCGGTGGTGATCTCCAGCAGATGCTCGGCCGCGGCGATGCCGGCGACGGCGATCGCCATCCGCTCCTGCGCGAGGTTGGTCATCAGATGGATGAAGGCGCCGTCGAGCTCTCCGAGCAGGTTCTCCTTGGGGACGCGGACGTCGTTGAAGAACAGTTCGGCGGTGTCCTGCGACTTCTGGCCGATCTTGTCGAGGTTGCGGCCGCGCTCGAATCCCTCCGCGCCCCGCTCGACGACCAGCAGCGACAGTCCGTGCGCGCCGCCTTCGGGAGTGGTCTTGGCGACGACGATCACCAGGTCGGCGAGGATGCCGTTGGAGATGAATGTCTTGGAGCCGTTCAGCAGCCAGTGGTCGCCGCGGTCCTCCGCCGTGGTGCGGATGCCCTGGAGGTCGGAGCCGGCGCCCGGCTCGGTCATCGCGATCGCGGTGATGATCTCACCGCTGCAGAAGCCCGGCAGCCAGCGGCGCTTCTGCTCGTCGGTGGCGAGGGAGGTGAGGTAGGGGCCGATGATGTCGTTGTGCAGGCCGATGGCCAGGCCGGGCGCGCCCGCGCGGGTGAACTCCTCGTGGAGCACCGCGGCGTACCGGAAGTCGTCGTTTCCGCCGCCGCCGTACTCCTCGGGCACGGCGAGTCCCAGCAGCCCCTGGCGGCCGGCGGCCAGCCACGCGTCGCGGCTGACGATCCCGTCCTTCTCCCACTGCTCGTAGTGCGGCTCCACCTCCTTGGTGAGGAAGGTGCGCACGGACTGACGGAACGCCTCGTGCTCGGGGGTGAAGATCTGGCGCTTCAACGGTCCTCCTGGGGCCGGATGGCGGGCACGTCCCAGTCCCTGGCGACGTCCGCGGTGTCCGCGCCGGGCTGGGCGGGTCCCCGGCCCACGGCCGTGGGGGTGGCGGAGAAGCGGGGCGCGGGAGCGGGCTGGGTGATGCCGCCGTGTTCGACGTACGTCCCACGGGCGGCGAGGTGCGGGTGGCCGGGGGCCTCGCGGAGCGAGAGCACCGGGGCGACGCAGGCGTCGGTGCCTTCGAACACGGCGGTCCACTCGGCGCGGGTACGGGACCTGAACCGGTCGGCGACGGCCTGGCGCAGCTCCCCCCAGCGGTCGAAGTCCTTGCGGGCCGGGATGTCGTCCTTGATGCCGAGCAGTTCGACGAACTGGTCGTAGAACTGCTGCTCCAGCGCGCCGACCGCCATGTACTGGCCGTCCGCGGTCTCGTAGGTGCCGTAGAAGGGGCAGCCGCCGTCGAGGAGGTTCGCGCCGCGGCGGTCCTGCCAGCCGCCGGCGGCCATCATCCCGTGGATCATCGTGGCGAGGTGCGTGGCGCCGTCGACGATGGCCGCGTCGACGACCTGTCCGCTGCCGCCGTCGGCGCGCGCGTGCTGGAGGGCCGCGAGCACGCCGATGACCAGGTAGAGGGAGCCGCCGGCGTAGTCGCCGACGAGGTTGGCGGGCACTGTGGGCGGCTCGCCGGCACTGCCGATCATGGAAAGCGTGCCGGTCAGGGCGATGTAGGCGATGTCGTGGCCGGCGCGCTGGGCGAGCGGGCCCTGCTGGCCCCAGCCGGTCATCCGTCCGTAGACCAGACGTGGGTTGCGGCCGAGACACTCGTCGGGGCCGACGCCGAGACGCTCGGCGACGCCGGGCCGGAAGCCCTCGATGAGGATGTCGGCGCGCTCGACGAGATCGAGGACGCGGGCGGGGCCGTCGGCCGCCTTGAGGTCGATGAGTACGGAGCGCTTGTTGCGGTTGGTGAGGTCGTACGCCGGGTCGATGGCCAGCCCGGCACCGCCGGGGCGGTCGACGCGCACGACATCGGCCCCGAGGTCGCCGAGGAGCATCGCGGCGAACGGGCCGGGCCCGATGCCTGCCAGCTCCACCACTCGCACCCCGGCCAGCGGGCCGTTACCTGACGCTGTCATTCAGCCCCCAGCTATGTGACACAAATGATGTAACACCAGTGATGGTAAGAACGCGTTCCAGTTATGACAAGGGTTTGGGCCGAGCGAGCGCTTAGAGTCTCGAACCCACTTGATCACCGGTGGGTCACCAAGGGAAACCGGATCTTCTGCGCGGCCGCCGCGCGCGCTAGCCTCAGCCACCGACAACGGCGTGGGGCAGGGTCTGCCGCCCCGATCCGCCGGTACAGCCTGACGGCGGAGGAGCCAGTGAACAGCCAGAACGGGACGGACCGCGCACAGCGCCCGTACGACATCGTGCTCTTCGGGGCCACCGGATTCGTCGGGCGGCTGACCGCCGAGTATCTGGCGCGGCACGCGCCCGAGGACTGCCGCTGGGCCGTGGCGGGACGCAGCCGCGGCAAGCTCGAGCACCTGAGGGAGCAGCTGGCCGTCATCAACCCGTCGTGCGCGGCCCTGGCGCTGATCGAGGCCGATGCCGCCGACGCCGGTTCGATGCGGGAGCTCGCCGACTCCGCCAGGGTCGTCGCCACGACGGTCGGCCCGTACGTCTGGTACGGCGAAGGCCTGGTCGCGGCGTGCGCCGACGCCGGGACGGACTACCTGGACCTCACCGGGGAGCCCGAGTTCGTCGACCTGATGTACGTGCGGCACGACGCGCGGGCCCGCGAGACCGGCGCACGCCTTCTCCACGCGTGCGGCTTCGACTCCGTCCCGCACGACCTCGGCGTGTACTTCACCGTGCAGCGGCTGCCCGAAGGCGTTCCGCTCACCGTCGACGGCTTCGTGCGCTCCAACGCGATGTTCTCCGGCGGCACACTGGCGTCGGCGCTCAACGCCATGGGCCGCGGCCGTGAAACGCTGCGCGCCGCACGCGAACGCCGGCTCCACGAACCGCGGCTGGTCGGCCGCCGGGCGCAGGCCCCGCTCGGTGGGCCGCGCTTCAGCCGGGAGACCGGGGCGTGGGCGCTGCCCCTGCCGACGATCGACCCGCAGATCGTGGTCCGCTCGGCACGCGCGCTGGAACGCTACGGCCCCGACTTCCGCTACCGCCACTACGCGGCGGTGAAGACCCTGCCGATGGCCCTCGGCGGCCCGGCCGCCGTCGGCGCGGGCCTCGCCCTCGCGCAGATCCCCGCGGCCCGGCGGTGGCTGACGGACCGTTACGCCCCGGGCGACGGCCCCAGCGCCAAGCGCCGGGCGGAGAGCTGGTTCTCGGTGCGCTTCGTCGGCGAGGGCGGCGGGCGCCGGGTCCTCACCGAGGTGAAGGGCGGGGACCCGGGCTACCACGAGACGGCGAAGATCCTGGCGGAAGCGGCGATGTGCATGGCGGGCGACACGCTGCCGAGGACCTCCGGTCAGGTGACGCCGGCGGTGGCGATGGGCGACGCGCTGCTGACGCGGCTTCAGCGGGCAGGCATCCACTTCCGGGTGGCGCACACCCGCTAGTCAGTTCACCCTCGCCGACTCGAACCAGGGCATCCGCTGGGGCGGACGACCACGTGCCACCGCAGCGTGAGGTCGCAACCGGTGATCGGTTCCGGTCACAGCACTGGCTGGAAGGGGTTGCCCTCTACCCTCGCGATACGGTGCTGCCATGTCTCGATCAGTCGAAACCGGATCAGTCTTGTCTCCCGTCACCGCGGACGACGTCGACCTTGCCGTGCGGCTCGCCGTGGACATCCTTCGGGACGCACCCCGCGAGAGGTGGGGCGGTAAGGCCGGTTCGCTGGAGTGGGACTGCTGGGAGACCGTCGAGCACCTCGCCAACGACCTGTTCTACTACGCCGTGCAGCTGGGGCCGCAGAACCCGCCGCTGGACACCCATGTGCCTTTCGCGTTGAGCCAGAAGAGGCCGGACGGACCCGCGGTCTTCCTCTTCGCGGACCGTGATGCGGGTCCGGCCGGCCTGGTGCAGGTGCTGGAGGCGAGCGGCGCGCTGCTGGTCGCCATGGTGCGTACGACGCCGCCCCGGGTCCGCGCCCACCACGCCGCCGGGGTGTCGGACCCCGAAGGCTTCGCGGCGATGGGGGTGGTGGAGACGCTGGTACACATGCACGATGTGGCGGAAGGCTTCGGGCTTGCCTGGACCCCGTCCTCCGCTCTCTGCTCGCGTGTGCTCGACCGTCTGTTTCCGGAGGCTCCGGGCGGCGCGGATCCCTGGCTCACCCTGTTGTGGGCCACCGGCCGCGCCGAACTGCCGGGGCACCCTCGTCCCACCACGTGGCGCTGGGCCAGCACACCGCGGTCATAGGAGCGGATCGGCTTCAGCCGCGGCCAGGCTGATGATCGTGCCCCTACCGCACCGGGCCACCCGTCCCAACCGGCAACCGGCGAACGTATGCGGTCACGGCACCAGCGGACGCGGACGCGACCGTCGCATCCCCGCTGTACGCGCGCGGGGGGCGGGGTACATTCCTGCCCCGGCCCCGCTGCCCCGGACCCGCCCTGGCATGGAACGACACCGCCCCTCCCCCGAAGGGACCACGCCATGACCACCCCGCGCGCCTTCCCCCTGGAGCCGACCCCGATCCATGTGTCCGACGAGGTCCTCGAGGACCTGCGCGCCCGTCTCGCACTGACCCGTCCGCCGCTGGACGAGGGGAACGGGGACTGGTCCTACGGCGTCCCGGACGGCTATCTCCGTGAGCTGGTCGCCCACTGGCGGGACGGCTACGACTGGCGCGAGGCCGAGGCCGCCATCAACGTCTACGAGCACTACCGGGCGAGCGTCGCCGGCGTCCCGGTGCACTTCATGCGCAAGCCGGGCCGCGGCCCCCGCCCGGTCCCGTTGATCCTCACCCACGGCTGGCCGTGGACGTTCTGGCACTGGTCGAAGGTGATCGACCCGCTCGCCGACCCGGCCGCCTTCGGCGGTGACCCCGCCGACGCGTTCGACGTCATCGTGCCGTCACTGCCCGGCTTCGGTTTCCCCGGCCCTCTCACCGGCTTTCCGGACGTCAACTTCTGGAAGGTCGCCGACCTCTGGCACACCCTGATGACCGAGACCCTGGGATACGAGAAGTACGCCGCCGGGGGCTGCGACATCGGCGGGATCGTCGCCGGCCAGCTCGGCCACAAGTACGCCGACGAGCTGTACGGCATCCACATCGGCTCCGGGCTTCCGCTCGACTTCTTCACCGGCCCCCGCGCATGGGACTTCGCCCGGAACCGGCCCCTCACCGACGACCAGCCCGCCGACGTCCGCGCCCGCATCATCGAGCTGGACCACCGCTGGGCGTCCCACCTCGCCGTGCACATGCTCGACGGCGCCACCCTCGCCCACGGGCTGAGCGATTCACCCGCCGGACTGCTCGCCTGGCTGCTGGAGCGTTGGAACGCCTGGAGCGACAACGGCGGCGACGTCGAGTCCGTCTTCACCAGGGACGACCTGCTCACCCACGCCACGATCTACTGGGTGAACAACTCCGTCGCCACGTCGATGCGTTACTACGCCAACGCCAACCGCTACCCCTGGGCCCCCTCCCACGACCGCACCCCGGTCGTGCAGGCCCCGGTCGGCCTCACCTTCGTCACGTACGAGAACCCGCCCGGCATCCGCACCGCCGACGAGCGCGTCCGGGCTTTCAAGACCGGACCCCAGGCCGATTGGTTCAACCACGTCAACGTCAACGCCCACGACCACGGCGGCCACTTCATCCCCTGGGAGAACCCCGACGCCTGGGTGAGCGACCTGCGCCGCACCTTCCACGGCCGCCGGCCCTGAACCACCCCTGCGGGGCGGATCCGTCGTCAACGCCCTTGCCTGCGGCCGGTGTCCGGCCCAGGCCCCCGGGTCCGACACGAAGATTTCATCCGTTGCATGTGACGCAAAGGCTGTGCAGGACGCGCGTATAGCAGGACTCTGGACCTGCCCGTGGACAGGCCACGTGGCGCGCACCGACCCCCGTCCATACGTGGAGGTTTCTGCATGCGTCGCCGTTTCGCCCTGCCGCTCGTGTCGGCCGCTCTGGCATTGCCCGCCGCTCTGATCCCCGCCGGGTCGGCCTCCGCCGCCCCCGCCGACAAGCTCCAGGTGCTCAGCTCCTGGACCCAGACCAGCGCCACCAGCTACAACGCCTGGGCGGCCGCCCGGGCCAACCAGGGCGCCTGGAGCGCCTACGGCTTCAACTGGTCCACGGACTACTGCTCCACGTCGCCGGACAACCCGTTCGGCTTCCCTTTCAAGATGTCATGCGCACGCCATGACTTCGGCTATCGGAACTACAAGGCCGTCGGTAGCTTCGACGCCAACAAGTCCAGACTGGACTCGGCGTTCTACGAGGACCTGAAGCGGGTGTGCAACCGGTACTCCGGCGCCACCCGCACCGCGTGCAACTCGACGGCGTGGACGTACTACCAGGCCGTGTCCGCCTTCGGGTACTCGGCTGCGGTCGACGGCGGCAAGGCCGCCTGAACCACGGGTGAGGCCCCGTCACAGGCGTGACGGGGCCTCACCCGACGCGGGCGCCGCAGCCGTCACACGCCTGTCGCCTCGAGAAGCGCCCTCCGGCACAGGGCGTCCGCGCGCCGGGTCGTCTCCGGGACCCGGAACTCAGGTGCCAGCCGCAGCGTGTGGGCACATGCCGCGTCGAGCGTCACCCGGTGACCCGCGGAGACGAAGACCGGCTTCACACCCCGCTGGGTGCGCAGGGCCCTGCCGACCTCCTCGCCGTCGTCGGCGAGAAGGGGCGCGAAGTCGCCCCGCCCGTCCCCGAGTTCGCCGTAGGTGAAGACGAACGGGTTCTTCGCGACGCCGATCGAGGGCAGCCCCGTCAGCACCCCGAGGTGGCTCGCCAGCCCGAACCGCCGGGGGTGCGCGCGACCGTAGCCGTCGCAGACGACCAGGCCGGGCCCGGCCGTGAGCGACTCGAGGGCGGCCAGCACCGTCGGGATCTCGCGGAAGGCGAGCAGTCCGGGCACGTAGGGGAACGTGATCCGGCCGATGGCCGTGGCCTCTTCCACCACGGCCAGCGTCGCCGCGTCCAGCACGACCGCCGCCGCGGCGACGACATCGCGGTCGTCGTCGTACGCCACGTCGACGCCTGTCACCAACCCGGTGCCGACCGGTGGGCCCGGCTCGTCCAGGACGACACGCGTGCGCAGTTCGTCCTGGACGGCCAGGGCCTCTTCCTCGTTCACGGGCCAGCCGGAGGGCGCTTCGACGATCTTCATGATGCCGCCCACTGTATGGCTTGCCCCCGAGCGACCGCCCGCCCGGTGACAGGCCCGGTAGCGTGACGGTCATGTTTGTGATGGAACTGACCTACACCGCGCCGGTCGAGCGCGTCGAACCGCTGATGGAAGCCCATGTGGCATGGCTGGACGACCTGTACGAGGAGGGCGTCTTCATCGCCTCGGGCAGGAAGAAGCCGCGCGACGGCGGGATCATCCTCGCCGTCGGGGACGACCGCGCCGGCATCGAGAAGATCGCGGCGACCGACCCCTTCGTCGTCGGCGCCGTGTGCGCCTACCGGATCACCGAGTTCATCGCGACGAAGACAGCGCCGGAGCTGGCTCCCTACCGCCAGCAGCCGGCTTCCTGACGACCCGACCGCCCGGTCTCAGAACTCCAGACGCGCGACCCGGCCCTTCTCTCCGGAGGCCCAGCAGCCGAAGTCGGGGGTGCAGTCGACGGTGTCGAACGAGCCGGTGTCGACCGTGTGCCAGGTCCGGCCGCCGTCCGTCGTGAGGTCCGTGCCCGTGGGCCCGACGGCGAGGGCGGCGGACCTGCTGTGCGGAAGCCAGGTCACACCGGAGCGGTACGCGGGCGGCGGGGTCTGCGCCTGCCGCCAGCTGCGGCCACCGTCGCCCGTGACGGCCGCGGCCCGGGGCGAGGCCTGGTCGGCACGGTAGTCGCCGCCGACCGCGAGGCCGTGCGTCCGGTCGCGGAACGCGAGCGCGAAGACGCCGCGTGCGGGGTCGCCGGCCGGGATCGTCGACTCCGCGACGGTCCAGTTCAGCCCGCGGTCCGCGGAGTGCAGCACCCGCGCCGTGGCACCGCCGCCGGTGGCCAGCCAGACGTCCTTCGGGCCGGAGCTGACGAGGCACTGGCCGCTCGCGGCGAAGCCGGCCTCGCCCGGCAGGGCGGGCGGCATGCCGGCGTCGGGGAGGACCTTCCAGGACCGCCCGCCGTCGCCCGTGGACAGGATGCGGTACTTCCCGTCCACGGGGTCGCTCATGGCCAGGCCGTGCCGGCTGTCGAAGAAGGTGATGCAGTCGTAGAACGCCTTGGCGTCGGTATTGCGGAACGACTCGGTCCAGCTCGCCCCGCCGTCCTCGGTCCGCAGCACCCGGGACGCCTCGCCCTCGCCGATGGCCAGGACCACCGCGCGCCGGCCGTCGAACGCCTCGACGTCACGGAACTCGAGCGCGCCGGCCCCGGGCGGTGAGACGTCCAGCCAGCTCCGGCCGCCGTCGGTGGTGCGCAGCACGGTGCCCTTGGAGCCGGCCACCCATGCGGTCTTCCGGCTGACGGGCGCGAGGCCCCGGAACCGCACATCGGTTCCGGTGTCCTTCAGGCTCCAGCCGGGGGTACCGGCCGCCGCCGGCCGGTCCGCTGCCGGGGGCGCCTGTTCGGCCCGCGCCGGTACGGCGGTCGCTGCCGCCACCGCGAGGGCGCACAGCCCCATGGACAGCGTTCGTCTCGTCTTCCCCATGGACCTCATGGCGCTGGAAGCTAGCCCACGCGCCGGGACCCGTCCAGGGTGCGTGGCGCCGGCTCCGTCGTGTGGTGATCCGAGTGTGCGCCGGACGGCGGGCGGTGACACATGTCACTCTCTTCTCCGGTGCACGGAATCGGTCCTTCCGACGTCTTCTGAGATATCAGGGAGACCTGCGCCATCAGGACCCAGCGAGCCGCACACGAAGGAGCGGGGCTTGTCCACCGTCATCGAGCAGACCGTCCAGGCCCGACTCGTCGCGTCCGCACCACAGATGGAGTCCGTTCCCGCGACACTGCACTACGACCGCCGTGATCCTTTCGCCGTCCGTATCGACTTCCCCGGACCGGCCACTCTGGAGGGCACCGATGTGTCCTGGGCGTTCTCACGGGAATTGCTCGCGGAGGGGGTCCATGAACCGGCCGGCCTCGGTGACGTGCGGTTGCGGCCGTACGGCTACGACCGGACGGTGCTGGAGTTCCACGCCCCCGAGGGCATGGCCATGGTGCACATCCGCACCGGGGATCTGCGGCGCTTCCTCGAGCGCGCGCACGAGGCGGTCCCGGCCGGGCGCGAACACCTGTACCTGGGGCTCGACCAGGACCTGACGGAGTTGTTGCGCGACGCCGCCTGACGCCCTCCGCCGCTTCCCGCCACCGCACGACCCCCGCCGCCGGCCGAGCCCTGCGGCACCGTTCCCCGGGCCGGAGGAATCCCGTTGACACGGTCCCGGGCGCTCTTTACGGTGTATGACGGTTCTGTTGTCGTCGATCGGAGTAGGACGTTGCACGTCTGAGGTCTTGAGACACCGCGCAGCACGGCTCACGCCTGTGCGCTTGCGTGCGACCTCGACGATTCATGCCGTCCGCTCTCCCCGACCGGGACCTTTCTTCCTTCCCGGCGTCTCCGGGATCTCTCACGGCCCCTTTTCGGCATCCGTCACGTCGCACAGGTGTCTCCAACGTTGCTCCCAGCCCGTAACCAGCAACCGGAGGCCACGTGTCTACTTCCCCCACCTTTCTCACCTGCTCCCAACTCTGCTTCGCATGGCCGGACGGCACCGTCGTCTTCGAGGACCTCCACCTCGCGGTCGCGCCCGGCCGCACCGGACTGATCGGCCTCAACGGCTCAGGAAAGTCGACCCTGTTGCGCCTGCTCGCCGGCGAGCTCGTACCGTCCGCCGGAGCGGTCCGCGCCGTGGGAGAGATCGGCTACCTGCCGCAGAACGTCGTGCTCGACACCGGCATGCGGGTGGACGAGGTCCTCGGCATCGCCCGGACCCGCGCCGCGCTGCACGCCATCGAGGCGGGCGATCCGAGCGAGGAGAACTTCACCACGGTCGGCGACGACTGGGACGTCGAGGAGCGCGCGCACGCCACCCTGGACGAGCTGGGCCTCGGCCACATCGGTCTCGACCGCACCATCGGCGAGCTCTCCGGCGGCGAGGCGGTCCTGCTGCGGCTGGCGGCGCTGCTGCTGGCCCGTCCCGATGTGCTGCTGCTCGACGAACCCACCAACAATCTGGACCTGTTCGCCCGCCGGCGCCTCTACGACGCGGTGACACGGTGGTCCGGCGTGCTGTTGGTCGTCAGCCACGACCGTCAACTGCTGGAGCTGGTGGACCAGATCGCCGATCTGCGCGACGGCGAGGTCGCCTGGTACGGCGGCAACTACTCCGCGTACGAGGAGGCGCTCGCCGTCGAACAGCAGGCGGCAGAAAGGACGGTGCGTGCGGCGGAGGCCGACGTACAGCGCCAGAAGCGCGAACTCGCCGACGCCCACGTCAAGCTGGCCCGTCGTCGGCGGTACGGCCAGAAGATGTACGACACCAAACGGGAGCCGAGGATCGTCATGCGGTCCCGCATGCGCTCGGCCCAGGAGTCGGCGGGCAAGCACCGCATCCTCCACACCGAGAGACTCGCGGAGGCGAAGGAGCGCCTCGACGAGGCCGTGGAGGCGGTACGCGACGACGACGAGATCCGAATCGAGCTGCCCAGCACCCAGGTCCACCCCGGTCGCGAGGTGCTGCGGCTCCGGAACCTGCAGCTCCGGTACGGGGCAGAGGTGAAGGGAGAGTTCGAGGTACGCGGACCAGAACGGATCGCGCTCGTGGGGCGCAACGGCGCGGGCAAGACGACCCTGCTGCGCACGATCGCCGGAGAACTGGAGCCGGTGGCGGGCGAGGCGGTGCCCGAAGTCCCGCTCCGCTTCCTGCCCCAGCGCCTCGACCTCCTCGACGACGGGCTGAGCGTCGTCGAGAACGTGGCCCGGTTCGCCCCTGGCGCCACTGACAACCAGATCAGGGCACGGCTGGCGCGGTTCCTCTTCCGGGGCGCCCTGGCCGACCAGCCGGCCGGGACACTGTCGGGCGGCGAGCGGTTCCGTGCGGCACTCGCGGCGCTGCTGCTCGCCGAGCCCGCGCCGCAGTTGCTCATGCTGGACGAGCCGACGAACAACCTCGACATGTCGAGCGTGCGCAGCCTCACGGCGGCGCTGGAGTCCTACCGGGGAGCCCTGATCGTGGCCAGCCACGACGCGTCGTTCCTTGATGCGATCGGCGTCACGCGGCGGCTGCTGCTCGACGGCGGGCTGCGGGACGTCTCGGCGGAGGAACTGCGGGAGGGGGCGTTCCCGACGGGATGAGCGTGCGGGTCCCGACGGGTGAGGTTGCGGCGCGTCGGGCCTGAGCGTGCGGCGCGGCCGGCGGTGAGGCACCGGGAGACCGGTCCGACCCGCCCGGCCGCGCCGCGCCGCACGGTGCGAACGACCGGGCGCCCCGGGGACACGGCGACGCGCCGTGCGCCTGCACCGACCCGTCGGGCGGACACGAATGATCCGGCCGTTCCGGCAGCAGCGGAAGACCGTGACAGAGCTCTCCGTACACCGCTGGAGCTGCCCTTATAACGGTACGTAATCGGGCATCGCGGATCCGGGCTTGGACGGGGCCTTATGACGCGCTTAACCTACGGTTTCGTAACCTACGAGTACGTAGGTAACTCTCCCGTCCCCCAGGAGCCCCCGTGACGATCACCTCTCCCCACCTCGGCAGTTCGGAAGCGTGGACCGACGCGCGACTTCTGTACGCGCTGGAAGAGGTCGTGGAGAAGGAGCTCAACCGCCATCTGAAGGTCGCCAAGGACTGGATGCCGCACGAGTACGTCCCCTTCTCCGACGGCCGCAACTTCCCCGGCTTCTTCGAGGACGGAGAGGCCTGGGAGCCCGCCCAGTCCAAGGTCACGGACATCGGCAAGATCGCGCTGGTGGTGAACCTCCTCACCGAGGACAACCTCCCCAGCTACCACCACGAGATCGCGACGCTCTTCGGCCGCGACGGCGCCTGGGGCACCTGGGTGCACCGCTGGACCGCGGAGGAGGGCCGGCACGGGATCGTGATGCGGGACTACCTGCTCACCTCGCGCGCCGTGGACCCGGACAAGCTCGAGCAGTTCCGGATGGCCCACATGGCGGAGGGCTTCGAGTCCGACAACCGCCACTCGATGCTGCACTCCGTGGCGTACGTCGCCTTCCAGGAGCTCGCGACGCGCGTGTCGCACCGCAACACCGGCCACCAGTCGGGCGACCCGGTCTGCGACCGGATGCTGGCGCGTATCGCCACCGACGAGAACCTCCACATGGTCTTCTACCGCAACCTGCTGGGCGCGGCCTTCGAGATCGCCCCCGACCTGACCATGCAGGCCGTGCGGGACGTGGTCGTGAACTTCCGGATGCCGGGGCACGGTATGCCCGGTTTCGAGCGGGCCGCCGCGCAGATGGCCATCGGCGAGATCTACAACATGCGTATCCACCACGACGACGTGCTCCAGCCGGTGCTGCGCCACCTCAAGGTCCTGGAGATCGACGGCCTGGGCCCGGAGGGCCTCAAGGCGCAGGAGGAACTCGGCCTGTACATGAACGGGCTGGACGCGGAGGCGCTCAAGTTCGACGAGAAGCTCGCCGCCCGCAAGGCCCGGATGGCGGCGCGCGCCGCCGGCTAGGACGTCCACGCCGGGCAACCCCGGCGCCGGTGGCCTCCGCTCCCGAGGAGGGCGGTGCGACGTGAGTGGCCCTCGCTCCCGGACGAGGGCCTGCGGCGACGGTGGCCGGGCCCGGCCGCGACCGTACGGGCGGGCCGAACCCGGGACTACTGGGGCGCGGGGCGGCACCGTACGCTGTCCCGCGTGAAACCCCTGACGCGCGTCGTCCTCTTCGGCGCCCCTGTAGCTGTTGCCGCCTCCGTCTACTTCGGCGGAGGCGGCGAGTCGCTACGCCCCAAGGACGACCCGAGCCTGCGCGTCAGCCCGACCGCCTTCGCCCCCGACCCGCTCAAGGCGGGCAGCCCGGCCCAGCAGCGCGAGCGGGACGACCGCATCGACGCGCTGCCGCCGGGCCTCGCGGACCCCGCGAAGAAGGAGATCGCCGCCCAGTTGGTGGCGAGCGCGGAGAACTCGACGCTGGACTGGAAGAGCCAGTACGGCGCCATCGAGGACATCGGCGACGGCAACGGCTACACGGCCGGGATCATCGGCTTCTGCTCGGGTACGAACGACATGCTCCAGCTCGTCGAGTACTTCACGGCCGAGCACCCGGACAACCCGCTCGCCGCGTACCTCCCCGCGCTCCGCGAGGTCGACGGCAGCGACTCGCACGAGGGACTGGGCGCGCCCTTCGAGGCGGCGTGGGTGAAGGCGGCGGAGGACCCCGAGTTCCGCAAGGCGCAGGACGTGATGCGCGACCGGATCTACTTCGACCCGGCCGTGCGGCTGGCCAAGATGGACGGCCTGTCCACGCTCGGCCAGTTCATCTACTACGACGCGATGGTGCTCCACGGACCGGGGCTCGGCCCGGACGGCTTCTACGGCATCCGCGAGGCCGCGATGAAGGCCGCCGACACCGCGGCGGAGGGCGGCGACGAGAAGGCCTACCTGAATGCCTTCCTCGACGCCGGCCGGACCGTGATCGGCCGCCAGAAGACCGAGCAGACCAGGGACTCCTCGCGGATCGACACCGCTCAGCGGGTGTTCCTGCGCGAGGGGAACATGGGCCTGGACACGCCGCTCACCTGGCGGGTCTACGGAGAGACCTTCCGCATCGGCTCATGAGCCGATGCGCCGCCCGGTGACCGCCGCGCCGCCCGGCGGCGCGCCCGGCCTCGTGAGCCGCGCTTCCACCTCGTGGGCGTGCCGCGCCGCCTGCGGAGCGGCGGCGGCCGCCGCCCGGGTCAGCGGGCCGTGCGCTTGAGGCGGTGGCGTTCCTTCTCCGACAGGCCGCCCCAGACGCCGAACCTCTCGTCGTGTGTCAGCGCGTACTCGAGGCAGGCCACCCGGCCCTCGCACGCTCCGCAGAGCTGCTTGGCCTCGCGGGTCGAGGAGCCGGGGGCCGGGAAGAAGAACTCGGGACCCGCCTGGGCGCACAACGCGCTCTCCTGCCAGGAGAGTTCGTGCTCGGTGGTGATTGTGGTGTTGATCGGCATGCGGAACACGCTGCCCGTCGCAGATAAACATCCCGTCAACGAACGATCAACGGCGTCCCCCGCAGGGGGCCTTTCAGGTCAGTCCCCCAGCAGGAATCCCCGCACGACGGCGAACCGCGCGCCCGCCGGATCGGCCAGTTTCGCGAAACGGCCGACGCCCTCCACATCGACGGGCGCCAGCCTGATCTCCGCGCCCAGCTCCTGCGCCCTGGCCACCGAGGCGTCGCAGTCCTCGACGGCGAAATACGGCAGCCAGTAGGGCCCGCCGGCGGCCTCGAGCGGATCGGCGTTCAGCCGGAGGACGCCGGCGAACGTGGTGTCCTGCGCCGCACCGCCCGGGCGGACCATGGTGTAGGTCCCGCTGCCGTCGGGCATGGGCATCTCGGAGACTTCCCAGCCGAAGACGTCGCCGTAGTACGCCAGGGCGGAGTCGGGCTCCGGTGTGAACAGCTCGAGCCAGGACAGGGTCCCCAGCTCGCTGACCGCGTCGAGTCCCTTGTTCCGGCCCGGTTCCCAGCCCGCGAAGGCCGCACCCGCCGGGTCGAGGCAGATCGCCATGCGCCCTTGGTCGAGGACGTCCATGGGCCGGACGACGACGCTCCCGCCGCGCTGTTCGACGGCTTTCACCAGGGCGTCGGCGTCAGGCGTCTGGAAGTAGACGTTCCAGTTCGGCGGCCCCTGCTCCGGCGGGACGGTCATCACGGCGGCGACCGTCCTCCCGCCGAGCTGGAACATGCCGTAACCGCCGGCATCCGGCCCCGCCGACACGAACGTCCAGCCGAACACGCCGCCGTAGAAGGTCTTGGCGGCTTCGACGTCGGCCGTGCCGAGGTCGATCCAGTTCGGGGAGCCGGTGACGTAGGGAACGCTGAGCAAAGGTCCTCCTTCGGATGCGGCCGCCGTCGCTCCCCGAGTCTCCTACCGATCCCGCCCGAAACCTTCACGGCGCGCCCGGCGAAATCGCCGTACGGCGCTGCGACGCCGGGTGGATTCACGGCGCCCGCATCGCGGGCCCGGGCCGTCAAGTCGGGTGGACCGCACGGTGAAACGAGACAGGCGTCCGACAATCCCGGTTGTCGCCGGTAGGGCGGCGTTGATGGTTCAGCCGCGTGTCCCGACGTCGCGCCAGAAGGCGTCGACGCGGGAATTCCATTCGTCCGGCACTTCCTGGAAGGGCTGGTGGGCCTCCTCCTCCATGACCTCGAACCGGGCGCCCGGGATCCGCTCGGCCACGGCGCGGCCGAGCTCCGGACGCGCGGTCGGGTCGAGGCCACCGGCGAGGACAAGCGTCGGCACTCCGATCCGCGGCAGGCGGTCGGTGGTGTCGTGGTCGATGAAGGCATCGAGAAACCGCTGACCGTCCTCGGCCGACTGCTTGTGCGGGAAGGCGAGGACCTCCTCGATGGTCCGGTCGACGCTTCCGTCGTTGTGCGCCCGCGCCGTGTAAATGTCGAGATAGAAGCCCTCGAGGAACGCGCGCTCGCTCGGAGCGACCGCCACCAGCCACCGGATGAACCGTGCCCAGGAGCGCAGGTACGGGTCCATCACCGGCCATGTGCTCTGCAGGACGAGACTGCGCACCAGCTCCGGGTGGCGGAGGGCCAGTTCCTGGGCGATGATGCTGCCGCCGGAGAAGCCGGCCACGTGGGCAGAGGAAACGTGGACGGCCCGCAGAAGCGCGGCGGCGTCGTCGGCCATCATCTCCACGGAGACGGGACCGTCGGGCATCGCGGTTCGGCCGGCCCCCCGATTGTCGAAGGCGGTCAGGCGGTAACGGTCCAGGAGCCGGTCGAGCTGGAACTGCCACGATTCGACGGTGTCGCCCAAGCCGCCGATGAGCAGGACGTCCGGTCCTTGACCGACCTGTTCCGTCCAGATGTCCAGGTCACCGGCGACGATGTGCTCGCCCATGGCCAGCCGCCTTCCCCTCACCCGGCTATTTCCCCACAACTCCATCCTCGCCCAGTGGCCGACGGTTGCAACCTGCAGAGTGAGCCCCGGGGGACGCCCGGAAGCAAGGGGGGCGCCAGGCTCGACCAGGTGTTGTCCGACACCTGACGGACACCTGTCGATCGCCGACCCGGGGCGGCGCTACGGCCTGATTTCGTACACCAGATTGAAGGGTGTCTGCGCCGCTCTGCGGAACCGGGTGAAGCCGGCTTCCCTGATCACCTCGCGGATCGCGGCCTCCCCGGCTTGCGCGCCCAGGGAGTAGCCCCCGGGCTGGGACATGCTGTTCGGCACGCACAGGAACGTGGAGCCGCTGTAGTACAGCCGGCCGACCGGATTGAAGTTCTCCTCGGCCTTGTCGGAGGCGTACGGCTCCACCAGCATCCATGTGCCGTCCGCGTCCAGCGCCTCCCGCACCTGCTTGGCCGCTCCGGGCGGATCGCCCATGTCGTGCAGGCAGTCGAACATCATGACCAGGTCGTAGTCACCGCCGGTGAACGTCTGCGCGGACGCCACCTCGAAGGTCACCCGGTCGGTCAGCCCGGCAGCCTCCGCCTTCTTCCGCGCCAACTCGATCGACTCGGCGTGGTAGTCCGAGCCGACGACGGTGGCGCGCGGGTAGGCCTCGGCCACGAGGAGCGACGAGGAGCCGAGTCCGCAGCCGAGGTCGGCCACCCGCGCTCCGGCGGCCAGCTTCTCGTCGACCCCGTCCAGCGCCGGGATCCAGTTCGGTACGAGTTCCGCCACGTATCCGGGGCGGTAGAACGCGTCGCATCCGACGAAAACGTCCTCGTCGTGCTCATGCCAGGCCACGCCGTCACTGTTGCGGAACGCCTCGGTGATCCGCGGCTCGGCACGCAGATACCCCAGCACGATGAGGAAGGCCGCCGGAACGTTGGGACCGTCCGGGTCGGCCAGGCAGAACGCCTGCTCCTCGGTCAGCCGGAACTCTCCGGTCTGCGTGTCGTAGCTGACGTACCCTCCTGCGGCCTGGCCGAGCAACCATTCGGTCAGGTAGCGGGGATGGCATCCGGTCCGCTCGGCGAAGCGCTCCGGCGTCGCCGGGCCTTCCGCCAGCGCCCGGTACAGGCCGAGTCGGTGACCGATCACCACCGAACCGGCGGCACCGGCGGCACCCAGGTCCGTCACGAACCGTCCCAGAAACTCGGTGACCTTGTTCTGATCCATTCCCGGTCTCCTTGCTGCGCGACCGGCTCCGCCGTCACCACGGAAAGCACCCCGTCCGCGGCCCGGCATCGGGCGGCACCCGGGACAGACGTCCAGGGCTCGGCGCCGCGTGGCCGTCGAGGGCCGGACCGTGCCGTTGGAAAAGGCCCTGGACACCCACTGGCCGCCGAGGTGCCCTGCTCGAGCCGTCAGATCTACGGAACCACATGTTCCGGAGACGCGCGCACCGCGGCCCGGCAGCGGACGGCCGGAGAGGTGCCACGGCGGCTACCGCTTGTCAACGGGCGCACCGAACCGACCGCCACCACACGGGCTCCTGCCACGGCTCGACCGGAACCCGGCCAGGCGCGAGCCCCCGTTGCCGGGCCGGCCCTGGCGCCGGGTCTGCCGGCTGGAGGGCCGACAGCCCGGGCGGGCACGCGCACGGCTTTCCGGCCCGGCCCGCGCAGCTATGCGCACGCGCGCCGTACACCACGTGGGAGGTATGGGACCTGAGCGCCTCGTCCTAGGCCCTGTCCGGGCGCCGGGATCTAGTGGGCGTGGCCCTCTTCCGAGGCGGGATGGTGCGGTTCGTGGCCGGGGATCGTGCCGTCCTCCTTGGCGACGAGGAACAGCCCGGCCATGCCCATGTCCGAGTGGCTCTGGACGTGGCAGTGGTACATCCACGCGCCCGGGCCCACGTGTTCGCCGGCGATCACCTGGAAGCCGAAGGAGTCGGCCGGGCCGGTGATCTTGTTGTCGATCACCCGGCTGACGTCCTCCGGGCCGGACAGCAGGCCCGTCCGGTTGTCCGCCCAGCGGTGACCGTGCATATGGAACGTGTGGTAGTACTCGCCGTGCGTGATCATGATGATCTCGACCCGGTCCCCCACCGTGGCAAGGAAGTTGGGCGGGTCGGCCGCCGGCCGGTTGTTGATGGTCATGTCGTTGAAGACGATCGTGAACTGCTTGTCCGGAAGGATGTCGTCCTTCCTGCGCACCACCATCGGGCCGTAGAGGCCCTTGCGGATGCCGCCGGTGCCGTGATCGGTGCCGACGACGTGGTCGTGGTAGTGCCAGTAGCCCGCGCTGCCCGGCCGCCAGGTGCCGTCGGCACGGCGGCCGGGTGCGTGGGTGCGCCAGGTGTAGGTGCGGGTGGCACCCGGCTCCACATGGCTCCGGCTCATCCTGGTGCCGTCGTTGGAGATGTCGTAGTCGACGCCGTGCGGATGCAGGCTGACCGGCACGTCCATCAGGTTCTCGAACTCGATGTGCAGCGTGTCGCCTTCGACGAGTTCGATCAGTGGCCCGGGGACGGTCGCCTTGCCCTTCTCGAGGCCGTAGCCCATCGATCCGTCGGCCCGTTTCTCGGCGTACATCTTGAGGTGCCGTACCTGGCCGCCGGCCGGAGCGAGGCGGGGCGCGTCCTTCACCGGCGCCGGCGCCGCGTTGGAGGCGGAAGTGATCGACAACGATGTCACGCCTGTGGCCGCCGCGGCCGCGCCGCCCGCGAGCAGACGCCGGTTGAAGCTCCGTCTGTCCATGTCGAACTCTCCAGTCGTCGGCAGAGATTGACGGGGCGAATGACCCCGGGGACGGCCACACGGTAACCGGGCGGGGCTCGTTTATCCACGGTCAGGACAAAGTTCGTCGTATTGCAGTCATACCTATTGGCGAACCGCGAAAAGAGGTCTAGCTTCAACGGCTGTTGTTGTGACCACAGAGGGGTGGGTGACCCATGCAGCGCGCACCACATCACAGGTCCGAAAGAGCGAGATCCCGAAAGCACCTCCTGGCAGCGGCACTTGGCGTCGGCGCCATGACCGCGTCGCTGTTCGGCGGCGGCAGTCCCGCCAGCGCCGAACCGTATCCGAGGCCACCGGCGACAACGTTGTCCCTGCCGTCGCCGCCCGGCGGCGCGAACGTGAAGGTGCTCGTCTTCCACGGCTCCGCCACGGCGGAGTCACCGGCCGTCGAGGCCGGTATCGCCGCGATCGAGACGATCGGACTGACCGGCCCCGCCGCGAGCCGCTTCAGGACCGAAGCCACCGACGATCCCGCGGTGTTCACCAACGCCAAGCAGCTCGGCCGTTTCAACGCGGTCGTGTTCCTGACCGGCGGCGGCGATGTGCTCGATCCCGATCAGGAGGCGGGCCTCGAGTCCTATCTGGAGGCGGGCGGCGGATTCGTCGGCATCCACGAAGCCGCGCGCACCGAGCCGTACTCCGACTGGTTCACCGGTCTGATCGGCGCGCGTCCGACGGGCGCGCCCAGCAGCACCCAGCGCGCCGTCGTCGAGGTGGGCGACCGCGTGCATCCGGCCACCAAGTCGCTGCCCCTGCAGTGGAAGCGGCCAGACAAGTGGTTCAACTGGGCGGAGAACCCGTCGGGCAAGGTGCACACGGTGGCCCGGGTGAAGGAGAACTCCTACACGCCGGCCGCGAAGGGCAACGGCTGGGACCATCCGATCTCCTGGTGCCGTGACTACGACGGCGGCCGCTCCTTCTACACCGGCATGGGCGGCACGGCCGACAGCTTCGCGGAGACCGACTTCCGCGACCATCTGCGCGGCGCGCTCGCCTGGACGACCCGCATCTCCCAGGCCGACTGCAAGGCGACGATCGACGCCAACTACACGGCCGAACGGGTCACCCAGGCCAACCAGCCGGGGCAGAACGACCAGATCGGCGAACCGCACGGGCTGGTCGTCGCACCCGACGGCCGTGTGCTGTACATCGGGCGCGGCGGCGCCGACTCCTCCCGGCCGGTCGTCACCGACTGGAACAACCCGGAGATCGGCAAGGGCCAGGGCGAGGTCCACGTCTACGACCCGAAGACCAAGAAGGTCTCCAAGGCCGGTGCGCTGACGGTCTTCGGCAACAAGGGCGGCGGCGACGAGCTGGTCAAGAACGAGGAGGGGCTGCTCGGTATCGAGCTGGACCCGGACTTCATGACCAACGGCTGGGTGTATCTGCACTACACACCCCACTCGGAGATCGACCGCGAGACCCACATGGCCGAGCGTCGCGTCTCCCGCTTCACGCTCGACCTGGCCACCAACCGGCTGGACCTGGCGAGCGAGAAGGTGCTGCTCGACTGGCCGGTGCAGATCCACAGCTGCTGCCACGCCGGCGGCGGCATGGCCTGGGACTCCAAGGGCAACCTCTACATCGCCACCGGCGACAACAACTCGTCCGGCTTCAGCGGCGGATACTCGGGCAACAACCCGCAGCCGAACTTCAAGGGCGTGTCCTTCGCCGACGCGCGCCGCACCGCGGGCAACACCAACAACCTCAACGGCAAGATCCTGCGGATCCACCCCGAGGACGACGGCACGTACACCCTCCCCGAGGGCAACCTCTTCACGGGCGAGGAGACGGCCGAGGGCGGCGGCAAGACCCGCGGCGAGATCTACGTGATGGGCGTGCGCAACCCGGCACGCATCTTCGTCGACAAGAGCACCGACATCCTCTACGCGGGATGGGTCGGTCCGGACGCAGGCGCCCCCTCGACGACCTGGGGTCCGGCCAAGTACGACACGTTCGCCGCCATCACGCAGGCCGGCAACCACGGCTGGCCCTACTGCATGGGCAACAACCAGCCCTATCGGGACCGCAATCTGCCCGACCCGGCCCAGCCGCTCGGCTGGTACGACTGCGACGCGCCGAAGAACGAGTCGCCGAACAACGACGGTCTGGTCAACCTGCCGCCCGTCACGCCGAACACCATCTGGTACTCGCCGCAGGGCGGCGGCGTGGACTACCCGCGTGACGCCAACGGCGTGCCCAGCTACAAGCAGGAGGAGCAGAAGCTGCTGCTGCCGTGGCTCAAGGGCGGCGGCCAGGCCACCATGAACGGCCCCGTCTACCGCTTCGACGCCGCGAGCGACTCGGCGGTCAAGTGGCCCGCGTACTGGGACGGCAAGTGGTTCGTCGGTGACTTCTACGACGGCGACCAGCCCAGGCACGCGGTGCTGACCGATCCGAGGACGGTCGGCAAGGGCGGGCTCCCGGTGCACGCCGAGTCGCTCAAGAAGATCATCCCGACCGGCACCGGCGGTATCCGCAACCTCATGGACTGGAAGTTCGCGCCCGACGGGTCGCTGTACGTCCTGGACTACGGGCGCGGCTTCTTCACCTCCGACTCCAACTCCGCGCTGTGGCGCGTGACCTACAAGGGCGGCGGGGCGACCCCGGCCGCGGACCAGCTGGCGAGGAAGGCGGCGCAGTGACCGTGAGACACAGAACCGCGAGCGTGTGGACGGCCTTGCTGGCCGCCGTGGCGATGGTGGTCGGGCTGATGTCCGCCGCCGCGTACGGCAAGACCGACGACGGCCGGACGGCCCCGCAGGCCGCCGCGGAACAGGTCCTGACCTGGACCGCGGGTGACCCCATCGACCGCTACCTGTCGTTCCCGACCACCGCGGTGGCCGGTCCGGCGACGATCGTCTTCGAGAACAGCGCGGCCACCGGGAACACCACCGGGATGCCGCACACCCTGACGTTCTCGGTCTCCGACGTCGAGTTCAACAACGACGTCCAGCTGAACCTGCTGGCCAACCCGAACGACGACATGGGAGGCAAGCACACCGCCCAGGTCAACCTGACCGAGGGCCGCTACTTCTACCACTGCACGATCCCCGGTCACGGCTCGATGCAGGGCATCCTGACCGTCACCGCGGGCAGCGGCGAGGACACCACCGCGCCCGTGACGACGGCGAAGGTGGAAGGTGACCGGAACGCCGACGGCGCCTACATCGGCCAGGCCGCGGTCACTCTGGCGGCGACCGACGAGGGCGCCGGCGTCGACAAGATCGAGTACGCGCTCGGCGCCGACGGTCCCTGGCAGCCGTACACGACGCCCGTCGTCGTCGACGAGGTCGGGGCCCACACCCTCCGCTACCGGGCGTACGACAAGGCGGGCAACGTCGAGGCGGAGAAGTCCGTCGACTTCACCGTCGCCGCGCCGCCCACGGACGACACCACCGCCCCGGAGACCTCGGCCACGGTGAGCGGGGAGAAGGACGACCAGGGCCGTTACCTGGGGATGGCCACGGTCACCGTGACCGCCTCCGACACGGGCTCCGGCGTCAACACCGTCGAGTACGCGGTCGGTACCGGCGCCTGGCAGCCTTACACCGCCCCGGTGATGGTCCACGAGACGGGCGCGCACACCGTCAGGTACCGGGCCACCGACAAGGCCGGCAACGCCGCGGCCGAGAAGTCCGTGGACTTCACGATCGTCGCACCGCCGGCCGAGGACAAGGAGCCGCCGCAGACCACGGCGGGGATCTCCGGCGAGCAGAACTCCGACGGCGCCTACATCGGCCGGGCCACCGTGACGGTCGTCGCGGTCGACTCCGGCGGCTCCGGCGTCGACAAGGTCGAGTACTCCCTCGACGGCGGCCCCTACCTCGCCTACACGGCTCCGGTGGTCGTCGACCGGGTCGGCTACCACACGGTCCTCTACCGGGCGACCGACAAGGCCGGCAACACCTCGCAGGCCAAGAGCCTGGCGTTCTCGGTCGCGGAGGGCGGCGGCGTCCCCGCGCCCGTGTGCCCCGAGTACGACGAGCGTGCGACGGTCATCGTCGGCACGGTCGACACCGGCATCCCGAACCGCATGACGGGCAGCCGCTGCACCATCAACGAGCTGATCGAGGACGAGAAGGACTGGTCCTCGCACGCGCTGTTCCTCAAGCACGTGGGCGAGGTGCTCGACCGGCTCCTCGACGATGGCGTCATCGACAGCCGTGAGCACCGGCAGATCACCCGCGCGGCCAGGGAGTCGGGCATCGGCAAGCCCGGGCAGACCAACGGCTACCGCGACATCTTCGACGGCACCGAGGAGACCTTCGCCAAGTGGCAGCACGTCGGCGGCGGCAAGTTCTCGCTCAGCGAGGACGGGGCCATGACCAGCAGCACCACGGTGCCGGGCATGGGCATGCTGTGGTTCCCGCAGCGGCAGTACGGCGACTTCTCCCTGAAGCTCCAGTGGCGGGACGACGCCCCCGGCGCCGGCAACGCCAACGGCGGTGTCTTCGTACGCTTCCCGTACGTCCACGACAACCCGGAGGAGTCCCGCCCGGAGTGGGTCGCCATCAAGTACGGCCATGAGGTGCAGATCCTGGACCGTCCCGACGGCGACATGTACAAGACCGGCTCGATCTACGGCTTCGACCGCGTCGGCCTCGGCGGCGCGGGTGTGACGCCGAAGGGCACCTGGAACGACTACGAGATCCGGGTGGAGGGCCAGCACTACTCGGTCTACCGCAACGGCAAGCTGATCAACGAGTTCGACAACACCGGCGGTCAGGTCTTCCAGCCGCCCCGGTCGGACGACCCCGGCACGGACGGCCGCCGCTACGCCACCGGCTACGTCGGCCTCCAGGTCCACGGCACCACGGACGTGATCTCCTACCGCAACATCAGGATCAAGGAGTTCTGATCCCCACCGGGTGAGCCGCTGCGGCTTCCCGGAACCGGCTGCCCCACCGTCCAAAGGCGGTGGGGCAGTCGGCCGTTCCGCCCGCGCCGCTAATGTGTCCGAGCGCCGGGTGATCCGGCGCGGGTTCGGAGCCGGGCCCGGCAGGACAGGTGGCGCGGTCTCCGCGCCGAGGGGACGGACGATGAAGGAGCATGCACGTGACGGCTGTTGTGACCATGAGGACCCCGCCGGTGCGGCTCAGGGACAGGGAAGGCGGCGGCATCCCCGCGTCCGTCCGTGACGTGGTCGACTTCACCGACGGCTCCGGACCGCCCCGGCCGGTCGCCTATGTGGAGCGCGAGCTCCCGCCCGGCGGCATACCCGCCTACCTCGCGGCGCGCGGCAGCGGCGCCCGCTCGTTCGTCCTGTGGGGCGACGAGAACCGTGGAAGCCGGGTCGCCACCGTGGTGACCGAGTCGGCGCGCAACGGAGTTGCGACATATCAGGTGCTCGGCCCTTACGGTGAGGTCATCGGCACCATCGTCCGCGAAAAGGCGCTCAGCGGCCGGGGCCTGCGGACCCGCTGGACGGTGCGACAGCCGGGCCTCCCTGACGCTGTGGGCTACAAGGGCCGGATCTTCTGGTGGCTCGTGTGCTGGCTGCTTTTCCCCGTGGCGCCGTTCGCCCTTGTGATCGCCGCCTTCGAGAACGGCGACTTTCCCCGCGGCCCCCGGCGCATCATCTGGCGTGCGAACGGGCAAGTCCCGCTGGAATTCAAGGCGTTCGGGGACAAGCTGCGCCTCTGCACGCCGGAGCTGGACCGGCGGCTGGGGTTCGCTCTGATCGCCCTGCTGCGTTCCTTCGACGGCTGGCTCGGCAATTCGTGGGACGACCGCAAGAAGTGAGCTCTGCCCGCCCCCGGGGTACCGGCGCCGGGCGGGCCGGCCCGCGTACGGGGACGGACCGGGCCGGGTCCTGGCTACTCAGCCACGCTTCCCGGCAATTGAGCATGTGTACTCAGGCGACGCCGATCACGGCCTGAAACCATCGCCGCATGCTCAAACAAACGAGCGATCCGCGTCCGCGGGTCGGTATCACCGGCGTCGGCAGCGCTCTTCCCGACGCGGTGCTGACATCGCACAGCCTGCAGCGCGAGGCGACCCGGCACATCGCCAAGTCCCTGCCCGGCACGCTGCTCGCCCAGGCCACCGGCATCGAGAGCCGGCACGTCGCGGCCGACGACGAGTACGCCTCGACGCTCGCCCTGCGCGCGGCGCGCCGGGCGTTGGCCGACGCGTCGCTCGGTCCGCACGACATCGACCTCCTGCTGTTCGCCTCCGCGTCACGGGACATGGTGGAACCCGCGACGGCGCACATCGTGCAGGCCGAGCTCGGCTCGAAGGCCCACGCCCTCGATGTCACCAACGCCTGCAACAGCTTCGTCAACGGCATCGACGTCGCCCGCAGCACGATCCTGGCCGGCCGCGCGCGGCGCGCCCTCGTCGTCACGGGCGAGACCCCGACCCGCGCGATACGCCGCTCACCGGCCGACTTCGCCGAGTTCCGGGACGGCTTCGCCGGCTACACCTTCGGCGACGCCGGCGCGGCCGTGGTGCTGGAAGCGGTGGAGCACGGCGGCATCCTCGACGTGGACACCGAGACGCACTCCGAGCACTGGGAGGTCGGCGGCATCCCCGGCGGCGGTTCCCGGCACCCGCGCGGCGACGAGCACACCTACTTCCGCGGCGACGGCCACGAACTGCGCGGTGTCTTCGAGAAGGTGGGCGCCTCGGTCGTGGAGCGCACACTGCACCGCGCCGGCCTCGACTGGGACGGCTTCGCAAGGGTCCTGGTGCACCAGGTGACCGTGCCGTACCTCGAGCGGTTCGCCGAGCTGACCGGCGCCCCCGCGGACAAGCTCGTGGTCACCGTCCCCGAGCTGGGCAACATCGCCAGCGCGAGCATCGGTGTGCAACTGGAGCGGGTGTATGGGGAGCTGGCGACCGGCGACCGGGTGCTGTTCGTCGGTCTCGGCGGCGGCATCAGCATCATGACGATGATCTGGGAGAAGTCATGAGCGACCTCTGGGTGATCGTGCCCGCGCACCAGGAGGAAGAACGGATCTCCGGCACGCTGCGGGCGCTCGCGGCGCAGCGGGACCGCGACTTCACGCTGCTCGTGGTCGACAACGCCTCTTCGGACCGTACCGGCGCCATCGCCCGGGGCTTCGCCGCGGACGCGCCGTTCCCCGTGGAGGTCGTCGACGAGCCGGAGAAGGGTGTGGGCTGCGCCGTGGACTCGGGTTTCCGCCATGCCATCGCACGGGGTGCGACCCTGCTCGCCCGAACCGACGCCGACTGCCTGCCCCGGCCCGGCTGGACGGCCGCCGCCCGCGCCGCGATGACGGACCGGCCGGGACCGGTGCTGGTGTGCGGGCGGATCGTCGCCCGCCGCGACGAGCACGGACCGCTCGGGCGGGCCGGATTCTCGGCCCTTGTCCGCCTGGCCGCCCTGTTCGGCAGGCTCCGGCCCGCGCACGCCCGCAGGAACGGCTACCTCGCCCCGTACCGCATGCACGCCGGGAACAACATGGCCGTCACCGCCGACCTGTATCTGGCCTGCGGCGGCATGCCCCGCCGGCCGTCGCCGACGGACCGGCTGTTCCTGAACCGGGTCCGGCGGCAGACGGACCGGATCGTGCGCTGCGGGGACATGGTCGTGGAGAACTCCACCCGCAGGCTCCGGGCGTACGGCATCCGGGGCACGGCCCGCTGGTACCTGGACCAGGGCAGCGGCGGACGCGGGGACGACCCCCGCTGACGCGGCGCCCACCCGCGCATCCCGACGTACTGTCACCTACCGCTGGACGGCTCTGATGCTCGACCTCCTCGACCATGCCCTGCGTGCCTCTCCCGAGAAGCCCGCCGTGCTCGGCGCCACGCGCACCGGGCGTCCCCGGGTCCGTGCCACCCGCGGCGAACTCGCCGGCCTGGCCGACGCGTACGCCTCCTCGCTCCACGCGCGCGGACTGCGCCCGGGCGACACCGTCGGTGTCGCGGTGCGTCCCGGTCCCCGGGCGCTCGCCGTCCTCCTCGCCCTGTGGCGGCTCGGGCTGCGGGGCGCGGTGCTCGATCCGGGCGCGGGTCCCGATGTGCTGCGCGCCCGTCTCGCGTCGGCCCGGCCCTCGCTCGTGCTGGCCGACGCCGCGGCGCAGGCGGTCGCCGGGTGGGCCCGGCCACTGGCGGCGCGGGCACGGCTCGCCCTGCCCGTCCTCGACGAGTTCGGCACGGTGGCGACGGTCGGCCGCAGGCTCCCCGGCTGTGCGCCCGCGCTCGGCCGGGCCGATGTCCGTGTCCCCGCGCGTGACCACGCCGACGGTGACGCGGTCATCGTCTTCACCTCCGGCACGACCTCCCGGCCGAGGGCCGTCGTGCACACCCGCTCCGGGCTCGCCGCCGGGATGGAGACGGTCTCGGCGCTGATCGGCGCCCGGCCGGGCCGACCGGTCGTCGGGGGGACCTTCTTCGTCCTCGTACCGTCGCTCGCCCAGGGTGCGCCGGTGGCGCTTCCCGCGCGTTCGCCCAAGGTCCTCGCGCGGCAGCTGCGGCGGCTGTGCCCCCAGGACACCTACCTGACACCGCCGCAACTGCGGGACGCCCTCCGCGCGGGGGCGAGGTTCACGGGCAGGGTGTGGACGGGGTCGGCGCCGGCAAGTGCCGAACTGCTGGGCCGGGTCCGTGACGCGGGCGCCGCGGAGGCCTGGGGGGTGTACGCGCTCACCGAACTGTTCCCCGCCGCTGCCGTCGAGTCGCGCGACAAGGCGGCCTTCGACGGGGCGGGCGATCTCGTCGGTCCTCCCCTTCCGGGCGTCGAGGTGCGGACGGAGGGCGGCGAGCTGCTGCTGACCGGTCCCGCGGCCAGGCACCGCTACCTGGGGGAGGCTCCCGACCCCTGGGTGCGAACCGGCGACCGGGCACATCTGGACACCACAGGCCGGATCGTGCTGGAGGGCCGCTGCAAGGACATGGTGCTGCGGCGCGCGGAGAACATCTACCCGGGTCTGTACGAGCCCGCCCTCCAGGTGCCGGGGGTCGAGCTCGCGGTACTCGTCGGCGTTCCGCTGGGCGACGGCGACGAGCGGCTGGTCGCCGTCGTCCAGCCCCGGTCCGGCCACGGGGAGGCACAGTTGCGTTCCGCTCTCGCCGGACCGCTGCACAGGATGGGCTCCGCCCGCCCTGACGCGCTGGTGTTCGCGGACGTCCCGCTGTCCGGCCGGTCCCGCAAGCCGGACCGGGCGGCCACGGCGCTCCTCGCGGCGGAACGTCTCGCGGCGAAGGAGGCTTCCCGATGACTGCCCGCACGGGGCTCGCGCGGGCGCGGCGGCGCGACCGCCGGGTCTATCTGCGCTCCCACCCGTTCCTCTTCGCCCTTCTCGCCGCCACCCGTGGCCGTGCCGTCCGCCGGATCGGACGCACGGTGCTCGTCCACGACACCGACGCCTACCGCCAGGTACTGACCCGCCTGCCCCTCGACCGTACGGCCGCCGGGACGACGGGAGGGGCGGCGCGATCGGCCCTGCGCGCGGCGGGCCACGACGACGCCGGAGTGCTGTTCGACCAGGAGGGCGCGGGACATCGCGCCGGGCGACGGGCCCTGGCTCGTGGACTCGGCGCGGCCGGCGTCGAGGAACTGCGCGGCGTGTGGCGGCCGTTGCTCGCCCGACGTCTGGAACCGCTGGCCGAGGGCGGCGAGGTGGACCTCGTGGCACTCGCCGGCGAACTGTCGGGCACGGTCGTCTGCGCGCTGCTCGGTTCCGAGGCGTCCCCGGCCGCGGTGGCCGCAGCCGCTGCCGATCTGGCCGCCGCCTCCGTCCGCAGTGAGCTCCCCGGCCCCCGCCGGCCGGGAGCACACGCCGCGTCGGCCCGTGCGACACAGCGACTGCGGCGACTGCTCGGCGAGGGGGACGACGCGCTGTCCGCGATGGTGGCGGTCGCCGCCGTCAACACGACGCTCGCCGCGCTGCCCCGGGCGGTGGCATGGTGCGCGGACGCCGGACTGTGGGACCAGGCGGCGGACGAACGACTGTGTCTGCCCTTGGTGGACGAACTGCTGAGGGTCACAGCGGCCTCACCGCTGCTGCCGCGGGTCGCCGCGGCGGACGGGGTGGTGGCGGGCTGCCCCGTGCGGTCGGGCGACCGTCTGCTGCTGGTCGCCCGTCATGCGGTGGACGCGCACGGCAGCGGCCCCGACGCCGAGAGGCCCGCCGCCCCGGAAGTGGCCCGTCTTGTCTTCGGCGCCGGCCCGCACACCTGTCCCGGGGCCCGACTCGCCCGGCTTCAACTGGCCGACGTGCTGGCGGCGTTGTCGACCCATCGCCCCGTCGTCGTCAGGGCCGTCGTGGACCGCGGGGCAGCCCTCCCCAGCTGGCGGAAGCTGGTCGTTCGTTCCTCCGCGGAGGTGGCCCGATGACCCGCATCGCCGTGACGGGTGCCTCGGGCTTCTGCGGCGGTCACGTCGCACGGGCCGCCGCGGCGCAGGGCGCCGACGTGGTGTGCCTGGGCCGCCGCCCGGGACCGGTCGGTGAGTTCCGGTTCTGGGACGCCGCGTCGGGCCGGCCCGACCTGTCCGGCGTCGACCGGGTGGTGCATTGCGCGGCCGCGGTGGGCGACCCACTGCCCGGTTCCGGCGCGGAGGCGCGGATGCACGCGGTCAACGTGGAGGGCACCGCACGGCTGCTGGCAGCGGCCGGCGACCGTCCCGTGGTGTGTGTGAGCAGCGCCAGCGTCTACGACCCCCGCCTCGACCGTCGCCTGATCCGCGAGGACCATCCACGGACCGGGCACCTCAACGCGTACGGGCGCACCAAGGCCGCCGGCGAGGAACTCGCCCTCCGAGCGGGCGCCGTGGTGCTGCGACCCCGTGCCGTGTACGGCCCGGGTGACACCCAGCTCCTGCCGCGTCTGCTGTCCCGGGTCAGGGCGGGCACACTGCTGCTCCCGGGCCCGGACGTACGGCTGAGCCTCACGGCGGTCGAGAACCTGGCCGACGCGTGTCTCGCGGCCCCCGGCTGGCCTCCCGGCGCGTACAACATCGCCGACCCCCGGCCGTACGCCAGGGACGCCGCCCTGCACCAGGTCCTGCGCGCCCATGGGGTGACGGCCCGGCTCCGGCATCTGCCGCTGGGTCTCGCCGACTTCGCGGCCCGCACGGCGGAGGCCGCCGCACGCCGCGCCGGCACCGAGCCGGCACTCAGCCGCTACGCGGTGGACCAGCTCGCCCACACGGTCGTCCTCGACGTGTCCCGCGCCCGCATGCAGGGCTGGACGCCCCGCCGCTCCTTGCGCGACTACCTGGCGAGCCGCACCGGCTGACATGGCCCCCGGGCCCCACGACGCTCGACGTGGTGCACGGTTCGACCTTGGAGGCTGGGGCCGGTCTGCTGCACGGCCTTGGGCAATCCCCATGGGGGAGCAAGGTGTACGGCTCAGCCACCGATGACCGATCCGGCCAGAGCTACGGATCAGAAGCACGCTGCGGAGCCCAGGTCGCGATACCGGCTCTGCCGTCTGCTGGTTGCAGCCCGAGCGTCAGCAACCAGGGCCAGCAGGGTCTTGCGCTGGTCATCCTCCGGCAGGCTCTCGAACCACTCGATACCCTCAGTCGTCGATCGACGCCCTTGGGCGAGTTCGTTCAGGATCACCTCGTGTGCGTACAGCACAGCTCCCACCCTCATGCGATCAAGCCGACGGTACGCCTACGACTGCCCGCGCGCAGCACAACTTTGCGTGTTCAACGTGCTCTTCCGTGCCCGACAGGTTGGTAAGCCACGGTCATCAGGGGTTGCCAGGGCGAGCCTCATGGGTGGCCCGGGCGCGCATTGCCGCTGGTCGGCCGACCATTGAGGCTCAGAAGCGCGCTGATTCCCAAGCTCAGAGCGCGGCCCATTCGGCGGCCCCGCCAACCGCGCTGTTCGCGAACACCGAACTGCCGAGCGCAACCAGCCCGACCACGCCGAGACCGACCAGCACCCCGGTGTCCTTGATCCTTAGCAGGATCGGATTTCCAGGGTCCTGCTCCTTCTCCCACACCGCACGCAGGCACCCACGCAGGGCGCCGACCCAGTTGATGCCGATCACGAGCAGCAGCGCGCCGGCGATGAGCCCGACGGCCCCGGCGTGCGCGACGAGGCTGTCCAGGTCCAGCAGGTCGGAAGACCCCGGCGCCTGGTAGGCGATCTTGTCCTGGAGTTTCCCGAGCTGCTCCTCGCTCAGCAGCTTGGCGCTGATCGCCGCACCCACGGTGATCAGCGGAAAGAGTGCGACGAAACCGGTGAAGGTGACGGCGGCGGCGAGCCGGGCCCAGGGGACCGTGGCCAGCCGCTCGTTCGCGCGCCACGCGTGTGTGCGCATCAGCCGCGCGATCATGGGCCCGATCCCGGGCAATCTGGTCAGCCATTCCATGGTGGACACCCACCCGCAAGGGTAGGCGCCGAGACGAATGAGCTCACCAGGGCAGGGAAGGCGAGACGCGCCCAGGCCGACAGATGCGATGCCCCGCGAGGAGGGGCACCTTCTGTGGACAGGGTGAAGCACGGGGGGCGGCGCCCGACAGCGGGGACGACGCAGTGTCGCCCCCGCCCACGGTGGTCAGGCCGCCCCGCGCGAGCCGTTGCTCGGTCGCCTTCTGGCGGGCGGCCCGTACCCTCGTGTCGGTTCCCTCGGCGACCTCCTGCTGCCACTCGTCGTCGGAATACGGCAGGCGGCTCCGCGGATGATCAACCACAAGCTCGTCGTACGAGTGCTCGCATCGTCATGCCGTTGCAACGAAGCGCGCACATGACGCCGCTCAGCGCCGCGGGGATGTGGTGGCCGGGTGGGGGATCAGGGTGGTGTCGAAGTCGCCGTCGGCGATCTCGCGGGCGAGCTGTGCGAGCTGACGTTGGTGGGCGCGGGCGTAGGAGCGGAAGGCGGTGAACGCGTCGTCCAGCGAGATCTGCCAGCGTTCCGCGAGGATGCCCTTGACCTGTTCCAGGACGATGCGGCTGGTGAGGGCGTACTGGAGTTGGGCACGCTCGATGTGGCTGTGGTCCAGGGTGCGCTGCTGCAGGATGGCGATGGTCGCGATGTCGGCCAGTGCCTGAGCGAGGGTGATGTCCTGATCACTGAGGGGTTCGGGGTCGGTCTGGAACAGGGCGAGTGCGCCGATGACGCGGCCGCGCAGCCTCAGCGGGAGTGCGTTGGTGGCCACGAATCCGGTCTCGTGAGCACGGGCGGCGAACTGCGGCCAGTTCTCCGTGGTCTTCGGATCGGTGAGGTTGATGTTGGTGCGGGCCTGGCCGCTCTTGTAGCAGTCCACGCAGGGGCCTTGGTCGTGCTGCAGGGCGAAGAGTTCCAGCAGCCGGGTGTGTTCGTCGGAGGCGGCGATGGTCTGCAGGGTGTCGTGCTGGTCGGCCAGCAGGATGCCGACCGCAGCCACGTCCAGCAGTTCCATGCAGCGCACGGAGAGCTGCTGGAGGAAGTCGATGAGGTCGAAGTCGTCGGTCAGGGAGTCTGCGACTTCCACGAAGACCTCGGTGAGCCGTTGTTCGCGGGGCATGTCGATCAGTCCTTGTCTACGACGGTCGGGGGCGTGCCGTTGCCGTTGTGGTCCAGGCGGAGCCGCCGGTCCACCACGTCCTGGGAGATCTCGGTGATGGAACGCCCACTGCTGTAAGCATGCGCGCGCAGCCGGAGCAGGGCTTGAGGCAGGGGCAGGGAGAGCTGAACGCTGACCATGCCCGTCGCCTGATGGATCACGGCGTGCTGCAGAGTGTGCGGGGAGCCGCCGGGGGACGGCCCGTCCTCGCGAGGCTCGCCACTGCCCAGGCACCGGGCGGTGAGCGCGACGGCCAGCATCAGCGCGTCGTCCGCCTGCTGTGCGGTCAGCGGGCCCGGGGTGCGGCGTACGGCGGTCAGGACACCGGTGCGGATCGCGCCGATCCCCATCGGGAAGCAGAAGACCGCCCGGGCCGGCAGGCCGGGGGCCTCCATGGCCAGCGCGGGCCAGCGCGCAAGGCGAACGTCGGCCAGGTCGGGCACCCACACCATCGCGCCGGTACGGGCCGCCTCGAGCCCGGGGCCCTCTCCGAGGATGAGCTGAAGGTCCTCGAAGCGGCGCGTCGCGGCGTCCGAGCACCACAGAAGCTCGGTGAGGTCGCCCTCGGTGACCAGGGAGACCGCGAGGCCGTCCACGCCCAACGCGGCGGCGCCGACCGGGGTGACATCGGCGACCTGGCCGGTGCCGTCGTCGGACTGCAGCAGACGCAGAACCCCGACCATGCGGTCACTGATCACCCACCACCACCTTGCCCCGGGCCGCCGGCGCCGAGCGGGCTCTTGGTCATGCTTCCTGGCCCGGTCACGATGCCGGCGATGTGGGACGCCCGGCGGCCAGGTCGTCCGCGATGGCGGCACGCGACGCGGATACCAAGGGCCGGTCATCGAGTAGGAAGCCGGTGGCGGTCAGATCCAGGAGGCGGGTCAGCATCGGACTCGGGTGCCGCAGACACAGCGTCCCGCCGACCGTGGTGATGAGCCGAGATGCGACCAGGAAGGCATTGAGGCCGCTGACATCGCAGAAGGTGAGGAGGGTCAAATCGATGTCGACCGTACGGACTCCATCCCCCAGGGAGTCTTCGATCACCTCGCGCACGGAGTGTGCCGTCTCCAGGTCGAGTTCACCCGCCAGGGTGATGGTCGCGTGGCTTCCTCGGTCGTGCCGGTGGATTTTCAAGCCTGACAGAACAGGCATAGTGCCTCAGTTCTTATGACCACCTGGTGCAGCGCTGGGCGGGCCTGAAACCTCGGCCACACCTGCCACGTACTCCGCGTGGTCGGACGCCTTTACAGGTCAGGCAAAAGGGACGGATGGCAACCCCGTTGCAGGGCCGTGAACCCGACCGACTTCGCCTCGAAGGTGGGCCTGTGGTGATCCAGACGTCCTGTCCACTCCCCGCAGGCACCAGCACGACAACAGCATTGGGCCACGCCGGGGTCTGGGACGTCCATCGCAGCATAGCCCTCGCGTCCACCCCCCGGCAGCCGTCCCTCGGCCACAGCCTTCCACCGACCTTGCGGCACCCTCTCCGGCGTACGGCCCCACGGGCTCACACGTTGACCGGTGCCACCCGTGGACGCGCGAGCAGTCACCGCCACTACGCCGCACGAAGGCGCCGCAACGCACGACGCCACTCGTGTTGCATCTCCTGCGGGAGCTTCTTGCCCTCCGTGGTGGCGACCAGGGCCGCAGCCACGTCCCTGAGTTTGACGTTGCAGTGCTGCGATACGTCCACCAGGAGATTCCAGGCCCCCTCACTGGAACAGGGCACCAGGGCCATCACCATCCCGCGCGCCTGGTCGATCACCGCGTGGCTGACCAGCGCCTGCCCCAACTGCTTGTTCTGGGCACGCAGTGCAAGAATTTCCGCGACCAGAGCGGCGTCTGCCACCACGCCCACAGTCGTCACAGCCCACTGCCCTTCAGGAATCGTGATCGTCTGACGCATGGTGCGTACCTCGCAGCACAGTCGGCGCGTCCGGCCTGGGCGAAAGCCGTTGGCACTCCTGGATACCTGTCCGCCCCATCGGTCACCTGTGATATTCGCTGTCCCGGCGATTCCGGCCGCCTCGGCGCTGCCGCCTGTACCGGCGATCCCAGCGGTCCTGACGGTCCCTGTAATCCCGATAATCCCGGTAACCGGAACCACCGCCACGGGCCCCGCTCCTGGCGCCACCGCGGCCGTAGTGCACGAGACCGAAGATGGGAACAGCTGCGGCCACCCACCAGACGGGGCTGAGGAATCCGAGTCCTAGCAGGACCACGATGAGGATGAGAAGCAAGACGAACACGGCGACCTTCCCGGAGCGCAACAAGACATCGCTGCCGGGGACCGGGGCCTCACTCAACAGCATAGTCCTGACCGAAGTTTGCGGATAGTACTGCAGGCCGACCCGACCACCTTGTCTGGATGAGGACTTGATGTCTCTTCAGGAACTGCGGCGACGACTGCCGTGCGCGGTGCAGCCCCCGGGCGCCGCCCCAGCCGCAGCACACGGCCCCACTGCCGAGCGCGAAGCCGGCCTCCACAAGGACTCACCGGCGTGACCAATTTCTGTGGCACGCGCGACCAGTCTGCGCGGACATGCGAATTCGCTGCTACAAAGCGGCGGTTGCCCGTGTCAACCAGGTACGTCCGGGTGGTGGCGCAGGAGTGGGCCGGGGAACAAAAGCATGACCGCCTGGTGCCATCGGGTGTCACCGGAGGGGTCGGCGTCCCGTCCGTCGGGACCAGCGCACAGCGATGATGGCCACGAGGACCGCGATGCCGATGATCAGCAGGTAACCCAGCCCTTCAGCTCAGGTCCGTGTGCCGGGCGGTCAGCGGCGCGCGAGCTGGCGTTCGCCGGCGGCGCCCGGCTGGTAGGTCATGCCGTAGTGCTGGAAGACCGCTTCCTCCGCCTCGGCGGGCAGGATGTCGTCCATGCCAACCGATGGCGCCTTCTTGACCAGTGCCTTCACATAGGAGACCTTGACGTAGTCCGGCCCGAGGATCGCGTCGTCGAGAGGGACGAAAACCAGGTGGTGACGGGTGGGAAGCCCGGCCCGGACCGTGGCCATGGCCGGTTCGTCGGTGGTGGTGTCCACATAGATCGCTTCCAAAACGCCGATCTTGCGGCCCTTCGGATCGACGACATCGCGGTTACGCCACTCACGGATGTCGGCTGCCTGGATCATGGCCTGCCTTCCTGAGCATTCACCCGGCCGGTGCGCGCCGCCTCATGGCAGCGCCGCGCGCCGAGACCTATAGCCCCTTACCCTTCCAGGTTATCCGCGAACTTCTGCGTGGCGCCCTCGCGCGGTGACGTTATCGGCCGTGGTAGTCGACAGGCATGCCGACGAACCCTTCCCGCGTACCGGACCGTCCGACCCGATTCAGGCGGCTACGCAGCATACTCAGCGCCGGACGGCGATGGCGCCGGAGCCGCGATCTCGAACTGGGGCAGCGTTCCCTGGGCTTCGCGGCGCTCGGGCTTCTCACGCTGGTGCCGCTCCTGATCATCGTGTCCTCGGCCGATCCGGAGCGTGGGCGGGGGTTCGCGCAGTGGCTGGCGGAGGGGCTCGGCGTCTCGACGGCATCCCGAGGAGAAGTGGAGCGGCTGTTCACTCCGCCCAGTCAGGCCCTGCGGACCACGACGGCATTCGGCATCGCCGCCCTCGCTGTCTTCGGCCTGACCTTCGCAGCGGTGGTTCAGGCCGGCTACGAGAAGGTCTGGGACCTGCCCCAGGCCCGCTGGTGGGCCAGGTGGCGGCACGTCGTGTGGCTCGGCGCGCTCACCAGCTACCTCTTCTTCTCCGCGACCACCACCCTGCGCCGGGAGGCCCCGGTCGGCGTCTTCACCACAGCGCTGAGCGCCGTCGCGTTCTTCTGGTGGTCGCAGCGCATGCTGCTTGGGGGGAGGGTCGCTTGGCGGGCCTTGCTGCCAGGCGCGGTGTCCACCGTGGTCGGGCTGCTCGGCCTCAGGGTCTTCTCCCGGCTCGTCTTCTCCCCGCTGATCGCCTCCAATACAGTCACCTACGGCCCCATCGGAACCGTTCTGGTGCTTCAGTCCTGGCTGGTCGGCGTGGGCGTCGTCATCTTCGGCGCTGCCCTGGTCGGCCGTCTGATCCACGAGGAACTCCCGCGAGTGGCCCATGCGCTGAAACGGCGATGATGAGAGTGCGCCCGGAAACTCACTGAGGGGCGGGGACGACGCTGTCGTCCCCGCCCCTGGGGTCACGCTTGTCGCGCGAGCCCTTGCTGAGCCGCCTTGTGGCGGACGGTGCGCTCGCCGGCGGCCGATTCCGTATCGCCCTCGACACGGCGCCCGGTGGTCAACTCGGGCTCCGCCTCGCGGATCTTGACCGCGAGGCGGTCGACAGACGAAAGGAGCGGACCGACCCCGCCCGCAGGGGGAAGTGGTCTCGATCGCCTCGCGTGATGAGGACGGTGTCGCCACCGACCGGGAAGGAGTCGATGTGCACGACGCGGTCGTCGATGATCAGTTTCGTGTCGGTAGTTCTTCCCATGCGCCGGAGTCCAGGCCGACGCGGTCGACGCGTCCGAGGTGCTCGGTCAGCGCGGTGATGAGGCTCGGCAGCTCGGCGCCGAGGTCTCGGGAACGCGGCCACCATGCGCCGTCGAGGACTCCCTCGCGGGCATGTGTCGTCTCCAGCCGCAGCAGGGCTGTTCCAGGCTTCACAGCCTCGTGGATCGCGTCCGGCAGGAGCTTCGGTTCACGTAGCAAGGTGCCCGTCGCGGGACACACGGTGCACGTCGGCTGGTTCGCCGATGAGCAGGACCCGCACAAGCTGATTCTCCTCTCCTACACCACGGGGCGCTGGGACCTGCTGGTGATCCCGCCGGAGTCCGACGCGGCTGCCGCCGCCCGGCTGATGGCCGCCGTACCTCCACGTCCTGAAGTGCAAGAACGGCTCCGCCACGGGGGCGCGGGCGGACGGCTGTCGTGGCTGCGGTAAGATACGTACATGCATGTATGTGAGGACGAACCAAGACGATCAGATGGAGGGGGTTCCCCGAGCCCACGTCGTTCCACACAGGCCGAACGCCGGGCACGCACGCGCAATGCGCTCCTGGAGTCGGCCGCACGGGGGCTGTCCCGCTACGGATACAGCAACCTCGTGCTCGAGCAGGTGGCCAGAGAGGCCGGGTACACGCGCGGCGCGCTCTACCACCAGTTCAAGGACAAGCAGGACCTGGCGCTGGCCGCACTCCAATGGGTTCTGGAAACGTGGGAGCAGGAGGTCGGCCGCCAGGTCGAGCAGGAGTCGGATCCGGTCGCGGCGCTGCTCACGCTCGCGCGCGCCCACACCGTCTTCTGCCGTCGCGACATCGCCCGGGTGGCGATGGCGTTGCGCCTGGAGTTTTCCGGGCAGGACCATCCGATCGCGCACGAGGTGGAGAAGGGCTACCAGGCGCTCACCAACACCTGCGTCGGCTTCATCGAGGCCGGACGCGAGGCGGGGTCGATTCCCGACGGACCGCCGGCCAGGGACGTCGCACTCGCCTACGTCGGCGCGATCGAGGGCACGTCCATCGCATTGGCCGGCCACGTCACGCAGGACGCGGCACTCGTGGCCGCTGCCGCCGCCGGCGCCCTCGGGCTCGATCCCCGCACCACGCGCTCCTCGTACGCCGCCGCACCGAAGGAGACACACTCGTGAAGCTCCCCGACACCGCGCACACGTCCCGCCCCTGGCGAATACACGAGATCGCGCACGACTTCCGCCTCTACGACGTCTGGGCGCTGCCGACGCCCGGGGGCTCCGGCGACTTCCCGCGACTGGTGCGGAACATGTCCGTGGGAGACACATCGGACAATCCCTCGCGGGTTGCCCGCACACTCTTCGCGCTCCGCTGGAAGCTCGGGAAACTGCTCGGCTGGGACAATCCGAGGTCGGGGGTGGGCTCCCGGGTTCCGACCTTGCGCGACCGGCTGCCACAGGATCTGCGCGACGGCCCGACCGGGCCGGAGTTCGACCTCCTGCCCTTCACCTCGGTCTTCCTGACGGACGACGAGTGGGCGGCGGAAATGGCCAACCGGACCATGCACGGGGTGATGCACCTGAGCTGGGTCCCGGACGGGTCCGGTGGCTACCGCGGCCAGATGGCCGTGCTGGTGAAGCCCAACGGACTGTTCGGCAAGGTGTACATGGCGGCGATCGCACCCTTCCGGCACCTGCTCGTCTATCCGCCGCTGATGCGCGGTATCGGGCGCGAATGGCGCGAGTCGGCGTCGCGGCCGTGACACCCCACCGCCGGGCAAGGGGCAAAACGGCGGCCGGGCCCGGCGCGTGCGCCCGCTCAGCCCGCCGGTTTCTTCGCCCGGCTCGGCTGCACCCGCTTCGGTTCCCCCGGCATCTTCGGATAGTCCGGCGGGTACGGCAGGTCGCTCAGCCCGTGGTCGCGCTCGTCCTTCCGCGACAGTTCCAGCAGGCTGTCCAGCGAGAACGCGTGGTCGTCCATGTCGGCGTGCACGTCCCCCAGTTCCGCGTACCGCCCCGGCATCGTGGCCAGGTCGAAGTCCGAGGGGGACACGTCTTCGAGTTCGTCCCAGCGCAGCGGGGCGGACACGAGCGCGTTCGGGTTCGGGCGGACGGAGTACGCGGAGGCGATCGTGCGGTCGCGGGCGGTCTGGTTGTAGTCGACGAAGATCCGCTCGCCGCGCTCCTCCTTCCACCAGGCCGTGGTGACCCGCCCCGGCATCCGCCGCTCGAGCTCTCTGGCCGCGGCGATGGCGGCGCGGCGTACGCCGGTGAACTCCCAGCGGGGTTCGATCGGCACGAAGACGTGGACGCCGCGGCCTCCGGAGGTCTTGGGCCAGCCGCGCAGGCCGTGCTCCTCCAGCAGGGGGCGCAGTTCGAGGGCGGCCTTGACGGCGTCCTTGAAGTCGGTGCCGGGCTGCGGGTCGAGGTCGATGCGCAGCTCGTCGGGGTGGTCGACGGCGTCCCTGCGTACGGGCCAGGGGTGGAAGGGCAGCGTGCCGAGGTTGGCGGCCCAGATCACGGCGGCGACCTCGGTGGGGCACATCTCGTCCGCGGTGCGTCCGCTGGGGAAGGAGATGTGGGCGGTCGGGATCCAGTCGGGGAGGTACTTGGGGGCGCGCTTCTGGAAGAAGGACTCGCCTTCGACGCCTTCCGGGTAGCGTTCGAGGGTGGTGGGCCGGTCGCGCAGCGCGCGCAGGATGCCGGGCCCGACGGACAGGTAGTACTGGGCCACGTCCAGCTTGGTGAATCCCCGCGCGGGAAAGTAGATCTTGTCCGGATTGGACAGCCGTACGCTCCGCCCGCCTGCTTCCAGTTCCACCGCTGCACCCATGTGGGCCACGGTAGGCCGAGCACGGTTATGCCGCATATCGGGCAGAATCGACCCATGGATCTGCCCGTGATGCCGCCCGTGAAGCCGATGCTCGCCAAGGCCGTGAAGAAGATTCCGCCGGGAATGCACTACGAGGCGAAATGGGACGGCTTCCGGGCGATCGTGCACCGTGACGCGGACGAGCTGGTCATCGGTTCCCGCACCGGCAAGCCTCTCACCAGGTATTTCCCTGAGCTGGTGGCCTCGCTCTCGGAGAATGTGCCCGCGCGCTGCGTCATCGACGGGGAGATCGTCATCGCGCACGAAGGCAGGCTGGACTTCGACCGGCTCACGGAGCGTATCCATCCGGCGGACTCCCGGGTGCGGATGCTCGCCGAGCGGACGCCGGCCAGCTTCGTCGCCTTCGACGTGCTCGCGCTGGACGACGAGTCGCTCATGGACGCCCCGTTCAGGGCGCGCCGGGAGCGGCTCGAGGAGGCCCTCGCGGACGCCCGGCCGCCGGTGCATCTCACGCCGACGACCACCGACGTCGAGGTGGCGCAGCAGTGGTTCGACCAGTACGAGGGGGCGGGGCTGGACGGCGTCGTCGCCAAGCCGCTGGATCTGCCCTACCGGCCGGACACCCGGCTGATGTACAAGGTCAAGCACGAGCGCACCGCCGACGTCGTCGTCGCCGGCTACCGCTTCCACAAGAGCGGCCCGGTCGTCGGTTCGCTGCTGCTCGGGCTGTTCGACGACTCGGGGGCGCTCCAGCACGTCGGCGTCTGCGCGGCGTTCTCGATGAAGCGGCGCGAGGAGCTGGTGGCGGAGCTGGAGCCACTGCTCATGGATCCGGTGGACGGTCACCCGTGGGCCGCCTGGGCGGAGGAGAGCGCACATGCGAGCGCGCGGCTGCCGGGAGCGCCGAGCCGCTGGTCCGGGAAGAAGGACCTCTCGTGGGTGGCATTGCGGCCCGAGCGGGTGGTGGAGGTGGCCTACGACCACATGGAGGGTGACCGTTTCCGGCACACCGCGCAGTTCCGGCGGTGGCGCCCGGACCGGGACCCCTCCAGTTGCACGTACGCGCAGCTGGAGGAGCCGGTGAGCTACGACCTGGCCCAGGTGCTGCCGCCGTCAGGCGGGTGAGCAGGGGTCGTCGCCGGGATCCGGGCCGTCGTCCGGGCCGGGCGGCGGTATGGCGGGCGGAGCCGGTGACTCGCCCGGCGGCTCGGACGGGGACGGTGTGGGGCAGTCCGGCCCGGAAGGATCGGGGGACGGGTCCGGTGAAGGATCCGGCGAGGGGTCGGGGGACGGGGCGGGCGACGGATCCGGTGAGGGGTCCGGGGAAGGATCCGGCGACGGGGCGGGCGACGGATCCGGATCGGGCACGCTCGGCCGTGGCCGGGGACTCGTGTCGCGGGTCGGCGAGGGCACCGGCGCCGGGGCGCCGCCCGGCGGTCCGATGATGATGTCGCCGCCGGCCCCTCCCTCACCGTCGCCGCCGTCGCCGACCGGCCGCTCGGCCGGTGTGCCGCCGCCGGCGCCCGGGCTGCCGGGGACCACGCCCCGGCCGTCGGCCACCGGATGGACGCCCTTGCGGTAGAAGTCGAGCCAGGCGAGCACCGTGCGCAGGTATTCCTGCGAGTGGTTGTAGCTGAGGATCGCCCGGTCCAGGTGGGCCTTGACCGCGAGGCTCCGATCGCCCGCGCAGAGATACCGGCCGGCGGCGAGCGCGGCGTCGTGGATGTTGTTGGGGTCCCTGCGGCCGTCGCCGTTCGCGTCCTGCCCCCAGTTCGCCCAGGTGGACGGTATGAACTGCATCGGTCCCACAGCACGGTCGTACCGGGTGTCGCCGTCCCAGGCTCCGCTGTCGGTGTCGGCGATGTGCGCGAAGCCGTTGCCGTCGAGGACCGGGCCCAGGATCGGCGAGAGGGTGGTGCCGGCGGCGTCGACGCGGCCGCCGGAGGCCTGCCCCGACTCCACCTTGCCGATGGCGGCGAGCAGTTGCCACGGCAGTCGGCAGCCGGGGTCGCTGCGCCCGATCCGTGCCTCGGCGCCGCGGTAGGCGGCGAGGACGGTGGCCGGGATGCCGGACTCGGCGCGGACCGGGTCCACCTGCACGGCCGGTCCCGAGCCGGGTACCGGCGCGGGCGGGACGGGTACGGCCAGCGGCGGCAGTTCGACGTGGTACGAGTCGTCGTTGGGTGTGACCGGCCAAGTACCGGCGTCCGACGCGCTGTTGCCGTCGGCGGCGGGAGGCGGCGGTACGAGTCCGGGCGCCTGCGAGGCGGTGAGCGCCGTCATGGCGGCGACGGCCGCCGCGGTCCCGGCCAGTCCGCGGCGCAGCCGCCTGCCGCCGGGCGTCATGAGCCGGATCCGAAGGTGTCGATGCCGGCGATGCGCCAGGTGCCGTCCTTGTGGACGGCGTCCACGGCGAGCATGGCGGCGGCGTACGTCGTCTCTTCCTTGGTCGCGGTGCGCGTGTTGCTCTGGTCGGCGTAGACGAGGACACGGGCCCGGTCCTCGTCGATCTGTTCCACGCCGCTCCCGGTGACGGTGGTGGTCAGCACCAGCTTCTGCTGGGGGCCCTCCTTGACGACGGCCGCGAGCATCTCGCCGTGCTGCTGGACCGCCCGGCCGGTCAGGTGCGTCTTCGCGGCCCGGTCCAGCGCGCCGGCGTCGGCGAAGTTGTAGGAGAAGACGGCTTCCACGGCCGTGGTGACCTGCCCCTTGACCTCGCTGGTGCGGGCGATGTCGGTGAGGGCCGTGTTGCGCGCGGCGGGCCGGTCGCGCAGGTCGTCGGCGCGGCCGGCGGCGAAGGCGGCGAAGCCGCCGAGGAGGACGGTCAGTACGGCGAGGACGGCCAGCGGCACGTTGCGTCGGGCCCGCGCCCTGCTCGGGGAGGCTTCGCCGTCCGGTTCCGCGCGGCCGGGTTTCCCTTTCCCCGCATGGGGCGCCCCGTCCTCGGCCCGTTCGCCGCGTTCCCGTCCTGGGGGCCGCTCCCGGCCCTGGGTCGTCGTCGCCGCGCCGCCGGACGGCGGCGCGGCCGTGGTGCCTGCGGCGCGCGCGGCGCCGGCGAGCCGGCGCTGTCTGTTGATGAGGTGCCGGGTCGTCGACATGTCGGGAGTCCTCTCGGTGGTTACTCGGCCGCGCTGTTGCCGACGGGCGCCTGACCGAGGGCGCTGAGCTTCCATCCCTGCGGTGTGCGGGTCAGCTCGGCGAGCATCCGGCTCTCCTTGCGGGCCGGTTCGCCCTTGGGGGCGTTCACGGTGATCCGCAGGGCCACCATCAGGCTCGCCCGGCCGGCCCTGTCGTCGAGTTCCGTCAGCGCCGCCGACAGCACCTCGGCGCTGGTGACCGTCCTCGCCTCCTGGATCTGCCGCTCGAACTCGCCGCGGCCGTCCACGAGTTGCCGGTGCAGGTCGCCGGTGGCGGAGTCCTCCCAGGTGTCGAGGCCGCCCTTGAGGTCCCGGTGGTCGAGGGTGTTCATGTTCTGTACGGCCTGACGGCCGGCGGCCAGGGCCTCGTCGCGTTTCTGCGCGAAGGCCAGGGAGTCGTCGTGCGCCGCCCCGTACCAGGACCAGCCTCCCCAGCCGGCGAACGCGGCCGCCACGACGGTCAGCGCGAGAGCCGCCGCGACCACCGGGTTTCTCGTCGTCCGTGCCATGTGCCCCTCTTCCTTCTGTCGGTGGACCGAGGTCGGGGCCACCGCTGTCGTGCCGCTCCCGGGTGTCACCGGGACGTGATGTCGACGATCCGCCAGTGCCCGTCGCCGAGTTCGGCCGTGACGGACAGCTGGGCGGGGGCGGTCGTGGGTGCTCCGCCCTGCCGCTGGGAGACCTGGTCGAGGAAGACCAGGAGCTGTGCGCTGCCGCCGTGCAGCCGGGTCACCCCGGCACGTACGACATGGGTGGTGAGCGTCAGCTTCTGTTCGGCGGCGCGCCTCTCGACCTGGCCGAACAGCTCCGCGTACTGCCGGGCCGCCTTGCCGGCGAGCAGTTGGCGCGCCGCCTCGCGGGTGGCTCCGGTGTCACCGGGGGTGTAGGAGAAGACCGACGTCAGCGCGTTGCTGACGTCGCCGGTGACGCGCGCGGTGGCTTCGGTGTCGGTGAGCGCCCGATTGTCCGCGGAGGAGGCTCCGGTCAGCTGCCCCGCTCTCAGCAGGAACAGGGATCCGCCGGTCAGCAGCGCCAGCACCAGGGCGGTGACCACCGGGGCCCGCCATCGGCGGCGTCCGGCAGGGCGGGCGTCGGACGGCCCGGCCGGGGGTTCACCGGTCCGCGCGGGCCGGTGGCTCGGCCCGGGCACCGCCGTGGTGACGTCCTCGCCGGTGCTCATGACCGCTCCCGCCTCGTCGCCTCGCATGTCACACCCCTCCGACCGGGACCGCTGCCAGGGACCGGACCTTCCAGCCGTCGGCGGTACGGGCGAGGGTGGCTTCCAGCCGCTTGCGTTCGGTGTTCGGCGTCCCGCCGCCGGCCGTGTCGGTCTCCACCTCGACGGTGGCGATCAGTTCGGCGGTACCGGTCCGGTCGTCCAGCGTGGTCAGGGCCGCGTCGGTGATCCGGGCACGCGCGGTCCGGCCCTCCTTGGTCTTCGCCTCTCGCAGTTCCTCGCGCAACGGTCCGGTGGAGGCGTCCAGCCACCGGCGGAGCCCCGCTTCGGGCTTCCGGCCGTCGAAGCCGGTGAGGGTCTCGACGTGCCGCTTCCCTTCGGCGAGGACCGCGTCGCGGGAGGCGGCGAAGGCCAGCGACTCGTCGCCGTCGGCCCGTGCGTAGCTCCAGCCGCCGAACGCGCAGAACAGCAGGGACAGTACGACGGCTGCCCGGGCGGCGAGCCCCGCTCCGACTTTCCTCATGGCGCGACCTCCAGTCCCAGCAGCCCGCTCATGCCGGAGGCAGAGCCGGTCACCGGCGGCAGGCCGAGCGCCCCGGGCTGCGTCGCCCGTCTGTCGCCGTCGCCGGTGCCCGTACCGGACGCCGAGGACGCGGTGCCGGGCCGTGCGGGGTCGGGCACCGGGCCGCCGGAGGGCGCGTTCGCGCTGCCGCGGACGTTCTTGCCGCTGCTCGGCGGAGAGGTGCACCGTGCGGCGGTGTTGGTGGTGGCGGCCGGGGAGGTGTCGAGGCCGTTGCGGTAGACGGTGGAGCCGTATCCGTCGGTGCACGGCAGCGGTTCGAAGAAGGTGACCGACATGCCGAACCGTGCTCCCTTGCCGGTGACGGCGGTGGCTCCCGCGGCGGCGACCGCCGGCAGTTTCACCAGGAGTTCCTCGATTCCGTTCTGCCGGGTGACGGCGACCTCGGAGGTGGTGAGGAGGTTGGCCACGACGACGCCGAAGGCCGGGTCGAGGTCGCGGAGCAGCCCGCTGATCTGTCCCGCGGCGCCGGGTGCGGCGGCGATGAGCTCGCGCAGGTCGGTGTCCGAGTCCTTCAGTTGGGCCGCGAGTTCCCTGGCGCCGCCCGCGAAGTCCTTGAGTGCCCTGCCGTGTTCGATCTGGGTACGCAGTACGGTCTCCCCTTCGATCATCAGCCGGGTGTTGACGGGCAGTGCCTCGTCGGCGGCGAGGACGAACTCGTTGCCGTTGTCGAGCAGCACCTGGAGGTCGTCGCCGCGGCCGTTCAGTGCCGTCCCGAACTCGTCGACGACGGTGCGCAGGGATTCCAGGTCGACGGACGAGGCGAGGTCGTCGACGCCGGTGAGGACGTCGGTGACGGGTGCGGGCAGGCGGGTGGAGGCGCGGGCGATGACCGAGCCGTCCTCCAGGTAGGGGGCGTCGTCGCCGGCCGGCCGCAGGTCGATGTACTGCTCGCCCACGGCGGAGAGGTTGGCGACCACCGCTTCGAGGTCGGCGGGGATGCGCGGGGCGTCGTCCTTGATCCGCAGCTCGGCCTCCACGCCGTCCCGCGTGAGCTCGATGTCGCCGACCCGTCCGACGGACACTCCCCGGTAGGTCACGTTGGAGTGTGTGAACAGGCCGCCGGTCTGGGCCAGTTCGACCTTGACGGTGTAGTGGTCGCGCATGCCGGCGAGGTGGCCGAGGTCGGCGTAGCGGACGCCGACGAAGCCCAGGACCAGGACGGCGATGACCAGGAACGCGAGGTTCTTGAGGCGGATCGCGGTCGTGAGCATCAGCGGTTCCCTCCGTCCCGGCCGGTGGTGCCGGTGACGGCGGGGAGCGGCAGGGGCGTGGTGCCCCTGGCCCGCGCGGCGGCCGGCTCCTCGTCGTCGGGGACGAACTCGGGGATGATCGTCGTGCCGGGGGCGGCCGTCACATCGAGGTAGACGTTGAGGTAGTCGCCCTTCACCCCGCGCAGCACCTCGTCGGTGAACGGGTAGGTGAGCAGCACCTGGAGGGAGTCCGGCAGGTCCTGGCCGGAGTCGGCGAGCGCCTTGAGGGTCGGCGCGAGGGCCTTCAGGCTCGCGATGGTGTCGGCCTTGGACTTGTCGATCGTGTCGACGGCGACGGTGGACAGGGTGCCCAGCGCCCGCAGCATCGTGAGCAGCGAACCGCGTTGTTCCTCCAGCACCTTCAGTCCCGGACTCAGCCCGGTGAGGACGGTGCCGACCTGCTGCTTGCGGGTGGCGAGGGTGGCGGCGAGCCGGTTGACCCCGTCGAGGGCGGCGGTGATGTTCTCCTTGTTGTCGTCGAGGCTGGTGACGAGCGTGTCCAGTCGCTTCAGCAGGGAGCGGACCTTCGGTTCACGACCGCCGATCGCCTTGTTGAGCTCGGTGGCGATGGTCTTGATCTGGTTGACGCCGCCGCCGTTGAGCAGCAGCGACAGCGCGCCGAAGACCTCTTCCACCTCGGGGTTGCGGTTGGTGCGGCTCATCGGGATGGCAGCGCCGTCGGCGAGGGTGCCCTGTGCGGCCGCGGCCTTGGGGGGCGGGGTGAGCTGGATGTACTTCTCGCCGAGGAGGCTGGACTGTTCCAGGTGGGCGTAGGCGTTGGCGGGCAGCTTCACGTCTCCGGCGACCCGCATGGTGACCTTCGCGGACCAGTCGTCCCGGTTGAGCGTGATCCCGGTGACGCGGCCGACGGCGACGTCGTTCACCTTCACCGACGACTGGGGGACGAGGCTGAGCACATCGGCGAACTCGGCGGTGATCTCGTACGGGTCGCTGCCGAGGTCGGCCCCGCCTGGCAGGGGCAGTTGCTCGATGCCGGAGAACTCGGGCACCGAGCAGCCGGCTGCCGACAGGGTGAGTCCGAGTGTCAGCGCGAGGGCGGCGGCGCCGCGCCGGCGGGTCCGTGCGGCGGCGGGGCGGGCGGCCGTGCCGGCCGGGACGGTTCGGGGGCGGTTCAACGGGACTCCCCCTTCCTGTTCTCGGGGGTGCCGTAGACCGTGCCGACCGGCGGCAGCGGCAGGGCCGGGAGCGCCTTTCGCCGTGAACCGTCCACCGGCACGAGTCCGGCCGTGGACACGGTGTCGGGCGGGACGGTGATCTCGGGGCCGTAGCTGAGTTCGTTGATGTCGGCGCGGCCGTTGAGGGTGCGGTTCACCGGGTCGTACGCGTTCAGCGCGTTGCCGGCGGCGAGCGGGGCGGTGTCCATGGCCTCGGCGAGGGACGCCCGCTGGTCGACCAGGGTCCGGGTCAGCGGTACGAGCGCGTCGACGTTCTTCTTGAGGCTGCCGCGGTTGTCCTGGATGAAGCCCTTGACCTGGCCGAGCGCCGTGCCGAGTTCCTTGAGCGCGGCGCCCAGATTCTCCTTGTCTTCGGCCAGGAACCCGGTGACGGAGGCCAGTTGTTTCTCGGCCTTGCCGACGTTGCCGTCGTTCTTCTTCAGCATGGCGGTGAAGGACTGGAGGTAGGACAGGGTGGCGAACAGGTCGCCGCTGCTGCCGTCGAGGGTCTTGGCGGCCTTGCCGAACTGCTCGATGGAGTCACCGATGGCCTTGCCGTTGCCGTCGAGGTTGGCCGCGCCGGTGTCGAGGAGGCCGGCGAGCGCGCCGTCGGCGTTGGCACCCTCGGGACCGAGGGCCGTGCTGAGTTCGGTGATCGACGCGTACAACTGGTCCACCTCGAGGGGCATCGCGTTCCTCTCGGCGGGCAGCACCGCGCCGTCCTTCATCCGTTCGCCGCCGGTGTAAGCGGGGGCGAGCTGGATGTAGCGGTCGGCGACGACGCTCGGTGCCACCACGACGGCGTGCGCGTCCTTCGGGACGTGGACGTCCTCGTCGAGCAGCAGGGTGACTTTCACCTTGTCGCCCTCGGGCCGCACGGTGTCCACGGTGCCGACCTTCACTCCGAGGACGCGCAGGTCGGATCCTTCGTAGACGCCGGTGGCCCGGTCGAAGTAGGCGGTGATCCGGGTGGTTCCGGACTCCTTGAGGGCCATCGCCCCGGACGTCCCGGCGACGGCGACGACCGCCAGGCCCGCGCCGATGCCCACGATGCGCTTGAGGTTCATGATCCTCCGCCCTTCGCGGTCGGCTTCGGGGGCATGCAGCCGGTGGCCGGCGGTGTGCCGGCGGGCAGGTAGTTCTTGGGGACGAGGCCGCAGACGTAGGTGTCGAACCAGCGGCCGTTGCCGAGGGTGTTGCCGACGAGCCGGTAGTACGGCCCGGCGAGGGCGAGGGTCCGGTCGAGCTTCTCCCGGTTCTTCAGCAGGACGGCGGTGACCTTGCCGAGCGCGTCGAGGGTCGGTTTGAGCTGCCGCTTGTTGTCCTGGACGACTCCGCCGAGCTGGATGCCGAGGCTCTTGGTGCCGGTGAGCAGCGCGTGGATGGCGTCGCGTCTCGACCTGATCTCGCCGAGGAGGTCGTTGCCGTCCTCGAGCAGCAGTTCGAAGCTGCTCTTCTTCCCGTCGAGGGTCTTGGTGAGCTGTTTGCTGCCCTTGAGCAGTTCGGCGAGCTGCGCGTCGCGTTCGGACACGGATCTCGACAGTGCGGCGAGGCCGATCGCCGCGTTGCGGACGTTCGGCGGGGAGTCCTTGAACGTGTCGGTGATCGTCCTGAAGCTCTCGGCGAGTTTCGCCGTGTCGATCTTCCCGAAGGTCTCGCCGAGCCCGTTGAAGGCCTGGGTGACGTCGAAGGGCGAGGTGGTGCGGCTGCTGGGGATGGGTTCGGCGGGGTCCTGGGTGCGGGTACCGAGCGGGTCGACGGCGAGGTACTTGTCGCCGAGGAGGGTCTTGATGGCGATGGCCACGGTGCTGGAGTTGCCGATCCAGGCGTCCTTCACCGAGAAGTCGACCCTGACCCTGGCACCGGCGAGGGCCACGGCGGTGACCTCGCCGACCTTGACGCCGGCGATGCGCACCTCGTCGCCCTCGTCGAGGCCCGCGGCCTCCGTGAAGTCGGCTCTGTAGGTGGTGCCGCCGCCGACGAAGGGCAGGGCGTCCGCCTTGTACGCGGTGATGCCGAGCAGTGCGAGGACGACCAGGCCGACGAGGGCGACGGCGACGGGATTGCGTTCTCTCACGGACCGCCGGCGGAAGCGGAAGGTTTTCATCCGCGACACCTCGACTCGGTGATCCCGATTCCGGTGGGCGGCGGGCTGCCGTCCCACGTGGCGACGTCCGTGACCCTCGCCTCGCAGAGGTAGAGGTTCAGCCACGATCCGTAGGAGGCGAGGCGGGTGATGGCCTGCATCTTGGCGGGTGTCCGCTCGAGGAACTCCTCGATGCGGGGTGATCCCTTGTCCAGCTGCCGGGAGAGGCGGCCCAGCTCCGCGATGTCCTTCTTGAGGGGTTGCCGGCCGTCCTTCAGGAGGTCGGCGGTGACGGTGGTGAGGTCTGCCATGGCCGCGACGGCCTCCCCGAGAGGTTTGCGGTCGCCGGAGAATCCGCTGACCAGTTTCTGGAGGGTGACCACGAGTTCGTCGAAGCCCGCCTCGCGGTCGTTGACGGTCTTGAGGACGGTGTTGAGGTTCTTGACGACCTCACCGATGACCTTGTCCTTAGCGGCGACGGTGCCGGTCAGCGAACCGACGTGTCGCAGGATGCTGTCGACGGTGCCGCCCTCGCCCTGCAGCACCTGGACGATGGATCCGGCGAGGTCGTTGATCTCACCGGGCGACAGACCTTCGAACAGCGGCTGGAAGCCGTTGAACAGCTGGGTCAGGTCGAGAGCGGGGGTGGTGCGCTCCAACGGGATGGTGCCGCCCGCGGCGAAGGCGCGGCCGACCGGCCCCGTCCCCTGGTCGAGATCGATGTAGCGCTGCCCGACCATGTTGAGGTATTTGATCGACGCGGTGACCGAGGCGGGCAGAGTGCGGCCCTTCTGGACGTTGAAGGCGACCTCCGCGACCCGGCGCTCGACGACCTTGACCGACTCGACCTGTCCGACCTTGACTCCCGCGATGCGCACGCTGTCGCCGGGGACGAGTCCGGTCGCGTCGGTGAAGCGCGCCCTGTAGGGGGACGTCTCGCCGACCGAGGTGTTGGCGATGCCGAATGCGAGAGCGGTGGTGGCGAGGACCGTCACCACGATGAACGCGAGGGACTTGACCAGCGGTCCCGCGAGAGAGCGGCGTTTCACTTGAGCGTCACCTCCGCACCGCGGTAGACGGGACCGGTCAGCACGCTGCTCCAGTCGGGCAGCGCGTCCGGGGTCTTCTTCAGCTCCAGCGCCATCAGTTCGTTGACGAGCCGGTTCTCCTGCGGCGAGTTGGGCAGGCCGAGGCTCTCGGCGGCCGCCCGCGCGGCGGCGGGGGCGGGCCTGCCGGTGTAGGGGACGGCGTAACAGTGCGGTCCGCCGCCGCTGTCGTAGGCCGGGGTGTCCTTGCCGGGCACGTACTTGCCCAGCGAGGGCACGGAGGTCACGTCCACATGGAGCCCCGGCTCGTCGGTGCCCTTGCCGAGGGCCTTGTCCATGGCGGGTACGAACCCGGCGAGGGTGCGCAGGGTGCACGGGAAGGAGGACGAGTACTCGGCGAGCAGTTCGAGGGTGGGCCGGCCGGCGGCGGCCAGCCGGATCAGGTTGTTCCGGTTCTTTCGGAGGAAGGAGGTGAGGTCCTGCGCCGATGTGGTGGCCGCGCCGTACAGTCCGGCGAGCTGTGCCTGCTGGTCGGCGATGGTGCCGCTGGTGGTGGTGAAGTCGGTGAGTGCCTGGAGCACGTCGGGGGCGGCGTCCGCGTAGAGATGGCTCACCTCCACGAGGTGGGCGATGTCCCGGTTGAGCACCGGCAGTTGGGGGTTGAGCTTCTTCAGGTGTCCCTCGAGGGTGACGAGCGTCTCGCCGAGCTGGTCGCCGCGGCCCTGGAGTGCCTGGGAGACGGCGGTGAGGGTGGCGGACAGCTTCTCCGGCTTGACGGCGGTCAGCAGCGGGAGCACGTTGTCGAGGACCTGCTCCAGTTCGACGGCGTTGCTCGAGCGGTCCTGGGTGATGGTGTCCCCCGCGCCGAGCGTGCGCGCGGAGGTGGTGCGGGCGGGCGGCACGAGGGCGACGAAGCGCTCTCCGAAGAGGGTCGTCGGCAGCATCTGCGCGGTGACGTCGGCGGGCACCCGCCGGAGCTCGTCCCGGTCGACGGCGAGGGTCAGCCGGGCTCCGGTGCCGTCCGCGCGGATGTCGCGGACCTCACCGATGACGACGCCGCGCAGTTTGACCTCGGCGCCCCGGTGCATCTCGTTGCCGGCCGCACCGGTGAGGACGGTGACGGTGGCGTCGTCGGTGAACTTCTTGTCGTAGACGGCCACCGAGAGCCAGATGAGCAGCACGGGCACGAGCAGGAAGGCCACGCCCGCAAGCCGTCTTCTTGCCGTGTGCGCGGTCATCCGGCCACCTTCACCGTCGTGGTCGCGCCCCAGATGGCGAGCGAGAGGAAGAAGTCGGTGACGCTGATCAGCACGATGGCGTTGCGTACGGAGCGGCCGACGGCCACGCCCACACCGGCCGGGCCGCCGGAGGCGCGGAAGCCGTAGTAGCAGTGCGCGAGGATCACCATCACGCTGAAGATCAGCACCTTGAGGATCGACAGAAGGACGTCGTCCGGGGAGAGGAAGAGATCGAAGTAGTGGTCGTAGGTGCCCGCGGACTGGCCGTTGAACAGCACGGTGACCCAGCGCGAGGCGAGGTAGGAGCTCAGCAGTCCGATCGCGTACAGCGGGATGATGGCCACGACGCCGGCGATGATGCGGGTGGTGACCAGGTAGGGCATGGACCGTATGCCCATGGCCTCGAGCGCGTCGACCTCCTCGTTGATGCGCATCGCGCCGAGCTGGGCCGTGAAACCGGCGCCCACCGTGGCGGAGAGGGCGAGGCCGGCGACGAGCGGCGCGATCTCCCGGGTGTTGAAGTAGGCGGAGACGAAGCCGGTGAAGGCCGAGGTGCCGATCTGGTTGAGGGCCGCGTACCCCTGGAGTCCGACGACGGTGCCGGTGAACAGGGTCATGGCGATCATCACGCCGATCGTGCCGCCGATGACGCCGAGGCCGCCGCTGCCGAACGCCACCTCGGCGAGGAGGCGCTGGACCTCGCGCAGATAGCGGCGCAGGGTCCTCGGGATCCACAGGAGGGCCCGTACGTAGAAGATGAGCTGGTCACCGCCGCGGTCCAGCCGGCCGAGCACGGACATCGCTCAGCCCCCCTTCGGGGGGACGATCTGGAGATAGATCGCCGTGAGGACCATGTTCACGAAGAACAGCAGCATGAAGGTGATGACGACGGACTGGTTGACCGCGTCGCCGACGCCCTTGGGGCCGCCGCGGGGGTTGAGGCCGCGGTAGGCGGCGACGATGCCCGCGATGAAGCCGAAGATCAGGGCCTTGAGCTCGCTGATGTAGAGGTCGGGCAGTTGCGCGAGGGCGGAGAAGCTGGCGAGGTACGCGCCGGGGGTGCCGCCCTGCATGATCACGTTGAAGAAGTAGCCGCCGAGGGTGCCGACGACGGAGACCATGCCGTTGAGGAGTACGGCGACCAGCATGGTGGCCAGCACCCGCGGTACGACCAGGCGCTGGACGGGCGAGACGCCCATGACCTCCATGGCGTCGAGCTCCTCGCGGATCTTGCGGGAGCCGAGGTCGGCGCAGATCGCCGAGCCGCCGGCGCCGGCGATCAGCAGGGCGACGATCAACGGGCTCGCCTGCTGGATGACGGCGAGGACGCTGGCGCCGCCGGTGAACGACTGGGCGCCGAGTTGCTGGGTGAGCGAGCCGACCTGGAGGGCGATGACCGCTCCGAACGGGATGGACACGAGGGCGGCTGGGAGGATGGTCACACTGGCCACGAACCAGAACTGCTCGACGAACTCGCGTAGTTGGAAGGGCCGGCGGAAGATCGCCCGGGTCACCTCTGCGGCGAGCGCGAACAGCTTGCCGGTCTCGCGCAGCGGGGCGAGCAGCTTCGAGGGCGGTCTCACGGCCGGCACGCCGGCCCGCCTGTCGTCGGAGGGTGCGGGGGGACGCACCGGCGGCGGGGCGGTCATCCGGTGACTCCGCCGCCGGCCGGGCTGTAGCTCCGCGTGATCGCGGTGCGGGCAGCCTCCGGCAGTTGGGCCATCATGCCGAGCACCCGTTCCCTGCGGCGCAGCGCACCTTGGCGGACGGGCATACCGGGTGAGGGTTCGAGCTGGGGGACGACGGTCCGCGGCTGCCTCGCGCGGTCGCCGCCGGACTGCTGCTCCCTCGCGAGGGTGGCGGCGTCCTTCTCCTCCGACATCCCGATGGGGCCTTCGCGCCGCCCGCCGAGGAACTGGGCGACCACCGGTTCCTCGCTCGTCAGCAGCACCTCACGGGGCCCGAAGGTGACGAGGTTGCGGCGGAAGAGCATGCCCATGTTGTCGGGAACGGTGGCCGCGATGTCGAGATTGTGGGTGACGATCAGCATCGTGGCGTCGATCTGCGCGTTGAGATCGATCAGCAGTTGCGACAGATAGGCCGTGCGCACCGGGTCCAGACCGGAGTCGGGCTCGTCGCAGAGGATGATCTGCGGGTCGAGGACCAGGGCGCGGGCGAGCCCGGCGCGTTTGCGCATACCGCCGGATATCTCGCCGGGGAGCTTGCCCTCGGCGCCGAGGAGTCCGACGACCTCGATGCGCTCCATCACGATGCGCCGGATCTCGGACTCCTTCTTGCGGGTGTGTTCCCGCAAGGGGAAGGCGATGTTGTCGAAGAGCGTCATCGACCCGAACAGCGCGCCGTCCTGGAACATCAGGCCGAACAGCTTGCGCGTCTCGTAGATGTCGCGTTCGGGGCTGCCCACCATGTCGACGCCGTCGATGAGGACCCGGCCGCGTTCCGGTTTGAGCAGTCCGATGATGGATTTCAGGAACACGGTCTTCCCGGTTCCCGAGGGTCCGAGCATGACGCTGACTTCTCCGGCCGGGAGGGTGAGCGTGACGTCCTGCCAGATGTTCTGTTCGCCGAAGGACTTGGTGAGTCCTTCGACGACTACCTCGATTCCCATTTCACCTCCCGTTCGGTGGTCCGTGGGCAGCGGGCTGCACACAGGTGTCGAAAGTGGCGGAAGTGCACCGGGCGCCCGCACGTTACGTTCGGGTAAGCGGCCGGGGCAATGGCTGTGACCAGCGCATTCAGGCCGAACTCGGTGGTTTGTCACGCCATGACAAAGCGGCGGGGAAACCTTGTCCCCGGGTGCGTACGAGCGGTGACGCCGGCCCGGTCGCGGCCGGGTGATGCGGGAACGCGCTCATCGGGCGGACGGCTCCTCAGCTCCCCTGGCCGGGGAGCGGCGGAATCGTGGGCGGGCACTCGTTGTTCGGGCTGTTCGGGATGCACATGGGGCCCTGCCTCATGGCGATGACGTTGTCCGGCCCGGACAGTGACGCGCTGAACAGCTGGTCGAGGTCCTCACCGGCCGTACCGCAGCCGGAGAACTCGGGGATCGTCACGGTGCCTCGCATCGGTCCGCCCTTGAAGACGTTCTCGTAGTCGGGGAACTTGCCGTGCAGGACCACCCGGTAGGGACGTGCCGTACGGCAGGCGGGGCCGACGTCCAGCGGTGTGCCGTTGACCTCGACGTCGTAGACGCGCAGTGACTGGTAGAAGCCCGCCTGGGCGAAGTTGATCCTGTTGGGCGGTGAGCCGATGGTGCCGGTGGAGATGGTGACGGGACCGTTGGTGAACTCGACCTTCGCGGTGACGGGCTGGAACCCGAAGGTGAGGAAGGTCGATGTGGCATCGGGCAGCGGCAGCTCGCCGTACGAGTCGGCGCGGAAGTAGCTGCCGCCGGGCCGGGTGCCCGGCCGGGACACCGACCGGGTGACGGCCAGCACGTTGATGAGCCGCGGAGCGTCGGACGGGTCGTTGACGATCATCGCGCCGCCGAGCTTCTCGACGTTGGCGAAACCGACGGCGTACGCGCAGCCGAGCCGGCCGGGCAGGATGGTGACACGGGGCGGTTCGCCGCCGGGCGGGGGCTGGGGCACGAAGCTCTCGTCGATCCCGCCGGCCGGCATCTCCGTAGGGCAGGGGCTTGCCGGCTCGGACGGCGAGGGTTCCACGGCGATGTCCTGCGGCCGCACGGGTTGCTCGGCGGTGGGGGACGCGGCGGGGTCCGACTCCTGCGACGGGCCGGGGCGGTTGCCGCCGGGCACGGGCACGGGCACGGTCGCCAGCAGGGCGTCCTGTCCTTCGGCCGGCCGGCAGTCGATGGGGGCAAGCGCCGCCGGCTGCGTCTCCTCACCCGTCTGCGGCCGCAGTTCCAGCCTCATGGCGGCCGCGGTGAAGGTGATGTCGCCGGGGGCGGTGACGGTCACGGAGGGAACGGCACCGCTGTGTTCGAGCACCAGGTCTCCCGAGCCGTCCGGCACGGGGGCGGCCGGCGCGGCCAGAGCTTCCCAACCGGCCTCGGCAGAACGCCCTTTCTGCGCGACCAGCACGGTGAGATCGGCAAGACCGGCGACGGTGGTCGTGCCCTCCGGCAGCACGCCTTCGAGCGCGGCCGGCCCGATCGTCAGCCGCACGGCCGGTTCACCGGGCCGGACGGGCCGGTTCACCACACCCGCGTCGGGATAGGAGCCGGAGATCTCGGCGGTCACGGTATGCGTTCCCGACGGGAAGCCGCAGTCGTACGCCACACTCACATCGGTGTCCTGCGCCCGGGCGGCAGAACCGGGACCTGCCAGAATTCCCGCGACCAATCCGGCGGCGCCGAGAAAGGCGACACGGGAAATACGAGGAGGACGTTTTACAACGCCCGTCATGGTGCCCCCCATTGACTGGTTTTCGGCTTTGTTGCCGGGGAAATCGATCCGCTCCCGAGATCGCCGCGGGAACCCCGTCCCCCGGTGGACCGGGGCACGGGGCGGGCCGCGCGGCTGCGGACGGGGGTCAGTCCGGGGAGATCGTGTGGCCGCCGGAGACCGCGTAGACGGCCTCGTACAGCGCTTCGTCGCCGTCGTTGATCAGGCCGAGGCAGTCGGCGTTGGAGGCGATCAGGCTGCCGCCGTTGATCACCAGTTGCTTGGTGTCGTTCTTGTAGTGGCCGGTGACGGTGCCGGCGAAGTCGGCGGTGCAGCCGGAGCCGCTGATGCTCGCGTCCACGCCGCTGATGGAGCCGTCGACCGCGTTCGGCACCGCGCTGACGCCGGTGGCGTTCAGGCTCCACGGGAAGTTCTTGCTGGTGACGTCGAACGGGATGCCGATGACCGAGCAGTCCTCGAACGTCAGGCTTGCGATGGAGCCGATGCCGTCGCCGGCGTTGCCGGAGCCGGAGACGAGCGAGCCCGAGGCGCTGGAGGAGGCGCAGTCCAGCGTGGCGGCGGGCACCGTGAGGGTGGGGTTGGTCGCGACGGCGGTGAACGCTCCGCCGGGGGTGACCGTCCAGGTGACCAGTGACGTGGCCGAGGCCTGCGTCACCGTCATGCCGAGAGCGGCGGTCAGCGCCGCCGAGGCGATCAGGGCGTTTCTGGCAATTCTTCGCACGGGTAGTTCCCTTCAGGGGGATGGGCTTGCCTGATGGACCTTTTTCGGCCCTGGCGGACGGGCCGAAAAGCGTTGCGGCTCAGTTCTGGAACGCGGGTCGAATTCTCATGGCCACCCGGTCGTGCATCTTTCCGAAGTGACGCTACGAGCGGGTAACCGGCCGCGCAATACTGGTTCGGTAGATTCCCGCAACGCCGCTACCAGCCGGTATTTTCTTGTCGCCGGCGCCACAGGCCGCCCCGGATTCTTGTCGGGAAGTGAGCACTCCTCTCCCGGCGCCCCACGGCGCGCCGCCCGCTCCCCGGCCGCTTCGCGCCCATGCCGCCCCGCGCCGACCGCTGTGCAGGCGCTCCGCGCTGGACTATGTTCAGCACCCACGAAGTCGTCACGCCTGTCGGTCCGTGGGAGCGCTTCCCCCACAGCCCCCACCCCCACCGGACACCCGGAGATCGAGGGGACAACCATGCCGAGAACGACCACCCAGCCGTCGGACGCCGGAGAGCCGCTCGGGCCGCTGCCACAGGAGTTCGCCGCCATCATCCGGCCGGAACTGCCCAGCCTGATCCAGGAGATCGGCATCGAGGTGACCCGTGCCTATCCCGAGTACGGGCGATTACTCAAGGGCCCGTACGGGCAGGCCATCCAGATCGGCGTCGAACAGAACATCTCCGTCTTCGTCGACCAGGTGGCGTCCCCTTCGGCGCCGTCACCGCTGCGCGACGAGATGCTGCGCCGCTTCGGCCGGTTCGAGGCGTACGAAGGCCGCAGCCTCGACTCCCTCCACGGCGCCTACCGGCTCGGCGCCCGCGTGGCCCTGCGCCGCGCCAAGCGGATCGGCCGGCGCTACAACCTCTCCCCCACCCTGATGCTGAGCTTCGCCGACGCCCTCTTCGCCTATGTGGACGAGCTCGAGGCGCTCACCAGGGAGGGCTATCTGGAGGTGCAGGCGAGGACGGTCGAGCAGGAGGCGACCGTCCGACGCAGGCTGCTGCACCTGATCATGGCGGGACCGCCGGTGCCGCGCTCCGCGATCACGGAGCTGTCCGAGCAGGCGGGGTGGCCGCTGCCCGAGAAGGTCACCCTCGTCGCCCTGCGCACGTCGCCGGAATTGGCCGGAACGGAACTCGACAACGATGTCCTCGGGGAACTCGGCGGACCGCACCCGCACTTACTCGTCCCGGGACCGGTCGACGACCAGCGAAGACACACGCTGGAGAACGCGCTGACCGGCCACCGGGCCGCCGTGGGACTGACCGTGCCGACCGCCGAGGCCGCGGACTCGATCCGATGGGCCCGCCGGCTCCTCGACCTCATCGACTCGGGTGTCGTGGACGACGCCCCCCTCACCTTCTGCTCCGACCACATGCTCACCCTGTGGCTGCTGTCGGACCCCGCCCTGCTGAACCAGCTGGCGGAGCGCGAACTCGCCCCCCTCGCCGGGCTGACGCCCACCCGCCGCAACCGGCTGATCGAGACCCTGCGGATCTGGCTGGACACCCGTGGCACCGCCGCCAGGATGGGCGAGCTGCTCGATGTGCACCCGCAGACCGTCCGCTACCGGCTGCGCAATCTCGAATCCATCTTCGGTGATCAGCTCACCGACCCCGAGAGCCGGTTCGCGACCGAGGGGGTGCTGCGCGCGTTGCACTTACGGGAGCGCCGCGACCGCGGCACGCGCTGAACCCTTTGCCCCGCTCCGTGAACGGCGTGCCCGTGACTGTTCCGGACCGCAAACCCGACCGCCGGTCCACGCGGGCCGCGGGCGGCGCAATGTGATCGATGAAGGCGACCGGAAGGCTTCGTCCGCAGCGGGTGATCACCGGGCACCCGTCACCGGCGGCGGGCCGCGGGAGGGCTCGTCGGGGCCGGATGATCTCCCCGTCGGGGATGTCCGGGCCGAGTGTGGCCAGTGTCACCCTCGGGCCCGCGGCCGAGGGACCCGGCGCGGGCCGCAGGCCCGTACTCCGGCCGGCGCCGCGGGCGGGCATGACGCTGTGCGCGGAGTCTACAATGGCCTGACCTGCGCTTTCGCACTGCTGATCGCGGGGATTCCGGGCCGCGCAGGAGGCCGCGCAGATCCACGGAGGGCGGCCGCCGGCCGCCCGGACCGCCGGAGCGGGCACGTTCCGGCCGTGGCCGGAACGTGGCGGCGGAGTGACGCGAGGGGCCCGTTGCGGCACCTCAGTGATCAACCAGCTCGCCGTTCCACCCACTTGAGCTGCGCATTCGGCCGCCGAAGCCCCGATTCCGGCCGCCGGCGTCCTTTTTGCGCCGCAAGGCCGTCGATTCGGGTGCTTCGGCGGCGTTCGCGTAAGGTATGTCGGCGGTGCCGCCGGGGGCGGACGGCCGGGCGAAGGGTGCGGTGCGTGCCTCTCGTACGGCGTCCTTCGTCCCCCTGAGCAGCGCCGCCGGGACGCGGTCGACTCACTCCCGCGTAACGAGAGATCACGGGGCGACCCGTACGGTAAAGAAGGACTTCACGTGACCGCCTCCCCCCTCGTCCCGGTGCCGATCCCCGACCGCGTCGCGGCGCTGATCGGGTCCTGCATGCCGGTCCACATCCTCCAGGCGGAGATCGACGCCGAGTGCGCGGCGCGCGAGGTGAGCCTGTTCCGCGGGCCGCTGTGCGCGGAGGACCGGGCGGACCGGGAGCACGCGCTCGCCACACTCGCGCGGGCGAACAAGGTGCTGGCCGCGTACGACCCGCGGCTCACGGTCATGCCGCGCCGGCGGCGCTGACCGCCCGCGTCCTCAGTCGATGAAGGTGCCGTCGACGTACACCCAAGCGCCGTTCTCACGCTCGAAGTTGCTGTGCTCGTGCAGCTCGCCCCGGTTGCCGTGGTGGCGGTAGCGGGCGCGGAAGGTCACGGTGCCTCTCGAGTGGAAGGCGCTGCCGTCCGTGGTGGCGACGATCTCGAGTGAGGTCCACTGCATGCCCGGGTCCAGCTCGAGGTGCCGGGGCCTGGTCGACGAGTGCCAGGTGCGCAGCAGGTACGCCGCGTCACGGGCGACGAAGGCGCTGTAGCGCGAGCGCATCAGCAGCTCTGCCGTGGGCGCGGACTCCTCCCCGCTGTGGAACCGGCCGCAGCACTCCCCGTACGGGGCGGGCAGCCCGCAGGGGCAGGGCGACTCGGCGGTGAGGGTGGGAGGCGTGGTGCTTCTGGTGTGTTTGGTTCGTCGGGCCATGGCTTCATTTTCCAGCCATTGAGCAATGGCGGCGCACGCGTGGCTTCCGAGTCGTGGGGGACCTCCGTATGCTCCAGCGCCGGACGCGAAAGTTACCGTCGGTAAGGGGCTTCGGATGGATCGTTCCGGCACGTCACGGCGTACCGCTCGGCCTACCTCACGACGCACGTTCATGGCGGGCGCCGCAGCCGTGGGCGGCACCGCGGCACTGGCGACCGCCACGGCCTCCGGGACCGCGGCCGCCGCCGCGCCGGCCCTCTCCGTCGCCGTCCTCGGCGGCGGCGTCGCCGGGCTGACAGCGGCTCATGAACTCGCCGAGCGCGGGTTACGTGTCACCGTCTACGAGCGCCGGGCGCTCGGCGGCAAGGCCCGCAGCATGGACGTGCCCGACAGCGCCAGGGGCGGCCGCAGGCCCCTGCCCGCGGAGCACGGCTTCCGCTTCATCCCCGGGATCTATCACAACCTGCCCGATACCATGCGCCGCATCCCCTTCCCTGGAAAGCCGGGCGGCGTCCGGGACAACCTGGTCGCACCGGCCGAGATGTCGTTCAGCCGCACCGGCCGCGAGGACCTGCGCATCCCGCTCCCCTGGCCCGGCCACCGGCCGCCCGGCCTCACCCTCGACGACATCCGCCGCGCCCTGACCGCGATGCTGGACACGGCCCTCGGCATCCCCTTCCACGAGACCGCGTACTTCGTGAACCGCATGCTCGTCTTCCTCACCAGCTGCGACGAGCGCCGCGATCGGACCTGGGAGGCCACACCCTGGTGGGAGTTCATCAGGGCGGAGGAGATGAGTTACGACTACCGGCGCATCCTCGCCGTCGGGCTCACCCGCAACATCGTCGCGACCAAGGCCGAGGAGGCCAGCACCCGTACCGTCGCCACCCTGCTCGAGGCGTTCGTCCTCAACGCGCTGGGCCGCGGGGCCGACGGCCCGCTGGACCGCATCCTCGACGCCCCCACCAACGAGGCCTGGATCGACCCGTGGGTGACCCATCTACGGTCCTTGGGCGTGGAGTTCAAGGTCGGCTGGACCGTACGCGAGGTGACGTACGCCGCCGGACGGGTCACCGCGGCCGTGATCGAGAACCCGCGGGGCGGGCGCGAGTCGGTGACCGCCGACCACTACATCTCCGCGATGCCGGTGGAACACGCCCGGCGCACCTGGGGACCCGCGCTGCGCGCCGCCGACCCGCAGCTCGCGCGCTGCGACAAGCTGCGGACCGACTGGATGACCGGCATCCAGTTCTATCTGACCGAGCGCGCCCCGCTGCTCCACGGCCACCTCAACTGCATCGACTCGCCCTGGGCGCTGACCGCGATCCAGCAGGCCGCGCACTGGCCCGGCCGCGACTTCCCGGCCGACTACGGCGACGGCGTGGCCGTGGACTGCCTGTCGGTGGACGTCTCCGAATGGGACCGGCCCGGCATCCTGTACGGCAGGACCGCGAAGCAGTGCACCCGCACGGAGGTCGCCAAAGAGGTGTGGGCGCAGCTGAAGGCGGCGCTGAACGACACCGGCAAGGTGGTCCTCAAGGACAGCGCCCTGCACTCCTGGTTCCTCGATCCCGGCGTCGACGGCCTGGGCACCCCGCACCCCACCAACGACGACGAACTCCTCATCCACCCGGTGGGGACCTTCCACAACCGCCCGCAGGCCGCGACCCGCATCCCGAACTTCTTCCTCGCCGGGGACTACGTCTCGGTCGACATCGACCTCGCGACCATGGAGGGCGCGAACGCCTCCGCCCGCGCCGCCGTCAACGCCCTGCTGGACAACGCCGGCTCCACCGCGCCGCGCTGCACGATCACACCGCTGTTCCGTGCCCCGGAGATGGAGCCCTTCAAACGGCACGACCGCACGCGCCACCGGCTCGGCCTGCCCAACGCGTTCGACCTCGGCTGACGCCTCCGCCCTCGGTGTGGAGGCGTCCGGTCTCCGACGCAGCCACCCGTAGGACCGGCCCGCCGGCGGCCGCCGAGTAGCGTACGGGCATGAAGCTCACCATTCTCGGCGGCGGCGGATTCCGGGTCCCTCTGGTGTACGGGGCACTGCTCGGCGATCAAGGAGAGGGGCGGGTCACCCGCGTCACCCTGCACGACGTGGACGGCGGCCGGCTGGACGCGGTGTCCCGGGTGCTCGCCGAGCAGGCGGACGGGCACCCGGACGCGCCCGAGGTCGTCGTGACCCTGGACCTCGACGAGGCCGTGCGCGGCGCCGACTTCGTCTTCTCCGCCATCCGGGTCGGCGGACTGGAGGGCCGGGCGGAGGACGAGCGGGTCGCCCTCCGCGAAGGCGTGCTCGGCCAGGAGACCGTCGGCGCGGGCGGCATCGCCTACGGGCTGCGCACCGTGCCCGTGGCCGTGGGCATCGCCCGCCGGATCGCCGCGCTCGCCCCCGACGCGTGGGTCATCAACTTCACCAACCCGGCCGGCCTGGTCACCGAGGCGATGAGCCATGTCCTCGGCGACCGGGTCATCGGGATCTGCGACTCGCCGGTGGGGCTCGGCAGGCGGGTGGCCAAGGTGCTGGGCGCCGACCCCGCGAGCGCCTGGATCGACTATGTGGGCCTCAACCACCTCGGCTGGCTGCGCGGCCTGCGCGTCGGCGGACGCGACCGACTGCCGCAGCTCCTCGCCGACGACGACGCGCTGTCCTCCTTCGAGGAGGGCAGGCTCTTCGGGCCGGAGTGGCTGCGGTCGCTGGGGGCCGTGCCCAACGAATACCTGCACTACTACTACTTCAACCGCGAGACGGTGCGCGCCTACACGGAGGCCGAGCAGACTCGGGGTGCGTTCCTCGGCCGCCAACAGAGCCGCTTCTATGCGGAGATGCAGCGCCCCGACACACCGGCCCTGACGGCCTGGCACCGTACGCTCGCCGAGCGGGAGGCCACATACATGGCCGCCAACCGGGACGCGGCGGGCGTCGGCGAACGCGACGAGGACGACCTGGAGTCCGGTGGCTACGAGAAGGTCGCGCTCGCCCTGATGCGGGCCGTCGCCCGCGACGAGCACACCACGCTGATCCTCAACGTCCGTAACCGCGGCACCCTTTCCGTGCTGGACGCCGACGCCGTCATCGAGGTCCCCTGCCTGGTCGACGCCGGCGGCGCCCATCCGGTGAGCGTCGACCCTCTGCCGTACCACGCGGTCGGGCTCGTCACCGCGGTCAAGGCGGTCGAACGCGAGGTGCTCGCCACGGCGGAGAGCGGCTCGCGGGCGGGCGCGGTGAAGGCCTTCGCGCTGCATCCGCTGGTCGACTCGGTGAGCGTGGCCCGCCGCCTCCTCGACGGCTACCGGGCCGCGCACCCGGGGCTGGCTTACCTGACTGCCCCGTAAGGCGGAGCGGGGCACCCGACCGGAGCAGCGCACTCCTTACGTACCTGTGACGGCACGGCGCGGACCTGCGATCCGCGGGTCCGCCCGCCGTAGCGTCGCAGCATGCGTGTACTAGTCACAGGCGGCGCGGGCTTCATCGGCTCGCACATCGTCACGGCGCTCACCGCGCGGGGCCATGACCCGGTGGTCCTCGACGCCCTGCTCCCCGTCTCCCGTTCCGCGGCACGTCCCCGGCCGCCCCTGCCGCCCGGCGGCGCGTGGATCCACGCGGACGTGCGGGACCCGGTGGCGGTGGCCGACGCACTGCGCGGCGTGGACGCCGTCTGCCACCAGGCGGCGATGGTCGGCCTCGGCACCGACTTCTCCGACGCGCCCGACTACGTCAGCTGCAACGACCACGGCACGGCCGTGCTGCTCGCGGCGATGGCTGAAGCAGGGGTCGCCGACCTGGTGCTCGCCGGGTCGATGGTCGTCTACGGCGAGGGCCGCTACGACTGCGCCCGGCACGGCCGGGTCCGGCCCGGTCCGCGCGCCGCGGCCGACCTCGCGGCCGGCCGGTTCGAGCCGCTGTGCCCCGCCTGCGGCGACGCGCTCGTCCCCGGTCTCGTCGACGAGGACGCGCCCGTCGACCCGCGGAACGTGTACGCCACGACGAAGCTGACGCAGGAACACCTGGCGGCGGCCTGGGCCAGATCGACGGGCGGACGCGCCGTCGCCCTGCGCTACCACAACGTGTACGGCCCCGGAATGCCGCGCGACACCCCCTACGCGGGCGTCGCCGCCTTCTTCCGGTCGGCACTCGAACGCGGCGAGCCGCCCCGCGTTTTCGAGGACGGCGGACAGCGCAGGGACTTCGTCCATGTACGGGACGTGGCCGAGGCGAACGCCGTCGCCCTGGAGGCGGTCCACGGGCGGCAGCCGGGAGTTCTCACCGCGTACAACACCGGCAGCGGCACCCCGCGCACCGTCGGCGAGACGGCGGCCGCGCTGGCCGCCGCGCACGGCGGGCCGGAGCCGGTCGTCACCGGCGAGTTCCGACTCGGCGACGTACGGCACATCACCGCCGACTCGGCACGGCTGCGCACCGAACTGGGCTGGAAACCCCGCGTCGGCTTCGACGAAGGCATGGCCGAATTCGCCGCGGACGGACCGGGGGCGGCATGCTGACCGCCGACGTCGTCCTGCCCTGTCTCGACGAGGGGGAGGCACTCCCCTGGGTGCTGTCCCGCATCCCGGCCGGCTGGCGGGCGATCGTCGTCGACAACGGCTCGACGGACGGCTCCGCCGAGATCGCCCGCGCGCTCGGCGCCCTCGTCGTCCACGAGCCCCGGCGCGGCTTCGGTTCCGCCTGCCATGCGGGGCTGCGGGCGGCGGAGGCCGAGTACGTGTGCTTCTGCGACTGCGACGCGTCGCTCGACCCGGGACTGCTGACCGGGTTCGTCCGGCGGATCGCGGACGGCGACTCGGACCTGGTGCTGGGGCGGCGGCGACCGCGGAAGCGGGGGGTGTGGCCGGCGCACGCCCGGGCCGGCAACGCCGCTCTGTCCCGCATGCTGCGCCGGCGCACCGGCTTGCGGCTGCGCGACCTCGGCCCCCTGCGGGCCGGGCGCCGCGCCGACCTGCTGGCCCTCGATCTGACCGACCGCCGCAGCGGCTACCCCCTCCAGATGGTGGTCCGCGCATGCGACACGGGCCTGCGGGTGACGGAGGTCGACGTCCCCTACCTGCCGAGGACGGGGAAGTCGAAGGTGACGGGCACCTGGCGGGGCACCTGGCACGCCGTACGGGACATGAGCGCGGTCCTGGCGGAACCGCCGCGTTCCCCGGTGAACGGCGGCACCCTGTGAACGGCACGCTGCTGGTGATCGCGAAAGCGCCGGTGCCCGGCCGGGTCAAGACGCGGCTCAGTCCCGCCTACACCCCGAAGGAGGCCGCCGCGCTCGCCGAGGCCGCGCTGCGGGACACCCTCGACGCGGTCCTCGCCACCCCCGCCCGCCGACGGATCCTGGTGCTCGACGGAGAACCGGGGGCTTGGCTGCCGCCTGGCGTCGAGGTCGCGCCGCAGTGCGGCGGCGGCCTCGACGCGCGGCTCGCGGCCGGCTTCGCGCTGTGCGGAACGGAGGGGCCGGCCCTGCTGATCGGGATGGACACCCCGCAGGTGTCCCCCCGGCTCCTCACCGCCGGGCTGGAACCGGGCCCCGGCGAGGCCGCGTTCGGCCCTGCGGAGGACGGCGGGTTCTGGGCGCTCGGCCTCGGCTCGCCCGCCCTGCACGGCCGGCTCGTGCTCGGCGTACCCATGTCGTCGCCCGACACGGGCGCCGCACAGCGGGAGCGGCTCGTCGGAGCCGGACTGACGGTGCGTGAACTGCCGACGCTACGGGACGTCGACACGCCCGACGATGCCCGTGCGGTGGCCACCACCGCGCCGCACACGCGGTTCGCCGCGGCGCTGGCCACGACGGTCGGAGCCGGCTCAGGAGCGGGAGCGGGGGCGCGGTGACCGCGCCGCCGTGGCAGGCCGACCCGTACACGGACGCCCTGCGCACCGGCCGCGGCCCGCTGTTCCTGCGCCGCCCGGACGGCCGGCTGCTGCCCCTGGAGGTCGAACGCTGGTGCGCGGAACCCGACGCCGCCGACCGCACGGTCCTCTCCCACAGCCACGGCGCCGTCCTGGACATCGGCTGCGGTCCCGGTCGCCTGGTCGCCGCGCTCGCCGCGCGCGGGCGGACCGCGCTCGGCATCGACCTCAGCCCGGAGGCCGTGGCCCGCACGATACGCATCGGCGGCAGCGCGCTGCGCCGCTCCGTGTTCGACCCCCTGCCGCGGGAGGGCCACTGGGACACGGCTCTGCTGATCGACGGCAACACCGGCATCGGCGGCGACCCGGGCGCGCTCCTGTCCCGGGTGGCCGAACTCGTCAGGCCCGACGGTCTGCTGATCGCGGAGGCGGCCCCGCTGGACGTGGACGAACGCACCGTCGTCCAGGTCTTCGACGGCACGACGGCGGAGGGCTCGGCGTTCCCGTGGGCCCGGGTGGGCACGGAGGCGCTGCTGCGGTACGGGCGGGCGGCGGGGTGGGGGCCGGAGGACGTGTGGAGGGCCGGGGGGCGACGGTTCGTGGCGATGCGGCGGGGGGCGGTGGCGTAGCGCCTGCGGCGGGCGTTTCCCCTACCCTCCCCTGCGGCCTGGCGGCCGTGGGGGTACCCCCACGTCCCGAACCGGGCTCCGCCCTGTCCCGGTACCGCGCTTCGCGGGTGCTCTCCCTCGCCGGAGGAGCTGATTTCGCGGACCCTCTCTGCCTGACCCGTCGGCAGGAGGGAACATCGGCCATGCACATCGCCGTTCGTGCGTGGCCGCCTCCGGGCGCGGCCCGCAGGAGACCACGCGAGTCACGGCGCCCAAGGCCGAGCTGCTTCCGGGGCGCGTCGCCCCAGCGGACGTCAGTTGGTGGCGGGTCCGCTCGTCACAGTCGCCCAGGAGCCGTCGTTCACCGCGTACACCGTCAGCCGGCGGTTGACCGTGTCGCCGTTCCCGTCGAAGGCGACGCGGCCCGTGACACCGTCGAAGGCCAGCCGCGCCACGGCCTGCGGCAATTTCGCCCGGGCGTCGCTGGGGAGGGTGCCGCCGTTGGCCGTCACGACGGCCTTCACCGCCTCGATGAGGGTCCAGGTCGCGTCGTACGCATAGTGGCCGTACCAGCCGGCCGCCTCCCGGTACCCCGCCTTCCCGTACCGGGAAAGGAAGTCCTGCCCTGCCGCCGACTCCTCGGCGGGCACGCCGATGTTGGTCGCCAGGTCGCCCTCGGCCTTCGGGTTCGCCGTGAGGTACTGCTGGTCGAAGATGCCGTCGCCGCCCATCAGGGGGACGTTCACCCCCGCCTGCTTGAGCTGCCGGGAGAGCGGCGCCGCGGTGTCGTAGTAGCCACCGAAGTAGACGGCGTCCGCGCCCGAGGACCGGACCCTCTCGGCGAGGCCCGCGAAGGCGCGTTCCGCGGGGTCGACCTGCTCGGTGCCGACGACGGTCCCGCCGAGCTTCGTGAACTCCGCCGTGAAGCCGGAAGTGAGGGCGGCGCCGTGGGCGCTGGCGTCGTCGACCACGTAGAGCTTGGTCTTCTTCGCCTCGCCATGCAGGTACCGGGCTGCGAACGGCCCCTGGTCGACGTCCGTGGCGACGGTACGGAAGTAGGTGGAGTGCGGACGGGTCTTGGTGCCCGCGGCCCAGTCGGGGCCCATCGTCAACACGGGGTCGGTGTTGCCCGGTGACACGTTGACCATGTCCGCCCGCGCGAGCGGTGGCACCAGGGCTTTGGCGACGCTGGAGTTGAGCGGTCCGACGACTCCCAGCACCTTCTCGTCGGACACGAATTGGGCGGCGTTGGACCCGCCCTTGGCGGGGACGGCCTCGTCGTCCAGGGCCTTGATCTCGAAGTTCACCCCGGGGACGTGCCGGGTTTCGTTGGCGGTCCTGGCCGCCAGGTCGGCCGAGTTCCTGATACCGACGCCCATCGAGGACAGCCCGCCGCTGAGCGGTGCGTCCACCCCGATCACCACCGTGACCGAGGAGGCTCCCGAGCCGCTGCCGGCCGCCCCGCCGCCGGGTGTGTCATCGTCCCGGGCGAGGGTCCAGGTCAGGACGGAGCCCGTGGCGAGCGTGGCCAGCGCCGTGCCCAGGACCACGGAGCGCCGGGTGAGGGCCCGCCGCCGGGCGGACACCCGCTCGCCGTGCTTCATCTCGGGCGTCGCCCCGAGCGTGACCGGGCCCTCGGCCGGGGACTCGGGCACGGGCGGGCCGGTCGGCCGGTCCGGCACGGGGCGCCGCGGGCTGCCGGCCGCGGACCCGGAGTCCAGGACGGTGGGGGTCCGCGGGGACGGCGTCGTCGATGCTGCCTGCTCCGGCGCGGTCGAAGCGGAACCGTGCTCCGCCGCGTCCGGTGCCGGTACGGGGGTCGCCCCCGTACCGGGCGTGGGTGTGGGAGCGGGCTCGGGTTCGGGCGCGGCGGACGAGTCGGCCCGGGGCGGGGAGGACCGCAGCACCGACGCCAGCATCTCGGCCGCTTCGGCGGCGCCCACGCGCTGCGCCGGGTCCTTGGTGAGGAGCGCGTCCAGTACGGGCGCCAGCGGGCCGGCGTGGACCGGGGGCCGATGGGGGCGGGTGAACACGGCCACGGCGAGGGCGTGGAGCCCCTCCGCATCGAACGGCGGGTGCCCCTCGACGGCGTGGTAGAGGGTGGCGCCCAGCGCCCACAGGTCGTTGGCGGGGGTCGGGCGCTTGCCCTCCAGCTGCTCCGGCGGCATGTACTGCGGCGTGCCGATGACGATCCCGGTGTGGCTCAGCTTGGTCGTGGCGTCCGCGAGGTGGGCGATACCGAAGTCGGTGAGGACGACACGGTCCTTGGTCAGGAGCACGTTGTCCGGCTTGATGTCACGGTGGATGATCCGCGCTCCGTGCGCCTCGGCCAGCGCGTCGAGCATGGCGGCGCCGATCTCGGCCACCCGCTGCACGGGCAGCCGGCCCCGGCCACGGATGGCGGCGGCCAGGGACTGCCCGCGGATCAACTCCATGACGATGACGGGGGCACCGTGGTGCTCCACTACGTCATGGATGGTGATGATCCCGGGGTGGCTGAGAGTGACCGCTGCGCGGGCCTCGCCGGTGAACCGCCGGAGCAGCGCGGCACGGTCGGCGTCGTCCATACCCGGCGGGAAGAGGATCTCCTTGACGGCGACCTCGCGTCCGAAGAGCTGCTGGTCGAGGCCGCGCCAGACCCGACCCATACCGCCCTGGCCGATGCGTTCGACCAGTTGGTACCGGCCCGCGATGAGTTCGGGATTCTGCTCGGTCACGCGCACACTCTAGGTCCTGCTGAGCCGATCAGGTGACGGAAGGACACCTTGATCACGCCCACTGTGCGCGGTGCGCTGGGGACCACATGTCCAGCGCCCTGCGAGGCGAGTGCGGGAGCCCGGCTTTGCCCCTTGGCCTGGCCGACCGTCTCCCTCGCGGCGGGCACCGCATCGCCGCGGAGGTAGTGCTCACCCCTCCCAGGGCGGTCCGCGGCGCTGACCGGCCGAGGCGCCGGCAGGCGAGCGCCGGCGGGAGCACGGCGCGGGCTGGTTCGCCCCGCGCAGCGGGCCGGATCAGCCGCCCGGGACCGCCCGCAGCGCCCCCGGCCGGCGCCCCGTCAGCGCGTCCAGCGCCGCCGCGGACGCCGCGTCCGCGGGCACGTGGACCAGCAGGCGCTGGTCGTCGTCCGCGGGCAGTTCCAGCGTCTCGTAGGCGAGCCGCAGCTCCCCCGCCTCCGGGTGCACCACACGCGTGACGCCGTTCGCCCGCGGGAGCCCCGGCAGTCTTTCCACCCGGCCGGTGAAGACCGTGCCGACCGTCACGGTCAGCTCGTCCGCCAGCGCCGCGATGTGCATGTCCGCGCGGAACGGCCCGTGTTTCAGCGACGCGACCTGTTCGTCGGCGACGAGTTCCCAGTCGGGGTAGGCGGCGCGGGCCCGGTCGTCGGTGAGGACGAAGCGGGCCGCGTTGGGCGGGGTGCCGTCGAGCATGCCGAGCGGGCCGAACAGCCGCTCGTACCCTTCGGTCCAGGCCAGCAGTTCGCTCAGCCGGTTGACGAGTACCGCGGGCGCGGGCTCGAGCCGTTCGAGCAGGGCCCGCACGGTGGGGCGGACGTCACGAGCCGGCCTCGCGCCGCCCATGCAGTTGAAGCCGGCGTCGGCGGACTTGGTGAGCCGGTGGAGGTGGATACGTTCGCCGGCCGAGAGCCGCAGCGCGTCGGCGAGCGCGGAGAGCACGGGCGGGGAGGGCCGCCGGTCCCGGCCCTGTTCGAGGCGGGTCACGTACTCGACGCTCACGCCGGCGAGCGTCGCCAGTTCCGATCGGCGCAGGCCGGGTGTACGGCGGCGGGGCCCGGCGGGCAGGCCCACGTCGGCGGGGGTGACCGCCTCGCGGCGCGTGCGCAGGAAGAGGCCCAACTCGTTGTCGCTCACCGTTCGAACGTAACAGCCCGGACCGTCGGGATGGTGGCCCTGTCACTACCAGTCTCGGCCCGGCCTTCCTCGGTACCGTCCCGGACGGCAGGTTGGGACGCGTCGGCCCCGAGGGGGGCCGGCCCCGTCCCTTGAGGAGTACATCCGTGTCCGAGAACAACGTCGAGAAGAATTCCGCGAAGAAGCTCGAGCTGGTGGTGGTCATCGGCAGCGTCCGCCAGGGCCGCTTCGGTCCCGTGGTCGCCGAGTGGTTCGCCGAGCAGGCCCGGCAGCACGGCCGGTTCGGTGTCGAGGTGGTGGATCTGGCTGACACACCGCTGCCGCTGGACCTGCCGCCCCTGCCGCCGGCGCTCCAGCCCGACATGGAGCGGCCGGCGGACATGGCCCCGCTGACGCGGCGGCTCGCGGCGGCCGACGCGATCGTGGTGGTGACGCCGGACTACAACCGCAGTTTCCCGGCGTCCCTGAAGGCCGCGATCGACTGGCACTACACCGAGTGGCAGGCGAAGCCGATCGGCTTCGTCGGCTACAGCGGCGGCAGCGGCGGTCTGCTGGCGATCGAGCAGCTGCGCCAGGTGTTCGGTGAGCTGCACGCGCACACGGTCCGCGACATGGTCTCGTTCCCCCGCTACTACGAGCTGTTCGCTCCCGACGGCACGCTCATCGACCCCGACGGCCCCACCGCCGCGGCCAAGACGATGCTCGACCAGCTCGACTGGTGGGGCTCCGTGCTCCACGACGCGCGCCGTGACCGTCCGTTCGGAGCCGCCTGACGGCGGCCGTGCCGCGCAGCCGCCGCAGGAGTACCACCGCCGCGGTGGCGAGGGCCACCGCGGCAAGGGACAGCAGCCAGTTGCGCGGATAGTCCAGTGGAAGGACCGAGGGGTTGTGCGGCGTTCCGGGGGCGAGGAGGACCGGCAGGGCGATCAGTGTCAGGCAGCCGGCGGTGACGAGCGCCCCGCGCAGCGGTCCCCGGCCGGGGAGCCGTGCGAGCAGCAGCCCGGCGGCGAGCACCAGCGGGGCGAGAAGGAGGTCGTGGAGGACGACCGCTCCCGCCAGCCAGAGGGCGACGTCCCTGGCCTGCCCGCCGCTGAGGAGGAGGAAGACGCCGACGCCCATGAGGGCGACACCGGCCGCCCCTGTCGCGATACGCATCACAGCACCTCGATCCTGCCGACCCACTTGGTCTGCCATACGCCGGGACGGTTGGGGGCGATGATCCGGGCGGGGAAGCCGTGGTCGAGGGAGAGGACCTCGCCGCCCAGGCGCAGCGCGAGGAGCGTGAGCGGGTCGTCGGTGTATCCGCCGCCCATCTCCATCACCCGGTAGGCGCCGCGCCGCTCCAGCGATACGACCCTCAGCGCGGTGCCGGGCGGTGCGCCGGCCCGCTCCACCAGGTCCTGGACACGTACGCCGGTCCAGCGCGCGGACTGGCTCCAGCCTTCCACGCAGGCGATGGGCAGGGTCACGGTGTGCTGGGGCAGTGCGGCCAGCTCGTCGAGGGTGAGCGTGTACGGGCGGGGGCCGGTGACGGTGAGCCGCCAGCCGGTGAGGTCCGGGACGCTCACGCGGGCCGCGACGGCGGTGCGGTTGACGGGCAGGCCCTGCGGTCCGTGGTCGGGGTGACGGGGCGCGAGGAGATCCAGGCGCCGCAGTGGGGTGAGGGACTGGCCGACGGTGGTGAGGGTGACCGCCCCCACGGCCGCGGCGAGGCCGGTGAGGAGGGAGCGCCGGTCCGGCCCGTCCGCGGCGGGCAGTTCGAGCGTTCCGGGCGAGCGCCGGCTCCAATGGTCTCTGATCTGCGGGTATTTGACGCGATGTGCAGGACGAGGGCGCCTGCCAGCAGCCAGGCCACCGCGAAGTGGACGGGCACGAAGGAGAACGGCCACGGGTACCACTGGGCGGTGTTCAGCAGTCCCGTGGTGAGCTGGAAGAGGGCCGCGGCGACCAGCACGCCCACCGACAGCCGTTCGAGGGCGTGCCGCAGGGACCGCAGCGCGGGCCGCACGAACAGCCTCGGATAGACCGTCCACAACTTGACGATCAGGAGCGGGACGGCCGCGATGCCGCTCGCGACATGGAGGCCCTGGTTGAGGCGGTAACCCCAGTACGGCCGGCTGGGTAGCGAGCCGGCGAGCCAGTCCGGCGGACGTTGCAGGTAATGGCTGATCACCCCGGTCACGAAGCACACGGCGATCGCCACGCCGAGCAGGCGGCCGACGGCGGTGGCCGTGCGGGCGTCGTGCAGCCTGCCGGTGAAGCTCGGCGGCCGGAGGGTGATCGGTGGTCGGATCCTCATGTCTTCCATGAGACCTCCGCCGGGGGCCGGTCCGAGGGATCCGACACCTTACGGAATGCGGACGTCAGGATGCGTCTCCCCCGTTCGGGCCGCTGACGCTGGAAGGCTGGTGACCGTGATCAACACGCGCTCGCTCACCGCTTGTCTCCTCGTCGCCTGCCTGACGGCCGTGCTGGCGGCGGCGGTCCTCGAGGACGGCTATGTCACCGATCCCGGCGGCCTCGCGTGGTGGTACGCCGCCTGCTGGCTGCTGTTCGCGGCGGCCGTCCTCGCCTTGCGCAGGATGCCCGTGCGGCACGCCGTGGCGCTGGTCGTCGCGGGTGGCGTCGCGGTCGCGGCGACGGGCCTGCTCGCCCCGCCGCGTACGAGCACCGACTCCTACCGCTACGCCTGGGACGGCAGGGTGCAGGCGGCCGGGATCTCGCCGTACGACCATCCGCCCGCCGATCCTGCGCTCGCCGGGCTGCGCGACGACTGGCTGTTCCCGCGCGGAGCGGACTGTGCGCTGCCGGAGCGGTCGCGCATCGACGGGCCCGCGGGCGAGCGGCACTGCACCCGGATCAACAGACCGCGGGAGCACACGATCTATCCGCCGGTGGCGCAGGGCTACTTCCTGGTCGTCCACGCGCTGTCGCCCGAGGACGCCCGGCACAAGGCTCTCCAGACGGGCGGCGCGCTCCTGGCGGTCGGCACGACCGTCGCGCTCGTGCTGGTGCTGCGCCGTCGCGGTGATCCGCGGCAGGCCGCGCTCTGGGCGTGGTGTCCGGCGGTCCCGGTGGAGGCGGTGAACAACGCGCACGCCGACGTGCTGGGGGTGCTGCTCGCGGTGGTGGGACTGTGGGTGGTGGTGCGCGGGCGCTTCGAGGGCGGTGTGCTGCTCGGCGCGGCGGTGGCGACGAAGCTGCTGCCCGCGGTGGTGCTGCCGGGCGCGCTGTCCGGCGTCCGGCGGTGGCGGGACGCGGCGGCCGTGCTGGTGCCGGTCGCGGCCGTGGTGGCGGTGACGTACCTGCCGCACGTGCTGCTGTCGGAGAGCTCCGTTCTCGGCTACCTGGGCGGCTACACCGAGGAGGAGGGCTACGACGACCCGTCGGCCCGCAACCGCTACGCACTGCTGCGGCTGGTGCTGCCGGACGCGTGGGCGCTGCCCGCGGCGCTGCTGGTGACGGCGGTGGTGATCGTGCACGTCGTGCGCCGCGGCGACCCGGAACGGCCCTGGAGCGGCGCCCTGGCGGTGACGGGCACGGTGTTCCTGCTGATGACGCCGGGATACTCCTGGTACGCGCTGCTCCTGGTGGCGCTGGTCGCGCTGGACGGCCGGTGGGAGTGGCTGGGCGTCGCGGCAGCGGGAGCGGCCAAGTACGTGTCGGTGCACCTCGACGGGGACAGCTCGGTGGTGGGCACGACGGCGTACGCCCTCGCGGCCGCCGCGGTGGCGGCCGGGATGCTGGTCCGGCGGCGGGCCGCGCCTGCGGGTGCTGTCGGCCTAGCGGGGGCCGCAGGACGGGAGTCCGGGCGCGTCGCGGTGGGCAGAAATGGGGAATGACCACCTCCGCCGAACGGTCCGAAGCCTCGCCCGTCCGCTCCCGCCGTGCGCTGCTGGCCGGTTCGGTCGGCAATTTCGTCGAGTGGTACGAATTCGGTGTCTACGGCTACTTCGCCACGATCATCGCCGCGAACTTCTTCACGCCCGAGGGCGGCAGCGACGTCGAGGCACTGGTGAAGACCTACGCGTCGTTCGCGCTCGCGTTCTTCTTCCGGCCGGTCGGGGCCGCGCTGTTCGGCCGGATCGGGGACCGGATCGGGCGCCGCCCGACGCTGATCCTGGTCATCGGCCTGATGACGCTCGCCACCACCCTGATCGGTCTGCTGCCGACGTACGCCACCGTGGGCGCCCTGGCGCCGTGGCTGCTCACCCTGCTGCGCATCGTCCAGGGACTGTCCGCGGGCGGCGAGTTCGGCGGGGCCGTGTCGTTGATGACGGAGTTCGCGCCGCCCGGCAGGCGCGGCCTGTACGGGTCGTGGCAGTCGTTCACGGTGGCGCTCGGCCTGCTCGGCGGCGCGGGAGCGGCGGCGCTGCTGGCGACCGTGCTGTCGGAGGCGGCGCTGAAGGACTGGGGCTGGCGGCTGCCGTTCCTGCTGACGCTCCCCCTCGGCGCGGTCGCCCTGTGGCTGCGGCTGCGTCTCGAGGAGACGCCGCGTTTCCGGGAGGCGGAGGCGGCGCCGGTCGCGCCACCGCCGACCCGGGAGGTCGTGCGGGCGATCGTGCTCGGCGCGGGCCGGATCATGGGCTGGGCGGCGGCCGGTTACACCTTCCTGGTGGTGCTGCCGTCGTATCTGCAGTCCAGCCTGAACGCGTCGTTCCGGGAGGCGCTGATCGCCACAGTCCTGGCGAATCTGGGCTTCGCGGCGTCGATCATCCCGGCGGGGCTGGTCAGCGACCGGGTCGGCCGGCGGCCGGTGATGCTGACGGGTGCGGTCCTGGTGGTGCTGCTGGCCCTGCCGCTGATGAACCTCCTTCAGGACGAGGGGGCTTCGGCCGCCGTCAAGGGCGCCGCGGTCTTCGCAGCAGGCGCCGTGGTGGGCCTGCTCGCGGGACCCGGGCCCGCGATGCTGGCCGAGATGTTCCCGACGTCGGTGCGCTGTACGGGACTCGGCCTGGCGTACGCGCTGTCCAACGCGGTCTTCTCGGGGTGCGCGGGCCTCGTCATCACCGAACTCATCAAACGGACGGGCAGTGTCGACATCCCCGCCTACTACGCGGCCGCCACCTGCGCGGTGAGCGTGTTCGCGCTCCTCACGCTGCGCGGCGACGATCACCGCAGGGCGCTGCGGTGAGGGTCGTCGGGCTGATGTCGGGGACGTCGTACGACGCGATCGACGCCGCGGCCGCCGACATCGTCCTGGAGGACGGCACGCTGAAGCTGTCCCCGCTCGGCCTGGTCCGGGAGCGGTACGACGACGAGCTGCGGGAGGCGCTGGCGGGAGCGCTGCCGCCCGCCTCGACCTCGCTGGAGCGGGTGTGCCTGCTGGACACCCGCATCGGGCAGGCGTTCGCCGTGGCGGCGGTCCGCGCGGACCGTGAACTGTGCGCGGGGCGAGCGGAGTTGGTGGCCTCGCACGGGCAGACCGTGTACCACTGGGCGGAGGCCGGGCAGGTCCACGGCACGCTTCAGCTGGGGCAGCCGGCGTGGATCGCGGAGGCGACGGGCTGCACGGTGGTGTCCGACTTCCGTCCGAGGGACGTGGCGGCGGGCGGTCAGGGCGCCCCGCTGGTCAGCCTGGTGGATCTGCTGTGGCTGCGCGGCCGGCCGGGCGTGCCGGCGGCCCTCAATCTGGGAGGGATCGCGAACGTCACCGTGGCGGCGGGCGGTGCGGGCGACCCGGTCGCGTTCGACACGGGGCCGGCGAACGCCCTGGTGGACGCGGCGGTGGTGGAGCTGACGGGTGGACGGCTCCGCTACGACGTGGACGGCGCGCTGGCCGCCGCGGGACGGGTCCATCAGCCGCTCCTGGACCGGCTGCTGGCGGATCCCTACTACCGGCTGCCTCCGCCGAAGACGACCGGCAAGGAGCTGTTCCACGCGGGCCACGTGCGTGAAGCGCTGGGCGGCGTGGGCCCGTTGCCGCCCGAGGACGTGATCGCCACGCTCACCCGGCTGACCGCGCGGACCGTGGCGGACGCGCTGCGGCCGCTGGGCGCGACCGAGGTCGTCGCGTCGGGAGGCGGCACGCACAACCCGGCGCTGATGGCTGCGCTGCGGGCCGAGCTGGCCGGAACACCGCTGCGCACCTCCGACGAGCTGGGGGTGCCGACCGCCGCGAAGGAGGCGTACGCCTTCGCCGTGCTCGGTTTTCTGACCGTGCACGGCGTGGCCGGCACCGTACCCGCGTGCACGGGTGCCCGAGGGGCGCGCGTCCTCGGGTCGATCACCCCGGGCGGCCGTGTTCCGGTGCTCGCGGTCCCGGCCGAGCGCCGGGTCGACTCCCTGGTCGTCATGGACCGTTGACGATGATGGTGCGGTGGGCCGTGGTGGTGCGGTGGGTCCGCACCACCACGGCCTCGGCGAGCGTGTTCCGGGCCGCCGGAACGCCGCTCCCGTTCCCGTACACCTGCTCCTGATGCCGTGCCGGCCTGCTGCCCCCGCGGCAGCAGGTCAGCCGACCAGGAAATCCGCCTTGCCCGCCTTCGCTCCCTGGATGAACGCCTCGATCTCCCCGGAGGTGTAGATCAGGGCCGGTCCGTCGGGGTCCGCGGACTGGCGCACCGCGACCCTGCCGTCGGCCAGCTTCATGGTCTCGACGCAGTTGCCGCCGTTGCCCCCGCTCCAGGGCTTGTGCCAGCCCTCCTCACCCAGCTCGGCAGCCGGCATTCCGTTGTATATGCGTTTCATTCACAGCTCCTTGCGGAGATCGTCGAGGATCTCCTTCGTGCGTTGTACTGTCGCGGCCTGGGCCGCCATGCGGTCCATGACCTCGAGGTGCGTGGCGACCTCGGGGCGCGCGTCGAGATAGACGGCACCGGTCAGGTACTCGCTGTAGACCATGTCCGGGAGTTCGGCCACCGCGAACCGGAAGAGGACGAAGGGTCCGTACGTGCCGGGGTGGTGGCCGGCCGCGAACTCGGCGATCTGCAAGGTGACGTTCGGCAGCCGTGCGCCCGCGAGCAGCTTCTCGATCTGGGCCTTCATCACGCCCGGTCCGCCGACGGGTCTGCGCAGCACCGTCTCGTCCATGATCACCCAGAGCTTCGGGGCGTCCGGGCGGGTCAGCAGGGACTGGCGCTCCATGCGCAGCGCCACATGGCGTTCGACGTCGTCCGGCTCCGTGTGGCCGATGGCTCCGCCGAGCATGATGGCCCTGGCGTAGTCCTCGGTCTGGAGCAGACCGGGCACGAAGTGCGGTTCATACGCACGGATGAGGCTTGCGGCACCCTCCAGGCTGACGTACATGCTGAACCAGTTGGGCAGGACGTCGTGGAAACGTTGCCACCAGCCGGGCTTGTTGGCCTCTTCGGCCAGCTCGACGAAACCGCGAGCCTCCTCGTCGCCGACCCCATAGGCGCCGAGGAGCAGTTGGACGTACGGGATCTTCAGCGCGACCTCGGCGGTCTCCATCCTGCGGATGGTGCCGGGGGCCACGCGGAGGACCTTGGCCGCTTCCTCACGTTTGAGGCCGGCGCGTTCCCGCAGATCCTGCAGGCGCTTGCCGAGAACGACCTGCCCCACGGTGGGGGCGGACCGCGGTTCACTCACTTCGAGACCTCCCCACGTGCTTGTTTGCGAGCAGTGTGCCATGGCACCCATTCAATGAATATGCCCACTCTGAATTTTTCATAGTGGGGGTTGCCAATGTGATGGTTGCAGCGGGAGAGTGGTCGTGTGAACCGTGACGCGCTCGCCACCGAGCTCCTGGACTCCCTTGCGGGGACCGATCTCACCCGGTATGCCTTCGAGTTGCCGGCGCGCGCCGAACAGGTCTCACGGGCAAGAAAGTTGGTCTCCGCGCGATTGGGAAGCTGGGGCGTCGAGGGAGACGCCCACGACACCGCCCTGCTCGTGCTCTCCGAGCTGTTCACCAACGCCATCGTCCACACCGGCGGCCATCTGGTCGGCTGCGAACTCCTCGTCGGCGCCGGCCGGTTGCGCGTGACGGTGCAGGACCAGGGCGCCACCACCACCGGCCCGCGCGTGTGCCACGGCGCGCAGGGCGAGCGCGGGCGGGGGCTGCTGCTCGTGGAGGCGGTGAGCCGCGCCTGGGGCACGTACGACGCCGCGCCGGGAGTCGGCCGCGTCGTCTGGGCCGAACTGCCCTTCATACCCGATGCCGCGTCCAGGGAAGGGGCGTCGGCGTCGGAGTGGCAGTGCTGAGGAACCTGGCGCCGCTCCTGTCCCGGGGCGTGCGCCACGACGACGCCGACCTCCTGAGCAGGCTCGAGGTCCCCGCCGCGCTCCCCACCACGCTGGGGTGCGACGCGGTCGGCGTCCCCGCGCACTACGGAATCCGACTGCTCGCCCGGATGCGGAGCACCGGCTGCGTGTTCGCCGACGGGGCCTGGTGGTGGTGGATCGTCCCCGCCGGCTCCGACCTCGACCTGACCTGGCCGCTGCCGTCCCACTACGCCCGCGGGGCGCGGGTGCCCGCCAGCGGCGCCCGGCTGATCCGCCGGCCGGACGGCCCGAGCCCGTACACGCCGCCCATCCCGCTGTACTTGATGGCCTGTCAACTCACCGGCACCGCGCCGCGTTGGCCGGCCGGCCTGACCGGTTCGGCACGGGGCTGAGCCGGACCGCCCGCGAGGTCCGCCGGGCCGCCGGGCGATCCGCCGGGATAGGCTTCTGCGCATGTCAGAAGCGAATACGGGCCCCGAACGGCAGGGCCTCACACCGCGCCAGGCCCGCCGTGTCCGGATAGCCCTGTCGGCCGCCATCATGATCGCGGTGGGTGCCACGCTGGCGCTGCGGCTCGGCAGCACCCACTCGGTGCTCACCGTGGGCTTCTACGGCATCGCCCTCATCCTCTCCGGCAGCGCGCTGGTCCTCAGCCGCGCCGGACGCACCCGGTGGGCCACCCTGGTCCTGGGCATCGGCGTGGCGGTGGCGCTCGTCGCGGAGTGGGCGATCGCCTCGATGCGCTGAACGACCGGCGACCTCCTGCCGAGGCCGGCCGCCTCGCCGAGGGCCGGGTTCGCGGCACGAACTCTCCGCCGACGCCCTGAGCGTTCCCCGGCATCGGCACCGTGCTCGGCGCCGGTTCCTCGCCACGGCCGGCGGCAGCCTGGACGAATTCCCCTCCCGGACGCCTTCACCGGCGTCGCCACCCGACTCCGGCCGATCGGCCGTACCGACCCGGCGGGCGATCAGCGACCTCGACCGTGCCGGTCTCGTCCGGCGGCCCGTGGAACCCTGCGCAGCCGACGACGGCCCGTCCGGCTCGGACACGGCGGCCCGTGTGGTCCAGGGGGCGGCACACGGGTCCTTGGCAATCTGTTCGGCGCGGTAGCCGAAGATCCAGCGGGCCCGGGCGCTGACGAAGCATGCGCCAAGGGCGATTCCGGCCTCGGCGCTCCCGCCGGCGAGGTCACCGTCGGCGAGCGCACGCCGTGCCTCTGCGCCGAACTCGACGAAGCGAACGCGTCCGGTGAAGGAGAGAGGTCGGTCGGTCGTCGCGGAGATGCTCGCCCAGTGCCCAGGGGGCTGTCCACGGCTTACGGCGTTCGGGCAGGCGTTACCCCCCCCCGTCATGTCAGAACGCGCGGAAGTCCTGGAAAGGAGGCTCGAACGAAGGGTCGGGCAAGCGGTACGCCTTGCACCGGGCCCCGTGTTCGCCCTGAGGTCCGACGCCGATCGCCTCGCCGGGAAAGGCCTCGGGGATCACCGTCCATCCCAGGTTCCGCTCGTAGTACTGCACCGCCGTGTGCACAGACGGCCACCAGTCGTCGTCGATGACAATCAGGCCACCGGGTCGGACGATCTTGCGCAGGAAGTAGAGATCGACGAAGACTTCGTGGAACCGGTGGCTGCCGTCCACGAAGGCCGCGTCGGCGACGAAGCCTTCGGTGAGGAGCTGGGGGAGCGCGATCGACGAAGGCGTGAGCATGAGCGCGGCGATCGGGTCCAGCCCTGCCGCGCGCAGCAGATCCCAGCCGGCGTTGGCGTACTCGCGTTCCTGGAACGGGTCGATGATGACGTGCCGGGGATGCGGACGGTCGACGGTCGTCAGCGCCTCGCCGATGGCGAGCGCCGAGCCGGCGTAGGCGAGACCGACCTCGACGACCTTCTCGGCCCCCTCGGAGACCAACAGATCACGCAGTTGGTCGCAGTGCTGCTCGGGCACCGAGACGGTCTCGAAGTCTCCCTCTCGGCCTCGTGTCCGCGGCGGCCCCTCCTGCCCGAGTCGGCGGCGCACCTCGCGGACCCGCGTCGCGCGTTCGTCCGTGTCGGTCATGCTGACCACTCCTCCGCGGTGGGACTGCACGTGACTCTCACCGTAGGAGGGGAGGCGAAACCTGTAGGGGATTTCGCTTCCGGGGAGCCGCGGCGACGGCCGGGGCCGTGGCCCGCCGGCGAGGCACCCGCCGACCGGGCGCGGAGGCCCGGCACCGGACCGGCGAGGCTCCGGCCTCCGGTCAGCCGCCGGAGACGGCCCGCAGGTGGGTCTTGCCCCGGCGTACGCCGGGCACCGCGCTCGACCGGTTCTCCCTCAGGACGAGCGTCATCCGGGTGTACTCCTTGTCCCGCAGGGTCGTCGGCGTCTCGTCGATGATCCTGCACTGGGTGCGGCCCCAGCGCGGGTCCGGATGGTTCACCGGCCGCACGGCTCCGTCGTGGTGGATCGCGAGCGCGCCCACGGCGCTCATCCAGTGCGGCAGCCCGCACCGGTAGGCGGCGTCCATGATCGGGTCGTCGGCGATGTCGTCACGAATGGCTTGAAGCGCATCGTCGTCGCCGTGCTTGTCGAGGGCCGCGGCCAGCTGCGCCATCAACGGCAGGCACCAGCTCGTCTCGTGCTCGCCGAGCACCGTGCGCGCGTCGGGGTGGAAGAGCACGAACCGCAGGAAGTTGCGGTCCGGCATGGCGGTCGGGTGGGGTCCGATGTCACGGAAGAGGGCATCGAAGGCGGGGTTGGTGTGGGCGACGTCCCAGTGCCGGTCGAAGAGCACGGAAGGCAGCGGCACCGCGTCCATCATCGTGGCGTAGTCCCGCAGATAGGCCTGCGTCTCGGGGTCCGAGGGCTCCTCCGGCCGCGACGGCGGCCTGGGCTCGGGCGGACGTACGGGCACCGGCGGCGGTACCGGCGCGGCGGGTCCGGACGGCGCCGGGCGGCGCGCGGGACGTGAGGGCGGCACGGGACCTGACGGCCTGACGGGTGTCTCCCCGCCGAAGGAGTCGTACGGCACCGGCACGTCACGGTCGACGGCGAGGCGCAGCAGCCGCCCGCCCTGCTGGTCGTTGAGTTCCAGGGCGTCGATCAGGGCGCAGAGCGTGTCCTCGGGCCACTGCCGGCCCGGGGTGCGTTCCCAGGTGGCGTAGGTGTAGGCGGTGATGCCGAGGCGGGCCGCGACCTCCTCGAGGCTCAGGCCCAGTTCCTCACGGCGTCGCTTGAGGGCGTCCCCGAGCCTCTTCGTGCGGGCCGTGGCCCGCGCGGCGCCGACGGGGCTGAGGCGTCCTTGGACACCCCGGCGTTCGACGCCCGCCTCATGTGTCATCGAGAACGCCACCCTTCTCGGAGCCGGCCGCAAGTCCCGCTGCGACAGCACCCTTTGGATCTTCACACCGCGTGGCGATCCTGCTACCGCGAACAAGGGGATGTCAACTATCGTGGCATTCCACGCCGCTGAGCGCTCAATTCGCGCCACAGCTGTGGCAAGACCTTGGCTGCCGTGACCTGAATAGGGTTAACTTCCGGCAGCCCCATAGGATGCGGGGCTATCTCGCGTGATCTAGGAGACCTACTGGTGACAGACGGCTTCTCGGTTCCGGGTCCGACGGCCACAGGCCCTCTGGCGGCATCGGTTGCCCGGGTCGCCGAACTTGCGGACAAGCTCGGAATGAGCCACAGCGAGGTCTTCGACGTCCAGAAGCTGTCCGAGGCGTCGGGGGTTCCCGCCGACGTCGTGCGGGCCCTCCTCGACGGACGGACGGCCGGCGAACCGGACCTCCAGGCACGTTTCCTGCAACGCTTCGACCTGCTGCGACGTACCCGGCTCAAGGCCAACGGCCGCCGGTACACCCAGCAGGAGATCGCCGACGGCGCGGGCATGTCGCGCCAGCAGGCGGGTGCGCTCATCAACGGCGACCGCCGGCCGACGATGGAGCACTGTGACGCGATCCAGCGCTTCTTCAAGGTGCACGCCGGGTTCCTGACCGCCGACGACGCCGACGCGCTCGACAGCGCCCTCCAGCGCACGGAGCAGAGTCTGCTGCACGACTACGCGGGCGACGGCGACCCGCTGGAGCGGCTGCTCCAGGACCACGGCGTACGCGGCATCGCCTGGCGCGCGGCGCAACTCCCCACCGACAAGCACCGGGACAAGGTGACCGAATGGCTCGACATGCTTCTGGAGAGCGTGAAACCGGCGCCTGACACGCCCACGGAGCCCTGATTTCCGGACAGGCTTGGATTTGTACGTGTCTCAACAGGTTCTGACGGGGAGGGGAGAGCGGTGAGCATAGGCAAAGAGATGCGCCGGCTGTGCGGCGAGCTGGTCGGCGGAATCGATCTGCCCGCACCGGCAGAACCCGCGGACCTCTACTCCGCCCTGTGCCAGGGCATGAGCAAACGCCGTGGCAGGCCCGTGCGTTACCGCATGGCGTCCTTCCCTCCGGGCACCGCCAGCGGGCTGTGGCTCGACATGGCCGAGCAGGACCTCGTGGTGATCGAGGAGCGCACCGCTCCCGACCACCAGCTGGTGATTCTCGGCCACGAGCTGTGGCACATGAAGGCCGGGCACTGCAGCCACCACGTCGAGGGCGCCGCCGTCGCCGCACGGCTGCTGTCCGACGAGGCCGACCTCCAGGCGACCGTCCTGAAGGTCGCCGCCCGCACCCGCTTCGACCAGGCCGAGGAGAACGAGGCCGAGAGCTTCGGCCTGCTGCTCGGCAGCAAGTGCCGTGCCTGGCTGGCCGGTTCGAACGGAAGGGGCCCGGTCCGGCGCGAGGGGCTGGCCGGCCGCATCGAGGCGTCGCTGGGATACCGCGGGCCACAGGGCTGAGGCGTGAACGGACCGGACTACTACATCCCCGCAGCCGCCCTCGGAATCGCACTCGCGTTCAAAATCCCGGGAATGCGGCGCGACTGGCGCGACCCGCTCCTCCGGTCCGTCTGCGCCCTGCTCGTCCTCGGCGCGTCCACCTTCTTCTTCGCCGCACCGCCGACCATCGCCGAGGTCAACCGCATCACCGGCGTCCCCAACATCTCGGCCCCGCTGGTCTACTGCATCCTCTCCGCGTTCAGCGCCTCCTGCCTGGTCCTCCTCGTCAACTGGCGCGGCGGGCCGCCCGAGGAGACCCGCCGGATCTCCCTGCGCTGGATGGGCGCGTACAGCATCGTCGTCGTGGCGCTCATCGTGCTCTTCGCCCTGGGCGACGCCCCGGTGGAACGCCTGCGGGACCTGGACACCTACTACGCCAGGACGCCGTACATGCGCGAGATGATCGCGCTCTACCTGGCCGCCCACAGCGTCGCCGCCGTGGGCATGACCGTGCTGTGCTGGCGCTGGTCGCTGAAGGTCCGCGGCTGGCTGCGCGGCGGGCTGGTGACCATCGTCGTCGGATCGCTGTTCAACCTCGCCTACGGAGTCACCAAGTCGTCCGCCGTCGGCGCCCGCTGGGCCGGCCACGACTGGGACCACCTGTCCACGCTCGCCGCGCCGCCGCTCGCCTCGGTCGGCGCGCTGCTGAGCGCCGTCGGCTTCGTGCTGCCGCTCGCGGGCCAGCGGCTGTCCGACAGCTGGCACGCCTGGGCCGCCTACCGGCGGCTCGGAACGCTGTGGCGCGAGCTGCGTTCCGCCGCCCCGGACCACAGCCCCTCGGTGCGGATCTCATGGCTCTCTCCGGTCGAGCTGCGGGTGACGCAGCGGGAGTCCGACATCCACGACGGCATGCTTCAGCTCGACCCGTACTTCGACCGCGTCCTGCGGGCGAACGCCTACGACCAGGCGGTCGCCGAAGGGGCCGACCGCAGGCAGGCGGACGCGATCGCGGACGCGGCGATGGTCGCCGCGGCACTGCGGGCCCGCGCCGCCGACCCCGAGGGGCGGATCGTCAGGTCGGCAGAGGCCTACACCTCCGTCGCAGCCGCGGGACCGCGTGATCTGGTGCGCATGTCCCTCGCCCTGCGTCATTCACCCGTCGTCGCGGCAGCACGCCTGCGTACGGCCAGGTCAGAGAGCAGCACCCTATGAGCAGCGATCCCGTGAGAACCAGCAGGAACAAACCGCGCAGAGCCGTGGTCATCGGCGGCGGCCTGGCCGGCATGCTGACGGCCGGCGTCCTTCGCGAATACGCCGAGGAGGTCACGGTCGTCGAGCGCGACGTCCTGCCGGAGGGGCCGCTGCCGCGCAGGAGCCTCCCCCAGGCGCACCACGCGCACCTGCTGTGGTCGGGCGGGGCACGGGCGATCGAGTCGCTGCTGCCGGGCACCACGGACCGCTGGCTCGCCGCGGGCGCCCGCCGGATCCCGCTGCCGACCGGGCTGGTGTCGATGTCGGCACAGGGCTGGTTCCGCCGCTTCCCGGAGATGCAGTTCCTCATCGCCTGCAGCCGGGACCTGCTCGACTGGGTCGTACGGGACCAGGTGCTCACGAGCCCCCGGGTCACCGTCCTGCGGCGGACCGAACTGCTGGGCCTGGAAGGCGCCGCCGGCCGGGTCACCGGCGTACGGGTGCGCGGCGAGGAGACAGGCGAGCGGGTGCTCCCCGCCGACCTGGTCGTCGACGCGAGCGGCCGGGGGTCGCGGGCCCCCGAGTGGCTGAAGGCGCTGGGCGTCGGCGAGGTCCGGGAGGAGAAGGTCGACTCCGGGCTCGCCTACGCCAGCAGGATCTTCCGCGCCCCCGCGGGGTCGGAGGAGTACCCGGTCGTCAATGTGCAGGCCGACGCCCGTGAGCCCAGGCCGGGCTGCACGGCCACGATCGTACCCGTCGAGGGCGGCCGGTGGCTGGTGACGCTGTCCGGCACGCGTGGCGGACAGCCCACGAACGCCGCCGACGAGTTCGAGGACTTCGCCCGCTCCGTCCGCCATCCCGTCGTCGCCGAGCTCATCGCCCACGCCGAACCCCTGACGGACGTCGTCGTCTCCCGGAGCACCGTCAACCGCCGCCGCTACTACGAGAAGCTGCGCGACTGGCCGGAGGGCTTCGTCGCCGTCGGCGACTCCGTCGCCACCTACAACCCCGTCTACGGGCACGGCATGTCGGTCGCCGCCCAGGGCGTCCTCGCGCTGCGGCGGGCGCTGGCCCTGCACGGCATGGGCTCACCAGGGCTCGCCCGCCGCGTGCAGCGTTCGCTCGCCGGGCCGGTCGGCACGGCGTGGGACCTGGCCACCGGACAGGACATCCTCTATCCCGGGGCGATCGGCAAGGACCCGGGCGCCGCGGCGAAGGTGCTCCGGCACTACGTCGACCGGCTGATGCTCACCGCGACGGGACGGCCACTCGTCGCCAAGGCCCTGTTCGACGTGATGACCCTGTCCGCGCCGACCGGTTCCCTGCTGAAGCCGGAGATCGCGCTCGCGGTGCTCCGCGGCCCGGCGCTGAAGCCGCTGACCGGGCCGCCGCTGAGCGACGACGAGCTGCGCATCGCGAGGGAACCGCGCGGTGAGCGGGAGGCGGACCCGGCCGACGCCTGACGTGGCGGGGATCGGCGACCGGCACGTCACGGGCATCGCCTAGGCTCAGCGGCAATATGAACGGCAATCACTCAGGCAGCACCCGCGCCGGGACGGGCGGCCGGACTCCGATGGAGCCGAAGGCCGACCGCGAGACCGTGCGCCGGCACAACCTCAGCCTGGTCCTGCGGACGGTCCGCGACCAGGTCGAGGCCACCCGCGCCGGTGTCGCGGCACGCGTGGGCCTGACCCGTGCCGCCGTCTCCTCGCTGGTCGAGCAGCTGATCGAGAACGGATTCCTGTCCGAGTCGGGCAAGACGTTCAGCGGCCAGGCGGGCCGTCCGGGCACGGTGCTCAAGGTCGCGCGCACCGGCCTCGCGGGCATCGGCGTGGAGATCAACGTCGACTACGTCGCGGTGTGCGTCGTCGACCTCGCCGGCACCGACCGGGTGCGGCTCGTGGAGCATCTGGACAACCGTGGCGCCGCGCCGGCGGAGGTGTTCGGCCGCGCCGCCCGGATCGCGGCCCGCGCGCTGGCGTCGGCGACGGAGCAGGAACTGCGGCCGGTCGGCGCGGAGCTGGCCCTGCCGGGCCTGATCTCCGGCGGCTCGGTGCTCCAGGCGCCCAACCTCGGCTGGGCCTCCGTCCCGGCGGAGACCCCGTTCGCCGAGGCCCTCGCCGCGCTGCGGCCGGGCCTGCCCGCCCTGCCGGTGCGCTCCGAGAACGAGGCGAACCTCGCCGCGCTCGCCGAGCTGTGGTTCGGCGGCCTCGGCGACGTGCGCAGCTTCCTGTACCTCACAGGTGAGATCGGGGTCGGCGGCGCGCTGGTGCTGGACGGCGAACTGCTCCGCGGGGCGAACGGGTTCGCCGGCGAGATCGGTCATGTCTCCGTCTCGGACGACGGCCCGCTGTGCCGGTGCGGATCCCGCGGCTGCCTGGAGCAGTACGCCGGGCAGGCCGCGCTGCTGCGCGCGGCGGGCCTCGACGAACGCGCCGGCGCGGCGGGCATGGCGGAACTGGAACACCGTGCACGGGCGGGCGACGACGCGGCGCTCGCCGCGCTGTCCGGGGCGGGCAGGGCGCTAGGCCGCGCGCTGTCCGGCGCGGTGAACCTCTTCGACCCGGACGCGGTCGTGCTCGGCGGGGTCTACCGGCCCCTGATGCCGTGGCTGGGCCCGCCGACGGGCGCGGAGCTCGGGGCGCGCGTGGTCTCCGGCCTGTGGTCCCCGACGAGCGCCCGCCTGCGGGCGTCCTCCCCCGCGGCGGACGCCGCCCGGGGGGCGGCGGCCCTCGTCGTCCAGGACGTCCTGGCCGACCCGGTGGCGTACGCGCCGCGCCGGCCGGAGTGACGGAGCGCCTGTCCCCGTGCGGCGGCACCGTCAGGGCAGGGACCGCAGGGGCGGGTGCTGCGTCGTGATGCCGGAGGGCTGGAGCAGCGGCGGCGGTTCCGGGCCGGGATCCTCGGTGACGACCACGCCGGCGGCCGCGTGGTCGAAGCCGGCGGGCCAGCGAGTGCGCTCGCTCGCCACCGCGCCGGTCAGACGTGCCTGAAGAAGGTCGGCCGTGCTCAGATCGGTGCCGCGCAGGTCGGCCAGGCGCAGGTCGGCGCTGCGGAACACGGCGCCGCCCGCGTCGGCCTTGCGGAGGTTCGCCTCACGCAGGTCCGCCTCGGTGAAGTCCGCGTCACGCAGGTCGGTCTCGACCAGCCGCGCGCCCCGCAGGTCGGCCAGGACGCAGCGGGCCCTGCGCAGGATCGCCGTCTTGAGGTCGGCGTGCCGCAGGTCGACCGAGACGAGGGACGCCTGCGTCAGGTTGGCGTGGTACAGCCCGGCCGCCTCCATGCAGGACCGGTCGAGGTTGACCTCGTGCAGCCACAGCCCGTCGCAGTCGGCCCGGCGCAGGTCCGTGACCCCGAGGTTGACCCAGGACTGTTCCCGCGGATGGATCAACAGCACGCCGAGTCCGGTGAGCGCCACCTGCGCGTCGGGGGCGCGGACCTCCAGCGGTACGACGTCGTTGATGGGCACGTCCGCCGCCGGCGCCCGCGGTCCGGTGGGCGGCCAGGGCAGATGGGTACGCAGGTAGGCGGCCTGGATGGAGATGACGGCCTCGCGGTCGCGGGCGGAGTGCTCCGCGATCCGCCACAGCGCGTGGAGCCCGCCGATGCGTGTTTCCAGCTTGTCGCTGCCGAGCTGGTCGACGGCCGTGCTGAACCGGTCGGTGAGGTAGCCCTCCTGCGTCGCGCGCAAGCCGTCCTGGCTGACGCGCAGTTGCCGCCAGGTGGCGTACGCGCCGAACAGCAGGACCATTCCGCCGACGGCCTGCAACAGCGTCGTACGGACGTCGTTGACCGCTTTGAGCCGGTCCTGCGCGGCGACGCTCGCCCCGGCGAGGTCATGGTCGACGATCATGCCCGGCAGGACGATCAGCACCGCGCCCAGAACGGCGGGAACCGCTGTCCCGGCGAGCAGGGCGACGATCGCCCGCCGTATGACGGGCCGTTCCCGCGACGCCCCGCGGCCACGGCCGGACCCCCCTGTCTCCATGGGCATGGAAGCCTAGGGCACCGACGGGCAGCCGTGGCCTGCGGGGCGGAGCGGGTCGGCGCTCGAACAGCCGTTGGTCCGACGCCTCCGGGCGACCCCGCCGTCGAGCTCCCCGAGCGCGTTCTGTGCACCACGGGTCGCCCGGGGTGAGCCCGGTGACTCCGGCGTCGAGTCCCCCAGCAGGTCCGCCGCGCCCCGGATCGCCCGGGTGGCACACCGGCCGGGTCGTAGCACGTCGGCGTCACACCGCCGTATGCGGCGGCGCCGCGCCCGCCTCCGTCAAGGACAGGCCGAGCTGGGCCCGTTCGGTGACCCACCGCGTCGGCCGGTAGCGCGGATCGCCCGTCGTCCCGTACAGGGCGCGGTGCAGCGCCAGCATCCGTGCCACGCCGGTCCGGTCGCCCCAGGCGAGCGGACCGTGCGGGTAGCCGAGGCCGGCGGTGACGGCGAGATCGATGTCGGCGGGCGCGGCGATCGCGCGCTCGGCGATCGACGCCGCGACCGAGACGATGGAGGCGAGCAGGCGCTGGGCGACCGATCCGGCGGTGTCGCGCACGACGGACACGGACACCGGCGCGGCTGCGTCGTCGGACCGGGCCAGCACGGCCCGTGCGTCGCGTACCGCGTCGGGGTCCGAGGCGGGCGTCATGGCGAGCACCCGCCGGGGCGTGTCCAGGGAGAGCGGATCGACACCGAGCGTGCGGCCGGCGGGCAGGCCGAGCTCTGCCACGGCCGCCGCGACGGTGGTGCCCCACACGGGCACGAGCACCACGGCACGGTCGCCCGGCCGTGGCCCCTCGTCGAGGACGGCGCCGGCGGCACGCAGGACGCGGCGTACTTCTTGCGCGTCGTGCGCCGCGTCGGGCACATGCACCGGCCGGGCGGCGTCGCCGGTGACCGGCGGCTCCGCGGGGGCACCCGGCGCGTCGGGACCGTAGTCGTAGAAGCCGCGGCCGGTCTTGCGGCCGTGCAGGCCGGCGGCCACCCGGTTCGGTGTGAGGTACGACGGGCGGAGGCGCTCCGAGTGGCGGAATCCCCGCCAGACGGTGTCGATGACGGAGGCGGTGACGTCGAGCCCGGTGAGATCGGTGAGCTCGAAGGGGCCCATGCGCAGTCCGAGTACGTCACGGGCGATCCGGTCGATGCCGGCCACGTCCGCGACGTCCTCCTCCAGCAGGGCCAGCGCCTCGGTGATCAGGCCCCGCCCCGCGTGGTTGACGAGGAAGCCGGGGGTGTCGGCAACGACGACCGCGCGGTGTCCGCTCCTCTCCACGAGATCGACGAGGAACGGCACCACGGCGGGGCGGGTGGCGGCGCCGGGAATCACCTCGGCGATCCTCATCAGCGGTACGGGGTTGAAGAAGTGCAGACCGGCCAGCCGCGTCGGGTCGGCCAGCCCGGCGGCGATGCGGGTGACGGACAGCGATGAGGTGTTGGTCGCGAAGACCGCCGACGCCGGCAGGACCTTCTCCAGGCCCGTGAGAAGCTCGGTCTTGACCGACAGGTCCTCCAGCACCGCCTCGACGACGAGGTCGACGCCGTCGCCGGGAGCCAGCGGGGACCGCAGCGGCACCAGCCGCTCCGTCGCGGCGGCGGCTTCCTCGGCGGAGGTGCGCCCCTTCTCGACGGCGCGGCCGAGCATCCCGGTGATGAACCCGACGGCCTCGTCCACGGACTCCGGCCGGGCGTCGGCCAGTTCGACGGTGTGTCCGGCGGTGACGGCCCACTGGGCGATCCCGCGGCCCATGACCCCGGCCCCGACGACTCTGATACGCATACGGTTTCCCTCGTCCCTGGGTTGCTCGTGTCCGGTGCGCGCGTTCGCACCACGCCTGCTGCGCTGCGTCGTGCGTACGGCGCGAGGTGCGTGCGTACAGCCGCGCGTCACGTCGTCCGCGCGACCGTGCTGTGTGCCCGGCCGTGTCTCAGCGCAGATAGACGCGCCCGGGGTCGACGTCCTCCCGGAGCAGCCGCAGTTCGGCCGCGGTGGGCGGTTCGACGGTGTCGACCTCGTCGGCGACCTGGAGGTCCCAGCCGGTGGCGGCGCGGACCTGGTCGACGGTGACGCCCGGATGCACGGCGACCAGCCGCAGCTCCTCCCCCGCGCCCGCCCGGGCGAGGATGCCCAGATCGGTGATGACGCGGGTGACTCCCGCGCCGCGCGGCGTGATGCCGTCGGCGAGCGCCCGGTCGGGGCCCGGCGAGGTGCAGAAGTCGAGTGCGGCCACGAACGAGCGGGGGTCGTGACGGCGCATCACCACGAACACCTCGCCCGAGTTGGCCATGACCTCCATGGCACCGCCGGAGCCGGGGAGGCGGACCTTCGGCCTGTCCCAGTCGCCGATGACGGAGGAGTTGAGATTGCCGTGGCGGTCGATCTGGGCGGCCCCGAGGAAGCCGACGTCGATGTGCCCGCCCTGGAGGACGGAGCCGAAGAGGGTCGCCATCGACAGGACGGCCTCCGCGCCGGTGATGAGGACCGCGTCGGCGATCGTCTCGGGCAGTTGGGAGGGGTGTGCGCCGCAGACGCCCGACTCGTAGACGATCTCGAGGCGAGGCGCGACTGTGAGGTGGGCGAGGGAGGCGGCCAGCGTGGGCAGGCCGATCCCGGCGAACACGGTCCGTCGCCCGGCGAGTTCACGGGACGCGACGACGGAGAGGAGCTCCGAGGAGGTCGCGGTGCCGGCGGCTGTCATCTTCTTCTCTCCGTCGTTCGGTCGTCGTTCGGCCCGTCGGTCCGGCTGTGCGTCCGCCGGTGGCGCGGTCACAGCCGTCGTCCGTAGTTCACGGGCAGGCTCATCGCCTCGCCCACGGCCAGCCCCGCCCAGAACTCCTCGCCCTGCTTGGCGACGTACTCGGCGTGGTCGCGGGTGCCGTAGACCCACTCGGCCATCCAGTCCCGCAGCCGGGCGGGGTCCTTGCTGATGTGCGACCAGGACCGGTAGAAGGCGTTGTCCCGGTCGTAGTAGCCCTGGGCGAAGGACGGGTGGGCGCCGCGCGGGCAGGCGACGACGGCATGGACCGCGTGCGAGGGGATGACGGTCCGGTTGGGGTCCGAGCGCACCACCTCGTCCTCGACGATCTCCTCCACCACCACGACGGCCTTCTTCGCGGCGTAGACCGCCTCCGCCTGGACGCCGGTGAGGCCCCACACCTGGGTGTTGCCGGAGCGGTCCGCGCGCTGCGCGTGGACGATGGTCACGTCCGGATTGACCGGCGGGACCACGTAGATCTCCTCCGTGGCGCCGTCCGGGCCGGGATAGGGCGAAGTGACCTTGCGGATCCCGGGGTTGACCGAGGGGAGGTCGCTTCCGGCGTAGGAGCGCAGCGGGTGGAAGGGCAGCCGCTGGGCGCCGGCGAGATAGCGGCAGATCATCCCGTAGTGGCTGTACTCCTCGAACTCCAGCGGTTCGGGGTCGGCGGACTCGATGCGCCGCCGGAGCTCTCCGAGCGAGCCGGCCGAGGAGTTGCCGACGAAGGAGGAGACCAGCTTGGTGACGCAGCCGCCCGCGAGCAGCTGGTCCACCACGATGTCCGCCGTCATCCGCACCACCGTGAGGTTCCTGCGGCGCTGGCGGATGATCTCGTGGCCGGCGGCCGTCGGGATGAGATGGGTGAAGCCTTCGAGGGACACCGTGTCGCCGTCGTGCACGAACGAGGCGATCGCGTCCTTCATCGTCATGGTCTTGTCCACGGCCCACACGCTGCCAGCACCATTGATTACTGTCCAATACCAAATTAAGGTCGCATTGAGACGTCAGGAGAAATAGCCACCGGGCGTCCAGTGGATCCGGACGGAACGGAACGGGACGACCGTGGAACTGCGCTATCTGACCTCCTTTCTCGCGGTCGCCGAGGAACTGCACTTCGGCCGCGCCGCCAGACGGCTCCAGATGGCTCAGCCGCCGCTGAGCCAGCAGATCCGCCAGCTGGAGCGCGAGCTCGGCGTGCAGCTCTTCGAGCGCAACACCCGCTCGGTGCGGCTCACCAGCGCGGGGCAGTCCTTCCTCAAGCCGGTGCGCACCGTCCTGGACGATCTGGACATCGCCGTACGGGTGGCGAAGGCGGCGGGCCAGGGAGAGTACGGGCGCGTCACGGTCGGCTTCGCCGGCGCCTCCTCGCACGACTCCCTGCCGCTGCTCACCCGGGCGGTCCGGGCTGCCCATCCCGGCCTGGAGCTGGTCATGCAGGGCCAGACGTACGCGGATGTCGCCCTGGCCAAGGTCGCGGACGGCTCGCTCGACCTGGGCTTCGTACGGCTGCCGGCCGGCCGGCCCGGTGTCGAGACGCGGGTGATCGGCGAGGAGGAGCTGCTGTGCGCGCTGCCGCAGGACCATCCGCTCGCGAGCCGTGAGCGGATCGCGGTGGCCGACCTGGCCGCGGAGCCGTTCGTCAGCTTCCCCGCGAACGCCGGCTCCACGCTGCGCGATGCCACGTTCCGGGCCTGCGAGGACGCCGGGTTCCATCCGCGGGTGGTGCAGGAGGCCCCCGACTCGTACACGATCCTGGCGCTGGTGGCGGCGGGCGTGGGCGTGACGCTCACCCTCTCCTCCTGTCTGCACATCCAGCAGACGGGCCTGGTGCACCGGCCGCTGGCCGGCCCGCCGACCCGTCTCCAGGCCGCGCTCGCCTGGCGCACCGACAATCCGTCGGCGGCCCTGCGCAGTGTGCTCGCGGTGGCCGCCGAGGCGCTGCCGACACCCGCCGGACCGGCCGGCGTGCCGCGCGGCTGACCCCTCACCGCCGGCACGACCGACGCTCACCGCCCTGCGCGGACCGACCCCCTCACTGCCCGCCCGATTGATTCGTCCGCCGTCTCAATCGGCACCCGATCGGATATTGGACCGGACGCGGCGGCCGGTGGAAGGGTCGGCAGAGCATCACCCGCCCGTACCCAGGAAGGCCACCGCATGTCCGGTCAGTCCGATGTCGTCGTCTGCGAACCGCTCCGCACCCCGATCGGCAGGTTCGGCGGTGCCCTCTCGAGCCTGCGCCCTGCGGCTCTCGCGGCGCACGTGATCGCGGAGGTGGTCCGCCGCACCGGCATCGCCCCCGACCGGGTCGACGAGGTGATCCTCGGTCACGCCTATCCGACGTCCGACGCCCCGGCGATCGGCCGGGTGGCCGCCCTGGACGCCGGGCTGCCGGTGTCCGTGACCGGGGTGCAGGTCGACCGGCGCTGCGGCTCGGGCCTGCAGGCGGTGCTGGACGCGGCCATGCAGATCCGGGCTGGCTTCAGCGACGTGGTGATCGCCGGCGGCGTCGAGGTGATGAGCGCGGCCCCGTACTACACCCATGACGGCCGCTGGGGCATCAAGGGCCCCGGCCTTCAGCTGCACGACTCGCTCGCACGCGGCAGGGTGACCGCGGGCGGCGTCAACCACCCGGTGCCCGGCGGCATGATCGAGACCGCGGAGAACCTCCGCCGCGAGTACGGGATCAGCCGGGAGGACCAGGACGCCCTCGCGCTGCGCTCCCAGCAGCGGGCCGGCCGGGCCATGGGGACCGGGCTGTTCGACGACGAGATCGTGCCCGTCCCCGTACGCGGCCGCAAGGGGGAGACGCTGGTCTCGGCGGACGAGCACCCGCGCCCGGACACCACGGCGGAGAAGCTCGCCTCCCTGCGGCCCCTCACCATCGGCTCCGACCCGGAGGCGACGGTCACGGCGGGCAACGCCAGCGGGCAGAACGACGCGGCGGCGGCCTGCCTGGTGACGAGCGCCGGCACCGCGGAGCGGCTGGGCCTGACCCCGATGGTGCGCCTGGTGTCCTTCGCCCGGGCCGGGGTGCCCGCCGGGACGATGGGCATCGGCCCCGTACCGGCGACCCGGGCGGCGCTGGACCGGGCCGGGCTGAAGCTCGCCGACCTGGACCTGATCGAGCTGAACGAGGCCTTCGCCGCGCAGGTCCTGGCGTGCACCCGGGAGCTCGGCCTGTCGGAGGCCGACCACGAGCGGATCAACGTCAACGGATCCGGCATCTCGCTGGGCCACCCGGTGGGCGCCACGGGAGGCCGCATCCTGGCGACCCTGGCACACGAGATGCGCCGCCGGGAGGCCCGCTACGGGCTGGAGACCATGTGCATCGGCGGCGGGCAGGGCCTGGCGGCCGTCTTCGAGCGCGTGACGGCCTGACGCGCGGAACGGCACCACAGCGCCCACACGCATCGGCGAGGCCCGGGTGGCACGGTCACCCGGGCCTCGCGGGCGCTGGCGTGGAACGATGCGTTCCGGTCGACCGATCCAGACGCGGAGCCTCTCACTGCGGCAGCTATTCGGTATTGGACCCGTCTGGGTTCCGACTGGCAGCGTTACGCCCGTCACGACGGGAGGCCCCACACGCCGGGACGGCGCCCCCTCCCGCTCCCCCTGATCACTGTCCCCTGGGAGCCGCAGCATGAGTGCGTCCACCGCACGCGAGCAGAAGAGAACCGCCAACCGCGCGGGGCTGGGAGCCTTCATAGGCTCCACGATCGAATGGTTCGACTTCTACATCTACGGAACGGCCGCGGCCCTCGTCTTCGACGAGGTCTTCTTCCCCGAGCTCGAAGGCCCGTTGGGCACGCTGGTCGCGTTCGCGACGTTCTGGGTGGGCTTCCTCGCCCGTCCGCTCGGCGGCATCATCTTCGGGCACTTCGGCGACCGGCTCGGCCGTAAGAAGACCCTCGTCATCACCCTGCTGATGATGGGCATCGCCACGACCCTCATCGGTCTGCTGCCCGGCTACTCGTCGATCGGCGTCGCGGCCCCGATCCTGCTGGTGTGCATCCGCATGGTGCAGGGCATCGGACTCGGCGGCGAGTGGGGCGGCTCCGTGCTGATCGCCTCCGAGCACGCCCCCAAGGGCAAGTCCATCCTCTACGGCGCCTTCGCCCAGCAGGGCTCCCCCGTCGGCAACACCCTGAGCACCGTCAGCTTCCTGGCGATCAGTCAGCTCCCGAACGACGACTTCGTCTCCTGGGGATGGCGCATCCCCTTCCTCGCCTCCGCGGTCCTCGTCTTCGTCGGCCTTTTCGTACGGATGCGGGTCGCCGAGTCGCCGGCGATGGCCAAGGCCATCAAGAGCAAGAACGTCTCCAAGCTGCCGCTCACCGAAGTGCTGCGCACCCAGCCGACGCTGATCCTGCTCGGCATCGGCGCCTGCACGATCGGGCTCTCCGCCACCTACTTCAAGTCGACGTTCGCCCTCTCCTGGGCCACCAGCAGCCTGGACTTCGACCGCAGCTCGTTCCTCACGATCATCCTGGTCGCCAACGTGGTCCAGGTTCTGGTGCAGCCCTTCGGCGCCGTGCTGGCCACGCGGATGAAGAGCATGACCCGCGCGGTCTGCGTGATGCTGCTCCCAGAGATCGTCCTCCTGCCGCTGATGTTCGTCCTCATCAGCACCGAGAACTACACCCTCGCGATGATCGGCGTCTCCGTCGCCACGATCCCGCACTGCCTCTACTACGCGGCCCTCGCCGGAATGCTCGCGAGCCGTTTCCCCGCGAACGTCCGCTACACCGGCATCTCCCTCTGCTACCAGCTCTGCGGCACGATCCTCGGCGGCACCACCCCGATCGTCGGCCAGTCCCTGCTGAACTGGACCGGCTCGATCACGGCGGTCATCTTCTACGCGGTCTTCCAGGTGCTGCTCACCCTCGGCTGCATGGTGCTGATCCTGCGCCGCCCCAACCACGACGAACTCGCGGACGAACCGGCGGCACAGCCCGCGCCGGGCACGACCGCCGCCGTCACCACGACGGTCTGAGCGGGGAGGCGGTGGACACCATGGCCCCACTCATCGTCGACGGCATCCCCGGGATCAGCGAACTGACCGGCCGGGACCTCGGCCACTCCCGGTGGCGGGAGGTCACCCAGGACCTGATCGACATGTTCGCCGCCGTCTCCGGCGACCACCAGTGGATCCACACGGACACCGGGCGCGCGGCGCGCGGCCCCTACGGCGGGACCATCGCCCACGGGTACATGGTCCTCAGCTGGGGCATCCCGATGTTCGCCGAACTGCTCCAGGTCACGGGAGTGGGCATGGCGCTCAACTACGGCGTCAACAAAGTCCGCTTCCCCTCCCCCGTCCCGGCCGGCAGCCGGGTCCGCCTCCACGCGACGGTCACCTCGGTGGTCCCGGTCAAACGCGGCGGGGTCGGCATGACGCGGGCGTTCACATTCGAACGTGAGGGCTCGCCGAAGCCGGTGTGCGTGGCGGAGTCGCTGACGCACTTCTATCCCTGACGGGGGATGGCGGTGCGGGTGGTGCCGCTGCGCAGGGCCGTTCCCCCCTCCCCTACGGCCTGGCGGCCGTGGGGACCCGCCACTTCCTGAACCGGGGCGAGCCCGGGACCCGGCCGTACGGGGAGCCCGCACTTCCCGGACCCGGCCGTGCGGGGACCCGGCACTTCCCGGACCGGCCAGCCCCGGAACCCGGTTCGCGAGGCTCCGCCCGGTACCGCGCGCCTCAAACTCCCCTACGCCCGGGCGACGTGGGGAGGGACCCTCATCGGGACCGGCCCTGCCCGGCAGGGCCGGAGTGTCTCCGCCGGACGGGCTGGATCTGCCTGGCAGATCCAGCCCGTCCGGCGTTCGAGGACACCGCGCGGAGCGCGGTACGGGTCCGGGCGGAGCCCGGTTTCGGGAAGGGACGGGGTGGGGAACATGCCCCGCGCAGCGGCGCCGCCCCCTGAGGCAACGCCCCCGTCAGCCCGCCGCCGCCCTCTCCACCGCCGACGACACCCGCTCCCACGTCTCCATGTCCCGCTCCACCGCCTCCAGTTCCGTCCCCGAGCCCGCTCCCCAGTCCGCCGCCAGTGCCACCGGGTCCGCTCCGGTCGCCGCGGCCGCGGCCAGCGCGGAGGCGCCGAGGGCGACGAGTTCGCCGTTGGCGGGGATCAGCAGGGGCCGGCCCGACAGGCGGCGCACGGTCTCCACCCAGTGGCGGCCGTTCGCCCCGCCGCCGACCAGCCGGAGCGGGCGCGCGGCGGTAGCCGGGTCCGCCGGGTCCTGGCCACATGCGCGCATGACCTCGTCGAGGGCGCGCAGCACGGTCACGGCCGCCCCTTCGTAGGCCGCGCCGAGGATCTGCTGGCGGGTGGTCGTGTGGCGCAGGCCGGTCAGCATGCCGGACGCGCCCGGCAGGTCGGGCGTCCGTTCGCCGTCGAGGTACGGCAGCAGGACGACCTCGCCGCCGGCTTCCGCCGCTTCCCGGTCCAGGCCCAGCAGGGACGCGACCTTGTCGACGGCGAGAGTGCAGTTCAGGGTGCACGCGAGCGGCAGGTACGTTCCGTCCGCCGCCGCGAACCCGGCGAGCGCCGGTGACGCGGGGCGGGTGCGGCTCGCGGCGAACACGGTGCCCGACGTGCCGAGGCTGAGGGCCGGGTGGTCGAGCAGTCCCGCTCCGCCGAGTCCGAGGCCGACCGCTGCGGCCATGTTGTCGCCGGTTCCGGCGGCGACCGCGATCCCGGCGGGCAGGCCGAGCCGCTCCGCGGCGGTGGGCGTGAGCGGGCCGACGCGGGTGGCGCCGGTCGTCGCGACGGTCGGCAGGAGCGCCGGGTCGAGGCCTACGAGGTCCAGCAGGGCCGGGTCGTAGGCGCCGGTCGCGGTCGAGTACCAGCAGGTGCCGGAGGCGTCGCCGGGGTCGGTGGCGGCGACACCGGAGAGGCGCTCGGTGAGGAAGTCGTGCGGGAGGCGCACCGCCGCCGCGGCGTCCGCCGCGGCGGGCTCGTTCTCGCGCAGCCACTGCCATTTGGCGGCCGTCATGGAGGCGACGGGGACGGAGCCCGTGCGGGCGGTCCATGCGTCGGGGCCGCCGAGCGCCTCGGTGAGGGCGGCGGCCTGCGGCGCGGAGCGGGTGTCGTTCCACAGGAGGGCGGGCCGCAGGGGGGCACCGGCGCGGTCGAGGACGACGAGTCCGTGCTGTTGTCCGGCGACCGCGATGCCGGTGACGGCGGCCGGTTCGATGCCGAGACCGGCCAGTTCCTTGAGGCCGGCGGCGACGGCGTCCGCGAGGGCCTGCCACCACACCTCGGGGTCGGTCTCCCGTGCCCCGTTCTCGCCGGTGACGTGGTGGGACGCCCTGCCGACGGCGAGGAGCCGACCGGTGGTGACGTCGGTGAACGCCGCTTTCGTGGACTGTGTGGAGCTGTCCACCCCGATGACGACCGCGTTCGCCGGCATTGCCGCACCTCTCCCATGGGCCCGTGCGCGGCCATTTGGCCGAGCTGGAAACAAATTACTTCACACGCACGCGCGACAACAGTGCACCGGGGGGCTTCTGTGATCGGGCATCGGCGTGCATTATTAGTAAGGTCAGAAAACAAACCAGTGATCCAAGGCGGACATGGCATGACGGAACGCTTCACCCCCACCCCCGAGGACAAGTTCAGCTTCGGCCTCTGGACGGTCGGCTGGCAGGGCCGGGACCCGTTCGGGGACGCGACCCGGCCGCCCCTGGACCCTGCGGAGTCGGTCCGGCGGCTCGCCGATCTCGGCGCGTACGGTGTGACCTTCCACGACGACGACCTGATCCCCTTCGGGTCGAACGACAGCGAGCGCGAGGCGCACATCAAGCGCTTCCGTGAGGCGCTGGACGCCACCGGCCTCATCGTGCCGATGGCGACGACCAACCTCTTCACCCACCCGGTCTTCAAGGACGGCGGCTTCACCGCCAACGACCGCGATGTGCGCCGGTACGCGCTGCGCAAGACCATCCGCAACATCGACCTGGCCGTGGAGCTGGGCGCGCAGACATATGTCGCCTGGGGCGGCCGTGAGGGCGCGGAGTCCGGTGGCGCCAAGGACGTGCGCGTCGCACTCGACCGGATGAAGGAAGCCTTCGACCTGCTCGGCGAATACGTCACCGAGCAGAGCTACGACCTGCGCTTCGCCATCGAGCCCAAGCCGAACGAGCCCCGCGGCGACATCCTGCTCCCGACGGTCGGCCACGCACTGGCGTTCATCGAGCGCCTGGAGCGCCCGGAGCTGTACGGCGTCAACCCGGAGGTCGGCCACGAGCAGATGGCGGGGCTCAACTTCCCGCACTCCATCGCGCAGGCGCTGTGGGCGGACAAGCTCTACCACATCGACCTGAACGGCCAGAGCGGCATCAAGTACGACCAGGACCTGCGCTTCGGCGCCGGTGACCTGCGGTCCGCGTTCTGGCTGGTCGACCTGCTGGAGACGGCCGGTTACGCGGGCCCGCGGCACTTCGACTTCAAGCCGCCGCGGACCGAGGACTTCGACGGCGTGTGGGAGTCGGCGGCGGGCTGCATGCGCAACTACCTGATCCTCAAGGAGCGTGCCGCGGCCTTCCGCGCCGACCCCGAGGTCCGTGAGGCACTGCGTGCCTCGCGCCTCGACGAGCTGGCGCGACCGACGGCGGACGACGGGCTGGCGGCGCTGCTGGCGGACCGGACCGCGTTCGAGGACTACGACGTGGACGCCGCCGCCGAGCGCGGGATGGCGTTCGAGCGCCTCGACCAGCTGGCGATGGACCACCTGCTCGGCGCGCGCTGAGCCGCACACGCACACGGGGCCGTTCCGGATGATCCGGAGCGGCCCCGGGCCGTCTCACAGATGTGCGTCGAAGGCCTGGAACGGGTCGCGCACGAAGGGCGGCCTGGTGTGGAGCGCGATCTCCGCGAGCACCACACTGCCCAGCTCCATCCGGTGCGTCATGATCCGTGTCGCGTAGGCGTCGACCAGGCGCAGACCGCGCCCGCAGGGGACGTCGGCGTCGAGCGGTTCCTGCCGGCGGGTCACCCGGTGCTTCCAGCGGCCACCGTCCATGACCTCGACCGTCAGCGCGTCGCCCCGGACGCTGATCACCGTGGACACCCATGGGCTGCCGCTGTGCAGCACCACGTTGGTGACCAGTTCGGTGACGATGACGGACAGCGCCTCGTCGAAGTGCTCGGCCAGTCGCCATCGGCGTGCGACTGCCCGGGCGAAGCGCCGGAGTGCGCGTGCGGCCTCCGGCGTGGCGGGCATGGCGCAATGCGCCAGGCTTCGCAACGCCGAGGTGGGCCCGGCCCGCCCGGGGGCAGGGCTCGGTGCACGTTCCATGGCAATCACATGGGCTCCTGTTCGGTCGGGCGGCATCGCCCTGACTCAGGTCCAGCGGCCGGGGAGTCCTTCTCCAACCTGGCCGTCGAAAGCCACGCAGCTGTTCTGCGGCAACCCCAACACTCGTATCCGGACACCTCCCGTTCAATCAGGGACACTGAAACCCGTATACGTAAAGAATCGAAATGCCTTGGAATCTCCGAGGAGAGTGATTCGGTGGACACATGGAGTGACGAGGCGGCCGGCCGGTGGCTGGAGCGCGTGCTCGCGGGGCCGTCCGCCGACGGGCCCGCGCTGCTGCTGGTCGACGGCCCGGCCGGGACGGGCAAGACCCGCCTCGCGGCGCGTCTGGTGGACGGTGCCGCGGCCCGGTCCGTGCGGAGTGTGGTCGTCTCGTTCTCGTCGTCCGGAGCGGCCGTCGAGTGCCGGCCGCGGCAGAAGACGGCCGAGACGGCGGCCGGCAGCGTCCCGCGGCAGTCGCCCGCCCCCGCCGATCTGCCGGGCGCCCTGGCTCCCCTCCTCGAACGCGGCGAGCGTTTCCTGCTCGTCGCGGAGGACGTCCACCGCGCCGACCGCCCGGCCCTCGAACTTCTGCGCGCGCTCCTCGACCGGCCGCCGGACCGGCTCGCGGCGGTCGTCACGTACCGCCCGGAGGAACTGCGCGAGCCCGGCCTCGCCCTGGGCAGGGGGGCGCACTTCCCCGCCTCCCTCGCCGTGCTGCGGCTGCGTCTCGGCGCCCTTGACGCCCGGCAGGTCCGCGAGCTGGTCGAGGAGGGACTCGGCCCTGGCCGCTGCCCGTCCGATCTGATCGTCCGCGTCCAGGAGCGGTCCGGGGGCGTGCCGCAGGTCGTCGCCGACACGGTGCGGCTGCTGCGCGAGTCGGGCGACGGGCGGGAGCGCTACTCGGTCAGGGACCTGGAGGCGGCGGGCGTCCCGCCGCGTCTCGCCGAGCTCGCCCTCGGCCGCACCGCGGCGCTCACGGACCGGGCCCGGCACGTCGCCTGGGCCGCCGCCGTGCTGGACGAGCCGGTGGAGGCGGACGAACTGGCCGCGGTCGCCGGCCCGGACGGCGGCGAGGGCACGAAAGCCCTGGTCGAGGCGGTGCGCGCGGGCGTGCTGCGGGAGGACACCGAGGGCCGTTACGGATTCTTCGTCCCGATGGCGGCGACAGCGGTCTACGGGCAGGTGCCGGGCCCCGTCCGCCGTGAGATGCACCGCAGGGCCGCCACGGCCCTCGGCCGCAGGCACCCGGTGCCGTGGGTGCCGCTGGCCCGCCACCGCCGGCACGGCGGTCAGACCAAGGCGTGGCTGCGGGCCGTTGAGCACGCGGCGCTCCAGTGCGCGGCCGACGGCGAGCACCAGGCCGCGATCGACATCCTCGAGCGGGCGCTGTCCCGTCCGACGGTGCCGCCTGCCGCGAGGGCCCGGCTCGCGCCGCTGCTGGCGCACAGCGCCGTGCTGGGTCTGCGCAGCGACCAGACGGTGACGGTGCTGCGGCAGATCCTCGACGAGCAGTCCCTGCCGGCCGCCGTGCGGGGACAGATCCGGCTCGACCTCGGCCTGCTGCTGTGCAACCAGGCGGTCGCGGGCATGCAGGGCTGGCTGGAACTCCAGCAGGCGGTGGAGGAACTCGAGGAGCGGCCGCTGATGGCGGCGAGGGCCATGGCGGCGCTGGCGATGCCGCTGCTGTCGACAGTGCCGCTGGAGCGGAACCTGTACTGGCTGGAGCGCGCGGAGAAGGCCGGCGCGAACAGCGGCGACGAGGAGGCCCGTACCGCGGTCGCCGCCAACCGGGCGGGCACTCTCATGTACATCGGCGACCCGGCGGCGTGGCAGGTGCTCGAGCAGTTGCCGAGGGATACGGAGGACGCCGCCTGCCGCCAGCACGTCGCCCGCGGGCTGTGCAACGCGGCGGACGGCGCGCTCTGGCTCGGCCAGCTCGGACCCGCCCGCGGACTCCTCGCCGAGGGCGTGGACCTGGCGGCCCGCAGCGGAGCGACGTACGTCGAGCAGGGCGCCCGCGGCACCTCGCTGCTGCTGGACTGGGCCGAGGGCGACTGGTCGGAACTGACCGGCAGGGCCCGCGCGTTCGTGGCGGAGGCGGACACCATGCCGGGCCAGGGCGTCGACGGCCGTACCGTTCTCGGGCTGATGGCGATCTCCAGGGGCGAGTGGCAGCAGGCGACGGCGTGGCTGGCAGGCGACGGCTCGCGGGAGGCGGACGGTTCCGCCGTGCCGCACGTGGCGGCCGCCTCCGGCGCGCTGATCCGGATGGCCCTGGTCCGGGACGACGTCGGGACGGCGGTCGCGGAGGCGTCGATGGCCTGGGACCGGATCAGGGACAAGGGCGTGTGGGTATGGGCGGCGGAGCTGGCGCCGTGGGCCGTCGACGCGACGCTGCGCGCGGGCCGCCGCGACACCGCGCAGAAAATGATCGACGAATACGAGGCGGGCCTCGACGGCCGCCAGGCCCCCGCGTCGTCGGCGGCGCTGGACTGGTGCCGCGCGCTGCTCGCCGAGGCGGACGGCGACCCGCGGACCGCGGCCGAACGGTACCGCCGGTCGGCCCTCGAATACGCGGGCATGCCGCGTCCGTACGCGACGGTGCTCGCCACCGAGGGGGCCGCGCGCTGCCAGTTGGCCTCGGGTACGGACGCGGCCGCCGTGGTGGCCGAACTGACCTCGTGCATCGAGCAGTTGACCGAGCTCGGCGCGGTCTGGGACGCCGCCCGCATCCGGGCCGAGCTGCGGGCGCACCAGCCCGCCGACGAGCAGCGGCCGCGCGGCCGGCCGAGCTACGGCGACCGGCTCTCGCCGCGCGAGCAGGAGGTGGCGGACCTGGCGGCGACGGGCCTGACCAACCGGGAGATCGCGGCGACGCTGCATCTGTCGCCGCGTACGGTGGAGCAGCATGTCGGCAGGGCCCGCCGCAAGCTGGAGTCGCAGTCCCGGCAGAATCTTTCCCGGACGCGCGCCCAGCGCCCCGAATGAGCCGGGCGGCCGACGGCCCGGCGGCGGGCGGGACGGCCGCGTGGCACACGGGCCCGGTCGATTCTTTGCGTATAGGTAGATGAGCGGGTCCCTATAGGCAGCACCGGTCCGGCGGCCCTAGTTTCCGAGTGTGCCCGGGGCTGCCGGGAGGCCGACCGGCCACGCCGCAACCCCACATGCGGCCGTTGTCGGGACGTGGGCTTCCCGGCCCCGGGCACGACACGTCTCCCCTCGCGTACGGCGTATGCACCCGGCCGCCCACGCCGCTTCCCGCGGCCCCCTCCAGGCGGCGGTCACGCCACCAGCAGCACTCCCGCACAGGACAGCCCCGCCACGACCAGCCACGCCGACAGGCCGAGTGCCGCGACGCGGCCGCCGGTGCGGGTCAGGGAGGGCACGTCGACGGCGCTGCCGAGCCCGAACAGGGCGGCGGCGAGCAGCAGTTCCTGCGCGACGTGCGCGGTCTCCAGCGCCGCCGAGGGCAGCAGCCCGGTGCTGCGCAGGGCCACGGCGGCGAGGAACCCCACGACGAAGAGCGGCACCAGAGGCGCCCGTCGCGCACCGCTCGCCCCCTTCGTGGCCCTGTTCCCGCGGCGGGCGGCCAGCGCGACGACGGCGACGAGCGGGCCGAGCATCGCCACCCGCATCAGTTTCACGAGCACGGCCTCGCCGAGCGCGGCGTCCCCCGCGGTCTGCGCGGTGGCGACGACCTGGCCGACGTCATGGACACTGGCGCCCGCCCAGCGGCCGAACTCGGCGGCACCGAGCCCCAACGGCCCCTGGAGGAGGGGAAGTACGGCGATCGCGAGCGTCCCGCAGAGGGTGACCAGGGCGACGGAGGTGGCCGCGTCCCGTTCGTCGCTGTCCCGTACCTCCCCCACGGCGCCGATGGCCGACGCGCCGCAGACGGCGTATCCGGTGGCGATGAGCAGCGGCTGGTCACCGGGCAGTCCCAGCCGCCGGCCGAGCCACCAGGTCCCGAGGAGCGTGGCCGTCACGACGCCGAGCACCATGGCGACGGTGCTCCAGCCGAGGCCGCGCACGTCGTCGAGGCCGAGCCGCAGGCCCAGGAGCACGATCCCGGCGCGCATCAGCCGTCGCCCCGCGAACGAGAGTCCCGGCCGGGCCGGTCCACGTACGATCGCCCGCAGCCGGGGCAGGTGCGCGGCTGCGACGCCGAGTACGACAGCGGCGGTGAGCATCGGCACGCCGGGCAGGATCCGGTGGACGGACCAGGCGAGGGCGACGCCCAGGGCCGCCAGCGCGAGTCCTGGCAGCCGGGTGCCCTCGGCGCGGGCCCGGGGAGGTGCGGCGGGGCGGTCCCGCAGGAGCGCCATCAGCGGTCGGCCGGCAGGGCGTAGACGCGGCGGACGCTGCTGCCGAGCCGGGATATGTCGGCGCCGTAGACGTGCAGGGACACAGCGGTGGAAGGGCCCGGGTTCCAGACCCGGTGGATGTCCCCGGGCGGGGCGAAACCGCAGAAGTCGCCCTGTCCGCTGACCACGTCGGCGGTGGCGACGAGCCGCGCGGTGCCGTCCGCGCGGGCGGCGGGCACGAGCCGGTAGCGCCGCTCGTGCTCCTGGCCCTCGTGCACGCCGGTGGTGCACCAGGAGACGTGGTCGTGCACTGAGGTCCCCTGTCCGGGCAGCCAGACGAGCGCGACGACGGAGAAGCTGCCGTCGTGCTCGGCGTGCAGGAGGTGCTGCCGGTAGCGGTCCGGGTCGCTCTGCCGCTGCTCCGGAGTGAGCAGGTCGTCGGCGCCCAGGTGCGGCGCCAGACGTTCGCCGACCAGGTACGCCGTCGGGTCGGGCGGCAGCCCGCGCCCGACCACCTCGCGCACGCCGGCTACGAGGGCGTCGAGACGTTCGGTGGTACGGGGGGCCGTGAATGCGCTCTGTGCGGTCGGAGCCGGAGTCATACCGGCAAGCCTCGACCGGCGGAACCATTACGTCCAACGACTGTTTCTTCGGTTTCCCCAAGCTCTGCTTATGTATGGGCCTTCGGGGAGCCCGCCCGGCTGCCGCCCGGTCAGCAGCCGGTCTTGTTCGCGGCGACCGTCCTCAGCTCCTCGAGGACGAGCGCGGTCGCGGGGATGCGCAGATGCTCCTTCAGCACGTACGCCGAGATCTTGCGCCGTGAGGCGGGCTGGAGCGGGCGGCCGGCGACCTTGGCGTGGCGCATGAAGTTCAGTACGAGCGCCGGGATCATGGCGACGCCGAGCCCTTCCGCTACGAGACTCTGCACGGCCAGGTTGTCGTCCGTCATGAAGGCGATGTCGGGGACGAAGCCCGCCTCCGCGCACTCGTGGAGGAGGTTGGCGCGGCAGCGCGGGCAGCCGGCTATCCAGCGCTCCGCCGCCAGGTCGGTGAGCCGGACGACCCGCCGCCGGGCGAGGTGGTGGCCGCCGGGCAGCAGCACGGTCAGCTGGTCCTCGAGGAGCGGGATCTCCACCAGTTCCTCCGGCACCTCCTCGTGCAGCCCCGGGTAGGTGAACGCGAGCGAGATGTCGCACTCGCCCCGCGCCAGGCGCCGCAGCGACTCGGGCGGCTCGTTCTCCAGCAGGTCGACGCGGATGGCGGGGTGCGCGGCCGTGAGGCGGGCCAGCGTCTCGGGGACAAGGGTGGAGTTGGCGCTCGGGAAGGCGCAGAGGCGGACCCGTCCGGCGCGCAGCCGGGTCAGGGCGTTCACCTGCTCCTGGGCGGCCGACATGGAGTCGAGGATCGCCGTCGCGTGCCTGGACAGCGCCTCGCCCGCCTCGGTGAGCCGCATGCCCCGGCCGACCCGGACGAACAGCGGTGAGCCGACGTCGCGTTCGAGGGCCTTCATCTGCTGCGTGACGGCGGGCTGGGTGTAGCCGAGGGCACGTGCGGCGGCCGAGTACGAGCCGGTCCTGACCACTTCGTGGAACGTCTTGATGTGCCGGGAATCGAACACCGGTGCATCATAAGCGGATTTTGGGGGGTTCCGGCTCCCGGCCGCCGGCCCTGCGCCGGCTCTGCCCCTTCAGGCGGTGCCCCTGCGGACCGCGTCCCGTCCGTCCGCCCGGACCGGCTACGGCTTGCGGGCCACCGCCCCGTACAGCGAGATCACGGCGTTCTCGTCCACGCTCTCGCCCACGGCGAGTTCGGGGTGCCAGTCCGTCAGCCGCACGATCCCGGGTTCCACCGGCTCCAGGCCGTCGAAGAAGCGGGCGATCTCGTCCCGGGTGCGGGGCGCGAGGGTCACGCCGCCGGCCGCGTACATCGCCACGCCCCGCCCGACGGCGACGGGATCGAAGTCGGCGGTCAGCTGAGAGAGTACGAGGTAGCTCCCGGACGGGAGCGCGTCGACCAGCCGGGCCACCAGGTCGTAGGGGCGGTCGTCGTCGCCGAGGAAGTGCGTCAGCGCCACCAGGGAGAGCGCGACGGGCCGCGTGAAGTCCAGGTTCTCGCGGGCCTGCTCCAGGATGCGCCCGGGATCGCGCACATCGGCCTGGACATAGTCGGTGACCCCCTGGCGGCTGCTGCGCAGCAGCGCCTCCGCATGGGTCAGCACGATGGGGTCGTTGTCGGTGTAGACGATCCGGGCATCGGGGGCGATGCCCTGGGCCACCTGGTGCAGGTTGGGCTCGGTGGGGATGCCGGTGCCGATGTCCAGGAACTGGCGGATCCGGGCCTCGCCGGCCAGCCAGCGGGTGACGCGCTGCATGAACCAGCGGTTGGTCCTGGCGACATGCCGGGCCGTCCCGTCGACGCCCATGATCTGCCGGCCGAGCTCCTCGTCGACCGGGTAGTTGTCCTTGCCGCCGAGGAACCAGTCGTACACCCGGGCCGGGTGCGGCCTGCTGGTGTCGATGCGTGCTGCGGCCGGCTCGGTCCCGGTCATGCGGGGCTCCCTCACTGCTCGACGCCCGTTCTTCCCGGTCACGGGACGATCGCACGATCTTCGCAGGACCTGCTGCGGACGGCAAGCAACTCCCTTACCCGGGAAGCCAGTTGCGTCACAGATCCCGGCCGGCCCGTTCCGCCTCGCGGCGAGCGGGCCGGCTCCGGCGAGCGCCCAGGCGCTCGGACCACAGCGGCCGCTGCTCCTCGAACGCCTCGGTCCGGGTCACAGAAGGCCGTCCCGGAAGCCCTGCCGCCACGACGGATACCGCAGCTCCCAGCCGAGCTCCCGCTTGGCCTTGGCATTGGAGAAGCCGCGCCCCTCGGTCATCATCGTCACCGCCACTTCCCCGGCCAGCAGCCGGGCCAGCCACTTGGGGACCCGCATCGGCGGCTTCGCGCCCGCGCACGCCGCCAGGTGGGGCAGCCACTCGGCGGCCGGGGCCGGTTCGTCGTCGACGATGTTGAACACGCCCTTCGCCCGTTGCTCCACGGCCAGCACGGTGGCGCTCGCCGCGTCGTCGACATGCACCCACGAGCTGTGGCCGGTGCCGCCCCCGACGAGCGGGAACTGCCGCTTGCGTACGAGCTCGACCTGGTCGTCGGTGGCACCGGGCCCGTAGAACCCGCCGTACCGCAGGGCCGCGCCGCCGGCCTTGACGACCACGTCGTCGACGTAACGGATCGCCTCCATCCCCGGGCTCGCCACCGTCCCCGTCATCGGGTCGAGCGGGTCCTCCTCCGTCTTCACCCATCCGCCCTCGCGGATGCCGTTCCAGCCGGCGTAGCTCTGTGCGACGACGTGGGACACGCCGGCCTTCTCTGCGGCAGCGAGCAGGTGGTCCGTCCCCTCGGTGCGCAGCCGGTTGGTGGTGGCGAACCAGCGGTCCATGTGTTTCATGTCCGGCTTGCCGGAGTGCGCCACGGAGATCGCGGTCATCTGGTGCACGATCGCGTCGGGCCGGGCCCCGGCCACCGCGTCGGCGACCGACGCCGCGTCCAGCCCGTCCATCACGACGGCGTCCGCACCCAGCTTTTCCAGCAGGCCCAGTTTGGCGGCGCTCGTCGTCGTCGCCGTCACCTCGTGCCCCCTGGCCACGAGCTGCGGCACCAGTCGCCGCCCCAGGACCCCGGCCCCGCCTGCCACGAACACTCGCACGATCATCACCCTTCCTGGTTCCGAAACGGGCTCTCGCACAAGGGACGAGTGGGCCCGGCACGTCTGTGACATGGGACCGCGGCACCCGTGCCCAGCTGTACGGATCCAGTGGTCACGTCGGTACGCCCCAGTGATCACGTCCGTTACGGCGACCGGCTCCTTAGACTGATCAGCAACCCCTCAAAACAGTGCATAACGATATATAACGATCCAGGACACATCCTCTCCCTCGGGGAGCCGCTCCCGGGAGGCGAGCATGACCACCCGTCGCACCCCCTTGCCGGGCGTCGGCACCCAGTTCGACTTCAGCACGGAAAGCGGCCATCACGTCTCGGTCGTCGTGCACAACGACGGCCGCCGCTTCCTCGGCTTCTACGGCGCTGACGACCCCGACGCCTGCCTGCTCTCCGTGCCGCTGGGACCGGAGGAGGCCACGGCGCTGGCCCATCTCCTCGACGCCGAACCCATCGACGCCGTACGGACCGACGGCATCGACCTCGTCACCGAGCACATCCCCGTCGGCGCCCGGTCGCCCTACGTCGGGCGGCCGCTCGGCGATGCCCGTGCCCTGACAAGAACCGGCGCGTCGGTCGTCGCCGTGCTGCGACGGACAGGGGCGCATCCGTCCCCCGGCCCCGGCTTCCGGCTCGCCACGGGCGACACGCTCGTCGCGGTGGGCACCCGGGAGGGCGTCGACGCCCTCGCCGAGATCATCGCCGGAGGCTGACCGTGCACGACACGACGATGCTGCTGATCGAGCTCGGCGCAATCCTGCTCGGGCTGGGCCTGACCGGCCGCTTCGCGGGCCGCTTCGGTCTCTCCCCCGTACCCCTCTACCTCCTCTGCGGACTCGCCTTCGGCTCCGGCGGGCTGCTGCCGCTGAGCGCGAGCGGTGACTTCGTGGCCGTCGGCGCCGAGATCGGCGTCATCCTGCTCCTGCTCATGCTGGGCCTCGAGTACAGCGCGTCCGAACTGGTCGACAGCTTGCGCACCCAGTACCCGTCCGGCGTCGTGGACTTCGTCCTCAACGCCCTGCCGGGGGCGGGCACGGCGCTGCTGCTCGGCTGGGGCCCGGTGGGCGCCGTCGCCCTCGGCGGCGTCACCTGGATCTCCTCGTCGGGAGTCATCGCCAAGGTCCTCGTCGACCTGGGCCGCCTGGGCAACCGCGAGACGCCGGTGGTCATCGGCGTGCTCGTCATCGAGGACCTGTCGATGGCCCTCTACCTGCCACTGCTCACCGCGTTGATCGCCGGGCTGGGCCTGGCAGGCGCGGGTATCGCGCTGCTGATCTCGCTCGGCACGGTCGGCCTCGTGCTCTACGTGGCCCTGCGCCACGGCCGGCTGGTCAGCCGGGCGGTGTCCTCCGACAACCCCGAGATGCTGCTGCTCGTCGTGCTCGGCCTCACCCTGCTGGTCGCGGGCATCGCCCAGGAGCTCCAGGTGTCCGCCGCGGTCGGCGCGTTCCTGGTCGGCATCGCCCTGTCGGGCGAGGTCGCGGAGGGGGCGCGGAGAATCATCGCGCCGCTGCGGGACCTGTTCGCGGCGGTGTTCTTCGTCTTCTTCGGCCTCTCGACCGACCCGAACGAGATCCCGCCGGTCCTGCTCACCGCGCTCGCGCTCGCCGCGGTCACAATGCTGACGAAGACGGCTACAGGCTGGTACGCGGCCCGCCGCGCGGCCATCGGCGCCCGCGGCCGCTGGCGTGCGGGCGGCACACTGGTGGCCCACGGCGAGTTCTCGATCGTGATCGCGGGCCTGGCGTCCGCGACCGAGCCGAGGATCGGCCCGCTGGCGGCGGCGTACGTCCTCATCCTCGTACTCATCGGCCCACTCACGACCCGCTGGACCGAACCCCTGGCCTCCTGGCTGCTACGCCGCCCCCACACGGTGAGCGGCCCGACCCCCGACCGACTTACGGACACTCCGCCCGAGCGGACAGGGGGCACTCCGGCCGACCCGGCGGGCGCCGCAGCCGAGCCGGCGACAGACACTCCGGCCGGCCCGGCAAGGGGCACTCCGGCCGACCCAGCGGCCGCTACGACCGACCCGGCGAAGGGCGCACCGGCCGGCCCGGCGGACACTCCGACCGACCCTGCGGGCGCTCCGGGCAGCCCGGCAAGGGGCGCTTCGACCGACGCGGCGACCGACCTCTCGGGCGCTACCGACGACCCCGCGGCGGGTCCGGAAGCTGGCGCGCCCGAGGGGATCGCGCGTTGGACGAGCGGGCGACGACGGAGGGACGACCGCTCGTAACGTGGCTCGGGCGGGTGTCGAAACCGGCGGACGCCGCCGGTGCGTGGGGCCGCGAGGCGGTGAGGCCACCGGCCGTCGGGCGACGATGCGGCGAGGCCGCTGACGCCGCCTACTCGTCGGGCGTAGGCCGGCGCGGGCGCCAACGCGCGCGGGGGCGCCGGATGTCACGCACGAGGGTGTAGACCGCGCTCACGAGGACGATGACGCCGAGCCCGACCCACAGCGCCGAGGCGCCCGCCCGGTATTCGACGACGGCGGCGACGAGCAGCATCGAGGCGGCGAAGACGCCGAACGCGGAAATCAGGGTGCTGATGCGATGGGCCACCCGCCCATCCTCGCCGACGATGACGGCCGCCCACCGACCGGGTCCGCACAGGGGCGCGCTGCCGGCCCGTGCCAACGGTGGTGGCGCGGGCGGGCCCGGCCGCCGAGAGGGGCGCAGGGCTCCCGCCCCGGGCCGGGCGAGCGCGGGCGAGCGGCGTGCCCAGGCGGACGCTCCGGCACGCGGCGGCCCGGTTCGGACGGACGCCCGAGCGGTCTGCGCGTGGCGAAAGGCCGGCGAGCGGCGGTCCGGTAGGACGCCCCGGGGCGCGACCGTCCGGTGCGGACGGACGCCCCGACCGTCCGAGATCGTCGAACCGCCGACGAGCGAAGTCGCGCCCGCCGGACGCCTCAATGGGAGACGGCCCGGTTCGGGCAGACGCCCCAGCCGTGGCGGTCCCGTTCAGACCGGACACCCGACCGCCGCGTGCGTGGCGACCAGCCGAGGAGTGACGCCCGGTCGGACGCCCCGGGGCGAAGCGGCACGGTCCAGACGGACGCTTCAGAGGCGAGGCGGTCGTCCGGGCGAGGCCCCGGACCGGCCGCGATTCCCCGGCGCCCGTCCGGCCCGGCCCGGACGGGCACCCCGGCAGGAGCGGTGCCCGTTCAGGCGGACGCCCCGGCCGCCTGAACCGGGTTCAACGCGGCGCAGAGCCAGTCGTGGGCGGCGCCGGGGGTCGGCCGGGACGGGTCGAACAGTTCGCCGGCGAGCTGCCAGTAGCGGTCGATCCGAGGGTCCGCCGCGAGCTGGCCGGCGAGCAGCCGGCGGAAGTCGGGTGTGTCGCGGGTGCCGCACGAGTGGGCGTAGGCGGCTACGAAGCAGTCGAGCGCTTCACCCTCGTGCGGCGGTCTCCGTTCGAGCATGTGCCGCGCCGCGAGCCCGTACGCCTCGCCGAGACCCTCGTAGAGCACGGCCGGGCGGTACCCCGTGTCCGGCTGGTGCACCGCGGGCTGGCAGTCCTTGTTGCCGTGGCAGGGCCCGGAGACGAGGGCGTGCAGCCGCGCGAAGGCGAGGACCTGGGCCGGGGCCGGGTCGTCCGGCGGCTGCGGAACGGCCTGGTCGACGACCGCGGACGCCACTCGCGCCGGGAGCCGTACGGGCAGCCAGCGCCGCCAGAAGCGCGCCAGCGCGGCCGTACTGGGCGGGGCGGTCACGGAACCGATCAGCCGCAGCCGGTCCACGCGTTCCTCGGGGGTGCAGTCCTGGAGCAGCCGGAGGGCGGCCTCCCGCCAGCGCAGGGCGGTCATCCGGGAGCCGATCTCCCGCAGTTGCCCCGCCACGATGTCCTCCAGCGCGTCCTCCTCGTCGAGGACCCGGCCGACGTCGGGGACCGGCAGGTCGAGGGTGCGCAACGAGCGGATCAGGCGCAGTCGTTCGATCGCCTCCGGGCCGTACCGCCGGTGGCCCCCGCTGCTGCGGGCGGCTTCGGGCAGCAGTCCGCGGTCGGAGTAGAAGCGGACGGTCTTGACGGTCACTCCCGCGTGCTCCGCGAGCTCTCCGATGCTCCACATGCCGTCAGGGGACAAGGTTGAACCTCCCTCAGGGGGAGTTCCTACGGTACCGGCGAGCACGGACGGCCCGACCGGCCGGTCGTGCGGACCGCGTATACGAGGAGACGTGATGACGGTTTTCATCCTGGTGTCGGACGCCTTCACCGGCGGCTGGATCTGGCGCGACGTGGCCGCGAAACTCCGCGAGTCGGGCGCCGAGGTGCATCCCGTGACGCTCACGGGCATGGGCGACCGCCGCCACCTGGCGGGCACCGACACGGACCTGGAGACGCACATCCAGGACCTGGTGCAGCTGATCGATCATCTGGACCCCGCTCCGGCGGAACCGGCGGAACCGGACGTCGTGCTGGTCGGCCACGGCTACGGCATCCACCCCGTACTGGGCGCCGCCGACCGCCGCTCGGGGCGCGTCGCCCGGATAGTCCACCTGGACGCCGGCATGCCGCAGGACGGGGACGCCGCCCTCGCGCTGGTGCCCGACCAGACGGTCCACCAACTGCTGGCGGACACCACGCATGAAACGGGGACGACGGCAGAAGGAGCGGCCGTGGCAGGGCAGGCGGAGGACGGGCTGATCCCACCGCCGCCGGCCGACGAATGGCAGCGATGGGGCAGCACCGCCGGAGTCCCGGCGGACGCGCTGGCGCGGCTGGCCCGGCTCGCCGCCCCGCAGCCGAAGGGCACGCTCACCCTGCCCCTGCGGCTCTCGGGCGCGCTGTCCGGGGTGCCGACGACCGGCGTCCTGTGCATCGCCAACGGCTCGAGCATCGCCATGGTCGAGGGCCTGGTCGGCCTGGGCGACCCCCGCCTCCAGGTGCTCACCGACCCCCGGGTGACCTTCTTCGAACTCGACACCGGGCACTGGCCGATGCTCTCCACGCCGGACGAGCTGGCCTCGGTGCTGCGCCGGGCCGCCGCGGGAGAGGGCCACCGGATCTCCCCGTCCGTGAGCGAGCAGCCCGGGCACCTGCGGCCGTTCCTCCTCGACGTACCGGAGCAGCACCGCGAGCGCACGGGACGGGTGGACCTCTACCTCCCCGACACCGACGAGCCCCGCCCCGCGGTGGTCTTCGTCCACGGCGGCCCGGTCTCCGCCGAGGTACGCCCCACCCCTCGGGACTGGCCCGGTTTCGTGGGCTACGGCTCGTACGTGGCGTCGCTGGGTGCGGTGGGCGTGACACTCGACCACCGGCTGCACGACCTCACCGACTACGGGCGTGCCGCGGAGGACATCGCGGAAGCGGTGGAGCTCGTACGGGCCGATCCGCGCGTCGACGGGGAACGGGTGGCGCTGTGGTTCTTCTCCGGCGGCGGGCTCCTGTCGGCGGACTGGCTCGCGGCGCCCCCGGCGTGGCTGCGCTGCGTCGCGGCGACGTATCCGGTGCTCGCGCCCTTGCCGCAGTGGCCGCTCACCGACTCCCGGTTCCGCCCGGCGGCCATGGTGCGCAAGGCGGGCCGACTGCCGGTCGTACTGACCCGGGTGGGACTGGAAAGGCCCGAGATCGCGGCGACGGTAGAGGAGTTCCTGACCGCCGCCGAGGACTGCGAGGCCGCCGTCGAGATCGTCGACGTGCCGCAGGGCCACCACGGCTTCGAGACGATCGACCACACGGACGAGGCACGGGAGGCGCTGGCCCGGGCGGTGCGGTCGGTGCTGGGGCATCTGGAGGGCTGAGACGCCCCGGCGGGGGTGAGCATGCGGCCGGGCCGGCCACCGGCCGGACGACCGCGTTCGATCGCCGCCCGCCGGAAGCGGTCGGATGAGATCCTGGACCGGCCCGCGCAACCGTCGGCGCCTCCACGGGAACCGCCTGCCGGGAAGCACCCGGCGGGTCCCGCCGGTCGGGAATCCGCGCGCCGAGCCACCGACGAACCCGGATGAAAGCGCAGCGAGTTGACGACCGACACGAACGACTTTCAGGCGAAGGAACATCGGGGCAGGGCCGAGTCACGTGTGCGCGGTCTGATGCTCGGTCTGGCGCTCGGGGAGACGCTCGGCGCGACGGGCGGCGCGGCAGGCGACGCGTTGCCCGCCGCCGGGACGCTGCGGGCGGGTGTCGCCACGCAGTTGGCCTGCTTCACCGCAGAGGGGATCATCCGTGCCATGGTGCGCGGTGCGCACAAGGGCCTCTGCCACCCGCCGTCGGTGCTCTGGCACGCGTACTGCCGGTGGGCGGCGCTCCAAGGCATCGACCGGGACCGTTTGGCCGCCCGCTGGGGCACGTTCTCCGGCGGTGAGTGGCCGGACGGGTGGCTCGCCGAGGTCCCGGCGCTCGCGGCACGCCGGGGCACGGCTCCCGCCACCGTGGAGGCGCTGTCCAGCAGGGAGCAGGGCACGGTCGACAAACCCGCGACGACGAGCCGTGGTTGGCACGCCCTGGGCCGTACGCTGCCGATCGCCGCGCTCATCGGCCCGCGCGACGTACGCTCTTCGATCGCCCAGGACCGGGAGATCGCGGCGCTCACCCACGGCGACCCCGCCGCTGGGTCCGCCGCAGCACACGCCACCATGTTCCTGCGCCGCTGTATCGCCGGCGAGGGCGTCGTGGAGGCGCTGCGTTCGGGGCTCACGGCCCTCGGACCGGGCGAAGGGCCGTCCGACGGACCGGCCGCCGCCGCCGAGGACGAGCAACGCCGACTGGCCGATGCGCTGGACCGGTCCGCGGCCGACCCCGCCGACCCGGACGTCCTCCGGCGGCTGGCTCCCGACCCCACCGCTCCGTCGGCGCTCCTCGGCGCCCTCTACGTCGCCGGTTCCTTCCCGGGACGCGACCAGGTGCGGGCGGCGCTGCGCTTCGCGTCCACCGCACCGGACGGCGCGTCCGTGGCGTGCACGACAGGCGCCTTGCTGGGTGCCGCGCACGGCGCGGAGGCGCTGCCGCTGGACCTGGTGAGCCGCCACGAACTGGGCTGGGTGCTCGACACCCTGGCGCGCGACCTGGTGACCGAGCAGTTCGACTCCCCCAGCGGCAGCGAGTACGCGCGGGGATGGGACCCGCACTGGTGGGGACGGTATCCGGGCTGGTGACCGGGATGACCTGGTCGGCGCCTCTTGACGGTCCCGCTGATGGGGCGAGCGATGACTCCTTGTCGCTGTGGCAGTCCCACTTCTGACCGCACACGCGAGAAGGTGGCCCGATGACCGATCTGCACAACGTCCTGAGCGAGCACGTCGATACCGAGTCCCTCCCCGGCGCGGTGGCCATGGTCGCGCGGGGCGATCAGGTGGATGTCCAGGCCGTGGGCCACGTCGACGCCGAGCGCACGGCCCCGATGGCGAGGGACACGATCTTCCGTATCGCCTCGATCACCAAGCCCGTCGTGGCCGCGGCGGTCATGATGCTCGTCGAGGACGGCAGGATCGCGCTGGACGACCCGGTGGGGACGTGGCTGCCCGAGCTGGCCGCGCCCATGGTCGTCCGTACGCCGGACAGTCCGGTCGACGACGTGGTTCCGGCGGAGCGGCCGATCACCGTGTTCGACCTGCTGGTCTCGCGCGCCGGGTACGGCTTCCCGTCCGATTTCTCGCTGCCGGCGGTCGAACCGCTGGTCAGTGAGCTGAAGCAGGGCCCACCGCAACCGCAGGCCGTCCCTGAGACGGACGAGTGGATGGCGGCGCTGTCCCGGATTCCGATGCTCTACCAGCCGGGCGAGGCCTGGCTGTACAACATCTGCTCCGACATCCAGGGCGTACTGATCGCGCGGGTCTCGGGCAGTTCGCTGCCGGACTTCCTGGCGGAACGGCTCTTCGAGCCGCTGGGCATGACCGACACCGCGTTCGCGGTACCGCCGGCCAAGCGCGACCGCTTCACCAGCTACTACCGGGTGGACCCCATGGGCACCCTCGAGCTGGCCGACACACCGGACGGCCAGTGGAGCACGCTGCCCGCGTTCCCGTCGGGCGCGGGTGGTCTGGTCTCGACGGTCGACGACTACCACGCCTTCGCCCGCATGCTCCTCGACCAGGGTGCGACGGCATCCGGCGGCCGCCTGCTCACCGCCGAGTCCGTGGGGCGGATGACCACCAACTACCTGACCCTGTCCCAGCGCAAGGCCGGCGGCCTGTTCCTGGAGGGCATGGGCTGGGGCTTCGGCGGGGCGGTCGACGTGGAGCCGGTCGAACCCTGGAGCGTCCCGGGCCGCTACGGCTGGGTCGGCGGCACGGGCACGGCCGCCCACATCATCCCCTCCACGGGCACCGTCACGATCCTCCTCACCCAACGCCAGATGTCCGAGCCCTCGTTCCCGGAACTGATGCGGGACTTCTGGGGGTACGCGGCGGGGGTGTGAGCGGCCGGCACAACGGCGTGTGCGCACGTGCGAGTTGCCTCGCCGCATCGTGGTAGAGAGTGCGCATGGAATTCTTCTGCTATCACCGCGATCGGCCCGGTTCCCTGCCGCTGCGCCACGAGCTGCTGGAAGAACACTGGTCCTACATGGACGGGTTCGAGAAGGAAATGATCGCTCGCGGCCCGACCATGACCAGCGACGGCCGCACGCCCACCGGCAGCGTGCATGTGATCGACCTGCCGGACCCCGCCGCCGCCCACTCGTTCGCCTTCGGCGAGCCCGGCTACCAGGCGGGCGTGTACCGGGACGTCCTGGTGCGCCGGTGGCGCAACCTGCTGGACCGCACCATGTGGGATTTCCCCGGGGGCCGGACCGGTGGCAACCGCTACCTCGTACTCGGCTTCGGCACCGGGCAGGGCGCCGACCTCGCCGTGCCGGAGGACGGGGACGATCTGATCGCGTACGGCCCGCTGCTGTCGGACGACGGTACCGCCTGGCTGGGGACGGCGGTTCTGGTCCGTGCTCCTGATCCGGCCGCGGCACGCGCGGTCCTGACGGTGGGCGCGTATGCCGACATCGAGGTTCACAACTGGCAGTTCGGAGGGCGGCCGGCATGAACTGGGGGCGCGGCCCGGCGCCCGCTTGTTTCGACTCGCCGGTGCCGGTGCGGGCGGGACGGAAGTGACGCGTGCGCCGGCCGGGCTGGGAGCACAGGTAGGACACAAGAGCGTGCCACCAGGTGGTGTATATGCCACCTTCCAGGTTGTCGAACAGCTCCACCCACTCGGCGTATTCGTTCACGAACGGCAACCGATCGACGAGTCGGAGCGGGACATCATGCGAACTCTCTGGGCCGCGGAGCGGTCAAAACACTGGGGAGTTCGCACGCGGGTTGGTCGCCTGGCACTGCCGGACGGGTCACTCCGAAGTCCCAGTTTTCTGGGCCTGGGACAGCTCCGGGGCCCTCATGGGCCGCGTCCCGTGCTGGATCGCGTCGGCCGCCAGTGCTGCGACGATGCGCTCGGCGGTTTCGGACGGCACCTGCCGGTCGGCCAGTTGGCGTTCCGTCAGTCGGCGGACAAGGCGTGCTCCGTGCCGCGTGGGCGAGAGCAGCACTGTGAAGTGACGAGCGCTGCCGTCCGTCCGGCCCGGAGGATGGTGGGGTGACGAGTTGCTGAGGGTTCGGTGCGTTCACATCACCCAGCGTGTCCGCGCGGCAGGTTCTCGGCCAGGGTCGCCGACGGTACGGCCGGCGTACTGACGGTCCAGGCAGTCCGACGCATGCGGATCGCGCTCTTCTCGACACCCGCCCCGGAACATCCGACGGAGAACCCTCGATGACACGTGACGACTTGTGATGCGGCCGAGGAGGCCGTGGCCGCTGGCCCCACGGCGCCACCTGGACGGCCCGCACCGCCGTGTGCAGACTGGGATCCTCGCCGCACTCCGCATTTTCCGGGGCCGATGTCCGGAGACCGCGCCAACGACGACTGCAGCCTACGTACCAGCGGTGCCGACCGGTGCCGCCGATGCGCTGCTCATCCACGACCGCCGAGGTGGCGGCCGCTCCAGGGACCGGGCAGTTTGCCGGATCCTCCGCAGTTCGCCGCGGTGAAGGCGATCACAACGGACGTCAACGCGACAGGGCCAGCCACACGATGACCCGCTAGGGTGGTGCAGCTCACAGGACATCCGTTCATAGATGTGCTGTTACCGAGTCAACGTGTTGAGACGTCAGCCTTGTCCGCACGCGGCAACCCGGCTGGACGCCGAAGTGTTTGGGGGAACTCGCCATGACCGATACTCCGACTGAGGCTGTCGACGCCGGTGGAGACGACGATGCCGACCGGAAGGTCATCGAGCAGGAGCGGGCCGAGATACGGGAGTTCATCAAGGGACTGAGCGCGGACGACATCAAGTCGGGCGGCTGGTTCACCAAGCTCAGCGCTGAGGCCATGAGTTCCTACACCGCCAAGGTCGACTGGCAGTACTTCCAGGAACGGTATGCGGGCGTACCCGCTGACGCCATCGTCGACCAACGGATCAAGATGGCGGCTCGGTACGCCGCGCTCGAAGGCGGGCTCTCCGCCGGGGCCTACACGGCGGCCGTCGCAGCCACCATCGGAAGCCTTGGTGGTGCCTCGGCGGCGACTGTCCCGGCCGCCGTCGCGACCATGATGGTCGATGTTGCATACATCACCAGGCTCCAGCTTCGCCTGGCCTACGACATCGCAGTCCTCTATGGGGTCCCGCTCGACCTGTCCGACCCCGATGACATGTGGAAACTCATTCGAGTGGCCTTCACGATCAAGAGCGGGGAAGTGGTCCGGGGAGGCGTGGTCAAGGCGGTCCCGGCCATGATGCGGCCGGTGATCAAGCGCTTCTATTCCGGAGCGGTACTGACTGCCGGGAAGGGGCTCCCTGTCGTCGGGAAGTTCCTCCTGCAGCGCAACGTCATCAAGATCGGTATTCCCCTGGTCGGCGTTCCCCTGGCGGTGGTGCTCAACCGCTATACGACGCTGGTCGCGGGGCGGCACGCGCAGGCCGTCTTCCGGAACGAGGCGCGGGTGATCGAAGTCGCCGAGAACCTGAGCAAGCAGAGTCAGCACCCGCAGTTGATGCTGTGGGTCGCGTGGCTCGTCATCAGGGCGAACCGCAAGATGGCCGACGATGAGACGCTGTTGATGCGCCACCTTGTGAGGCTGGTCCGGGAACAGCATCAGGTGGTCGACGAACAGCTCGCTCGCCTTGTCGACATCGACCCCGCCGAAGTGTGGGAGCGCATAGACGCCGAGCAAGGGGATCTGAGCGACATCATCGACGTGGCCGCCCGGGTGGCCACGGTGGACGGTCCCATCAACGCGCGCGAGAAGGTCGTCATTTCCGAGCTTCGGGATCGCTGCCGCCGAGCCTGAACGCCATCGTGCGCCACCTCCCGCAAAACGCAGGGCTTCCGTCCTCCGTGCAGGACTTGTGGACACGGATGTGTTCCGTACGCACAGTCGGTGAAGCTGCCGAGTCCGTTCCCTGTCCAGGCATGGGCCGCATCTCCTGAATCTCTTAAGCCCTATCCGGAGACCCCTCGGCCGAACCGAGGAGATCGCTGACGCTCGGCACAGCCCGACCGACTGCCGCGATGGCACGTTAGAAACGCGGATGCCGCGGCGAGAACCCGACGGCGAACAATCTCAAGACCTGTGGATCGGCCTCGGGCCGGGCCTCACCGCGAGCGGACTGGATCACCGCCGCCGGGTGGAGTAGAGGTGGCGGCCATTACGCCGCCAGCTGCCGCACCCTGTCGTCGTCCGTGACCTCGTACACGTCGATGCGCAGGAGCCTGCGGACGTGCACCGGCACTCGTTCCGCAGCCTTGACGGACGAGGTCGGCACCACCAACGCGTAACGGATCGCTGAGTCCTGGCTCGTCATGCGGCGGAGCAGTTGACCGTAGGCGATGTCGGCGTCGATACCCTTCGCGCTGGTGCGGCCCTTGGCTTCGCAGATCAGCCGTTGATCACCTCGCACGGCTTCGAGGTCGGTCCAGGGGTCCGTGGGGTCGACCGGTGTCCAGCCCTCACCGAGCAGCCACGTACGGAAGGCATCGACGACCCGGTCCTCGTCGCTGTCGCGCGCGAGGATCTTCCGCAGTGCCACCAGATCGGCTTCCTGGTTGCGACGCAGCCGCCCGCGGCCGTCAGCGTCGAGGTCGGCCGGACGGATCACGATCAGCCGCAACGCGTGTGCGGGGATCTCCGTGTCACGTCTGGAGTCATAAAGTGCCCGTTGCTCGCCTCGGTGGACGCCACTGACCGTGAGCCTGTCCGGCTTGTCGAAGTGGGGCACGGGCTGGTCGTGCTGCCGTTCCCGGTACTCGACCACGAGTTGGTGCCCCGGCCAGTAGGCGTCGACCGGCAGCCTCACTCGCCGACCGCTTGTCCCGGGGTCCCCCAGTAGCCAGTCGAACTTGTGTTGAGCCAGGGCGGTTTCGCGAAGTATCCGGCTGCAAAGACCGACTACGTACGACTCGTCGCTGTCTTCTCTTGTCCCCATGGCGGCGCATCATGTCACCCCGAGCTGCTGGAGCGGTCCCCGGACAGGTGCAGTCAGCCGCTCACCGCGATGGGTTGCACGCCTGCTCGCTGTTCGCCCGCTTGTCACGGATTCGAACACGAGACGCCGATGAGCCCGTACGCCGACAGCGCGGTCCGGCCGGGCGTTCTGCACGGCATCCCCGACGTATGCGTCGACGAGCCGGCCTTCCCAGACGGCTACACCGCTCGGTCCGGCACTGGGCACAGTCACGCATTCGCGTGGAGCCTGTGACCGAGAGAGTCGCCAACGAGGCGATCGCCCTGCTCCGCGACGCATGGCTGCATTGCCACAAGTACGCCATTGATGCGGCGCTCGTGGCCGTCGCCCTGCGTCAGCGCGGGCCCGTGACCGCCTTCGCCTCGGACGAGAACGACATGCGCAGCCTGTGTCGGGACCGGGTGGTCGTCGTCAAGCTGTGACGGCTTCCGCGCCCGTCACACTGCCGCGACCTCCCTCTCCGCGCCAACCAGCTCGCGCAGTTTCTCCCGCGTCTCCGGGTCCGTCGAGTAGACGACCGTGCCGACCATCCCCCGCGTCAGCAGCACCTTGTACGTGTTGCGGATCAGACGGTCGACGTCGGCGTCGGAAGTCGACTTCTTGAACACCGGGTCCTTCGAGGCAGCTCGGTCGGTGACCCACTTGTCGCCCCGCCAGACCAGGTCGGGGCCGATGATGACGCCCGACCAGTCGTACTCGAAGCCCTGGGCCGTGTAGACGCAGCCGACCTGGCCGAAGCCTGCCGGGTCGGTGGCCCACAGCGCCGACGGCGGCGCACCGGAGACGGCCCGCTCACCGCGGAGGTTCCACGGGCGTGCCCAGTCGCCGATGAGGACGTCCGCCGGGAGCGGGTCGCCCGGCTTGGGTTCCTTCGACCAGGGCCAGCAGTAGCCGGCGGACATACGGGCGCCGTAGCCCTGGGAGCGGCGTCCTTCGAGGAACATCTCCATCTCCTCGGGGCTGTCGGCCGCCACGAGCTGCATGCGGTCGTCGGGGTCCCAGGTCACCGGGCCGCCCGGCTCCAGGCCGAGGAGTCGTACGACCCACCGCAGGTAGGCGTCGCTGCCACCGCAGCGGAACTGGCTGTCGAGCGGTACGACGTGGCACTCGAGGCCCTTCTTCGCCGCGGCTGCCTTTATCTCGGCCACCGTGCCCATCTCACCGGGCCGCACCACCTGGTGCTCGTCGAGGAGGAAGACGGGAACGCGCGCCACATCGATGAGTTCCTCTATCTGCGGCCTCCCCGTGCGGTGGGCGGCCGGGGTGTAACGGTTGGCCGACGTCTCACGGATGCGGTGGGCCTCGTCGCAGATGAGGACGTCGAGGGTGTTCCTCTCCGTCGTCATGAAGCTGTTGAAGTACTTGAAGAGCTCCTGCACCTCGCGTTTGCGTGCCCCCGCGACCTTACGCATCGTCTTGGTGAACGACTGGGATCCCGTGGCATGCAGTGCGGGGATGCCCTGCCGGTACAGCTCACCCAGCAGGGAGAGCGCGATGACGCTCTTGCCCGTGCCGGGCCCGCCCGTGACGATCACGACCTCCTTGTGGTCGGACCGCTTGGCCTTCCGGACCGCGTTGAGGACCATGCGGTAGGCGACGTGCTGCTCGTCCAGGAGGACGAACTGCTCGCGTACGCGGACCTCCTCGGCGGCAACGGACATCAGCTGCTTGGAAGGGATCGTCCTGCCGGCGAGGAGTTCGTCGGCGGCACGGCCTCCTGGGTGTTTGTCGCTCAGCTTGGTGCGGAGGTGGTCGAGGAACTCGCCTCGGCGCTCGGCGGTGAACAGCTGTCCATTGCCGTCGCGTTCGATCTCGCGCAGGCCGCTCACACCGAACTCGGTCGCGTTGTGGAGGAAGGCCACACCGCTGACGCGTCCCGGGTGCTCGGAGACGGCGCCGTTGAAGTTCACGAGGTACTCGCAGTACCGGCGCACCTGCTCGGCGGGGTTGAGGACGGGGTGTGCGTAGGCGTCGATGTGGCAGAGAGCGGGGTCGTCCTCGTCCGGTTCCGCCTGGCTCCACTGCTTGAGCTCGACCACGACATAGGACGGCTCTCCGGTGACCGGGTGCACACCGGCGAGCACGGCGTCCGCGCGCTTGCTGTTCAGAGGCAGGGCGTATTCGAGCATGACCTCGACATTCCCGAGGCCCGCGTCGTTGAGGGCGTTGGTGAGCGCGGGGATGCTCCGTTCCCAGGAACGGACCTCGGAAGGGCCGGGGCGGTAGCCATGCATGTGGAAGAACTGCTCGGTCAGGTGCAGGAACAGCGAACTGTCCAGTGCCGCGGCCGCGACTGACCTGGCTGACGCACGGAACAACAAGGACTTCCCCCAGGCAGCACGAAGTGACTCGTGCGGGTGGGGGCATGTCCTTCGAGACTCCACGGGGGTGGAGCGGAAGCCCGTCGGGCCGCGATGACGATGTGATCAAGAATACCTGTGCGACAGGTAGTGGGCAGGTCTTGGCCCGGAGCGGGTGACGAGCTTCTCCGTCCGTATCGAAGCGCTGCTGGATTTCTAGTTCGTCACTGCCCACGGCACCGCCGCCACCAGGCACAAGACCTCCGGCGGTGCCAACCTCCACATGTTCAGCGCGCGTCGAGCCGATGGGGTGAGGGTGATCAGCAGGGCAAGACCCGCTGCAGCGATGGTCAGCACAGAGGACAGGACGATCCCGGCGCCGGCATCGTCGTCCTACGGTCCAGAGGGCCGGATGGTGAGCGCTGTCCAGCAGAACCATCCTGCGACGAGGTACAGCATCACCAGCGGCACGCCGAGGCCACCGGAGGCATCTCTGAATTCGGCGATGGTCGACTGCGACGACCGGTCGTGCATCAGCACGGTGTTTCCCTTGCCTTGTCGAAGTTGCCCACCAGCCGGTTCCCGTAGCGCGGGGCCTTCCGGCTCCCTGTGTGGCCGCCGTTGAAGCCGACAGCGTGCCGCGGGAGTGAGGGCCGGTCGCCCGGTACGCGTTGGCGGGAATATACCGTTCGGCTCCAGCTTGGCCCGGCCATGGATCACGTCGGTTCCAGCAGAACGGCCATCAGAGTGCCGTGCACGATCGGATCTTTCGGCAGCGAGAGCCCGAAGAAGCGCTCGACGATGCCCAGTGCGGTGCGGTGCACGTCCTCTCTGTCCCACTCCGGGTCCGGCAGGCCGGCGGCGGCCATCAGGTCCTGCAGCCGGGCGGCCGTCGCCGGGTCGCCGACGACCCCCTGGTAGCCCCACGAGGCGTCGAGGTGCAGATTGAAGGCGCTCACCGGGCGGCCGTCGTGAAAGTAGGCGAAGTGCGGCGGGACCGGCTTGCCGTTGTCCTCGTCGTACTCCAGGAGGCAGACGTGCGCGCCGCCGCGCGAGACCGGTTCCGGCGAGTCGAACTCGCCCGGCCAACCGCCGTACGCCACCGCGTAGGTCCAGTCCCCGTCGCGGCCGAGGCGCAGGCCGATGCCGTCGTAGTAATCGCCGTACGTGTCCTTGATGAGCTCCAACAGAGATTCCCCGGTGTGCTCCCCGACCGTCACGGCGGTGTGCTCCGTGTCGTACAGGACGGTCGCCGCGAGGCGGTCGGCGAGCTCGTCCGGGGACAGCCCGCGGGCGAGCACCACATAGTGGCCCCCGAAGGCGATGGATTGGCGGGCAGCGAGCCAAGTCGTTCCGTCGGTGATGACGACCATCCTGACCGGTCCCTCTGACACCGACGTGCGAGTTCGCGCTCCCGTTGGCAGGCTCGGATCAATAGCGCAGCACACGTGGAGCACCGCGTCTCGGCGTCGGCCATGGACGCTTGGTTCGGCGCCCCCGTCTACCTGACGGGCTGTCCAGCCTGCGACTTGAACCGCCACACCGCGGGCTCCAGACCAGCAGGATCATGGCCGGGAACGGGGCAGTCGACTCGTACACCGCTCGCAACTCGGCGTACCTCGAACCGCGGACACCGGCATCTGCGGCGAATGCGCGCCGGTGGACGTCGACAGCGATCTACGGTCGGCCGACGAGATTCCGATGTAGTCCCCCGCCTTCGGCCCGACGCCCTTCACCGCACGCCCGGCGGCACGATTCGCCTGGCGGTCGAGGCACTTGCTCACCTGTGCCGGGACGAGGACCGCCAGCCAGCACGTGGGCGGTGTCCGGTGTTGTCGTCCAGAGCTTCTGGTTCGGTTACCGTTCCCGGTGGTTATGCTCCGTCCACGGCATCGATGTGCCTGTGCATCTCCGCACGGATGTCATCGACGTCGCCCTCCGCCGGGAGAGGCCACGGCTCTTGTTCTCCATTGGCCATCGCGAGACTGCTGGAGAAACGGACGAGGTGCGTCGCGGGTGCGAAGGAGCCGCGGAGCCACTCGGCGAAGACGGCGGCCTCGTCGGCGGTCACGTCGGTGAGCGTGATGTACGCGTAGTCCGGCGCTTCCATGGCCGCGGTGCCGTCGATCCAAACGTCCGGCGCGAGTTCGAGCTCGAAGTCGAGTACCTGGATGTGGTGGATGCCAGAAGTCCGGTATTCCACGGTCGGCTCAGGGAACGCCTGCCTCAGGGCGCGCTCGAGGGACAGCAGTGTGGACTGCCACGCGTCTCCGGCCTCCGCAGGCGGGTAGAAGGCGAAGTTGGTGCGGATGTTTCGTTCGGTCGGCACTGTGTTCCTTCTTGTCACGGCACGTATCGCGTTGAACCGGGCGTACCCGTCATGGCCATCATGGACTGCCAGTAGGCAGCGTTGTCCTGGCCGTTGGTGACGATCTCCAGGCCTCGTATGCGGCCGGTACGAGGGGACGCGCTATCCGTCTTGCCCCCTTCTCAAGGCGCCTCGAGCGACGCACGCCCAGCGGGGGAGGCGCTGCCGACGGCACACGCCTGGGGGCGGTGGGACTGGTTCGGGCGAATCGCGGGCTGGGGGGCGGGAGCGGGAAGGGGCGTTCACCCCTGGTGAGGGCCGCCCAGCAACGGTGAAGCGGACGGGCATCAGCGGTGGCCGGTACGGGTGACCGGCCACCGCTGCATTCGGCATGGCGGCGCGGCACCTCGTCCACGGGCGGGCTGCGGGCCGGGGCCTGCCCAGCCCCTCCAAGGCCGAGGCTGAACGCCCGAGGTCGGGATCGGTCAGGCGTCGCCGCTGGGCTTGGCGAACTCCTCGATCAGGACGGGATACTGCTCCCCGCCGTGCCCGGCGGCGATCGCACGGTCGGCCATCGCCTTGAACAGCCTCGGCAGTTCGGCGTTGACCCCCACCGCCTCGCTCTCCCCGATCAGATGCTCCATCGCCCGCGCGTCGGTCTCCAGCGCGGACACCTCGGCCGGGAAGGAGCCCCTGTCGATCTGCTCGGCATACCCCGGCAGCCATTCGGCCACGCCGGTAGCGATCTGCTGCGCGAACGGCGCATACGTCGCGGCGTCGACACCGGCCGTCCGCAGCATGGCCGTGCCCTGGAGCCAGGCGTTCAGGACGCTCCACATCATGGCCAGGCCGGCCACGTCGTACAGGGACGCCAGCCCATGGTCCGCACCGAGGTAGGTGACGGTGCCGAGGGCCTCGAGTGTGGGCTTGTGCACCTCGAAGTCCGGCTGCGGACCGCTGTGCAGAATCACCGCCTCCGCGGTTCCGACGGCCGGCGGGACGGCCATGATGGCACCGTCAAGGTAGCGGGCGCCTCGCTGTTCGGCCCATCGGGCGGCTTTCCGGGCCTGGGCCGAGTCGCCCGAGGTCAGGTTGATCAGCGTCGTGCCGTTCAGCTCGACATCGCTCGCGCCGAGCATTTCCCGCACGGCCTCGTAGTCGGTCACGCAGATGATCGTCAGGGAACCTGCCCCGATCGCGTCGCCGACCGTCGGCGCAAGCCGTGCGCCGTCGGCCACCAACTGGTCGGCCTTGGAGGCCGTACGGTTCCACACGGTCGTGGGATGCCCGGCTTTCAAGAAGGCGCCGGCGAGCGCCCGGCCCATGAGTCCGAGTCCGATGACTGTCACAGGTGTGTCGAGTTCGTTGTTCATGGCAGCATCGTCAACGTTGATACCGGTGTGAAGGTCAAGCGAGGTTTCGATGCGGATCGGGGAACTGAGTCGCCGGACGGGCGTCAACGCCCACCAGTTGCGCTACTACGAGGCCCAGGGCCTGCTGGAGGCAGACCGCGGCGCGAACGGCTATCGCGAGTACGAGGAGAGCGCCGTGCTGCGCGTGAAGCAGATCCGGCACCTGCTCGGTGCCGGGCTGTCCTCCGAGGACATCGCGTATCTGCTGCCCTGTGCGGTCGGGGAGGCGCCGGAGCTGATCGGCTGCCCCGAGTTGCTGGCCGCGATGCGGTCACGGCTGCGGCGACTGGACGACCAGATGGCCACGCTCGCCCGGTCCCGCGACGTGCTCGCCGACTACATCGACGCGGCCGAGCGGATGGGCGGCGAAAGCTATCCGCCCTTCGACGGGGCCGACTTGCAGCCGGTGCCCGCCTGAACGGCCGTGGTGCGTCGGCCTGTGGAATGTGCCCGGCCGCCTTCCACGATCCGCGTGAGCCGGACGCCTGCCAAGCGGGCCGGACAGCTGGTGGCGCTCAGTGCTGGATCAGGCCGCCGACCGGCACGGGAGCGACACGGCCGGTCGCCGGGACGGTTTGCGCCAGTGCGACGCCGACGTCCACCAGTGATGACCGACGCAGGCGAGTGACGTCGGGAACGGGAGTCCAGACCGGCTCGGCGGTCTCGCCGTTCGGCTCAGGCCGGAGTCGGCCGCCGATGATGCGGACCCGGTAGAAGATGCCGACATTCTGGTGCTCGACTCCCGCCCGCGCGGCAGCCGCGGGAATCACCCTCGAGTCCACACCCAGCAGGCGTTCGACCATCGCGTCGCAGCCGGTCTCCTCGGTGACTTCCCGGGTCACAGCATCGAACGGGTCCTCCGCGTGCTCGACCCTGCCGCCCGGAAGAGTCCAGGTCCAGTCGCCCTTCGGTGATACGTGCCGCACCAGCAGCACCTGGCCGTCCTCGATGCACACGGCGTACGCCGCCAACCGGAAACTCATCCCCGCACCTCCCGCCGGCCCCATTCCCAACGCCCAAGGTCTACCAGGCGTCAGACTCGGGGCTTCGCCCCGGCGAGCTCGGGGCTTCGCCCCGGCGAGCATCGCGGTCAAGTTCTTCGTGGCGCCGGATGACGTGTTCAGCGGCGCCGACGCTGCGTAGGAACGGCCTTGCCCGGCCCGTCCGGTGAGCCGGACGGGCCGGGCAAGGCAGGTTCCGTGCGCGGCAGGTTACGGCGTGACCGCCCTGCCCCCGAACGTGACCACGAGGCGGCCGTCGGACCCGTACGACCAGTTCAGGGCTCCCGCGTAGGAGGAGCAACGGGAGCCGTTGGAGCCGGTCCAGAACTGGTTCGTGCTGTCGGCGTTGCCCACGGTCTTGTCGTTCGAGCCGTCGCCGCTGCGGCACGAGACGTTGTTCCGGAACACCGAAGTGCCCGCGTCGAAGGAGAAGTTGCGCTCGGCGTTGTCGATGCTGATGTTGTCCGAGACCGTCATCGTGCCCGGGTTCCTGTTGTAGGTGAACCCGTGCTTGCCGTTGTCGTAGGCGATGCTGCGCCGGATGACGTGGTCGACCTCGATGTCCTCGCCGCCGAGCTTGTAGCCGTTGCGGTCCCCGCTCGAGTTCTGGGTGCCGTCGGAGAGGGTGCCGTTCCCGTAGGCGAGGGAGTCCTCGATGGTCACGGCGCCGATGGGCCCGGTGTCCGACTTGGTGTAGAGGTCCCAGCCGTCGTCGATGTTGTTGTGGGCCACGGCGTAGCGGAAGACGTTCCCGGGGCCGGAAGTGAGCTTCGCGGCGAAGCCGTCGGCGTCCTCGCCGTCGGAGTCGGCGTTGTCGTGCGACTCCGCGCTCAGGACGAGGTTGTTGGACGGCCACTGGTCGCGGGGAGTGCTGGAGAGCATGCGCGAGAGCTGCAGCCCGGTGTCGCGGTTGAAGCGTGTCACCGTGCGCTCGAAGATGTTGTTGCTGCCGCCGACGAAGATCCCGTTGTCACCGGCACGCTCTACGACGATGCCCTTGACGTGCCAGTACGACCCGTTCACGGCGAGCCCGCGGTTCGCCGGGTCCTCGCTCTGGGCCGAGAAGTTCAGTACGGGCGTCTCGCCCGGGTAGGCGGACAGTTCCGTGCGGTCGCCCGAGGTGCCGTTGTTGCCCTGGGGGATGGTGACCGTCTGCGAGTGGCGGTAGGTCCCGCCGCGCAGGTAGATCGTCCCGCCGGGAGTGATGCGGCTGATCGCGGAGGTGAGCGTCGTCGGGTCCGACTGTGTTCCGGACGCGCTGTCGGTGCCGTTCGGCGCCACGTACAGCGCCGATCCCGACGGCGGCGGGGTGGTGGTGTCGCCGCTCGTCTCGACATCGAGGTAGTCGATGTTGGGCAGGCCGGCGGAGGTGGTCGGGCTGAGCCGGACGGTGTTGCTGCCCGCCTGCACCGGCACCGTGAGCGTCTTCGTCGCCCACGTGCCCCAGGCGCCGGTGCCCTCGAACGACGCCGATGTGGCCGTCGAGCCGTTCACCGTGACGGTGGCGGGTCGTGCGGTACCGCTGCCGTTGGCGAAGCGCACGCCCAGAGTCGCCGTGCCGGCGGAGGGGGCGTTCACGGTGAACTGTACGTAGGCACCGGACGCGTTGGTGCCGTTGCAGAATCCGCTGCCGGAGTAGCCGGACCAGTCGGAGTCGATGGTGCCGGTACAGATCGCGGAGGTGTTCTCGGCCTCGTAGCGGATCGACGCGGCCTGCGCCGGGTTGCCGGACAGCGCGACGAGCGCGCCGGCGAGCAGGCCGGCGCACGCGAGGGCGGGGCGTAATTGCATCGTTCGTCTCCAGGTTGGTCGGCTCGTGCGACACGGGGTCGATGAAGAGGGGGGTCGAGCAACTGCGCGGGGCTGACGTCCGATCGGTCCGAACGCAATAATGGGGAGGCTCGGTAGTTCAACTCCATGAACTGCTCTACGAGTTCGGTATTGCGATGTCCATGGGGTAAGCGCTTTCCCCGGAACCTAAGCGTCTACCGTGCGAGCGTCAATAGACATGTACTTGATTATTTTTCATGGACATGAACGCGCTGTTGCCGGGTCGATGAGACCTGGGTCGGATGCTGTGCGGCGCAAGCGATCGCTTCAAACCTGCGGGGTGCTGCGTCAGGCGCCACCCAGAGTCCGTCAGCACCACGCGTCCCGGCGGACGTGTGCTTACCGCCTCGCGTGCGAGCAGGTCGAAACGGACGAGGACCGGGCCCGGGCGGCCACAGGGCGAGCGCGCGATCTCAAGTTCGTCGTACGGGACCACGGTGCAGGACGGCGCAGGGGCACTCCGCCGCGGGTGCGGGCGGTGCCGCCGTCAGTGCGGACCAGCGGGGGTACGGGCGGGCAGGCGGGTACGGGCGGGCAGGCGGCGGATCGTCGCCTGCGAAGGCGTTGCGCCCCGCCAGCCGCCCCTCACCCGCCGTCCCCCGGCCCCTCAGGCCTCCGCGTGCAGCACCTCGCGGAGAGTCTGCGCGAACTCGACCGGCGCCCCGTGCTGGCCGTACTCGCCGCCCATGAAGCCACCGTGGTCGCTGGGGAAGATCGCCGGCTCGGTGCCCAGTCCGGCGGCGACCTCCGCCGCGGCGCGGGCGCAGAACTCGCCCTCGGACTCCTTGCCCGCCGCGACGACGATGCGCGTGGAGGCGGCGCGCAGCGCGTCGAAGTCGGGCCGGTAGCCGGTGCAGCCGCGCATGTTCTGGCCCAGCAGCGGGTCGTCGCGCGAGCCGTCGTCCTCCGTCGGCAGTCCGAAGGCGGCGGGGTCGGGGGCCGGCTCGTCGGCCCAGTCGGCAGGGAAGGGCCCCTTGCGGCCGGCCATCGCGATGAACTTGGCCATCGCGGGCCCCAGTCCGTCCCGCATGTACGTCGCATGGATGTCCGCGCAGACCGCCAGCGCCGCCTCACTGTCCGGCAGGACCGGCGCCGCCGGCGGCTCGTGCGCGACGAGTGTGCGCACCAGTTCCGGGTGCCGCGACACCAGGGCGAGCGCGTTCACGGCACCACCGCTGCTCGCGAACATGTCCACCGGCCCGGCGCCGAGCGCCTCGATCACCCGCCGCAGATCGTCGGCGTGCTCCTCGGGCACGATCTCCGCCGCGCCGTCCTTACGCACGCTGCGGCCGGCCCCGCGCGGGTCGTAGGTGACGACCGTCCGGTCGGTGAAGTGCGACGCCAGCGTGACGAAACCGCTCGCGTCCATCGGTGAACCGACCAGGAACAGGACGGGTGCGTCGGCCCCGGCATCGGCCCGGCCTCCCCTCACGTCGTACCAGATCGTGGCACCGGGGGTCTCCAGCGTGCGGGTCTCGATCTCGACCATCGTCGTATCTCCTCATGTCTGTTCCGTCACTGAAGCAGACCGGTGGCCCTGCCGGAACTCATCGCTCCCGTGCGCATCAATAAGTGGGAAAGCGAAGGCGCCTCAGTTCTCGATCAGCGGCCGGCCCCGCGCGATAACCCCTGGACGTCGGTTCCGCCACCGGCGAGGATGCGAGTGATCGTCCTGTTCCGTGGTCCACCCGTTCCACTGTTCCAGCGTGACCTGGACGATCCGCCCCCGGCGGTGACCGCGCCGGAGGCGGATACAGGTACCCGAGGCGGCGTGGCGGCCAACTGCCGTGAGGCCGGCGCGTTGCGTGTTCAGGACCGACGGTCACGGTGCCTTGTGAGACCTGGGGGATCGAGTGCAGCCGACAGCGACGTCCGTACGTGCCGTGAACCGGCTCACCGAGCGGTGGGTCGGCAGCCTGCCGGGACCGGGCGGGACCGTCGTCTCCGCCACGAGCCTGTGGCCGCTGCTCGCCTGTCTCCAAGACGCCGCCTGTGGACCGGCGCGGGACGAACTCGGGGACGCGACCGGCCTCCCCGCCGCAGAGGCGGCCGGAGCCGCGCGCGGATTCCTCGAGGCGCTGGGCGCGATCCGCGGCACGCGGGCCGCGTTCGGTCTCTGGACCCGAGCGGATCTGCCGATGCATGCCGACTGGGCGGCACGGCTGCCCGCCGGAACGACCGGCACAATCACCGGAGACCAGACAACCGACCGCATGACGCTCGACGGATGGGCCGACGATCGCACCGAAGGCCTGATCCGCAGGATGCCGGTGGACATCGACGAGTCCACCCGGCTCGTGCTGGCCGCGGCGCAGTCGGTGCGGACACGATGGCTGCAGCCGTTCTTCGAGACGGAGGTGGTCCCGGACCACGGCCCGTGGCAGGGGCGTTTGCTGCTGGGGCTGCACCGCACCACCTCGCTGTTGGACCGGGTGGCCGTTGCGGAGACCCCCGACGGCCCTGTGACGGTGCTCAAGATCCTCGGCGGAACCGGTGTCGACGTCCATCTTTTGCTGGGCGCCCCTGACATGACGCCCTCCCAGGTACTGCGTCACGGAATCGGCACTCTCGCGGGCGCCGGCCCGGCCCCGGTGCCCGGTGACCGCCTTCCCCTCGGGGAGGCCGGCCCGGGTCTGCGCGTGTCGAACGTACGCAGCCGAACCCCGGAGCCCGTCCTCGAAGTCCTCACTGTCGGGTTCCGCGTCACGGCGGACCACGATCTGCTGAAGGCGCCTGCGCTGTTCGGCCTGTCCACGGCCTCGGACAGCAGTCACGGCCACTTCCCGGGCATCAGCCCTGATCCGCTGGCGGTCGGCTCGGCCGGCCAGGGCGCGGTTGCCGTGTTCGACGCCAAGGGCTTCGAGTCCGCGACCGTGACCGCGATCAGCATCATCGCCGCCGGGATGCCGCCTCCGCCGCGGTACGCCGTCCGCCACGTCGAGGCGGTTCTCGATCGCCCGTTCGGTTTCCTGACCGTCCACCGCACGTCCCGTCTGGTCCTGTCGGCGGGATGGGTGACCGAGCCCCTGCCCTTCCCCGAGGACCAGGAGTACGACGAGTACGACGAGCAGCGCGGGTACGACGAGACGGCCCGGACGTGACCGCGCTGCTCGTGGGCCCGGCCGTCAACCCGGCCGCCCCGTCAGCCCTGTTGCTGCGCCTGCTGGCGCCGGAGCACGAAGGTGTCTGGTCGGCGCCGGCGTCCCGGCGCGCCTCCTTCCCGAGATGGGCACGAGTTGCTGGGGTGACCCACGCGCCGGGCGGCCCCCGGAGGACGGCCGGCCGAAGACGCGAACACACCTTCGCGCGGCCGGCCGGCGAAGCGAACACGCCTTCGCGGCGACGTCACTCGCGTGGTCGCCCGGGCCGACGCCACGACCGGCGCAGGACGGCCGGCCCACCCGGTCAGTCGCGGGGACTCACGGTCATGGGGATGCGGTCCGCGTGCACGACGGCGGAGGCGACCTCCTTGGGCGTGTGTCCTGGAGCGGGGCTCAGCTTCCATCGCTGCAGGACGGTCGCGATGGCGATCGTCGCCTCGGTCCAGACGAACTGGTCCCCGATGCACTTGCGGTTGCCTGCGCCGAACGGGACGTAGGCGTGACGGGGGACGGCCGCTCGCCGCTCAGGAAGCCACCGGTCGGGGTCGAACGACGCGGCGTCGTCGTAGACGGCGGGGTCCCGGTGCAGGGCGTAGAGGCTGAACGCGACCTCGGTCCCGGCGGGGAGCCGGTGCCGGCCGAGCTGCACCGGCACGGTGGTCCGGCGCATCAGCAGGGTGACCCCGTGCAGCCGCAGCACCTCGTCGAGGACCCGGCGGATGCTCGTCAGCCGCGGGACGTCGGCGATCGTGACCGGCCCCTCCCCCACGACGGACCGGATCTCGGCGACGATCTGCTCCTCGATGTCGGGGCGGGCGACGAGCTCGTGGAACGCCCAGGCCAGAGCTGACGCGGTCGTCTCCGCACCCGCGAACATCACGGTGCTCAGCTCGTCCCTGACCTCCGTGTCGGTCAGCCCCTGCCCGCTGTCCTCGTCCTGGGCGGCAAGCAGCAGGGTGAGGAGGTCGGACCGGTCGGTCTGTCCGTCGCGGCGTGCCTGGGCCACCACCTCGTCGATCACGGAGCGCAGTTGGGCGGCGGCCCTGTCGAAGTCCCGGTTCGCCCGGATCGGAAGCCGGTCGAGGAACTTGGGCGAGGCCGCCCGTATGAGGAGATTCTTCAAAAGTACGGGGAGGTTCTTGCGCACGGCTTCGACGGCCGGCATGCCCATCTCGGTCGAGAACATCGTGTCGGCGAGCGTCTCGATGGCGTACTCGGCCATCGCCTGCTGGATGTCGACCACACTGCCGGGCGCCCACGAGTCGGCCATCGCCTCCGCGTTGCGGCGCATGGTGTGGGAGTAGCCGTGTATACGCTCCTTCGAGAACATCGGCTGGACCATCCGCCTGTGCCGGCGGTGCAGTTCGCCGTCGGCGTTCGCCAGGCCGTTGCCCGCCAGGGGGCGCAGCCGGTCGAAGAACCTTCCCTTCTCGAAGCTGCGGGCCTGGGCCACGGTGATCTCGTGCACGAGTTCGGGTGTGGTGGCCACATACACCGGCAGGCGCCCCAGGTCGACGCGGACCACATCGCCGTGACCGCGGAGCGACTGCACGAACTTGAGCGGGTCGCGCCACAACGTGAGCGCATGCCCCAGAAGAGGTACTGCGCCAGGGGCGCGGGTGACGACCGATTCGGCTCTGCCCAGCTCTTCAACTGACATAAGGGGGTCCTCTCTTGCTCTCTGCGGTCGGCCGTCCTGGGGATGACCTGGCCTGATCACACCATCCGCAGCGGTTCCGCGCGAGGGCGCACAGGGAGGGCAACACCCCCATGCGGCACCTGTGGTGTTATGTGATGTTGTGCTGACAGGGGGTCAAGAAGCGTATGCTGCGGACGCTTCCCGCTTCTCGATCCTCCGAAGAGGACGCCTCACGCGGAGGCAGCGCACCGCCTCGGTGCCCCAGCGACGCGCGTACCGAGAGGCCGCCGCTCGCCAGGACGCGGAGGGGTGCCACTCACGGGTTGAAAGGGCGGCTGGGGCATCACGTTGACCGCAAGCAGTCGCCCTCGGAGGGCCTCGTGACCATCCCGTATGCAGACGGCACCGGAACGCCTGCCGCCGTCCCGCCACCTCAGTGTCCCGCGCACGCCCACGGCCTGGACGGACGGCAGCGCCTGTACGGGCCCGAGGCGGACGCACCGTACGCCCTCTACGAGAGAATGCGCCGCGAGCACGGCCAAGTGGCGCCGGTGCTGCTCCCCGGTGACGTACCCGCGTGGTTCGTCCTCGGGCACAGGGAGAACCTCGACGTCATGCGCAGCCCGTCGCTGTGGTCGTGCGACTCCCGTATCTGGAACGTGAAGTTGGCGGCCGATTCGCCGCTCCTGCCGATCACGGCCTGGCAGCCGCTGCTCGTCTTCGCGGACGACCCGGAACACGCGCGGCTGCGGGCGGCGGTGACGGAGAGTCTGGGCAAGTTCAACCGCCACGGCATTCGCCGCTACGTGGTCCGGCACACCCAGCAGTTGGTCGACTCGTTCTCCCGCACCGGCCGGGCGGACCTCGTCACCGATTTCGCGGAGAAGCTGTCGGTCCTGGTCCTCGCGCGCCAGATGGGCGTGCGCGACGAGGACGCGCTCCCCCTCGGTACGGCCGTGCGCAACATGGTCAAGGGCACAGAGACGGCGCTGCAGAGCAACGAGTACGTCGTCTCCCTCATGTCCGACCTGGTGGAGCGGAAGAAGGCCGCCCCCGGTGACGACCTCGCGAGCTGGCTCCTGGCCCATGAGTCGGAGCTCAGCGACCAGGAGGTGATGGAGCACCTGCGCCACGCCATCGTGGCCGCACACGAGAACACGACCAACCTGATGGCGAACACGCTGCGGACGGTCATGACCGACCGGCGCTTCCGCGCGAGCCTCTCCGGTGGGTCCCTGACCCTGCCCGACGCCCTGGACCAGGTCATGTGGGACGCCCCGCCCATGTCGGTCGGCGCGTTCCGGTGGGCGCGACGGGACACCAAGCTGGGTGATCAGGTCATCCGGGCGGGCGACATGGTGATGCTCGGCCTGGCGGCAGGCAACGTCGATCCGGAGATCCGGCCCGACCTGAATGCGCCCGTGCACGGCAACCGTTCGCATCTGGCGTTCAGCGCCGGTCCGCACGAGTGCCCCGGCCAGGACATCGGCCGCGCCATCGCCGACACCGGCATCGACACACTGCTGGCACGGCTCCCCGACATCGAACTCGCCGTGTCGGAGGCTGAGCTGGACTTCACCTCCTCGCTCGTCTCCACCCGGCTCAACAGCCTGCCCGCACGCTTCACCCCGCGTCGCGGTGGAGTCGCGGAGGCACCGGAACCGAGCGCTCCGGCCAAGGCGCAGCCGCTGCCGACGGCCGTCGCGCCGGCCCGGCCGCCGATGCCGGTGGCGGCCGATGTCGCGCCGCCGCGGGCCGCCTGGTGGCAGCGCTTCCTCGGGATCCGCACGCGGTGACGCCCTCGGGCCCGAACCTGAGGTTCGGGCCCGCCACGGGCCGGGGCGGGGGCCGCCGAGCCGGGCGACACGGCAAAAGAATGTGCGTATCCGGATTCCGGTTGACACGCTGAGGTCATGAACCACCGGCCAGACCCCCGCCCCGCCGTCCCCGCCGCCCCCTCCGCGTCCCGTCCGAGGGAGTGGGTCACCACGCCCCTCACCGCGGACCTCGTGCGCGGTGCGCTCGATCTGGAGCGCACCGAGCAGGGCCTGCTGCCGCACCGGCTGCCCGCCCGGGCCCGGGCGCAGTTCCCCGACGGGCAGGTGGCCATGGCGGAGTCCCAGCCTTCCGGCGTACGGGTGGTGTTCCGTACCCGGGCCACCGCCGTCGAACTGGACGCCCTGCGCACCAAGGTGGCCTACGAGGGCGCTCCGCCCCGCCCCGACGGCGTGTACGACCTGCTCGTCGACGGCCGGCCGGCCGGGCGCGCCAGTGTCACCGGCGGCAACGTCCTCATGACGGACATGGCCACCGGGTCGGTGGAGAGCCGGCCCGGCCCGGTCGGCACCGTCCGCTTCACCGGACTGCCGGACCGGGAGAAGGACGTCGAGATCTGGCTGCCGTACAACGAGATCACCCTGCTGGTGGCCCTGCGCGCCGACGCCCCTGTCGAGCCCGTTCCCGACCGGGGCCGCAGGGTGTGGGTGCACCACGGCAGTTCGATCAGCCACGGCTCGGACGCCGAGAGCCCGACGACGACCTGGCCGGCGCTGGCCGCACTGCGCGCCGGTGTGGAGCTGACCAACCTCGGTCTGGGCGGCAGCGCCCTGCTCGACCCGTTCACCGCCCGCGCCATGCGGGACACCCCGGCCGACCTGCTCAGCGTCAAGATCGGCATCAACCTGGTCAACACCGACCTGATGCGTCTGCGGGCCTTCACCCCCGCGGTGCACGGCTTCCTCGACACGCTCCGCGAGGGGCATCCCACCACGCCGCTGCTGGTCGTCTCGCCCCTGTACTGCCCCATCCACGAGGACACCCCGGGCCCCAGCCTCCCCGATTTCAGCGAACTCGGCGCCGGGAAGCTGCGGTTGCTGGCGGCGGGCGACCCGGCGGAGCGCGCCGCGGGAAAGCTGACGCTCAACGTCATCCGGGCGGAACTGGCCCGCATCGTGCGAGAGCGGGCGGCCGACGACCCGCACCTGCACCACCTCGACGGCCGCGAGCTCTACGGCGAGGCGGACTTCGACGACCTGCCACTGCCCGACCAGCTCCATCCGGACGCCGCGACACACCGCCGCATGGGCGAACGCTTCGCCGAGCTGGCCTTCCGCGACGGAGGGCCGTTCGCGGTAAGCGCCGCATGACCGCCGCCGAGGGGTACTGAACGCCGGCGGAGAGTACCGGTCGCGGGGGTGGGGGCGGCGGGAGGTGGATCCGCGGGTGCTCGTCGCGGAGCCGAAGGGACGGGCCGCCGAGCGGAACGGACAGTTGATCGTCGTGCGGTCAACTGCCGTGCCGGTGCCATGGGGTTGGGCCCGTTGAGTCGCTCGCCCGACCGGGCCACGCCCACCCCGCGCGACCCGTATCCTGAGCCCCGCCCGCAATGATCATCGGTTTCCCGTATCGGAGGCGTCCCCGCGTTGGCCACGGATCTCAGTTCCGTCATCGGCGTCCGCCAGACCCTCGTCGTCATCGTGCCGGTACGGCTCACCGCCCGCCCCCTGTGGCAGGTCGGGCCCATACCCTTCGACCTGGGCAGCCGCCGCACCGACGCCGCGACCCGGGAGACGTACTTCACGCCGGCCGCCGCGCGTGCCCTGTACGGGACCCCGGAACGGCCCTGCCGCTGGCACCGGTTCATGGACGTACGGCACGAGGCGCTGCATCTGAAGGGCGTCGAGCTGCTGCGTACCGCCACCGCCCGGCATCAGGACCACGCGCTCGCCGTCCTCCACTTCGACGTCGAGGGCCCCGCACTGCTGGAGACGCTGCGCGCGATCGGCCGGCGCGACACCGCCGTACCGGATCCCCTCGACGGTCCCCTGTCCCCCGCCGCCCTGCTCCACGGCATCGCGACGCCGCGCGGCGTTTCCGCGCCCTTCGCGATCGCCCGCCCGTACACGGTCGCGTTCCTGACGCCCGACGTTCACCACACGCCCGCGCTGCGGGACGACGAGGGCCGGCTGCCGGAGAGCGCCGACCGGTGGCTGTGGTCCCTCGCCTCACGGTCGACGGCAGCCGACTTCCCCACGCCGCTCGAGGAGTGGCCCCGGCGGACCGAGCACGCACTGCGGATATCCGCCGACTGGAGCGCCCTCGTACTGCGACACGGCGCCGCGTTCCTCGGCCACCGGGCCGACCCGGGCGGCAGCGACTTCTACGCCTTCGCCGAGTTGCACTCCCGCACCGTCTACCTCGACGCCCTGCTCCTCGGCACCATCCAGCGCGACCACATCGACGAGCTCACCGACGGGCTGTCCGGCGTATTCGACGGGCCCAAGCTGGCCCGCCGGGTGTCCGCCCTGGAACGGCACATCGCCACCTTCCGCAGTACCTACTGGCGCCAGCACCTCACCGCCCACGGCCCGGCCAATGAACTGCTGCTGACGTTCCAGGTCCAGCACCGGCTGCCTGCCCGGTTCGACGAGATCCTTGCCGAGGCGGCCGACTATGCCCGGCTGGTCCAGACCCAGGAGAGCCAGCAGATCGCCGGCGCACTCGGCGTCCTGACGATCCTGGGTCTGCCCCTGGGCACGGCCCTGAGCATCCTCCAGGTCCTTGGCGCCAAGGGCCTCACCGCCCTCGCCGTCGCCCTGGTCGGAGCCCTGGCGGCGACAGCCCTGGTGCTCACCACCCGCTACGGACGCCTGGTCCTGTCCTCACTGCGGGGACGAAGCACGCGCGGCGACCGCTGACGGCCCAGCGCTGGCATGGCAGTCCCCCACAGACGTCGTTCCTCCTGACGCGTACGACGTCGATGTCGACGGTGACCGGTCGGATCACCTCGTTCAGCCCGGCCTTTGTCCGCGCCGCCTCGGCGTCGCGAGCATCGCCGGGCGGCACCCCTGCGGGCCTGTGACCCACGTCACAAGCGGTTCCTGTCAGGAATCAGGTCGCTGTTCCGCTCAACTCGCAAGGAGCAAGCGAACCGACAGGAGCGACACATGAAGCACCGCATCGTCGTCCTCGGCGCCGGCTATGCCGGGGCCTACGCGGCCGGGACCCTGGCCCGCCGACTGGCCCCGGCGGACACCGAGATCACCGTGGTCAACGCCGAGCCGGACTTCGTCCAGCGGCTGCGGCTGCACCAGCTCGCGGCCGGACAGGAGATCGAGGCTCCGAAGCTCGCCGACCTCTTCGCGGGCACGGGGATACGGCTGCGCCTGGCCCGTGTCACCGCCGTCGACCCCGAGCGCCAGGTCGTCTCCGTGGCCGACGCGGGCGGCGGCGGCGAGCTCGGCTACGACACACTTCTCTACGCGCTCGGCAGCCACGTCGCCGACCACGGCGTCCCCGGCGTGGCCGCGCACGCCTTCGACGTCGCCGGCCGACCCTCGGCGCTGCGCCTGCGCGAGCGCCTGGACAGCCTGGGCAGGCGGGGCGAAGGCGGGAGCGTGCTGGTCGTCGGCGACGGGCTGACCGGCATCGAGACGGCCACCGAGATCGCCGAGTCCCGGCCCGGCCTTTCGGTGACGCTGATCGCCCGCGGCGAGCTGGGCGCCCCACTCTCCCCGGGAGCCCGCAGCCACCTGCGCCGGGCCTGCGACCGGCTGGGCATCACCGTCCTGGAGCACACCGGCGTCGAAGCCGTCGAAGCGACGCGGGTGCTGTGCGCCGACGGCACCGTCCTGGCGTCCGACGCGACCGTGTGGACGGCCGGGTTCACGGTCCACCCCATCGCCGCCACCAGCGGGCTGGAGGTCACCGAGAACGGTCGGATCGTCGTCGACCGCACCATGCGGTCGGTCTCGCACCCGAACGTCTACTCCGCCGGTGACAGCGCCTACGCCGTCGGCGACAACGGCCGGCCGCTGCCGATGTCCTGTGCTTCGGCCGGCTCCACCGGCCAGCAGGCGACGGCGGCGATCGTGGGACGCCTGACCGGCCGCAAGGTCTCGAACGTCAAGCTGTTCTACCTGGGCAACCACATCAGCCTCGGCCGGCGGGACGGCATCCTGCAGACGGTCGACGACGAGGCGCGGGCGAAGCCGAAGTACGTGAGCGGCCGGAAGGCCGCGCGGATCAAGGCGGGCATCCTCAGGATGTCGCTGTGGGGCGTCGCGCACCCGACCTTCTATGTGCCCAGGCGCAAGAACCGCCTGGCCGCCGCACCGAATTCGACCATCGACCGGCGCGTGGCCGCCTAGGGTGGTCCGCGTGGACAGCACCGCCACTGATCGCTTCGACACCGGTCGGTTCGAGGCCAGCCGGAACCGGCTGGCCTCGCTGGCGTACCGTCTGCTCGGTTCCGCCACCGACGCCGAGGACGCCGTGCAGGACGCGTTCCTGCACTGGCAGGCCGCCGACCGGCGGCTGATCAAGGTGCCGGAAGCTTGGCTGACGAAGGTCGTCACCAACCTGTGCCTCGACCGGCTCCGCTCGGCACAGGCCCGCCGCGAACGCACCGTCGGCGCCTGGCTGCCCGAACCACTCCTCGACGGCGACCCCATGCTCGGCCCCGCCGACACTTTCGAGCAGCGTGAATCGGTCTCCCTGGCCGTGCTGACCCTCATGGAACGCCTGTCACCTCTCGAGCGGGCCGTCTACCTCCTGCGTGAAGCGTTCTCCCACAGTCACGCCGAGATCGCCGAGATCCTCGACATGACCGAGTCCGCAAGCCAGCAGCACCTCCACCGGGCCCGGCGCCGCATCACCGCGGCGCGCCGCCGCGGTGGCAGCGAAGTCGACGAGGCGTCAGCCCGCAGGATCGTCGAGGAGTTCCTCGCCGCGGCCTCCTCGGGCCGCACCGAACGGCTGGTGGCGCTGCTCACCGACGACGCGACGGCGATCTCCGACGGCGCCGGACTGGCCGAGAGGCTGCTGCGGTTCGACACTCCGCAGCGCGTCGCCGCCGTCGCACGGGCCGGCTTCAAACCCACCCCCGCCAAGCGGCGATTCGCCGGCGGCACGCCTGCCGTGCACTACGCGACCCTCAACGGCTCCCCGGGCGTCCTCTTCGTGGTCGGCGACCGAGTCATCGGCACCGTGACGTTCGACATCGCCGACGGCAGGATCGCAACCGTGCGCGGCATCGCCGCCCCCGCCCGCATCGCACGCGTCACCGAAGCCTGGCGGCAGCACGAACCGGACGCGCCGCTCATCACCCGATGGTGACCCGACGCCGACCCTGGCCGGGCACAGCACCGCGCTGCGGTGTACCCCTCGGCGTGGGCGACGCCCGAGCCGGTCCGGCCCGTCAGACCGGGTAGCCCATCTCCTTCGCCTCCTTCACGACCTGGGCGAAGGAAGCGGCCGGGTTCAGACGCTCCACCAGGTCCTGGGTCAACGGCCGCTGCTCATATATGCGGCGCACTGCGTCCAGGTCCACGGGTCGCTCGTAGTAGTCCTCGGCGAACGACTGGAACGCCTCCGGGCTCGGGTCGACGGGCAGGTCGAACATCCACCCGGAGCCGTCGGGGTCGTCACTGTCGTCGGGGAAGTCGATCCGGCCCGCGTGCCAGCGGTCGTCGCCCGTCCGGCGCCACAGGCAGAAGGTCACACTGGGCATGTCCTCGTCCATGAAGGCCGGCTCCTCGACGTATTCCCGGAACACGTCGGGCACGTCGTCAAGCACGCCCGGCCAGACCGTGTCGTCGGCGTACGGGCTCATCGGCGACTCGTGGTCGAAGCCGCGGACGTACACCCCCGCGGACGAGAACACGATGTCGAACTCGTCCCCGCTGCCGTTGCGCATGGCGAAGACCTCTTCCGTGTCCGACCATGCGGCGTCGAAGGTGTAGTACCGGTAGTCGCCCTGGTTCAGCACGGCTTCCGCCATGGCGATCGACCGGCACAACTTCAGCAGGTCGGGAATGGCGGGCAGCGCGGCGGCGACGTCATGAACAGTCATGCGCCCATACAAGCCCACCCCACTGACAACGCGGCGCCGACGGCGATCCTCACACCGCACGGGCGCGGCCGTCCGGGTCGTCCCGCCCGGTGAGGGGCGTGGGTCGCCCGGGTCGTCCTGGCCTCTGGGTCACCGGACGTCAGCGATGTCCTTGGGGAGGCCCGGCCGTGAAGTGCACGTCCGACGCGTGTGCCGTGATCTCGACGTCGTTCCCGAGGGCCCACTCGGCGACCCGCGAGACCGTCGCGGCGGGAATCGCGTCGCTGATGCCGGGCGCAGCCGGGATGTTCTGCGTCGCATGTGCGTCGTGCGGCAGGACGACCCGGTAGCCGAGCGCAAGGGCCGTGCGCGCCGTCGCCTGGACGCACATCTCCGACATCACACCGCAGACGGCGATCGACTTCACGCCCGAGTCGGTGAGCAGGCTCCCCAGCGACGTCCGTGCGAAGCCGTCGTCCTGCGGTTTGCGGATCACGACCTCTGTGGGGCCGTTCAGGACAGGGTGGTGGAGTTCCCAACCCGGGGTGTGTGGTTCGTCCTCCGACCCGGCGGGCCCGTCGTTCTGCAGGTGGACGACGAGCGCCCCGCTCTTCCGCGCCCGGGCTATCAGGTCGGTCGTCCGGTCCACCAGGCGCGCCGCGTCAGGGACGGCGCCGTCGCCGGTGACGAACGCCGACTGGACGTCGACCACGATCAAGGCCTCTACAGGAAGGGGGAGATGAGTCATGCGGCCCATCATGTCCGTCGCCGGCACGCACCTCCACCGGATTGCGGGCCGCCCACGCCGGCTCTCTCGCGGGCGGCCGCACCGCCCGGCACGGGGGCGCCGGGCGGGGGCCTGGGGTCGTTGTCGGACCCCGCCGTTAAAGTCGGTGGAGATCGTCCGCGCCGTCACGGCGACCGGGCGTCCCCATGGCGGAGAGGCGCGCTGCCTCCCCGAGTTCGAACCACCACAGCAAGGAACACCACGTGAACGACACCAGCACCCCGGCCTCCTACCAGCTCCTGCCCGGGGCGGCCGACTCCCCCGTGATCCTGCACGTCCCGCACTCCGCCCGGGCCGTGCCCGACGGTGTACGCGCCGGCATCGTGCTGGACGACGCGGCGCTCCAGACGGAGCTCGACCACATCACCGACTCCCACACCGCCGAGATCGCCGCGGGCGCCGCCGCGTCCGCGACCGTCACGCCCTGGCGATTCGTCAACGAGCTCTCGCGTCTCGTCGTCGACCCCGAGCGCTTCCCCGACGAACGGGAGGAGATGCTGGCCGTCGGCATGGGCGCCGTCTACACGCGTACCACGCACCGGGAACAGCTTCGCCCGTCCGGCTTCGACCCGGCGGCGCTGATCGCGGACTACTTCGTTCCGTACGCGCGGGCCGTGACCGACGCCGTGGACGCCCGCCTGGACGCCGTGGGGCGGGCGTTCGTGATCGACGTGCACTCGTACCCGACCGAGGCCCTCCCCTACGAGCTGCACGGCGACGGTCCCCGGCCCCCGATCTGCCTCGGCACGGACTCCTTCCACACGCCGCCGGAGCTGCTCGCCGCGGCGCGGAAGGCGTTCTCGGGCTTCGGCGGCACCGGCCTGGACAGCCCCTTCGCGGGTACGTACGTCCCGCTGAAGCACTACGGCCAGGACCGGCGGGTCGGCGCCCTGATGATCGAGATACGCCGCGACGTCTACATGTCGGAGTCCGGCGGCCCCGCCGGACCGGGCCTCGAGGCCCTGGCCGCGGCGCTCGCCGAACTGGTGGACGCGGTGGGGGCGTCGGCCTGAGCGGGCCCGTCCCGGGCCGTCGGCGCGGCCCGGGACCCCGTCGTCACCGCCCGAGGAAGTAACTCGGGTGCGGCGGCTGGTTGTACGCGGTGTTCTGCCAGGCCAGGCCGGTGCGGTACATGCGGTCCTGGAGCAGGGTGGTGAACCGCTTGTCCGTCTCGATGGGCGTGGAGTAGATCCGCAGTGCGGTGTCGCCGGTCGTCGGCCAGACGACTTCCTCGCGCCAGTCGCCGAGGATGTCGCCCGAGAGCGACGGAGTGGACTTCGTACCGTTGTTGGAGTGCACGCCGGAGGCGGTCAGCAGCCTCGTTTCGCCGCTCGTGCCGTACTTGTCGACGCGGGTGCCGTCCAGCAGCTCGCGCGTCGTGTCACCGTCCCACCAGGCGAGGAAGTTGACCGACGACGGCTCTCGGCCGCGGGTGCTGCCGGTCTTGTCGCGTATGGAGGAGTCGGCCGCCGACCACATCTCGGCGCCGGCGTTGCCCGCCCAGATGTCGCCGGCCACGCCGCGGCCGTTGTCGCTGCCCGATCCGGTCTTCCAGCGGACGCCGCCGTTCGCCGGGTCGATGTACAGCGAGGACGGCTGGCTGGTCGACTCGGAGACCTTGAAATACTCCAGGCCCGGGTCGTCCGGGTCCAGGTCCGCCAGATGCTGGGCGTCGCCGTGGCCGGTGCGGGTGGTCCACAGTCCACTGCCGTTGTCGTCGACGGCCATCGCACCGTAGACGATCTCGTCCCTGCCGTCGCCGTCCACGTCGCCGATGGACAGGCTGTGGCTGCCCTGTCCGTCGTAGCCCTTGCCCTGGTTGGTGGAGCTGTTGGTGTCGAAGGTCCAGCGGCGGGTGAGCCGACCGTCCCTGAAGTCCCATGCGGCGATGACGGAACGGGTGTAGTAGCCGCGGGCCATGATCAGGGAAGGAGTGCTGCCGTTCAGGTACGCCGTGCCGGCCAGGAAACGGTCGACGCGGTTTCCGTAGCAGTCGCCCCAGTTGCACACGGTGCCGCGCGCGGGCACGTAGTCCACGGTGGAGACCGCGGCTCCGTCCGAACCGCGGAACATCGTGAGGTACTCGGGGCCGGTCAGGATCCGGCCCTCGCTGTTGCGGTGGTCCGCACCGGAGTTGCCGATCACCGTGCCTGTGCCGTCGCGGGTTCCGTCGGCGGTCTTCATCGCCACCTCGGCCCTGCCGTCGCCGTCGTAGTCGAAGACCTGGAACTGCGTGTAGTGGGCGCCCGACCGGATGTTGCGGCCGAGGTCGATGCGCCACAGGCGGGTGCCCTCGAGGGTGTAGCCGTCGACGATCGTGTTGCCGGTGTAGCCGGCCTGGGAGTTGTCCTTGGAGTTGGTGGGGTCCCACTTGAGGACGATGTCCAGGTCTCCGTCGCCGTCGAGGTCGCCGACGGAGGCGTCGTTGGCCGCGTAGCCGAAGTCGGAGCCGCCGGCCGGTTTGGAGATGGGCACGTCGAGATACCCGGCGCGCAGTTGGACGGCGTGGGCGGAGAAGCCCTGCTCCTGGCCGTTGACGACGGCCTTCACCTGGTAGTCGGCGTGGGACGGCGCGTTCTTGTGCCGGAAGTTCGTCGAGCCGGTGATCGGCCGGTCGTTGACCTTCGTACCGGCACGGTAGACGTTGAACGCCACGTCGCCGGGGTCGCCCGCCAGCAGGCGCCAGCTGACGAGGTTGTCCGCCCCGTCGTGGACGCTGACCAGTCCGCGGTCCAGGTTCTCCGCCTGCACGGTGGCTGCGGCCGTGACCGGACCGCCGGCGCTCGCGGTCGAAGCCGGGGAGGGGGACGGGGCCGAGAGCGCGAGCGAGAGCGTTGCCGCCCCGCCGAGCACCAGGCCGCCGGCTAGGCCTGCTGCCCCGATCCTGCGCAGATGTCTCGGGCGCCTGTGGCGGCCGTCGAGTCCGATTCGCACGTGTCCTCCTGAAGTGGGGGATGGAAGTCCGGGCCGTTGCTGCACTGTTCGTCGCCGCCGTCCGTGGGAAAGTTGCCGCCTCCTCCGTGAAGAAGTCCCCGCGGTGCGTTCGGTGTGGGGGCGCACCGCCGATCCCTGACCCGACCGTGCGTCACGCACCCTGGGACACACGGCGGCACTGGGGCGGGGCCGGCCTGCCCGCCGCCGTGGTGGCCTTCCGGACATCGGCGCTCTGCGACAGACTTGGGCCCTGCGCAACGACAGGCGCCGCCGCCCGGCGGGTGACCAGGCGCTTCCGTGGAGGGGGACTCTGCGATGGCCGACGCACCGGACAACGCACTGCCAGACGATGAGGTGCTCGCGGCTGTCGCCGAGCACCGGGGACGTTCGGGCGACACGGAACTGCAGCGCCTGGCGAGCAGCGCCAGGATCGAGCACCAGCCTCTCCTCGACTGCACCGTAACCCGCTGCATCGAGTCGCGGACGACGGGCGAGCAGACCCGCCCGGCGCCGTTCGACCTGTCGGGACGCCCGGTCGTCGAGGACCTGGACGCCTATCGGCAGGACCCTCCGAAGGATCCTCGCCGGCGTGAGACCGTGCACGTCGTTCTGGAGGGTTCGGTCCGTGAAGTGCCGTGCCACGACTGCAGCAACGGCAAGCAGCAGTGCCCCAACTGCAAGGGGACGGGGCGCCTTCAGTGCGAGCCGCAGGTGCCGTGCACGGACTGCAAGAGCGTCACTTCCTGCACCAAGTGCCGCGGGCGGGGAGGATCACGCAAGGCTCCCGTGACACCCGTCGCGCCGCAGAACGTGAAGCGCCCCGGCGTACGCGTCGACTGCGCCCTGTGCGAGGCGTCCGGTACGGCGTGCCCGCGCTGCCTGGGCTGGGGAAAGACGCTGTGCACCGACTGCGGCGGTGACGGCAAAGTGAAGTGCCGGCATTGCCAGGGGCGGGGACGGTGGAGCTGCGACACATGTACGGGCAAGGGACGCCTCACCGTCTGGCGGGGCGCGACCATCACGCGGGCGCCGGAGGACGAGGACGTGACTCCCCCACCGCCGCGCGCGCCGTGGATCATCCGGTCACGGCTCAAGGGCAGGGGCGCGTGGCGGGAGACAGTGGTGGGGGCGAAGGACCGGCTGCCCACGGATCTCGCCGCTCACCATCGTTCCGCGATCGAGCGGAGCCTCGTGAAGAAGAGGGGCGAAGTGAGCAGGCAGGTCTCGATCCGCCACCTGCCGCTCGCGCGCGTGGTGCTGGCGGAGGAACAGGACCGCGTCTATTACGTCTACGCGGGCGTGACCCGGCCCCAGCTGACCTGGATCCCGTCGCGCCGATGGGTCTCGCGTGTCGCCGCGGGGGCAGCCGCCGCCATGACGACGGCCGTTCTGCTCTTCGTCGCGCTGCGGTAGGGGCTGTCCTGGCGTCCTGTGTGGAGACAGACCAAGTAGTGGGCCGCGACAAGCACCTGCGGGAAGTGGGCGCGAGCTCAGCTCGCTGCGGCAGTTCGAATCCCCAGAGCGACCAGTACGGCTCCCGCCAGGCGGTTCGTCCAACGCCGGAACCGGGGGGTGTCGATCCTTGTCCGCGAGGCAGCGACCACCGATGTCCAGAACAGCAACCACACCAGCACGACGGCCACATGCGCGACCGCAAGCGTGGCCATCTGCGGCGCGACGGAACTGTTGGAGGTGACGAACTGTGGCACCAGGGTGAGATAGACCGACGCTGCCTTTGGATTGAGGACGTTGGACCAGAATCCTTGACCGAAGCTCTCGAGCTGAGCCCACGGCAGGCGCCATCGCCCCGGCTCCGCCGGTTGGACACCCTGACGCGTTGAGCGCCACGTGGTGACGCCCAACCAGATGAGGTATAAGCCGCCCAGGAGCTTCACCACCGTAAGTGCCTGAGCTGACGCCATGACCAGGGAAGACAAGCCGATCGCGGCGAATGTTGCGTGCACCAAGAGCCCGCATGCTGAACCTAGTGCGACACGGACGCCGTCGGCCCGCGAACCAGCGATCACCCGCTGTGTGACGAGGGTGAAGCTGGTACCGGGGATCAGTGTGAGGGGTACGACTGCGGCCACGAAGGCAAGCACTTGATGCCACTGCACACAAAGAGCCTTTCAGAATGCGCTGCGAGTCGTCACAAGCACATGGTGATGCAGGCGAGTCGGAGGTCGCGCCAGGCGAAGGTCCGCTCGACGACCCAGCGGGCGAAGGGTGCGGCGGCACGGACAGCCTCGCATAGGCTGGCCGCCTCATCGAAAGCACTGCAACGAGGATCGGCCCATGGGCAGCAGCACCAGGATCCGCCTGATCGAGCCCACCGACGCCGCTCCGATCGCTGCGCACCGGGTGCGGGACTTCGAGGCCTTTCGGCCGTGGGAACCGGCCCAATCGGCCGACTTCTTCACCCCGGAGGGCCAGGCAGAGCGGATCGACAGCCTGCTGGCCGGATACCGGGCCGGCACGGTCTGGCCGGGGGTGGTGCTCGCCGATGACCAGGTGATCGGGCAGGTTACCGTCGGAGGCATCCTGCCGCAGCCGCACCTGCGCCGTGGCTCCGTCGGATACTGGATCGCGAGCGTCGCCCAGAATCAAGGGCACGCCGGGAACGCCGTCGGGCTCGTACTCCGGGTGATGACGGACGAACTCGGGTTGCACCGTGCCGAGGCGTCCACCAGTCTGGAGAATCTTGCGTCGCAGCGGGTGCTGCGACGCAACGGGTTCAGTCCGTACGGCGTCGCGCACTCCTCGATCTTTCTCGATGGGAGCTGGCGGGACGGGCTGCTGTGGGAGCGCCTCCTCAGCGACCAGGACTTGTCCGGTCGATCGTGATTACTCCTGGCTCATGTCGTTGATGTGGACACAGGACTGGGTGGTCTGAGTGATGCGGAGTGGGAACGGCTGCGGCCGTTTCTGCCGGTCGGTAACAGGCGTTGCGGCCGGTGGCAGGACCATCGGCAGGTGATCGACGGGGATTCTGCACCGGGGCGGACCGGTGTGCAGTGGCGTGATCTCCCTGAACGATTCGGGCGCCCTGGAAAACGGTCTACGAACGCCACCGGCTGTGGTCTACCTCGGTACGGCAACTGCGGCAGCCCTCATCATCTGACTCCGGACATGAGCGGCCGGACAAGTCATAGCCACGTCACTCCGCCTCGGCCGTGTAGCGGGCGTGCTGGTGCCGCACGTGGAGAGTGTCGGGGTGGTCCGGGCCGAGGACCCGCACGCGGTCGGGAACCAGGTCGGCGTACAGATCCCGCGCGGCAGCCGGGTCACCCGCCTCAGCCGTGCAGAAGGCATGCCAGTCCCGTGCGCGGAGGGTCTCCGGATCGTCAGCACCCAGCACCCGGATGTGGTCGCCCACCAGATCGGCATACAGATCCCGCGCGGCAGCCGCGTCACCCGCCTCGGCTGTATAGCGGGCGTGTTGGTACCGCACGTGGAAAGTGTCGGGGTGGTCCGGGCCGAGAGCCCGGCTACGGTCGGGAACCAGGTCGGCATACAGATCCCGCGCGGCAGCCGCGTCACCGGCCTCGGCCGTGTAGCGGGCGTGCTGGTGCCGCACGTGGAGAGTGTCGGGGTGGTCCGGGCCGAGGACCCGCACGCGGTCGGGAACCAGGTCGGCGTACAGATCCCGCGCGGCAGCCGGGTCACCCGCCTCAGCCGTGCAGAAGGCATGCCAGTCCCGTGCGCGGAGGGTCTCCGGATCGTCAGCACCCAGCACCCGGATGTGGTCGCGCACCAGATCGGCATACAGATCCCGCGCGGCAGCCGCGTCACCCGCCCCAGCCAGCGCCTGTACCTCACGGGCACGTTCTTGCAGGTCCGCCGCGAGGGGACGTGTCGTCGCAGGTGGTCGGAGCGGTTCGGTCGGGGCCGCGGATGTCGGACTGCCGAAGCCCTCTATTACGGCAAGCGCCTTGGCGGGGAGCCAGCTTGTGGCGGCGTGGGGGGCGACGGTTCGGTCCCGGTGATACCTGAACTCCTCCAGCATCTGGCTCAGGGTGGGCCGCGCCTGCGGCTCTTTGGACAGGCACCGCCCCACCACGTCAGCCAGCTCGCTGGGCAGGCCGTTCAGGTTCGGCGGCTGATACAGAGTCTGCGCCAGGACATCGCCCGCGCTCGGCCCCTGGAACGGTGCGTGCCCCGTTGCCGCGAACACCATCACCGCACCCAACGCAAACACATCACTGGCCGGTTCGGCGGCTCCCCGAATGTGCTCGGGAGCCATGAACCCCGAGGTGCCCATCACGTTCGTGGAAGCCGTACCAACTGCGTCCAGTGCCTTGGCGATCCCGAAATCGATCACTCGCGGTCCGTCAGCGGTCACCAGCACGTTCGCCGGCTTCAGGTCCCGGTGCACCAACTCCGCCCCATGGACCGACAACAGGGCCTCCGCGATACCGGCCGCTACCCACCACACGCCTGCCGGTGGCAGTACTCCAGCCCGCTCAACGAGGTTGTCGAGCGGCGGTGCGGCAACGAATGCGACGGCCATCCAGAGCAGTTCCGCGTTCGGCGGGGACACCTCGACCACAGGTGCGGTGAACGCTCCACTCACCGCCCGAGCCGCTGATGCCTCCCGCACAAAACGTGCCCGGAACCCTTCTTCGTCCGCAAGATGCGGCCGGATCACCTTGACCGCATACAACCGCGTGCCGAGGCCACGAGCCAGGTACACGCGGCCCATTCCGCCCTGCCCCAATACCCGCAGCACCGTATACGGACCCACCATCGTCGGGTCCCGGCCGTCCAGCGGACTGCCCCACATCAGATCCGCCACAGAGCTCCTCACACGCGAACTGGTCCCCGCGGCCCATCATTGCCCAGTCGAGGAGATCACCGCCACCGCCGTGTACGACTTCGCGGCGCACTGCCGCTGCTGGACCGGGATCGGCTCAGATACCCACGCGGCTCAGCACCGTGTCCAGCCCCGGCTCCAACGGATGCCCCCGGTGTGGCTGGTGTGATCACGGCGTCGGAGGCCTCCCTGCACATCCCCCTTACCGGGCGCCGGGCCCGCCTCGCGCACGAACCGGACGCTCCGCCGGCCCGCTCCGTCGTCCGGCGTCTCCCAGTGGGCTGCGCACCGCATCGTCCCGTCAGAGGAAATGCCCGCTTGCGAGATAGGGAGCCGGGGGCTCCATGTCGCGGACCGCGATGTATCCCTCCTGGCCGATGTCGAGGCGGGCGGCCAGACCCACGTCGAGTGCCCACTCGTTGGCGGTGGTGATGCAGTTGACGAGCGTCCTGTCCTTCGCGGACGCAAGAGCCTCCCACAACAGGTGCTGCGCGGTCTCCGGGTGCGCGGCCGCCAGCAGGACCGCCCGGCCCGCGTCGTCGATGTAGACATAGCCCGGGCGGCCGTTCGCCCGGGAGACGACGAGCCGCAGGGTGTCGAGCAGCTGGATGTGGTCGGGGCCGTGACCGGCGCCGCGCAGGTCCTGGTCCAGCCGGTCCATCCACTCCAGGTCGCCGGCATGCCCCTCGGCGAGCCCGGCGACGGCCCCGGTGGCGGGGAGGGTGGCACGGTCGACCGTACCGACCATGCGCATCTGCGGGTGCAGCGAGAAGCCCGCCATCCGGTACCGGCGGGTGGCGGCGGGGTGCACGGTGGAGGAGAAGATGCCCTGCCGGCCGTCGGCGTGGGCCAGGACGGCGTCCATCAGCCGCTTGCCGATGCCGGAACCCTGACGCCCCGGCAGCACGCCGTACGTGGCGAGGTACCAGAGCCGTTCGCGGTTCTGCGACATCGCGAAGCCGACGACCTCCTCCTCGTCGCCCTCGACCGCTGCCCAGCAGCCTGCCGGATCCACGTTCAGGAAGTGGCGCATGCGGTCGATCCACTGCGCGGACGCGGCGGCGGAACGCGGTTCCGGCTCCGGATCGCCGACCCTGCGGGTGCTTCTGTCACCTTCGAGGAAGACGATCCCCGAGGCGCGCTCCGCCGAAGGGAGGTCGTCTTCCCTCATCAGCCTGACGCGTACCGCGTCGGCCCGCCCCGAGCCGGTCGGAACACCGTCCGCCGGTACCTCGCCCGTCCCTGCGTCGTCCGTCGGTTCCAAATCCGCCCGTTCTGCTTTCGCCCGTGCCGAATCCATCGGCGCAGACTACCCACCGTCGCCACTGGTACGCGCCGCGATTTCGGGCAGTCCGACGCCGTCCCGGCCGCCCACTCAGCGCATGTCTCCCGCCCACTGCGTCAGTTCCGCGCGGGCCGCCCGCAGCAGGTCGGCGGAGGGCGCCGTCGCACCGTCCGTCACCAGGGCGACGTGGACGCCCGGGGCGCCGCCCTGTGACGTGAGCAGGAGGCGGCGGCTGCCCGTGCCGCCCGGTTCGGGGGCCCCCGCCACGGGCGTGCCGGGTTCGTACGAGGGCAGGCCGTGCAGCGCTCCGAGGTCGGATACCACCGTCGTACGGGCAGGGTCGAACGACGCCGGGAGGTGCAGCTCCGTCGGGGCGGACGTGCCGTCCGGGCGCCAGAGGAGCACCCCGTACCGGCCGCTGCCGACCAGTTCGGCGAGGCGTGGCATCGAGGCCGGGACCGGGTTCCAGGTGAGCGTGGTGGAGCCGTCGCGGGAGCGGTCCTCGTAGCTGAATCCGACGACGCGGCCCGCCGTCGCGCTCGGCCAGAGGCGGTCGAGGAGCCGTGCGTCCTGGCGGAGCACGGCGGTGCCCGAGTCGTCGAGGCGGACGGCGGACAGGTCCTCGTCGTTCCAGGCGTCGCCCTCGGTCAGGACCTTGTCGGGGTTGCCGTTCATGAGCTCGTGGTGGCGGCCGTTGTAGATGTCCCACTGCCACTGGGTACCGGAGAGGACCTGGCCGGAGTCCTGCGGCCGCGACCACCAAGTGCCGCCCGACAGACGGGAGTCGAGGGCCTGGTACATCGCCTTCAGCACGGTCGGCGCCTTGTCGGCGACCGCCCCCGCCAGGGGGTGGCCGAACTCGCTGACGATGCCGGCCGTGCCGGCCCCGGCCGCACGGTCGCGGACGGTGGCGAAGTCGCCCGCGTACTGGCCGTTCTTCGCCTTGCCCCACATGAAGACGCCGGAGATGGCCTTCTGGTCGTAGAAGTGTGTGTTGAAGACATAGCGGGGGCCGAGGGCGGAGCCCGCGTCGAGGAGGCCGCCTTCCTGCCGCTGGAAGTCGAGATTGGCGTTCCAGAAGAGGTTGGGTTCGACGAAGGCGGGTTTGTCGCGCCAGCCCGCCTCGTCCATCCGGGCTCGGAACTTCTCGTAGAACGGCCAGAGCACGTCCCGTTCCCATGCGCGGCTGCTCTGGCCCGGTTCGTACGTCCCCGCGTGCGGTTCGTTGTACGGGTCGAATCCGGCGATGCCCGCGAACTCGCCGGGGGTGAGATGTTCGGCGAGGTACGCCATCACCGACCGGGCGGTGTCGAGGAAGGCGTCCTGGACGCCGCCCCTGTTGTGCCAGAAGTCGTACGTCGCCTGGGTGACGGCCTTGTTCTGCGTGATGTTCTGGCCCCAGAACAGGCAGACGCCGCAGGATTCGCGCGGGTAGTTCCCCTGCGCCACGGCCCAGGCGGGGGCTCCGTCGCCGGTGTACCAGCTGTCCTCGTGGAAGAGGTGGCGGGAGTAGAGGTCCTGGTGGAAGTCGGGGTAGACGCGGATACCTGCCCGGAGGAAGGCGCGCAGCTGTTCGGTGACGGCGGCGAGGTAACGCTCGTCGACGCGGCCGCGTACCGGTTCCGCGTATGCCCAGGAGAGCAGGAACCTCGCGGTGTTGGCGCCGCCGAGTCTGCGCATCGCGGCCGCGGACTTCTCGGCGTCGGCGACGGAGGCGAAGGGCAGGCCGCCGTTCTCGTGGAGCTTGGTCCCGCCCGAGACGTTGTAGCCGCGCAGCACGACCTCGCGGCCGAGCCCGTCGGTGAAGCGTCCGTCCTCGACGGTGAGGGTGGCGGCGGCCGCCTCGTCGAACCAGAGGGCACCGGGCAGCCGGTCCGGGGCGGAGGCCGTGGCAGTGGCCGTAGCCGTGGCCTGGGACGCTTCGGCGCTCGTCAGTGCGGCAGTCACAAGGACCGCGGTCAGGAGAACGAGCAGACGCGCACGCATCTTCGCCATGCCCCACACCGTGACTGACGGTCCGTCAGCTTGTCAACGCCCGGGCCATCAGCACGTCCCCAGGGGGAACAGGCGTGCTCCGAGCCATGAGGGGCACCCGTATTCACGACACAGAACTACAGGAAGGGTACGGTCATGGAGATATCCGGCATCATCAGCGCGATCCTCATCGGCACCCTGATCGGCGTGCTCGGACGGCTGGTGGTACCCGGCCGGCAGCACATCGGCGTCCTGTGGACCATCGTCGTCGGCATCGCCGCCGCCTTCCTCGGCACCGCTCTCGCCGCCGCGTTCGGCGTGGCCGACACCGACGGCGTCGACTGGGTCGAGTGGCTGTTCCAGATCGCACTCGCCGCGGTGGGCGTGGCCGCGCTGAGCCGCGCGAAGGCGCTGCGCTGACCCGGAGCCCTGATGTCGCCCGTGTGAAGCCGGCGGTCGGCCGAGAGCGTCGCAGGCGACGTGGATCTTGCTGGTCAGGCCGCCTCGGGAGCGTCCGAGTGCGAGCCGCCGGAGCCCCTTCTTCGGGCTCCGGCGGCGTGCTGGTGAACACGGACGAGGGTGGAGTCGAACGACACCTGCCCGTCGATGTCCCCCGGACCGCGTCCGCCTGGGCGGCCCGGAGCATCCGCTCGAAAGTGCCGTCCAAGGCCGACCGGCGGAGGCGGGTGTGCAACATGGCCCCCCAAGGCCGTACCGCTCGGGCGCATCCCGCCAGGCCACCCCGGCACGGACCTACGTGGCACAGGCAGAGAGCTCTGCGGAGCAACGGGTGAGGAGAAACGGTCAATACCTGTGGATCAAGCGGTCTATAGACTCCCCCGATGACCAGCGATCTTCTCCGTCTCACCGTCCTGGGATCTGCGACGCCCTATGCGAGCGTGGACAACGCGTGCTCCGGCTACCTCGTGTCCGGCGGCGGCACCCACGTCTGGGTGGACGCGGGCAGCGGGACGCTGGCGCAGCTGCAGCGGCATGTCAGGCTCGATGAGGTGGACGCGATCTGGATCTCGCACCTGCATGCCGATCACAGCGCGGACCTGCTCACCGCCTACTACGCGGCGCTCTTCGCGGACATTCGACTCGCCGCGCCCATCCCTCTGTACGGACCGCCCGGAATCGCTGACCGGTTGGCCCATTTCCTCACCAACAGCACGACACGCAGCCCGGTCGAGCGCGCCTTCGCCGTCCATGAGCTGAGTGACGGGCATCAGGCGCGCGTCGGCGCGCTCACCATGACCAGCCGGGCAGTGGCGCACGGCATACCGGCCTTCGCCGTGCGCATCGAGGCGGAGGGTCGATCGCTGGTCTACTCCGGCGACACAGCACCGTGCACGAGCCTCACGGAACTGGCCGAGGGATGCGACGTGCTGCTGTGCGAGGCCGAGAGCGCCCAGGCGCCGACCGAGGGGGAACAGGTGCACCACACGCCCGAAGACACCGGCGACACGGCCGGCGCGGCCCGAGCAGGCCGGTTGATCGTCACCCACGTCGGCCGATTCCTCACCCCGCAACAGGCGGTGGCACGCGCCTCGGCCCGGTTCGACGGGCCCGTCGACCATGCCGCACCCGGTACCACGTTCTCGGTCGGCCAGGCCACAACTACCGGTCGGTAGACCCTCTTCTTGGTCCCGCTGCGCAATCGGTCCACTCGCGCCAGCCCCCCTCACGTACGGTGCCTGACAAGGCTTCACCGACCGTGAGCCGGCGCATCCACCGGGCCTGTGCTCGGCCTGGTGCGCCGTTGGGCCGAGTCCGCCTTCCAGCGAGTCAGCCGACGTTCGCAGGATCCTCGGTTCGTGCTCCGGTGCCGGCGAGGCGACCCGCTCCGCCCAGCTTCCGGCACAGCAGCGCGTCCGGTGTCCGGGACGAGCCCACGCGGCCGGTGTACGCGATACCGGCCGCGTACTCGTCGTCCGCGCACTGACCCTTGAAGCGGCCGTGGGCGAAGTCCCCACCGCGCGCCTCGGGCGGGCGGTTGTCGCCACGGTCGAACCAGACGGTCCGGCCGCCCGCGCCGAGCGGCGTCCGGGTCGCGACGCACAGGGCGGCCGAGACTGCTGCTCCGCGGACGCTGTAGCCGGTGAGGAAGTGGCCTGTGGGGCACTGGAGCTTGGTGTAGCCCGACGCCCAGTCGCCACCTGCCGCGACGTGGCGCTCGTCGCGCACCACCTCGTACGGGCCGTCGACCGCCCAGAGGTCTCGGGCTGTCGTGTCGGTGCACAGGCCACGCGCCCCGGTGTGGGCCAGGCCCGCCAGTCGCTGGCCGTCGGGGCAGGCCGCCTTGCGTGCGCCGACGTCCCAGTCGCCCGCGGCCCGCATCCGCAGCGACTGGACGAAGTCGCCGTGGTCCGGGCCGAGCATGGACCAGCGGTCCGTGGAGGGGACGGGACCGGTGCGCCCCTCGGCGGCGACGAGGCGGCTCCACGCGCCGGCGCGCCAGTCGTCACCGTCGAAGACGCCGATGCGCCGGCCTGCGGAGTCCCAGTGGAGCAGGGCCCAGCCGTTGCCCTTGCGGTCCTCGTGCCAGCCGACCATCGGCCAGTACGCGAAGTCGGCGTCCCTGGCGATGAGATGGTCGACGAAGTTCTCGAACCAGGCGCGTGGCTTCTCGCCGTGCTCGTCACGGCCGCCGATGCCGAACTCGCTGATCCACACGGGGGCGGTGAAGTGCCGGCCGGCCTGGCCGGACACATAGAAGGCCTGCCGGTCGAGTACGTCGAACAGCTCCTCGCGGCCGAGGTCGCGGTAGCGGTTGTCGGAGGTCTCGCCCACACCGGTGGCGCCGGTGTGGTGGGGGCCGGTGTAGTCGTAGAAGTGGGCGGAGTAGACGAGCTTGCCGGACCGTACGAGCGTGTGGGACAGCCGCTGCACGGGCTCGAGCGTGGGGCGCCCGTGCGGAAGGCCGTCGACGGGGACGCCGGTCCAGTTGATGCCCTCGACGATGATCAGGAGGTCGGGGTCGGCCTCCTGGAGGATGCGGTCACCGACGCGCTGCGAGGCGGCGAACCAGTCATGGCGGTCACCGAGCCCCCAGTTGGGGTCGTCCCAGACCGAGCGGCGCACCTCGTTGTAGAGGTCGGCGCCGACGACGCGCGGCTCGTGACGGTAGCGGCGGGCCATGAAGAGCCAGTCGGCCTCCCACTCGGCGTCGGCGCGGCTCGCGTTCCAGCGTTCGTTTCCGTCGACCCCGCAGCACCAACGGGTGGTGTTGGTGTGGTTGTTGAGGACGACGGCGAGTCCCGCGCCGGTGAGGGCGGCAACGACGGCGTCGTAGACCTGGAGGGGTGTACGACCGCGCAGGGCCGGGTTGGCGGCCACCGACGCGTCGGCGACGGGGCGCCGGTCGTGCACCATCTCGTTGGAAAAGGGCAGGCGGACGCTGTTGAGCCCCAGCTCACGGAAGCCGGCGACGATCTCGGACATGGGGGCACGATCGAGGCCGAGCGGAATACGGTCCGCCTTCTCGCCCGCGTGGTGGTTCGCCGGGTCCTCGCGGTCGCCGGTTCCGGTCCAGGTGCCGCTCGCGCCGTGCCAGTTGCCGGACTTGAGCTTGAAGCGGTTGCCGTCGGCGTCGACGATGTAGCGGCCGCGGGTACTCAGCGGCGGGGTCCAGTCGGGGGCGGCCGAAGGAACGGGGCCGGCCGCGGGCGAGGGGACGGGGGCCGAAAGGGGAGCGGCGGGAGACGGGACGGGGGCCGCCTCGTTCGGTAAGGCCACGGTCGACGCCGGCGGGAGCGGTGGCGCCGTAGCCGCCGCCTCTGCCGGGATCGTGGCCGCCGTGCTCGCCAGGAGCGCGGCCAGGGCGGTCACGACGACCACCTTCACCCTGCCGGGGGATCCGTACATGACCGACCGTCCGTTTCCGGCGCGCGCGTCCCGCGACCGGCCGGTCGATGTGCGCCGGAACCTGACACGGGCCATGGCCGAGGGGGTGCGTGCATTGACATGGCTCCGCCATAGTGGCGGGGCGCGGTCCCGGTGAAAAGAGGGACGCCCGGCCATGTCCGCCGGCGCCGGGACGGTGGCCGTTCACCGGCCGACCGCAGGGCAGGGGCAAGCGGTCCCCCATGTGGGACCTGAGCACCTCAGCGGGCGCTGCCGAGCTGCCTCCTGGGACCGCGCGGGGCGGACTGCCGCGCCTTCTCCTGCGCACCCTCTGCCCAGAGCGAACGCACATGTCCGAGGTGGCGGGCCATGCACTTCTCGGCGCCCCTCGCGTCACCCGCCACCATCAGGTCGAGCAGCTCGATGTGCTCCTCGGCGGACGGGATCAGCTGGTCGCGCTGGTCCAGTGCGGTCAGCCCGTACAGCCGCGAACGCTTGCGCAGATCGCCGACGGTCTCGACGAGCCGGTCGTTGCCGGCGAGCGCGAGCAGGGAGAGATGGAACCGGCGGTCGGCCTCGAGGTAGCCGATGAGGTCGTGCTCGCGCGCGGCGCGCACGATCTCCTCGGCCACCGGCCGCAGCGCTTCCAGCTCTTCGCGGGAGGCGCTACGGGTGATCCTGCGGACCATGGGAACCTCGATCAGGAGGCGGATCTCGGTGTACTGGTCGAGATCGCGCTCGTTGACCTCGGTGACGCGGAAGCCCTTGTTGCGGACCGGCTCGACGAGGCCCTCCCGGGCCAGGTCGAGCATCGCCTCGCGCACCGGTGTCGCGGAGATCCCGAAGTCCTCGGCGAGGCCGGGCGCCGAGTAGACCTCGCCGGGACGCAGTTCGCCGGAGATGAGCGCGGCGCGCAGGGCGTGGGCGACCTGGTCACGCAGCCGCTCCCTGGTGGTGATGAGGTTGCGCTGCTTCAGGTGGCCCATGGTGGTGGTGTTCCCTTCGCCCTGTGCCCTCGTGGCCGAGAGAGGATCACCAGCGTACAATGTCACGTTGTTTTCGCAGGTGGCTATGGGTGGGCGGCCCGTGAGCGGGCACCGGTGCGACGCAAAAGGGGGTGTTGACGGACAGGCCGGTGCCGAGACCGTCGAGCAGCCGCACGAGGACGTCGGATGGGGGACCGGGTCGCGTGGGGTCGACCGGGCCGGCGCGGTGGTCACAGGAGGAACCCCGCGGGGAAGGGGTCGTCCGGGTCGAGGAAGTACTGCGCGGTTCCCGTGACCCAGGCGCGTCCGGTGATACGGGGTACGACTGCCGGCACCCCGCCGACCTCGGTCTCCGCCACGAGACGGCCGGTGAACTCGGTACCGATGAAGGACTCGTTGACGAAGTCGGAGTGCAGCCGCAAAGCACCACGAGCGTGCAGCTGCGCCATTCGCGCGGAGGTGCCGGTGCCGCACGGTGAGCGGTCGAACCAGCCGGGGTGGATGGCCATGGCATGGCGTGAGCGGTGCGCGTCCGAGCCGGGGGCGGCGAGATACACGTGCTTGACCCCCGCGATCTCTGGTTGCTCCGGGTGGACGGGGCGGTCCGGGGACGCGTTGATCGCCTCCATCAAGGCGAGTCCGGCCGCGAGCAGTTCGTCCTTGCGGGACCGGTCGAACGGCAGCCCCAGGGAGTCCAGTTCGACAAAGGCGTAGAAGTTCCCGCCGAACGCGAGGTCGTACGTCACCGTCCCGTGGCCCGGCACGTCCACCTTGCGGTCCAGGCCGACGCAGAAGGCGGGGACGTTGGTGAGCGTGACCGCCTTGGCCGCGCCGTCCTCGACCTGCACGTCGACGGAGACGAGCCCGGCGGGGGTGTCGAGGCGGACGGTGGTGACGGGTTCGGTGACCGTGACCATACCGGTCTCGACGAGGACGGTGGCCACGCCGATGGTGCCGTGCCCGCACATCGGCAGCAGGCCGGAGACCTCGATGTACAGCACGCCGTAGTCGGCGTCGGGGCGGGTCGGCGGCTGGAGTATCGCGCCGCTCATCGAGGCGTGACCGCGCGGCTCGTACATCAGGAGCGTGCGCAGATGGTCCAGGTGCTCGATGAAGTGGAGCCTGCGCTCGGCCATCGTGGCGCCGGGGACCACCCCGACGCCTCCGGTGATCACGCGCGTGGGCATGCCCTCGGTGTGTGAGTCGACGGCGTGGAAGACATGACGGGTCCGCACGAACGTCCCTTCCTACGAGGCGGATCGGGTCAGTGGTGGCCGTCGGCGACGGCCTTCTCGGTCGCCGCGCGCACTGCGGCCCCCACCGCGGCCGGCAGCGGCATGCGCGGCGGACGGGTGGGGCCGCCGCGACGGCCGACGACGTCCATGGACACCTTGATGGCCTGGACGAACTCGGTCCTGGAGTCCCAGCGCAGCAGCGGATGCAGAGACTTGTAGAGGGGCACCGCGGTGTCCAGTTGACCGGCGACGGCGGCGTGGTAGAGCTCGGCGCAGGTGGCGGGGAAGGCATTCGGGTAGCCGGCGATCCAGCCGACCGCACCCGCGAGGGCGAGTTCGAGCAGCACGTCGTCCGCGCCGATCAGCAGATCGAGGTCCGGTGCGAGTTCACCGATCTCGTAGGCCCTGCGTACATCGCCGCTGAACTCCTTGACGGCCACGATGCTGCCGTCGCCGTGCAGCCGGGCCAGGAGGTCGGGGGTGAGGTCGACCCTGGTGTCGACGGGATTGTTGTAGCCCACCACGGGCAGCCCCACGCGGGCGACCTCCGCGTAGTGGGCGCGCACCGCCTGCTCGTCGGCGCGATAGGCGTTCGGCGGCAGTAGCAGCACGCTTCCGCAGCCCTCCTCTGCGGCCTGTTCCGCCCAGTGGCGGGACTCCGCGCTGCCGTAGGCGGCGACACCGGGCATCACGCGGGCGCCGTCGCCCGCGGCCTCGACGGCGGTGCGGACCACACGGGCGCGCTCGTCGTCGGTGAGGGTCTGGTACTCGCCGAGCGAGCCGTTGGGCACGACGCCGTCGCAGCCATCGTCGATGAGCCGGCGAACGTGCTCGGCGTAGGCGTCGAGGTCGACGGAGAGGTCGTCGCGCAGGGGGAGAGCGGTGGCGACCATGATGCCGCGCCATGGGCGGTCGGTGGTCCAGGTGGGGGTGGCTCGGGTGGCGGTCATGCGGGGACCTCATTTTGTAGGGGTGTCATGTCGTGGAGCCGTGCCGGGACGCACGAGGGGCGGGTCCCTCAGTCGCGGGGTCCGGCGTTGCCGTCCGGACGGTCGGTGTCGGGCTGTTCGGCCGGGCCGGCGGGTGCGGCGGACGGCTCGCTGGGGTCGAGGGCTCCGAGCACGCCCAGCGGCACGGGCCCCGCGAGCGGCCGGCGCTCGGGAGAAGGCGGCGGGGACATGTGGCCTTCTCCCGCCGCGAGGCAGGCCACGGCCGCCCCGCACGTCCGGCCCTGGCACCAGCCCATGCCCGCGCGGGTGAGGAGCTTGACCGTGCGGGCGTCACGGGCGCCGTAGGCGTCGACCGCCTCGCGGACGGCGCCCGCCGTCACCTCCTCGCAGCGGCACACTTCCGTCGCGTCGTCCAGCCAGTCGGCCCAGCCTCTCCCGGGCGCGTGCACGGCGGCCATGGCACCGGCGAAGGCACGTAGACGCTCACGCCTCCGTCGAAGCTCCCGCACCCGCCCGTCACGCGCCGGTCCGGGCTCGCCGCGCACCTGGGCGGCCACCGCGATGCCCGCGATCTCGCCTTCCACCCGGGCGAGTTGGGCGCCGCCGATCCCACCGGTCTCGCCCGCCGCCCACAGGCCCGGCACCGAGGTCCGCTGAAATGCGTCCAGTGCCAGGGCATGCGTCCCGTCCTCCGTCCGCCGCGTGGCGCACCCGAGGCTGGTGGCGAGTTCGATCTGCGGGACGAGACCGTGCCCCACCGCCAGGGCGTCGCAGGCGATCCGGCGGCCCGTCCCCCGTACGGGCCGCCAGTCCCGGTCCACCCGGGAGACGGTGACCGCCTCCACCCGGTCCGTGCCGTGGACCTGGGTCACCGCGCTGCGGGCACGCAGCCGCACGCCGTGCCCCAGCAGGGCCGCACCGTGGACCACGGCCTCGGCGAGCTTCTGCGGGTCGGCGGCGAGGACGGCCGGCCGGCGCGCGTATCCGAGGTAGCCGGCTGCCTCCACCACCGCGGGCACGCGCGCCCCGGCGGTGGCGAGCGAGGCGGCGACGGCGAGCAGCAGCGGGCCGCTGCCCGCGACGACGACGCGTCTGCCGGGCAGGACGAGTCCGGCCTTCAGCATCGCCTGCGCCCCTGCCGCGCCCACGACGCCCGGCAGCGTCCAGCCGGGGAAGGGCAGTTGGCGTTCGTACGCGCCGGTCGCGAGCAGGACGGCGCGGGCCTGTACGCGCACAGGGTGCTCGCCGTCGCCGTCCGCTCCGGTGACCGCGTGCACCGTCCACCGCGTGTCCGCCCCGTCCTGCCGCTCCACGGTCCAGACGTGGTGACCGGCGAGATGGACGACGTCACCGGCCTCGAGGCGGCGGCGCAGACCGGCGAAGGCGGACCAGTCGTGGTGCAAGGCCTCCGGGCGCACCGCGCCGACGGCCGGGTCGGGGTGGCGGTAGAACTGGCCGCCGATCCGGCCCGCCGTGTCCAGCAGGGCGACCGAGAGCCCCCGTTCGGACGCGGTGACGGCGCCCGCGAGGCCCGCGCAGCCCGCTCCGATCACCGCGAGGTCGTACACCCTGCCGTACGGGTCGCCGGCCGCCCGGTCAGACGGCGATTTCGGCATGGCCGTGTCCTTCCTGAGTGGTGATCGTGTCCCCGGGACGGGCGGGCACCAGACAGGCCCGCCTGTTGGGTCGCCCGTTGATGGTGGCGAGGCAGTCGTAGCAGTGACCGATGCCGCAGAAGGCTCCGCGCGGGCGGCCGCCCTGGCGCGTGGTGCGCCAGGCGAGGACGCCGGCCGACCAGAGGGCGGCGGCGACGGACTGTCCGGGGAGGGTGGTGATCGGGCGCCCGTCGAAGGTGATCTCGATCGAGGGCTGTTCGGGTGCCGCGCCGACGAGTTCGGCGGGGGTGCGGTCACGCGCCATGGTGCGTCTCCTTCCTGGGTGTCCCGGGGGTGTCAAGGTGTCCGGGGCGTTCCGGGCGAGGCCTGCTTGAAGCGGTCCGGTCTGAACGGCGCGATGTCCATGGGGAGTTCGCCGCCGGACAGGATCCGGGCGACGATCATGCCGGTGGCCGGGGCGAGTCCTATCCCCGCGCCTTCGTGCCCGCAGGCGTGCAGCAGGCCGGGGACACGCGCGTCGGGTCCGATCGCGGGCAGATGGTCCGGCAGGTAGGGGCGGAATCCCGCGTACGTCCGTATCACCCGTACCCGGGAGAGCACCGGGAAAAGGCGGGTCGCCTGGGCCGCGAGGCGGCGCAGTGCCTCCACCGACAGGGTGCGGTCGAAGCCGACCCGTTCCCGGCTCGCGCCGATCAGGACGGGGCCTGCCGGGGTGCCCTCGACGACGGCGGAGGTCTGGAGCGCCGCCGAGCCGCTGGCGACATCGGCGACGTAGTCCGCCGTGTAGACCTTGTGCCGCACCACGCGCGGCAGCGGCTCGGTGACGAGGACGAATCCCCGGCGGGGAAGCACCGGCAGGTCCACTCCCGCGAGCCCGGCGAGCCGCCCGCCCCAGGTGCCGGCGGCGTTCACCACAAAGGGGGCGTGCAGATCACCGCTCGCCGTCCGTACGCCCCGTACCTCGCCGCTCCGGCTCTTGAGCACGCCGGTGACCTCCTCCCCCAGCCGCAGGAGGACCCGGCCGGAGTCCTGCCCGGCGCGCAGCAGGTGCGCCGCGGCGAGTGCGGGCTGCACCTGGGCGTCCTGCGGATAGTGGAAGCCGCCCGCCAGGTCCGGGGACAGGTGGGGCTCCAGGTCGCGGAGCCCGTCGCCGGCGACCTCCTGGTTCTTCACGCCCGCCCGCTCCTGCCGGGCGGCGAGGTCACGCAGGACCGTCAGGGACGCCTCGCCGGAGGCGACGACCAGGCCGCCCTTCGCCTCGTACTCGACACGGGGTGGCAGCACGCCGGCCAGCTCGTGCCACAACCGTGTGGACAGCAGGGCCAGTTCGAGTTCAGGGCCGGGCTCCTTGTCGGAGACCAGGAGGTTGCCCTCTCCGGCTCCCGTGGTGCCGCCCGCGACGGGGCCGCTGTCGATCACGGTGACGGAGAGGCCGGAGCGGGCCGCGTAGTAGGCACAGGCGGCACCGACCACACCCGCTCCGACGACGATGAGATCCGGTGAGTTCCTCGGGGGCACGGCTGTAATATTTCACATTGCACTGCGGGTGGGAAGAGGTCCGTCGTCGCCGGACCTCGGACCCTGACGATTGATCAGCGCCCCTCCATCAGCGCCCCCATCCACGCCTCGACGGCGTCCGGGGTGCGCGGCAGCGCATCGGACATCAGCCGCGCCCCCTCGGCAGTGATGACGAGGTCGTCCTCGATGCGCACGCCGATCCCCCGCAGTTCGGCCGGGAGCGTCCCGTCGTCGGGCTGGAGGTAGAGGCCGGGCTCGACCGTGAGCACCTGCCCCTGTTCCAGGACCCCGTCGAGATAGACGTCCGCCCGCGCCTGCGCGCAGTCGTGCACGTCGAGCCCGAGCATGTGGCCGCTGCTGCACAGGGTGTACCGCCGGTGGAAGTCGCCCTCCGGGCTCGAAAGGACACCCCACTCCGTGAGCCCCTCCGCAATCACCCGCATCGCGGCGCGGTGGAAGTCACGGAATCGCGCCCCGGGCCTGAGCGCGGCGATGCCCGCGTCCTGGGCGGCGAGTACGAGTTCGTAGACCTGCCGCTGCACGGGCGAGAACCGCCCGGAGAGCGGGACGGTGCGTGTGATGTCCGCGGTGTACAGGCTGTCCGTCTCCACGCCCGCGTCCAGGAGCAGCAGTTGTCGCGCGTCAAGGGGGCCGTCGTTGCGTGTCCAGTGCAGGACGCAGGCGTGGGCGCCGGCCGCGGCGATGGTCTCGTAGCCGGTGCCGTTGCCCTCGGCGCGGGCACGCAGACCGAAGACGCCCTCGATCCAGCGCTCGCCGCGCGGATGGGCGAGGGCTCGCGGCAGGGAGCGCATGACGTCCTCGAAGCCCGCCGTGGTGTGGTCCACGGCGAGTTGGAGCTGCTGCACCTCCCAGGCGTCCTTCACGAGTCGCAACTCGCTGAGAACCGAGGCGAGTTCTGTGTCCGTCGAGGCCTCCCGGCCCGGCGGCAGTGCCCGCTGCGCCTCCAGATCGACACAGCGGATTCCGGTCATGCGCTCGGCCTCCGCGAGGTCGGGGCGCCGGCCGACCCAGAACTCGCCGTAGCGGCGGTCCCGGTAGAAGCCGGCGTCGGTGCGCGGTGAGCGCGGCCGCACGTACAGCACCGGCTCGTGCCCGTGCGGCCCGTCCGGCTCCATGACCAGCACATGCCCGGCCTGCTCCTCGCCGGTCAGGCCGGTGAGCCAGGCGTACCCACTGTGCGGCCGGAAGCGGTGGTCGCAGTCGTTCGAGCGGACCCTGAGCTCCCCGGCGGGGACGATCAGCCGCTCACCGCGGAAGCGGGCCGACAACCGGCCGCGGCGGGCGGGTGTGAGACGGGCGACGGGAAGCCGCATGGGGCCGGAGGGCCGGGACGCCACCCAGTCCCCCGTCATGAACTGCTCCAACTCCACGGACATCGGCAGGTCGTGACTGACCGTCCGGTGGGCGTCGACCACGGATTCCTTCATGCTTCCTCCCTGATTCGCGCACGCCTCTTGTGCAGTACAATTTCACATTACTATGTTACCGGTCACATCCCAGCCGCTCGGGCTGTCCGACTGTTCACGGAGTGACCACTGATGAACAAGCGCACCTGTACCGCCCTCGCCTCCTCGCTGGTGGCGACCCTGGCCCTCGGCGCAGCGGGCTGCTCCGGCGGCACGTACTCCACGGACGGCAGGGGCCGCGGCAAGAACCCCGTCCTCGCCAACCAGGGCGCCGTCATCGGCGGCACCCCCGTGAAGGGCGGCACCCTCACCGTCCTGTCCAACCAGGACTTCACCCACCTCGACCCCGCCCGCAACTGGGTCATGGGCGACATGGACTTCGGCACCCGGTTGCTCTACCGCACCCTCGTGACGTACCGGGCCGAGCCGGGCGCCGTCGGCGGGAGGCTGGCACCCGACCTGGCGGAGGACCTCGGCATCTCCTCCAACGGAGCCAGGACCTGGACGTTCAGGCTCAAGAAGGGGCTGAAGTACGAGGACGGGTCTCCCATCACCGCCCACGACATCAAGTACAACGTGGAGCGGTCCTTCTCACCCGACCTGCCCGGCGGTCCCGACTACGCGGCCCGCTACCTCGCCGGCGCCGAGGGCTACCAGGGCCCGGCCCAGGGCAAGCACCTCGACTCCGTCAAGGTGCCCGACGACCACACGATCACGTTCGAACTGCGCAAGCCCTTCGCCGAGTTCCCCTACGCCACCGTGCTGCCGACCTTCGCCCCGGTCCCGAAGGCACGGGACAAGGGCCCCCGGTACGACAACCGCCCCTTCTCCTCGGGCCCGTACAGGATCGAGACGTACGCCAGGGACAAGCAGCTGGTGCTGGTCCGCAATCCTCACTGGGACCCGGAATCCGACACCGTGCGCAAGGCGTACCCGGACAGGATCGTCGTGACGATGGGTCTGAAGGGCAACCAGATCGACGACCGCCTCATCGCCTCCTCCGGCGCCGACGCCTCCGCCGTTCCCTGGGAGAAGCTGCGCCCGGAGAGCATCGCCAAGGTGCTCACCGAGACCGACGTCAGAGAACGGCTGCTCGCCGAGTCGACCAACTGCACCGAGATGCTCCAGATGCACACGGGCCGTGCGCCCTTCGATCAGGTGAAGGTGCGTCAGGCCGTGCAGTACGCCCTCGACCGCGAGGCCGTCCTGACCGCGTCGGGCGGTCCGGCGGTGGGCGACCCGGCCACGGCCCTCATGCCGGGCTCCCTCTTCGGCGGCAAGCAGCCCGACACCCTGAAGATCCCCCTCACCGGTGACGTCGCGAGGGCGAAGCAGCTTCTGGAGGAGGCAGGCCACCCGGACGGCTTCGCCACCGCCATCACCGTCTCAGCCGGCGACAAGGGCGTGGGCGAGGCCATCCAGCAGTCGCTCGGCCGGGCCGGGATCAAGGTCACCATCGAGACCGTCGACCCGTCCGCGTTCTACGACAGCATCGGCGACACCGGGAACCGCACCGACCTCGTCTACACGGGCTGGTGCCCGGACTACCCGTCCGGCTCCACCTTCCTGCCCTTCGTCTTCGACGGCCGCTACATCAAGGAGAAGGGCAACTCCGGCAACCACTCGCTCTTCCGCGACCGGGCGACCATGAACCGGATGGACGAGATCGCCGCCATGACCGACGCCCGACAGGCCGCCAAGGCCTGGCAGGACCTGGACGGCCGGATCCTCGCCAAGGCCCCCACCGCACCCGCCGTCATCGAGCGCATGCCGCTGCTGCTCGGCACCAACATCGCCGGCGCCTTCGGCCACACCTCCTTCGGAGGCCAGATCGACTACGCCACCGTCGGCCTCAAGGATCCCTCCCGAAGCGGCCGCTGAGGACCGGCCGCCATGGAAGCCACCGACGCCCGGACCGTGCCCCTGGGCAGCGGCCCCTGGCAGCTCGCCCGTGCGGAACTGCGCCGCCGGACCTCCGTGAAAATCTCCCTCGCCGTGGTGGTCCTCTTCGTCTTCATGGCGGTGGCCGCCCCCCTGCTCAGCGCACTGGGCGGCTGGGGCCCCGAGGAGTTCGACAGGAGCGCCGTCGACCCCTATCTCGGCGGGCAACCCCTCGGACCGCTCGGCGGCGTCTCGGCCGAGCACTGGCTCGGTGTCGAACCCGTCACCGGCCGGGACCTGTTCGCCCGGGTCGTGCACGGTGCGCGGGTCTCGCTGCTCATCGCCTTCGCCGCCACCGCCGCCGTCGTCGTCACGGGTGTCGCGGCCGGCACCGCGGCCGGCTACTTCGGCGGTACCACCGACGCCCTGCTCTCCCGGCTGATGGACCTGACCATGTCCTTCCCGTCCCTCATCTTCATGATCGCGATGATGTCCGTGGCCCGCGACGTCGACCGGATCGTGCTGCTGACCGCGGTCATCGGCCTCTTCGGCTGGCCCGGACTCGCCCGCGTCGTGCGCGGGCAGACGCTCTCGCTCAAGCACCGCGAGTACGTCGACGCCGCCCGCGTCGGCGGCGCCGGACCCTGGCGCATTCTCACCGGCGAGATCCTGCCGGGCGTGGCGGGACCCGTCATCGCGTACACCACCCTGATCATCCCCGGGATGATCGCCACCGAGGCGGCCCTGAGCTATCTGGGCGTCGGCGTCCGCCCGCCCACTCCGTCCTGGGGCCAGATGATCGCCGAAAGTGTCTCCTTCTACGACACGGACCCCATGTACTTCATCGTCCCGAGCACCTGCCTGTTCCTGACCGTGCTGGCGTTCACCCTGCTCGGCGACGCCCTGAGGGACGTCCTCGACCCGAGGAGCGGCCGCGCATGATCCGCTACACGCTGCGGCGGCTGGCCGCCGTCATCGGCGTACTGACCGCCGTGGCCGCCGTCACCTTCACCATCTTCTACGTCCTGCCCTCCGACCCCGCGGCCGCGGCCTGCGGAAAGGCGTGCAGCGCCGAGCGGCTGGCCGCGATCCGCGCCCACATGGGGCTCGATGAACCGTTGTGGCGGCAGTTCTGGGACTTCGTCAGCGGCATCTTCACCGGCCGCACGGTGGGCAGCGGCCAGTACGCCCTGCACTGCCGCTTCCCCTGCCTCGGCTACTCGTACGAGAACAGCGAGGCCGTCTGGGACCTGCTGACGGACCGCCTTCCTGTCTCCGCCTCGCTCGCGGTCGGCGCCGCGGTGCTGTGGCTGACGCTCGGTCTGAGCGCCGGCACGGTCGCGGCCCTGCGCAGGGGCACTCTCACGGACCGCGTCCTGATGGTCGGCGCGGTCGGCGCGGCCTCGTTGCCGGTCTACTTCACGGCGATGATGCTGATCTACGGCGTCGTCCGGGTGGCAGGTCTGCTCCCCTACCCCCAGTACGTACCCTTCGGCGACGACCCGGGACGCTGGGCGTCGAACCTGCTGCTGCCCTGGCTGGCCCTCGCCGTTCTGTACGCGGCCATGTACGCGCGCCAGAGCCGGAGTTCGATGATCGAGACGATGGCGGAGCCGTACATCCGCACCGCCCGCGCCAAGGGCCTGCCGCGCCGCACCGTCGTCGTCAAGCACGGCCTGCGCGCCGGCATGACGCCGGTCCTGACCCTCTTCGGCATGGACCTCGGCGGGCTGCTCGCCGGCGCGGTGATCACCGAGTCCATCTTCGGACTCCCGGGCGTCGGGCGGCTGTTCTACGGGGCCCTGTCCGCCGGCGACCAGCCGGTGATCCTGGGTGTGACCCTGCTCGCGGCCGCCTTCATCGTCGTCGCCAATCTGGCCGTCGACCTGCTCTACGCCGTCGTCGACCCGCGAGTGAGGCTGTGATGGCTGTCGAACCCCTGCTGTCCGTCCGGGACCTGACCGTCACCTTTGCGACCGACGGCGGCCCGGTGCGCGCGGTCGATTCTCTCTCCTTCGACGTCGAACGCGGACGGACCCTCGGCATCGTCGGCGAGTCCGGCTCCGGCAAGTCCGTCACCTCGATGGCCGTGATGGGCCTGCACACCGGCGCCGACGTCAGCGGCTCCATCACCCTGGAGGGCCGAGAACTGGTCGGCCTCGCCGAGCGCGACCTGAACCGGCTGCGCGGCCGGAAGATGGCGATGATCTTCCAGGACCCGCTCTCCAGCCTGCACCCGTACTACACGGTGGGCGAGCAGATAGCCGAGCACCACCGGGTCCACTTCGGGTCCCGCCGCGCGGCCTCCCGGCGGCGCGCCGTCGAGATGCTCGCCGAGGTCGGGATTCCGGAACCGCGGCGCCGGGCCGGGGAGTACCCGCACCGGTTCTCCGGTGGCATGCGCCAGCGGGTGATGATCGCCATGGCGCTGGCCTGCGAGCCGGACCTGCTGATCGCGGACGAGCCGACCACCGCTCTGGACGTCACCGTGCAGGCCCAGATCCTGGAACTGATCGACCGGATCCAGCAGGAGCGCGACCTCGCGGTCGTCCTGATCACCCATGACCTCGGCGTCGTGGCACGCGTCGCCCACGATGTCCTGGTCATGTACGGCGGAAGGGCGGCCGAACAGGCGTCGGTGGAGGCGGTGTTCGCCGCTCCCGCCCACCCCTACACACGAGGCCTGCTCGACTCCCTGCCTCGTCTCGACGACGCCGACGACGCCCCGTTGCGGGCGATCCCCGGCAGCCCGCCGTCGCTCCTCACCCCGGCGCCCGGGTGCGCGTTCGCGCCGCGCTGCGGACGGGCCGCCTCGGCCGGCGCCGAGGCGCGGCAGCGATGCGAGGTCGTCGAACCCGGCCCGGTCGCTGTCGCCGGGCACATGGTTGCCTGCCATCTTCCACTCGGACCGGACGCGGCCCCGTACGCCCCGTCCAGTGAGGCCACTCCATGACGAACGACGACACGACACGTCCGGGCCCCGCACGGCCCGTTCACGGACCTCTGCTGTCCGTACGGGATCTGACCATGACGTTCCCCGGCGGGCGGGGCCGCTCGGCCGGGCCCGTGCGGGCCGTCGACAAAGTCGGCTTCGATGTGGCGAGGGGCGAGACCCTCGGCCTGGTGGGGGAATCCGGCTGCGGAAAGTCCACCACGGGCCGGATGATCGTGCGGCTCCTGGAGCCGACCAGCGGCTCGGTCACGTACGACGGTCGCGACATCAGTCATCTCTCCCAGCGCGAGCTGAGGCCGCTGCGGCAGGAGATCCAGATGGTGTTCCAGGACCCGCACTCCTCCCTCAACCCGCGCCGGACCGTGGCCCGGATCATCGCCGAACCCCTACTCGTGCAGGGCCGTACGGCCGCCGAAGCGCGCCGCAGGGCCGCCGAGCTGATGGAACTCGTCGGGCTCATTCCCGAGCACATCGACCGCTGTCCGCACGAGTTCTCCGGCGGGCAGGCGCAGCGCATCGGCATCGCTCGCGCGCTGGCCACGGGCCCGCGCCTGATCGTCGCGGACGAGCCGGTCTCGGCCCTCGACGTCTCCGTACAGGCGCAGATCGTCAATCTGATGGGCCGTCTGCAGCGGGAGCTCTCTTTCGCCCACCTCTTCATCGCCCACGACCTCTCGGTGGTCAAGCGGGTGTGCGACCGGGTCGCCGTGATGTATCTGGGCCGCATCGTCGAGATCGGCCCCAAGGCGCGGGTGTACGACGCCCCGGCCCACCCCTATACGCGGTCCCTGCTGTCCGCCGTACCGCTGCCCGACCCGGTGCGTGAGCGGGCCCGCGAGCGGATCACGCTGCTCGGCGATCCGCCGAGTCCGGCCTCTCCCCCGCCGGGCTGCGCCTTCCACCCCCGCTGCCCGAAGGCGCGGCAGATCTGCCGGACCGAGACACCGGAGCTCGGGCCTCCGGCCCCCGGCGAGGTCCGTCAGGTGGCCTGCCACTTCCCCGAGACCCCCTGACCGGGGCACGAACCGCGATCCGCGGTGCACAGCTCTTTACAGTGCCATTTCACATTACTACGTTACGCATCACATAGCGCCGCACCTTCAACTGGCGCCCGCGCCACGGCAGTTGACGCCCGAGGCGCCTTCCGCCGCACAGCGCATCTCTTGCCACCTCCCACACAGGAGCCGATGTGTTCCAGCCCAGAAACCCACGCCCACGTCCGCGCCCCGTCGCGCGCAGATCCCTGCGCGCAGGCCTGCTCACCGCCGCGACAGCACTCACGCTCTGCGTGACGGCTGTGCAACCCGCCCCCGCGGCCGAACCCGCCCCCACGACTCCCGTCACGCCCTCTGCGACACGGGCGGCATCCCAGGCGAACCCCACCGACAAGGTGGACCGCCTGGCCGAGGCCCCGGACCCCCGAGCCGCCCGTCCGCTGCCGGCCCCGGGCGGCATCACCGGCGGCCGCGTCCCCGGACCTCGTACCCCGGAACAGAAGGGCAAGGCCGACGTCGGCGCGGCGCATGTGCCCTGCACGCTCGACGGCGTCACGGGCCTCACCCCTGGGCAGTTCGCGGACTTCCTCGCCGACCCCGCCGTCACCGCCGACGGCTGCCTTCGCTCCATCCTGTGGACCTGGGACCAGCGCCTCGTCCCGGTCATGTCGGACGCACACGTCCAGGCCGTCTCCCGCCGCATCACCGGCCTCGCCGACGCCCACGACGGCAGGAACGGCAGCCACCTGCTGGAGATGTTCACGTATCTCCACGCCGTCGCCTACCACGACTTCTCGCGCGACGAGATCGACGTCACGGACACGCCGACCCTGACCACCATGCGCCGTGCCGTCGCCCGCTTCGGCTCGGCGTCCCGCACCTTCGACGCCACCCGAACCAACGCGGAGACCTTGCGCGAAGCTCTCTACGCGGCCTCGGCACCCGGCCTGCGTCAGTACCAACTCGCGCTGGTCAAGCGGGTGCTGGCCACCATGGACTCCCGGCACCCCGACACCGCCCAGGACACCTCGTGGGCCGGGGCCGCCCTCGCCGCGCTCAGCCTGAACTACCTCGGCGTCTACCCCGGCAACCAGGACACCGCCTTCCACGCCGCGGCGAAGGCCTCCCCGTCCTACCGTGCCGCCTTCCGGGCCTTCGCCCGGCACACGCACCTCAAGGACCGGCCCAACGCCTGGGTCGTACGTGACGCGCTGAACGAGTACGGCCGCTTCGGCCAGATCGACGGGCTGCGCACCGGGATCGTCTCGGACCTCGGCACGCTCCTGGGCGTCACGGCACGCACCTTCGGTGACAGCAGTGCCCCCTGGGCGAAGGTCGCCACCTGGCTGGGGGTGTACGAGGCCTGCGCCCGGTACCACGTGTGCGCGTCCGACATCGAGAAGCGCCTCTTCCCGCACTCGTACGTCTACGGCGTCGACGGCACCGACCGCATCAGGGTCCGCACCGGTCTCGCCCGGGCCACCGTCGACCAGTTGTACTACGCGAGCAAGCAGGTCAAGGCACAGTTCCACCGCGTGGTCGGCAGTGAGACGCCCCTCGCGGGCGACCCCAACTCCGCCCTGAACGTCGTGCTGTACTCCTCCCGCAAGGAGTACGAGATCTTCCACCCGCTCCTGACCGGTATGGGCACCGACAACGGCGGCATCTACATCGAGAAGGGGGCGACCTTCTACACGTACCAGCGCCGAGTGCCGCAGGACTCCTCGCTGACCCTGGAGGAGTTGTTCCGCCACGAGTACGGGCACTACCTCAACGGCCGCTGGGCGGTGCCCGGCTTCTTCGGCGAGGGCCCCTGGTACGACGGCGACCGGACCACGGCCATGGACGAGGGAACCGCCGAGTTCTTCGCCGGCGCCAGCCGCAGTGACGGCGTCAAGGTCCGCAAGTCGCTCGTCCAGGGCGTCATCGACGACACGGCGAACGGCGGACCGCGCATGACGGTGGACCAGCTGCTGCACGCCACGTACGACGGCGACGGCTTCCGCTTCTACGACTACGCGGGCACCTTCTTCGAGTTCCTCTGGACCCAGCGCCCCTCCCTGCTGCGGGAGATGTACCGCACCCTCCGCGCCGACGACCCGGCCGCGTTCGACGCCTGGCGCGACCGACTCGGCAGGGACCCGGGGCTGCAGAGCGCGTACGACACCTTCCTCGACGCGCAGATCGCCCATGTCGACGACCTGTTCGTGCCCGACACGGCCTATGTCCCGCTGGACCGGCTGCGCGACGGCTCGGCCGACCAGGTTCGCGCCTCCTTCATCGCGACGACCGGCAGCATCCCCGCATGCCGTGGCAGCGGCACGGCCGAGCGCCCGCGGTTCGTCTGCACCGGCCGCATCACAGCGAACCTGACCGACTCGGGCGACGCCGACCTCGTCTTCAAGGACATGTCGGAGACGGTCGACCACTTCCTCCTCGACCGCGCCGCAGGCGGCGACAACAACCTGATCGACATGAACTGCTCGTTCGACGACGTGGACGTCTGGCCCGGCGGACGCGGGGGCACATCCGACTACAGCTGCGAGGGCCCCCTCCGCGCCTGACGGGCCGAACGGGACCGCCACGACCCCCGCGCGCGCCACCGCCCCGAACGGTGGCGCGCGCGGGCCATTCGGGTTTCCGGACGATCACGATCACGATGGTGATGAGCCGGTCCGGGTCTGTCAGGATCCTCCCGATGAGCGAGAACGAGATCTGTGTCCGGTGCGGCGGAATCGTCGCCCCGGACGGCCACTGCTGGGAATGCGGCCACGCGCAGCCGGCCTTCCGGTCGCACGTCGAGGTCACGGCCGCGGACGGCGCGGCGGGCGTCAGCGACCGCGGCAGGCGGCGCGGCGTCAACGCGGACGCCATGGCCCTGACCCGGTGCGGTGACTGGACGATCGGCGTCGTCTGCGACGGCGTCTCCATGTCGCCCCGTTCGGAGCGCGCCGCACAGGTCGCGGCCGAGGTGGGGGCACGTGTGCTGGGGGCGCGACTGCCGGTGGGCGTGCTGCCGGAGACAGCGCTCCGCGAGGCCGTGGCCCGCGCGGCACAGGCGGTCGCCGCCCTGGCCGGCCCTGGCGACACGGACGTGGCACCGGCCTGCACGTTCGTCGCCGGCGTGGCCGGACCGGCGGGAATCTGGAGTGCGTCGGTCGGCGACAGCCGGGCCTACTGGCTGCCGGACGAGGGCACCGGCATGACGCTCACCGAGGACGACATCGGGGAACACGACGCCCTCACCGCCTGGCTGGGCGCGGACACGGACGATACGGAAGCACGCGTCCGGAGCTACCGACCCTCCGTCCCCGGTCGCCTGCTGCTCTGCACGGACGGGTTGTGGCGCTACCTGCCCGACGCCGAGGGCCTGCGGGACGTGCTCACCCGCCTGCCCCGGGCTTCGACTGAGGGCATCGATCTACTGCCGTACGTACGGGAGTTGGTCCGCTACGCGCTGGGCGCGGGCGGGCACGACAACATCACCGCCGTGCTCGTCCCCGTCGACGCGACCGCTCTCCCGGCCCCCTCCGCACCGTGAACGCCGACGCCGGGCGGCCCGGCCGCCCGAACCGCGCACGGCGGCCGGCCACGACCGCGGCAGAACGGCGGCAAGGGACCGGGCGCACCGGGCTCGGGGCGCCGGATCGGCAGGACGCACCCGCCCGGCGCCTACACCGCGCAACCGCAGTGCGGACAGGCCTTCCATGAGGCCTGTATCGGTTCCCTGCACGATCCGCAGCTCCGCCGGCGCAGCTGGCCGCAGTGCGGGCAGGCCACCCAACTGCTGTCCTCGATCGTTCTGCCGCACCGGGTACAGCGGAGCAGGAGCCGGGGGAGCTCCTGGTGCAGCCACTCGAGGATCTCCACCGTCAGGCCGTACGCGGTCTCGGCGTACTGGACGGCTTCACGTCCGCGATGTGCGGAGTCGTTGCGCAGGTTCCGCAGCCAGTGGGCGGCAGCGGCCACCCTGGTCGGCATGACTCCGAACTTGCTCAGCTCTTCGATGACGCTGCTGATGGCCTTGGGCGGAAGCCGGTCGAAACACCTCTCGTAGAAGTCGGCCAGCTCCTGCTCGATGACCTTCCCGGCCTTCACCACGGCCAGCTCCGGCTCGACGGCCAGGAGGGAGCGGATGCTCCGCAGAGCCTGCCGGTATTCGTCCCCGAGGGCCGCGACCCGTTCGATGATGCGGCTGTCGCTGTCCGTGTCGTCCAGGCCGTTCGCCATGAACAGCCGTGCATGCCTGCCGAGAAGAATGGGCGCGCACATGATCGAATCGGAGTAGCCGAGGCGGAGTGTGGATCTCTCTTCGGCCGAGGCGTCGTCGACCGTCTCGTCGAGGGGTTCGAGTGCTGCCGAGAGGTCGGGCATGTTGCCGGAATACAGTCCGGTGGACACGAGGAAGTCCCATGAGCCGCGCAGCGACTCGGTGATCTCCTCCCGTGTCTCCGCCGTGGAGGCACCGGTGGATTCGACCCACTCGATACCGCTCCGGAATATCCTGTCGCAGTCGGCGACGGACAGCCCGTCGGCGAACACTCCCTGCAGGAAGTGGAGTTCCCGGGAGGAGACGCCGAGACGCAGCTTCCGTGAGACGTCGTCGTGCGTCTTCACGAGAGCCCGCACAGCGGCAGGCTTCTCCCGAGCCGTATCGCTGCTCACGCACAGCAGATTCAGCTGGCTCCCGGAGTCCTCGCCCGTGAAAACACGCCGGCCGCCGAGGCGGACCGCCATGGTCGTGAAGGGTTCCCAGCAGGAGATGGCGTCGATGAATCCCGCTTCGAACGCCATGACCTGGTCGTTCGGGGGGAGGTCGACGTAGACCGGGTTACGGTCGGTGGCCTTCGCCCAGGCGTAGGCGATCTCGTGGCCCGTGCTGCCGGAGACCGTTCCGATGCGGGGGCGGGAGGACACCGTGCCCCTGGTGACCACCGCGTGCCCGCTGCCCAGTCGCTGCGCTATCCCGATGGCCCGGACCGGGAGCCCGTAGGAGTAGCCCAGAAGGAAGGGCGTGGAGCCGAAGTACGCCGCATCCAGCGTGCCCGTGAAGAATTTGAGCATCGACTGCAGACCCGAGGTGGCGAATATGAAGTTGACCGACGTCGGCACGGTTGTACTCCTAGGATCCCCAGAGGGTGTTGTAGGCAGCAAGCAAGACAGAGAAGGCGACAATCGTGCTGTTGATCGTGGTCAGCATTCCGGGCGACGTGACGCGGGAAAGCTTGGTGCCGATGAGGAGCGCCACCAGTTGCATCGGCAGGCAGACCAGCGCCAGAAGCATGGCGTTCGCGATCTGATCACCGACCACCAGGAACGTGAGCACCCGCACCACGGCCGACACGAGCAGGACCCGCGTCACGACGATTCTGAGGTCATGGGGCGTCAGGATGCGCTGCAGGTAGATGACGAGGGGTGGTCCGTTGATTCCGGTGATGCCGCCGATGAATCCCGCCAGCAGGCCGACGACCGCTCCCCCTCGGGAACTGATTTTCTGTGACTGTTCGACCGGTCCCCTGCGTTGGGCGACGACCACTGACGCCAGGCCGATGACGACCGCGAACATGAGGAGCCCGGCAGCGACGGTGCTCGGGATGTGGCTGAGGGCCACGACTCCGGCCGAAGTACCGACGGCCATGGTGGCGCCGACGAGGAAGCCTTCACGGCCCCGGCGGATCTGACGGTCGCTGACCGTCATGGCGGCCCCGGAGGTCGCGTCCAGAACTCCTGACGCGGCTACGGCGAGGGGCTGGTTGAACAGAACGGAAGCCACCGGCACGAACAACAGCGCGGGGCCGAACCCGGTGAGCCCTTTGAGGCCGTAGGCGAGGAGGGAAAGGACGGAAATGATCGCCAGGAGCTCCACACTGAGGGTCATTGGGTCCTTTCAGATCCGGCAGGGGGGCGTACGACCGTGGGGATCAGCGTCCTGGGATCAGGGAGCGGCTGGCAGCGCCGGCCTGTGACCGTCCGGACGGACCACAGCACATACCGATCGAGACACCCGGCAACCCCCCGTTCGTAAGCCTCCCGCGCTCCAAGCCCAGCAGCGCGTGCGACGACTGGTCAAGGCCTTTTCACGGCGAACCGTCCTGCGCGAGCGGGCGGTTGCGTGATCACGATAAGCCATCGCCCAGCCGCGGCCCCGGCGTTCGGCTCTTGCCGGATCAGCGGTCCCGCGACGACAGGAGACGCGGGTCGCACCGCTCGCGGACCGGAGGGGGCGGGTCGCCGCGCGACGGTCAGCCGATCCAGCAGCCGTTGCGCATCAGGGTGCGGCCCCGCAGCTCGTTCGCCTCACGCCAGGCCTGTATGCGCCGCGGCCGGATCAGGAAGTACTGGTACGGCTCGTCGAGCTCGCGCGGATCGAAACCGGTCTTCGTCGCGAACGCGTCCCCCGTGCCCGGTGCGAGGCCGGCGACGTCCACCGGCTCGGCGGCGCCGTCGACGAGGACGACATCGCGGGTCGGCCCGAAGCTGAGACGCACCCGCCCGTCCGCCAGCAGATTGCGGCTCGTGACCGAGGAGCGCGGCGTCGAGATGAGGAACGCGGTCCCGTCCCAGAGGTACGAGAGCGGGATGAGGTGGACGCCGCCCGGGGCGCCCGATGTCGCGACCCAGAGATCGACGTCGCTCTCCAGTCTCGCGCGGGTGTCCCGCAGTCTTTCCTCGAGTCCACGCGGCGGCGCGCCCGTCATGCTTCCTCCGGTCGGTTCGTGGAGAGCCCGCCCGTCAGGGTCGGACTCCGTCGGTCATCACATATCAGGCGGTGGGTGCCGGCGCCGCGGCTTCCCACTCGAATCCGTCGGGGTCGGTGAAGGATTCGCCGTCGCCGCCGATCGCGAGCCGGTGCGATCCCGTGCCGTCGGGCGAGACGCCGGCCACCTTGGCCAGGCCACGGCGCTTGTACAGCGCGAGCTTGACGGGACCGGAACCGGTGGCGAACTCGACGTACTTGCTGCCGAAGCCCTTCGCCACGGCGAGGCCGCGGTCGACGTAGAACTGCTTGGTGGCCTTCACGTCCTCGACGCCCAGCAGCAGCACGACCTCGTCGATCTGCCGGGTGGCCGGGCCGGTGTCCTTCTTCGACGACGACGCGATCTGCCAGATCGTCCCGTCCGGGGCCTGTACGACGCCTCCGTAGCCCCAGAGCGACTTGGTGGCGGGCTTCAGCGTCGCGGCGCCGGCCTCCACGGCGGCGTCGACGAGGGCGTTGACGTCGGCCGGCTGGGACACGACGAGCGACAGCGTGAATCCGCGGAAGCCGGTCGTCGGTGCCTCCGAGGCCCGCAGGCGCAGCTGCGTGCCCAGGCCGAAGGCGGTCGTGTAGAACTTTTCGGCGGACGTGGGGTCGGCCACCTCGAGGGTGACGCATTCGATGTTTTCCATGGTCCTCACGCTAGCTCCGGCTCTGCGACCGGTGCTTCTTCATTCCTGACCGTTCTTGTCGCCTGCTTCGCCACGCGCGGCGGCACGCCCTGAGCGGCGCCCGTCACGCGGCGCCGGTAGGCGCTGGGCGGCATGCCGACGAGCTCGGTGAAGCGGGTGCTGAAGGTCCCCGGCGACGAGCAGCCGACCGCCAGGCAGACCTCGGTGACGCTGAGGTCACCACGACGCAGCAGCACCGTGGCGCGCTCGATGCGGCGTGTCATCAGGTAGGCGTACGGCGACTCGCCGTACGCGATCCGGAACTGGCGGCTGAGGTGGCCGGGGGACATGTCCGCGCCGCGGGCCAGTGCCTCGACGTTCAGCGGCTGCGCGTACTCCCGGTCGATCCGGTCACGGACGCGACGCAGTCGCGCGAACTCGCTCAGGCGGTGCGCCACGGTGAGTGCGCGCGCCCATGCGGGACGACACATGAGACAACCCCTTTGCTTGGAGGAGGGGACGGCGAGGAGCGGACCGCGACGGACGGTCCGCGCCGAGCGACCGCGACGGACGGACCGCGCGGACGACCGCCACGGACGGACCGGTCAGCGGAGCTCCTGGATGCGGATCAGGTTGCCCGCGGGGTCACGGAAGGCACAGTCGCGGATGCCGTACGGCTGCTCGGTCGGCTCCTGGACGACCTCGACGTCGCGTGCCTGCACCTTCTCGAACGTGTCGTCGAGGTCCGGGGTGGCCAGCAGGATCCAGCCGTAGGTGCCCTTGGCCATCATCTCGGTGATGGTGCGGCGCTCGTCCTCGGTGACGCCGGGGTCGGCCGCCGGCGGCGCCAGGAGGATGGACGTGCCGGGCTGACCGACGGGGCCGACGGTGATCCAGCGCATCTTGCCCTGTCCGACGTCGCTGCGGACCTCGAAGCCCAGGGCGTCGCGGTAGAAGGCCAGCGACGCGTCCGGGTCGTTGTGCGGGAGGAAGCTCGTGTGAATGGTGATGTCCATGACGATCATGGTAGGGACGGCTCGGTGACCGTGCTTCTCGATTCCTGACCGATCTGCGACGTGTCCGATCCCGCGCCCGTCCCGCACCCCGCCACCCTCCACCCCGGCCCCCAGCCGGGGCGCGGTGCGCACCGGGCGCGCCGACCGCGAAGGCGACGCTGCGCAGGGGCGGACGACGTCCGGGGCGTACTGGTCATGCTGTGGCGCGTCGTGCCTCGGGGCCGGGTCGGCCACGGGTGACCCCGGACGCTCCCGGCCCGACGACCCCGCGCCGGGCTGTCCGGACGCCGGCCGAGGCGTGGAAGGTGCGGCGGTACGCGGCGGGCGGGACGCCGACGAGTTCTCGCATGTGCTGACGCAGGGAGTTGGCACTCCCGAATCCGGCCCGGTCCGCCACCAGGTCGATGGACAGGTCGCTGGTTTCCAGCAACTGCTTCGCGAACTCGACCCGTTGGGCCGTGAGCCACTGGCCGGGAGTGAGGCCGGCCTCGTCACGGAACCGCCGGGTGAAGGTCCGCACGCTCATCCCGGCGTGTCCCGCCAGCTCCCCCAGGGTCAGCGGGCGGTGCAGCCGTTCGAGCGCCCAGGCGCGGGTGGGCGCGGTCGTGGCGGCCGTGGGGGCCGGCACCGGACGCTCGATGTACTGGGCCTGGCCGCCGTCCCGCCACGGTGGGACGATGCAGCGCCGGGCCACCTGATTGGCGAGCGCGCTGCCGTGGTCACGGCGTACCAGGTGCAGACAGACGTCGACGCCGGCCGCCGCGCCGGCCGAGGTCAGCAGATCGCCGTCGTCGACGAAGAGCACGTCCTCGTCGAACCGGACGCGGGGGAACAGCCGCCGGAAGTGCTCTGCCTCCGCCCAGTGGGTGGTGGCCGGGCGGCCGTCGAGGAGCCCTGCCGCGGCGAGCACGAAGGCGCCGGTGCAGATCGACACGATCCGGGTACCGGGCCGGATCCTGGCCAGGGCTGCCGCCACCGGCTCGGGCAGCACGCCCTGCTCTCCGATGACGCCGAGGCGGTGCGTGGCGGCGACGACCACGGTGTCCGCGCGTTCCAGTGCCTCGGCACCGTGCTGCACGTCGATGGAGAAGCCGGCCTCCGTGCGCACGGAACGGCCGTCGGGAGTGCAGACGTCCACCGCGTACAGCGCCGTGCCGTCCGCACCGCGGGCGGTGCCGAAGATACGGGCGGGAATCCCAAGTTCGAAGGTCATCACGCCGTCGAGGGCGAGCACGGCGACCCGGTGCGGGTCGGATCCGGGTGGCACGACGCAGCCCTCCTCGGGCGTCCATTCCGTGGTCCGGGCGCGCTGCCTTTCGAGGGTCATGGCCAGATTCTGTCACATCATGGCCATCAGGCCAGTTCTGCGGGACTGGCTGAGCGCGGAAGGTGGTCGGGTACATCGGACACGGAAGGACATTGCATGAACGGCACCACGATGCGCGCGATCACCGTCCCCTCCTGGGGAGGCCCCGAGACCCTGACCCTCGCCGACCTTCCCCGGCCCGTGCCGGGCCCGACCGAGATCCTCGTCAGGGTGCACGCCGCCGGGGTGAACCCGGTCGACTGGAAGACCCGGGCCACGGGCGGCTTCGGGATGCACGGCGAGCCGCCGGTGCTGGGACACGACGTGTCGGGTGTCGTCGAACAGGTGGGGCCCGGCGTCACGCTGTACCGGCCGGGCGACGAGGTCTTCGGCATGCCCGAGTTTCCGCGGCAGGCCGGCGGCTACGCCGAGTACGTCACGGGTCCGGCACGGCACTTCGCCCCGAAGCCGGCGGAGCTCACCCACATCGAGGCGGCCGCCCTGCCGCTGGCGGGGCTGACCGCATGGCAGGCACTGGTGGAGACGGCGGGCCTGACCGGCGGGCAGCGGGTCCTGATCCACGCGGCGGCGGGCGGCGTGGGCCACCTCGCCGTGCAGATCGCCTCGGCACGCGGCGCGTACGTCGTCGGCACCGCCCGTGAGCACAAGCACGCGCTGCTCAAGGAACTCGGCGCAGACGAGGTCATCGACTACAGCCGCCAGGATTTCGTGACGGCGCTGGGCAGGACCGTGGACGTGGTGCTGGACTCGGTCGGAGGCGACTACGGGCCGCGGTCGCTCGCGGTGCTGCGGGACGGCGGCACGCTCGTCACTCTGCCGTCGCCCGACGAAGTGCCCGCCGGCGCGGACCGGGGTGTGCGCACCGGCTTCACGCTGGTGGAACCCGACTCCACGGGCATGCGGGCACTGGCCGGACTGGTCGCTGCGGGGCGGCTGCGGCCCGTGGTGGAGACGGTGCTGCCGCTGGAGCGGGCCGCGGACGCCCACCGGCTCGGCGAGGCGGGCCGCACCCGGGGCAAGATCGTCCTCTCGGTCCGCGAGGGCTGACGTTTCCGGCGGTCCGGGGCCTGCCCGGCCCTCTCGGGGTCGGGCGCACCGGGCGTCCGGACCGCCGGGGTCCGGTCACCCGGAACGGTTCGCGCCGGGCGGTCGGCACCACCAGGGTCGCGGCTCGACCCGAGGCGGGCGTCAGCGGTCGTGCCGGACCAGGCTGTGCACGAGGACGGACAGCGCCACCACGATCACCGTCACGTGCAGCCATCCGGAAGCAGCCGCGGCATCCACGGCCGCCGTTGTCATCAGGGCCATCATGTCCTCCGGTTCGATTCACCGAGCGAGCCGAACGGGCCGTGTGCGAGGAACGGCCCGGGGCATCGGTACGGGTCAGGCTCTCAGCGCCGACGGGTCCGGCCGGACCTCCAGGACGTGCCCACGCCTGCGACATGGAGTGCGAGCAGCATCAGGCCCAGGAGCATCACGTTCGTCGACGCGAAGACTTCGTTCGTATCGATCTCGGCGGCGTTGATGAGGAACGCGATGAAGAACATCACCGCGGCGGCAAGACCCAGCATCGGACAACTCCCTCACATCGTGTTCGCTTACGGCTCGTCTGCCCCCGGAGCCCGCGGTCAGACCCTCCCGCCGCCACAACCCGGAGCTGCGGCCGCCGATGCCGCATCCGCGGAAGCCCGGGGGTCGGCCGGAGACCCGAGCGCCCCGGTCGACGGAGGCGCTATTCGCCCCCCGCTGCCCGCGGAAAAGTGCACGCTATTTGGTGTTGTCGTGAAGAAGTATTCACCCGTCAGAAACGGAACCACAGTTGCCGGTTGACCCGTTGGCGTGATCTCATCCTCGGGAACGGGAGTCCTGATCGCGGATGCCCATTCCGGGCGCAAGGCGACGGTTCACGTCGGCCCGTTTCCCTTTGACGCGCGTACGGTCGGCGTCAGTTCAGGAATCCCCCCGTATGGAAAGGGAGAGACAGTGCGTAACGGCTTCACCCCGGTTGAGACCGCCGAAATTTCCGAGAGCGAGCTGGACGGCATTGCCGGCGGTATCGCGAGCGCCCACGTCGGTGTCAACGGCTACGGCGCCGCCGCGAACGTCGGTGACGTCGTCGGCACCGTCCAGTCCGTCGCGGCCGTCGTGCCGGTCGCCGCGGCCACCGGTCTCGTCTCGGTGCAGACCACCGGCATCTGATACCACCGCAGACCGAGAAGGACCGCTTTCGGGCCCTGTCGGTCGTGCGTTGCTCGAGCGGGCCCCGGAACGCTTCCAGTTCCGGGGCCCATTCGCATGCCTTTCGCACTCCGGCACGTTTTCGTGTTCTCTCGCGAATCACCGCGCAGCGGGAATTCCGGTACGGGCGGCGGGCCGTTGAAGCGGGACGATCCTCTCTGCGGGCAGGGCGCCCGAATACGCCGAAGGCGGCGGCCCGGGCAGAGCCCCGGCCACCGCACGGCATTCATCACGGTCCGGCTTTCGGAACGCACGGTGAAGAAACGACCACCGTTCCCTCACAGACGGCCGGACCCGGACACTGTTCGCACCGGCCCGTTCCGCTTCAGAAGAAGACGCCGCAGCGCAGCAGTACGTTCGCGTAGGGCCGCGCCTCCCCCGTCCGCACCACCAGGCCGGCGTCCCGGCTGCGGGCCTTGAGCTCGTCGTGCGTGACGAAGTCCAGCGCCGGGAGCCGTTCCGCCAGCAGGCGGGCCGCGGGCGGATTGGCGTCGTGGACCTCGTGGGCGGCGGTCGCGGACTCGATCACCAGCTCGTCGAGCAGGCCGTCGAGCACGTCGGCGAAGGACGGGATGCCGGCCCGGAAGGCAAGGTCGACCACGCGCGGGCCCGACGGGACCGGCATGCCGACGTCGCAGACCAGGACGGTGTCGCCGTGGCCCAACTCGGCCAGGGCTCCCGCCAGATGGCGGTTGAGGATGCCGTACTTCTTCACCGGGCCCCGGCCTCCTCCACGGACTGCACGGACTCCTCGACGGACGGCACCGACTCCCCCACGGCCGGCAAGGAGTCACCCGCGCTCGGGAACGACTCCTGCGCGCCCCTGCCGGTGACGGCCGCGGCACCGACCCGGACCGCGAAACCGGCCGCCTCCGCCAGGGTCTCGCCGAGTCCGAGCCGCCAGGCGAGGGCCGCCGTGAACGCGTCACCCGCGCCCGTCGTGTCGACCGCGTCGACCTTCGGGCTCGGTACGCGCACGCAGCCGCCCGCCTCCGCGACGAGCGCCCCCTCCGCGCCCAGCGTCACGACGACCGAGCGGGGGCCGAGGGCCAGCAGGTCGCGGGCCCAGTCCTCCGGGCGGTCACCCGTCTCGCCCAGCATGTATCGCGCCTCGTGCTCGTTGACGACCAGCGGGTCGCAAGCGGCGAGCACGTCCGCGGGCAGAGGCGCCGGCGGGGACGGGTTGAGTACGAACCGGGTCCCCGAGGGCAGCGTGCGGGCCACCTCGGCGACCGTGTCGAGGGGGATCTCCAACTGGAGGGAGACCACCCCGGCGCGGGCGATCAGTTCGCCCGCGGCCCGGACGTCACCGGGGGTGAGCCGGCCGTTGGCGCCCGGTGAGACGACGATGCTGTTGTCGCCCGACGGGTCGACGGTGATCAGCGCGACGCCGGTGGGCGCCCCGCCGACCAGGACTCCGCCGGTGTCGACGCCGGCGGCCCGCTGCGAGTCGAGCAGCAGCCGCCCGTGGGCGTCGTCGCCGACCCGGGCCAGCAGGGCGGTCCGGGCGCCGAGGCGAGCGGCGGCGACGGCCTGGTTGGCGCCCTTGCCGCCGGGGTGGACGGCCAGGTCGGAGCCGAGGACCGTCTCGCCCGCGGCGGGCCGGCGTTCGACACCGATGACCAGGTCGGCGTTGGCCGACCCCACGACCAGCAGGTCGTAGTCGTCCCTTCCCTGCCGGACACTTCCCTGCGGGCGCCTCTCCACGCGCTCGTCCATGCGGGGACCCTCTTCCTGCGGCGTCATGAGAGGCCGCCCCCTTCCTGTGCGGTCGTGCGAGCCCGGCCGCTTTCCTGCACGGTCACAACGGGCCGGCCACTCTCCTGCGGCGTCATGAGAAGTCGGCGACGTTCTCGCGGGTGACGACCTTGACCGGGACCTTCACCATGCTCTCCACGCTCTTGCCCTGTGCCGCCAGGACCGCGTTCTGGACGGCGATCTTCCCCAGTTCCGCGGGCTGCTGGGCGATCGACGCGTACAGCGTGCCCGCCTCGACCGCCTTCAGGCCGTCGGGGGTGCCGTCGAAGCCGACGACGGAGACCGAGCTGCCGGCCTTGCTGCCCAGCGCCTTGACCGCGCCCAGCGCCATCTCGTCGTTCTCGGCGAAGACGCCGTTGATGCCGGAGTTGGCCTGGAGCAGGTTGGTCATGACGTCGAGGCCCTTCGTGCGGTCGAAGTCCGCGGGCTGCTTGGCAAGCACCTTGATGCCCGGGTAGTCCTTGAGGCCCTCCGCGAAGCCCGCGCCGCGCTCGCGGCTGGCGGAGGTGCCGGCCGTGCCCTGAAGGATCACGATGCTGCCCTTGCCGCCGAGCCTCTCGGCCAGTGTCTTCGCGGCGAGCTTGCCGCCGGCGACGTTGTCCGAGGCCACCAGGGCGGCGGTCTCGGCCTTGTTCACGCCGCGGTCGGCGGCGATGACCGGGATGTCGGCCTTGTTGGCGCCGCGCACGGCCGGGCCGACGGCGTCGGAGTCCACCGGGTTGACGATGACCGACTTCACTCCGGAGCTGGTGAAGTTCTGCAGCTGGTTGGCCTGCTGGGAGGCGTCGTTCTGGGCGTCGGTGACGGTGAGGTCGATGCCCGCGGCCTCGGCCTCCGCCTGCGCGCCCTCCTTCATCTGCACGAAGAAGGGGTTGTTGAGCGTGGACAGCGACATGCCGATCTTCGTGTTCGTCGACGACGGTCCGGGGTTGAGGAGCGAAACGGCGCCGACGACGGCGGCGACGATCGCCGCGGCGACGGCGAACTTCGCCGCGCTCTTCTTCTTCCCGCCGGAGCTCCCGGTCCCGGCGGCGGCCGCGCCGCCTCCCGTGGCGCCGGCGCGGCGGCGGAGCGTGTCCAGCAGCACCGCGAGGGCGATGACGACACCGATGACGACCTGCTGCCAGAAGGCGGAGACGGACAGCAGGTTGAGGCCGTTGCGCAGCACGGCGAGGATCAGCGCGCCGATCAGGGTGCCGGACGCCTTGCCCACACCGCCGGCGAGGCTGGCGCCGCCGATGACGACGGCGGCGATGGCGTCGAGTTCGTAACCCTGGGCGGCCTGCGGCTGGGCGGAGGCGAGCCGGGAGGCGAGGACGACACCGGCGACGGCGGCGAAGAGGCCGGACAGCGCGTAGATGACGAGCTTCTGCCGCTTGACGCGCAGGCCGGAGAGGCGGGCGGCCTCCTCGTTGCCGCCGATGGCGTACATGGAGCGGCCGATGTAGGTGCGGCCGAGGATCAGCGCGGTGAGCAGGCCCATCGCGATCATCACGAGGACGGGGACGGGGAGCCAGCCGCCGAGCGTGTCGCCGAGCCCGGACACGGAGTCGGGGAACGCGATGGGGCTGCCCTGTGAGATGACCAGGGACAGTCCGCGGCCGATCGACAGCATCGCGAGCGTGGCGATGAACGGCGGCAGCTTGCCGTACGAGACGAGCGCGCCGTTGACGAGGCCGCAGGCCGCGCCGGTCGCGACGGCGAGGACGACGGCCAGCCACACCGGCACTCCCTCGCTGGTCGCCGTCCAGGCCAGCACGGTGGCGGACAGCGCGGCGACGGAGCCGACGGACAGGTCGATGCCGGCGGAGACGATGACGAAGGTGACACCGAACGCGAGGATCGCGGTGACGGCTGCCTGGACGCCGACGTTGAGCAGGTTCTGCGTCGTCAGGAAGTCGCCGGAGAGCAGCGACATCGCGACGAGCAGGACGACGAGAGCGGTCAGGGCACCGTTGTCGAGGAGTATGCGACGGAGCGCGGAGCCGCCCGCCGGGGCGCCGCTCGCGCCCCTGTCGTTCTTCAGCGTGTCAGTGGCCACGGGGGCTCTCCTCTTCGTTCACTGCGGGGTCGTTCGCAGGAGTGGCGGTGGTGACGGCGAGGGCCATCACCGCGTCCTGGGTGGCTTGTTCTGCGTCGAGTTCGCCGGCGATCCGGCCCTGGGCCATGACCAGCACCCGGTCGCTCATACCGAGCACTTCCGGCAGGTCGCTGGAGATCATCAGGACCGCGTGGCCGGAGGCGGTGAGCTCGTTGACGAGCTGGTAGATCTCGACCTTGGCGCCGACGTCGATGCCTCGGGTGGGTTCGTCGAGGATCAGTACGCGGGTGTCGGCGAGCAGCCACTTGCCGATGACGACCTTCTGCTGGTTGCCGCCCGACAGGGTGCGTACATGCTGGCCGAGGCCCGCCATCCGGACACCGAGCTGCTCGGCGATGCGGGCGGCGGCCGTGCGCTGTGCCTTGAGGTCGACGAGTCCGGCGCGCGTCGCCGAACGCAGGGTGACCAGGCCGAGGTTCTCCTGCACGGAGGCGTCGAGGACCAGGCCCTGCCCCTTGCGGTCCTCAGGGACGAGGCCGATGCCGGCGCCCATCGCGGCGCCCACGTCGTGGGTGGGCAGCGTGCGCCCGAGGACCTGGACGCTGCCCCGGTCGTAGGGGTCGGCGCCGAAGACGGCGCGGGCGACCTCGGTGCGGCCGGCGCCGACGAGTCCTGCGAGGCCGACGACCTCACCGGCCCGTACCTCGAAGCTGACGTCGTGGAAGACACCGTCGCGGGTCAGTCCGCGCACGGACAGCAACGGCTCACCGGCCGCCGGCCTTTCGCGCGGGTACTGCTGCTCGATGGAGCGGCCCACCATGAGCCGTACGAGTTCGTCCTCGGGGGTCGAGGCGGGCACCTGGTCGACGGAGCGGCCGTCGCGCAGGACGGTGACGCGGTCGCCGAGGGCGGCGATCTCCTCGAGGTGGTGGGTGATGAAGACGATGCCGACGCCGTCCTCGCGCAGTTGCCGCACGATACGGAAGAGCTTGTCGACCTCCTCCGTGGTCAGCACGGCGGTCGGCTCGTCCATGATCAGGACGCGGGCGTCGAGGCTGAGGGCCTTGGCGATCTCCACCATCTGGAGGCGGGCGATGCCGAGTTCGCGTACGCGTGCCCGCGGGGACACCCGGACGCCGACGCGGTCGAGGAGCTGCTGCGCCCGGGCCTCCATCGTCCTGCGGTCGATCATGCCGAAGCGCCGTGGCTGGCGGCCGAGGAAGATGTTCTCGGCGACCGTCAGGTCGGGCACCAGGTTGAACTCCTGGTAGATGGTGGCGATGCCGAGGCGTTCCGCGTCCTGGGCGCTGTGGATGCGCACCTCCTGCCCTTCGGCGAGGATGCGCCCGCTGTCGGGCCGGTAGGCGCCGGAGAGCATCTTGATGAGGGTGCTCTTGCCGGCTCCGTTCTCGCCGAGGAGGACGTGGACCTCGCCGCGGCGCAGGTCGAAGTCGACGGAGTCGAGGGCGACCACACCGGGGAAGGTCTTGCGGATGCCTTCGATGCGCAGCAACTCGTCCGGGCTGCTCACAAGTTGCTCCTTTGCTGGGACGTGGTGGGGACGGGGGCCGGCGGCTCGCCGCAGGAACGGCGCACGACGAGGGTGGCGGGGAGGGTGACGGACTGCGGGGGTCTGCCTTCGATCAGGTCGACCAGCGCCCGTACGGCGGCTCTGGCCAGGTCGGCGGTCGGCTGGGCGATCGCCGTGATCGGCGGGTCGGTGTGGACGAACCACGGGATGTCGTCGAAGGCGGCGAGTCCGATGTCGTCGGGGACGCGCAGGCCGCGGGCGCGGATCGCGTCGAGCGCGCCGAGGGCCATCAGGTTGTCGGCGGCGAAGACGACTTCGGGCGGCCGGGGCAGGTCGAGGAAGCGCTCGGTGGCGCGGCGTCCGCTGTCGGCCTGGAAGTCGCCCTGGCCGATGTAGTCGTCGGGCAGCGGCAGTCCGTAGGCGTGCAGCGCTTCCCGGAAGGCGTCGACGCGCTCCTGTCCGGTGGTGGTGGCCGCGGGTCCTGCGATGATCGCGAGCCGCCGGTGGCCGAGACGGTGCAGGTGGGCGACGAGGTCACGGACGGCGGCGCGGCCGTCCGCGCGGACGACGGGGACGTCGACGCCGGGGATCCACCGGTCGACGAAGACCATGGGGGTGCCGCCGCCGGCCGCGTCGAGCATCAGCGGGGAACGCCCGTCGGCGGGTGAGACGAGCAGACCGTCGATCCTGCGCTCGAGCAGTGTGCGGACGTGGTGGTCCTGGAGGTCCGGCTGCTCGTTGGCGTTGCCGATGATGACGCTGTAGCCGCGGGTGCGGGCCTCCTCCTCGACGGAGCGGGCCAGCTCGGTGAAGTACGGGTTGAGGACGTCGCTGATGACGAGACCGATGGTGCGGGTCTGGTCCGTGCGCAGCGAGCGGGCGACCGCGTTGGGCCGGTAGCCGAGCGTCTCGACGGCGGCGAGGACGCGGGCCCTGGCCTCGGGGCTGACGGAGGGATGGTTGTTGAGCGCCCGCGAGACCGTCGCGACGGACAGTCCCGCGGCGGCGGCCACATCCTTGATGCCGGCCATGTCCGGACCACCTCCTTGTGGATCCCGAAAGCCTTCGACCCCATGCGGCGCGCCGCATGGAAACGTTTACACGGAGAGATGGAAACGTTTACACGCCAGGCTTGGCAAGTCTCCGGCGCCGGGCGAGATCAGATCGTGACGAGGGCGCTCAGATGAGCGGAGGCGCTCGGGGCGTTCTCTCGACGCCGGGGTCCGGTCCGTGCGCCGCGGCCGGGGCCCGCGCGTTGCGGGCCCCGGCCGGTGTGGACGTGGTTCCTGAACGGGAGGTTTCCGCTCAGGCGCGCCGGACCCAGCCCTGGTCCAGGCGGTCGGCCAGGCCGGCGGCGGCGAAGGCGGCCTCCAACTCGTCACGGCCCTCGGTGAAGTGGGCCCAGCTGTCGTGGTGGACGGGGACGATGCGACGGGCACCGAGTACGCGCGCGGCCTCGGCGGCCTGGGCACTGTCCAGGACGAGCAGCCCGCCGTCGAAGAGCATGGGGAAGCGGGGCGCTCCCGCGAACAGGATGGCGGTGTCCACCGGGCCGAAGCGCTCGGCGATCTCCCTCACCGCGTCGAGCGAGGCGTTGTCACCGCTGACATAGACGGTCGGCAGGCCCTCCCCCGTCAGGACGAAGCCGACGACCTCGCCGGTGAACGGCTCGACCTCCTCGCGCGGGCCGGGACCGTGGACGGCGGGGACACCGGTGACGGTGATCGTGCCGCCACCCGGAAGCTCCAGCTCGATCGACTCCCAGTCGGCCAGGCCCTTGGCCTTCTCCCCCAGACGCTTCCCGCCGCCGGGGGTGGTCAGCGTGAGCGGGACGTCGGCGAGCAGGGCGCGGCCGGAGGTGTCGAGGTTGTCGGCGTGCTCGTCGTGCGAGAGCAGGACCACGTCGACGGGGCCGAGTTCGGCGGGCATGGCCGTGGAGGGCGCGGTCTTGGTCAGGGTCGGGCCGGCCGAGGGGTAGTCGCCGGGGCCGTCGAAGGTCGGGTCGGTCAGGAAGCGCAGGCCGCCGTATTCGAACAGGGCGGTCGGGCCGCCGAAGACGCGGACCGGGAACTGCTGGGCGTCGTGCTGGGACATGCCGTCTCCTCGTTTCTCACGGATAGCTTGCACTTTTTCCGTGATGCCCAGAGTAAGCAAGCATCACGGAAAAAGGCAATCGCTACCATGAGAGATATGGACGAGACCCTGGCCACCGACATCGCGAAGACCGCCCTGCCCCCGGCCCCCGGCGCCGACCGGTACCGCTCCCTGGACTTCGCCGACACCATCGCGACCCTCCCGGCCGGCCAGAGCTACGACCTGCTCGGCGCACCCAAGTCCGCCATGCGCTGGCTCGCCGCCCACGACCTGACCACTCCTGACGTGCGGCTGTACGAGGTGTGCGCCCAGCGGATGCGCACCCTGCGCGGACATGTACGCGCCCTGTTCGCCGCGCGGGTCGACGGCGCCACCCCGCCGGAGGCATCCCTGCGCGCGGTGAACGAGGCCCTGACCGCCGTACCCACCGCACCCCTGCTCACCTGGGACGACGCCCAGGGGCTGCGCCGCGTCCAGGCCCACCCCACCGACCAGGCCGTCAACCACGCGCTCGCGACCCTGGCCGCCGACGCCGCGGACCTGCTCACCGGACCGGACGCAGGCCTCCTCGCGGCCTGCGGTTCCGCCCCCTGCGACCGGTTCCTCCTGCGCACCCACGGCCGGCGCCACTGGTGCTCCACCCGCTGCGGAGACCGTGTACGTGCCGCCCGCGCCTATGCCCGCCGCAGCGGTGCCGCGGACTGAACCCTGCCGCTCGCGCGGCGGCGCGGTCGCCTCCGCCCGTCGCACCCGACGCTTCACGAAGGTGCCCGGGCTCGCGAAGCCGCTGCGCATGCCGACCCCGGCTCCGGGCCCGGGCGATCAACGATCGTGAGGACCACGGCACATGGCAGCCCGTCTCGCAGGGCTTTGCCGACGAGTGCCCGGACTTCCGGGCTGCCTGGGCGAGTTCACCGGTCTCGATGCTGGATACCGGGGTACCGGCCTTCCCTACTTACATGCGGCGGAGACCGGAGTCGACAGCAGGCCTGAACGGCGTGCGAACGAGGCGTGGGCAAGCCATCCCAGGGCGGCGCCAACGGCGTACCAGAGAAGGTCGGGCGGGTTGAAGGTGGATCCGAGGACGAGCCGGGCGACGACGCTCCGCGCGGCCAACTCGGCCGGCAACGGGGTAAGTTGCAGGAACTCGACCGCCCAGCTGAACACCAGCGCCGCCCCGGCGGCCACGAGGGGTCGCGCCCGAGGCGCCACGAGCACGACGAGCGCAAGGATCAGGACGGTGTACAGCGCGTCCCCCGCGTACTTCGCGGCACTCCCCTGCGCCATGGCCCTGACGCCGAGTCCCGCCACGACCGTCAGGACCGCCGCCGCTGCCGCGGCCATCCGGGTGCGCGAGGGGCCACCGAGCCGCTGAGAGGTCATGACGATCACAGTAAGGGCTCCCCGCCGGGCCCCGTCACGCTCTCACGGAAAGCAAAAGGACCCCAGACGAACTGGGGTCCTGCTGGTGTCCGAGGGGGGACTTGAACCCCCACGCCCGATAAAGGGCACTAGCACCTCAAGCTAGCGCGTCTGCCATTCCGCCACCCGGACTCAGGTGATTCGCCCCGGTCTCCCGCGGCGACATGGACAACAATACCAGGGGTTTGCGGTGCCTCTCACCTGCATATTGCGTGGTCAGTGGGGTGCGAGCGGCACTCCGAGAGCTGCGCTACCGCGTGTATCCGAGCAGATGCGCTGCGTTTGGCTACCGTCGGCCGGGTGAGTCAACGTCGCACCTACCGACCGCCCCGAGCCTTGTCCATGCTGCGCGAGCATCTGCGCGAGACGTTCTGGTTCGCCCCCACCGTGGCGCTGATCCTCGTCTTCGTCCTCTGGGCCCTCGCCGACGCTCTCGACATCCTGATCGTCGACACGCTGCGGGACGAAGAGGACTTCCGGAGTCTTCGCGAGCTCATGGCGATCGCGGAGGACGCCAGGACCATCGTCACCACGGTCGCGTCCGCGATGATGACCTTCATCGGAGTGGTTTTCAGCATCTCGCTCGTCGCGGTGCAGATGGCGGCCGGCAACTACAGCCCCCGCGTCGTGCGCATCTTCATCAGGAGCCGCATCAGCAAGCTCACCTTCTCGGTGTTCCTCTCCACGTTCCTGCTGTCGCTGCTGGTGCTGACGGCGTTCGAGAGCGAACGGGACCCCCGGGATGTCACCTCCGTGCCGGTGGTGCAGAGCATTCTGACGCTGCTCATGGTCGCGTTGAGTCTGGTGCTGTTCATCGCCTATGTGACGCAGACGCTCCAGCTGATGAAGGTGGGCCCCGTGGTCGACCGGGTCACGCGGGAGGCGTTCGGGGCGCTGGCGCGTATGCCGAGGTCCGACGCCCCCGGGGAGCCGCCCGGGGACGAGACCGCCCGCATCAGTCACCAGGGACGGTCGGGAGCGCTGCGGGACGTCGAGATCGCCCGGCTGGTACGGGTGGCCCGGCGCCATGACGTGGTGCTGCGGCTCATCCCCCGGGTCGGGGACTTCGTCGTGCCCGGAACGCCCGTCCTCACGGTCCACGGCGGCACGGAACGGCCTCTGCCGTTCACGGCCCGGCGGGCGCTGCAGTCGGCCGTGTCGGTCGGCGTGGAGCGTACGTTCCGACGTGACCTGACCTTCGGGCTGCGGCAGTTGACCGATATCGGGCTGCGGGCCTTGTCGTCGTCCGTGAACGACCCGACCACTGCCGTGCAGTGCCTGGACCGGATCGTGCAGTATCTCGCCGTGGTCGCCCACCGGCCGCTCGACACGGTGTACCACCAGGACGGGAAGGGCCGGGTGCGGCTGATCCAGCCGGTGTCCGGGTGGGAGGACCTGGTGGATCTCGGCTTCGCCGAGCTGCGGGGGTGCGCGGTGGGTAGCCCGCAGGTCACGCGGCGGATGATGGCCGGGTTCGAGGACCTGCTTCAGCTCGTGCCTCCTGAGCGGCGTGCTCCGCTCGAGCGGCACCGGGACATGCTGGTCCGCGCGGTGCGGCAGTCGGTACGGGAGCCGGCCGAAGGCGACTTCGCCCTCGAACCGGACCGCCAGGGCATCGGCTGACCGGCAGTCGCGCTCCGGCCTGGTCGGCCGGCCTTCGGGGGCGGACAGCCGGGCCCGGCCGGCGTTCGGGAGCGGACCCGGTGGACCTTCGGGCGCGGCCCGCCCGGCATCGGCTGACCGCCTGGCGCGGCCCGGCGTGGTCCCTCTGGCCCTCCGGCGCGCCCGGCCTCGTGCGGCTGGCCGTCCGGCGCGGATCGCCGGGGCCCGGTCGACCGGCCTACGCGGAGCGTCGGGGCATCCGGCAGCGCACGGACCGGCTCGCGGGCGGTGCGCGGGTGGCTACTTCACGGCGCTGAGTGTCGCGTAGACGACGACGTTGCCCTCGTAGCCGCCTTTCGAGGACCGGTCGCCGCCGCACGTGATCACCCGCAGCTCGGGCCGGCCGGAATCGCCGTAGACCTTCTCGTCCGGGAAGTCGTTCTTGTCGTGGACCTCCACGGCGTCGACGGTGAAGACGGCTGTGCGCCGGTCCTTGCGCACGACGTCGATGGTGTCGCCCTTGCCGAGCGCCCCGAGCCGGTAGAAGACTCCCCGTCCGGCGGGGGTGTCCACATGTCCGGCGGTCACGGCCGTGCCGTTCTCGCCCGGGGTCGCACCGTCGCCGTACCAGCCGGCGAGGGTGGGCGCGGCGGCCGGCGGCGGCTGCAGCGCGCCCTTTTCGTTCAACTCCAGGCGGGTCAGCGGGGCGTTCACACCGATGGCCGGGATCAGCAGGCGGACGGGATCCGCAGGGGCGAGAGGCCCGACGGCCGGGGGCTGCGGCGCGCGCTCCGGGGCCGGTCGCGCGGCCGGGGACTGCGGCGCACGCTCCGGGGCCGGTCGCGCGGCCGGGGACTGCGGCGCACGCTCCGGGGCCGGTCGCGCGGCCGGGGCCCGCTGTTGCGCCGGCGCCGGCTGCGGTGGGCGGTCCTCGTGCAGCGCGCCGCCCACCAGCACGGCCCCGGTGATCGCGGCGCAGAAGAGCAGCTTGTAAGAGGGGAGACGGGTCGCTTCGGTGGTCCGTGTCGTCGGGGCGTCGTCCATCGGGGCGGGCCTTTGCTCGGCAATGGGCGGGCGTGTGCGTGGGACCCGGCCGGCCCCCGGTCACCGTGGCGGTGACCGGGGGCCGGTGGGCAGAAACGGTGGCGTCAGGTCCGGACGCCGCCGGAGGCGCGGCGCGTCCTTGCCGCTCCGCCGACGACCGCGCCGGCGAGGAGCAGCCCGCCGAGTGCGAGCTGTGCGCTCTTGCCGGTGGCGTCACCGAAGCCCGCCTCGACGCCTCCGCTGGGGCGGTCGCCGATCCGGTGGGTACCGGTGACCTTGGTACGGGGCGGGCACTTCAGGGTCACCGTGTCGGTGCCCGGAGCGGCGTTGTCGGGCACTTGGAACTCGCCGACCAGGACGCCCTTCCGGTCGCCCTCGAAGAGGTGGAACTGCCCGCCCGCCTCCGACTCCCCCTTGCCGTAGGTCTCCTCGCCGCAGGCGGTGGTGGTGACCGTGACCGTGGACCCCGGGGCGTTCCGCGGGCTGATCTCGATGTCGCTGTCCTCGGCCGCGGCGACCGGCGCGGCGAGTGCGAGGGTGCCGACGATCACGGCGACCTTGAGACCGGTACGGGCGATGCGCATGTCTTCCTCCATCGGAGCAGTGTCCGGCCCTCTGCGCGGCTCCTCTGCTGTGCTCCGTGTACGAGGCAACCCACAGTCGGTGATCATCGCAACGCGAGGTCCCGGCACGGGGGTCACCCGGTAGGGCGCAGGATCCGGCCTCCTTCCGGCACTGCCGCAGGTCGCCGCGGGTCGCCGCTTCGGACACGCCGAGGCGAAAACTGACGACGTGACAGGTGCGAACGGGCTAAGGCCCGCACCGTCCCGGGCGCCTCGGGGGGACCGGGACGTGCGGGCGTCCGGCCAGAGGGTCCAGACGACCCGTCAGGCGTTGAGCTGGTAGTCGGGGAAGTTGCCCGGCAGCCGCTCCCCCGCCGGGCCTTCCGTCACGGCCCGCACCAGCAGCTCGCCGCCGACGAACGCGCCGCGCCACGAGGCGCCGAAGCCGCCGAACAGCTCGTCGCGGTCGCCGCGCGAACGGGGCTTGTTGTGGCCGGTCTTGAAGGCGCGGATCTGTGGGGCGAGGCGGCGGAAGGTCGCCGGGTCGTCCGTGGAGAGGGTCGCCACGAGCGCGCCGCCGGAGGCGTTCATCGCGGCGAGCAGTTCCGCCTCCGTGTCGACGAGGACGATGGTGTCGACCGGGCCGAAGGGTTCGGCGTGGTGCAGCGGGGAGGACGGCGGCGGGCCCAGGAGGGTGACGGGCGGGAGGTACGCGGAGGTGTCCTGGCCGGGGAGGAAGCGGCCGTCGGCGAGCGTCCCACGGTGGAGGGGGACGGCTCCGCGGTCGACGGCCTCTGCGACCTGGTCGGCCAGCTCCTTGGCCTTGGCCGCGTTGATGAGCGGCCCGAAGTCGAGGGCGGGCAGCGGGTCGTCGGGGTGTTCGACGGCGAGGGGGTGGCCGGTGCGGACGGAGCGTACGGCGGGCAGGTAGGCGGCGAGGAAGTCGGCGAAGGACTCGCGCTGGACGACGAACCGGGGGTAGGCGGTGCAGCGCTGCTTGCCGTAGTCGAAGAGTTTCGGGATGGCGGCGGTGAGGGCGGAGAAGTCGGTGTAGTTCCAGACGCCCCAGGTGTTGAGCCCCTCCTGCTCCAGGATGTGGCGCTTGCCGAGGTCGGCCACGGCGGTGGCGATGCGGGCGCCGGTGTCGCGTCCTCCGACGAAGGAGACGCAGCCGATCTCCGGGGAGCGGACCAGGGCCTCCGAGAGCTCCCCGCCGCTGCCGCTGACCAGGGTCAGGGGCACGCCTTCGCGAACGGCGAGCGCGCAGGCGAGGGTCAGGCATGCGACGCCGCCGTCGGTCGGGGCCTTGGCGATCACCGCGTTCCCGGCGAGCGCCTGGACGAGCATGGCGTGGACGAGGACGGACATGGGGTAGTTCCAGCTGGCGATGTTGGAGACCGGGCCGGCGAGGGGCGAGCGGCCGTCCAGCATGGTTTCGACGCCGTCGACATACCAGCGGACCCCGTCGATGGCGCGGTCGACGTCGGCCTGGGCGAGCCGCCAGGGCTTGCCGATCTCCCAGACGAGGAGGAGGGCGAGCAGTTCGCGGTGCTCGGCGAGGGCGTCGAGGGTGGCGGCGACGCGGGCGCGGCGTTCCGGCAGGGGGATGTGGCGCCAGGCGCGGTGCTGGTCGAGGGAGGCGCGTACGGCCTGTCGGGCGGCGGCCGTGTCCAGCCGGGGCGGGCCGGCTATGGGGCTCTGGTCGACGGGGCTGGTGGCGGGGAGGGCGCGGCCGTCCGCATGCCAGCGCGCGGCCCAGAGGTTGAGGACACGGTCGTCCCGGAACGCTTCGGGGGCTACGGCTGCGCAGCGCTGCCAGGCGTCTGTCCAGGCCGTGCCCGGCTTGAGGGTGAGGGTGGGTGCCATGAAGGTGAACTCCGCTCGTGACGTGTCGTACGGGGCGGGAGGACGTTCGGCGACGGGGACGGGCGGCCGGCTCGCACACGCCGGCCGCCCGGAGGTCCCGGTCGGTGATCGGGTCGGGCGCAAGCAGCCCGGTTGCCGACGACGGGGCGTGAAGGGTGAGCTCTCAGCCGTCGGACATCGCGAGCCGCTCGCGCACCAGGCGTGATGTCTCGGTCGGTGTGGAGCCGACCCGTACGCCGGCCGCTTCGAGGGCCCGCTTCTTGGCCTCGGCGGTCCCGCTGGAGCCCGACACGATCGCTCCGGCGTGCCCCATGGTCCTGCCCTCGGGGGCGGTGAAGCCGGCGATGTAGCCGACGACGGGTTTGGTGACGTGCTCGGTGATGTAGGCGGCGGCGCGTTCCTCCGCGTCACCGCCGATCTCGCCGATCAGCACGATGAGTTCGGTGTCGGGGTCCTTCTCGAAGGCGGCGAGGCAGTCGATGTGGGTGGTGCCGACCACCGGGTCGCCGCCGATGCCGACGGCCGAGGAGAAGCCGATGTCGCGGAGCTCGTACATGAGTTGGTAGGTGAGTGTGCCGGACTTGGAGACGAGTCCGATGCGGCCGGGCTCGGCGGCGATGTCCGCGGGGATGATGCCGGCGTTCGACTGGCCGGGGCTGATGAGGCCGGGGCAGTTGGGCCCGATGATCCGGGTGCCCCGTTCGGCGGCGTACGCGTGGAAGGCGACGGCGTCATGGACGGGGATGCCTTCGGTGATGACGACCGCGAGCCCGATGCCGGCGTCGGCGGCCTCCATGACGGCGGCCTTGGCGAACGGGGGCGGTACGAAGACCACGGCGACGTCCGCGCCGGTGGCCGCCATCGCCTCGCGGACGCCCCCGAAGACGGGGACGGCACGCTCGTCGAAGTCGACGACCTGGCCCGCCTTGCGCGGGTTGACCCCCGCGACCACGTCGGTGCCGGACGCAAGCATCCGGCGGGTGTGCTTCATGCCCTCGGCGCCGGTCATGCCCTGGACGAGGACCTTGCTCTCCTTGGTGAGGAAGACTGCCATGGTTCCCGGGCCTTTCTGTTGAAGGTCGGTCGGCCTCCGGGGCGCCCTGGTCGGCGTCGACGGTCGGTCGTGCTCGGCTGCTCTCCCCCAGCTGCCGCTGGGAGGTGCCCCCACTCGCAGCCTCCGCGCTCTCCCTGCCTTTCGGCGGGAGGGGACCGCTCCCTACCGACGCCGCCGCGCCCCTTCGGAGCGATCAGATGGCGAGGTCGGCGGCCCGGCGGGCGGCGCCGTCCATGGTGGTGGACTGCTGGACGAGGGGATGGGCGCGTTCCTCGAGGATGGCGCGGCCCCGGGCGGCGTTGTTGCCGTCGAGCCGTACGACGAGGGGTTTGGTCAGGCGTACGGAGTCGAGGGCCTGCACGATGCCTTCGGCGACGGCGTCGCAGGCCGTGATGCCGCCGAAGACGTTGACGAGCACGCTGTTGACGTCCCGGTCGGAGAGGATGACGGAGAGCCCGTCGGCCATCACCGCGGCGGAGGCTCCGCCGCCGATGTCGAGGAAGTTGGCGGGCCTGGCGCCGCAGCCGGCGACGACGTCGAGGGTGGACATGACCAGGCCGGCGCCGTTGCCGATGACGCCGACGGTTCCGTCGAGTTTGACGTAGTTGAGGCCCTTGGCGGCGGCCACCGCCTCCAGCGGGTCCTCGTGCAGGGTGGCGTCGTCGTTGCCCCAGCGGGCCTGCCGGAAGCGGGCGTTGTCGTCGAGGGTGACCTTGCCGTCGAGGGCGAGGATGTCGCCTGCGGTGGTGCGCACGAGCGGGTTGACCTCGACCAGGAGGGCGTCCTCGCGGACCAGGACCTGCCACAGGGACTCGAGGACGGGCGCGGTCTCCCGCGGCAGTCCGGCCGCCGCGGCGATCTCGGCGGCCTTGGCGGCGGTGACGCCCTCCGCGGGGGCGACGGGGATGCGGGCGACCGCTTCCGGCCGGGTGGCGGCGACCTCCTCGATGTCCATGCCGCCCTCGGCGGACGCGATGGCGAGGAAGGCGCCGGCGGCGCGGTCGAGGACGTAGGAGACGTAGAACTCGGCCTCGATGTCGACCGGCTGGGCGAGCATCACCGTGCGCACGGTGTGGCCCTTGATGTCCATGCCGAGGATCTGGCGGGCGGTCACCTCCGCGGCCGCGGCGTCGGCGGCGAGCTTCACCCCGCCGGCCTTGCCCCTGCCTCCGGTCTTCACCTGGGCCTTGACCACGACGCGGCCGCCGAGCCGTTCCGCGGCCGCGCGGGCCTGCGCGGCGGTCTGCGCGGTCTCTGCTTCCGGAACGGGGATGCCGTACTCCCCGAAGAGTTCCCTTGCTTGGTGCTCGTACAGATCCATGCCGGGCTCCCAGTGCTTCGTCCGAAACGAATGAAAGTGCCGCACGCCCCCTGGACACCACCCACCGGATGCGGGATAACAAGCTTCATACAGTATTCGTCGACTGTATGCAATCTACCGCGAAGCACACCGGGGCGGCGCACCGGCGCCCCCTGACCAGCACACCGACTCCCCTACGAAGGGACAGGACTTCGCCATGCCCGACGACAACAGCCAGCAACTCATCTCGGGTGGACACCTGGTGGCCAAGGCGCTCAAAGCCGAGGGCGTGGAGGTCATCTACACCCTCTGCGGCGGCCACATCATCGACATCTACGACGGCTGCGTGGACGAAGGCATCGAAGTCGTCGACGTACGCCACGAACAGGTCGCCGCCCACGCCGCCGACGGCTACGCCCGCATCACCGGCAAGCCGGGATGCGCGGTGGTCACCGCCGGGCCCGGCACCACGGACGCCGTCACCGGCGTCGCCAACGCCTTCCGCGCCGAGTCGCCCATGCTGCTGATCGGCGGTCAGGGAGCGCACACCCAGCACAAGATGGGCTCGCTCCAGGACCTCCCGCACGTCGACATGATGACGCCGATCACCAAGTTCGCCGCCACCGTGCCGGACACGGCGCGGGCCGCCGACATGGTCTCGATGGCGTTCCGCGAGTGCTACCACGGCGCACCCGGCCCCTCCTTCCTGGAGATCCCGCGCGACGTACTCGACGCCAAGGTGCCGGTCGACAAGGCGCGCGTCCCCAAGGCCGGCCACTACCGGGCCTCGACACGCAGCCCCGGCGACCCGGAGGCCGTGGAGAAGCTCGCCGACCTGCTGGTCCACGCCGAGAAGCCGGCGATCCTGCTCGGCAGCCAGGTGTGGACCACCCGCGGCACCGACTCCGCCGTCGAGCTGCTGCGCACCCTGAACATGCCCGCGTACATGAACGGCGCCGGGCGCGGCACGCTGCCGCCGGGCGACCCGCACCACTTCCAGCTCTCGCGCCGCTACGCCTTCTCGAACGCCGACGTCATCGTCATCGTCGGCACCCCGTTCGACTTCCGGATGGGGTACGGCAAGCGGCTGTCGCCGGACGCCACGGTGGTGCAGATCGACCTGGACTACCGGACGGTGGGCAAGAACCGGGACATCGACCTCGGGATCGTCGGTGACGCCGGCCTGATCCTCAGGTCCGTCACGGAAGCGGTCTCCGGACGCCTCAACGGCGGCGCCGTCAAGCGCAAGGCGTGGCTCGAGGAACTGCGCGCCGCCGAGCAGACCGCGCTCGACAAGCGGCTGCCGCAGCTGCGCTCCGACGCCTCGCCCATCCACCCGTACCGGCTGGTCAGCGAGATCAACGACTTCCTCACCGAGGACTCCGTCTACATCGGCGACGGCGGCGACATCGTCACCTTCTCCGGCCAGGTCGTGCAGCCCAAGTCCCCCGGCCACTGGATGGACCCGGGACCGCTCGGCACCCTCGGCGTCGGCGTCCCGTTCGTCCTGGCCGCCAAGCAGGCCCGCCCCGACAAGGAAGTGGTGGCCCTGTTCGGTGACGGCGCGTTCTCGCTGACCGGCTGGGACTTCGAGACGCTCGTCCGCTACAACCTCCCGTTCGTCGGGATCGTCGGCAACAACTCCTCCATGAACCAGATCCGTTACGGCCAGGCGCAGAAGTACGGCCTGGAGCGCGAGCGGGTCGGCAACACCCTCGGCGACGTCCGCTACGACGAGTTCGCCCGGATGCTGGGCGGCTACGGCGAGGAGGTCCGCGACCCCGCCGACATCGCGCCCGCGCTGCGCCGCGCCCGCGAGTCCGGGCTGCCGTCGCTGATCAACGTGTGGGTGGACCCCGACGCGTACGCCCCCGGAACCATGAACCAGACCATGTACAAGTGAGGAGCGCCGGCCATGACCCAGAACACGACCAGGACCATGACCAAGGCTCTTGAGGGCGTCCGCGTCCTCGACATGACGCATGTCCAGTCCGGGCCCTCGGCGACGCAGCTGCTGGGCTGGCTCGGCGCCGACGTGGTGAAGCTGGAGGCCCCGAGCGGCGACATCACGCGCAAGCAGCTGCGCGACATACCGGACGTCGACTCGCTCTACTTCACGATGCTCAACTGCAACAAGCGCAGCATCACCCTCAACACCAAGTCGGAGCGCGGCAAGGAGATCCTCACCGAGCTGATCCGCCGCAGCGACGTCATGGTGGAGAACTTCGGCCCCGGCGCCGTCGACCGGATGGGCTTCACCTGGGAACGGATCCAGGAGATCAACCCCCGGATCGTGTACGCCTCCATCAAGGGGTTCGGGGAGGGCCCGTACACCAACTTCAAGGCGTACGAAGTGGTGGCCCAGGCGATGGGCGGGTCCATGTCGACCACGGGCTTCGAGGACGGGCCGCCGCTGGCGACGGGCGCCCAGATCGGTGACTCGGGCACGGGCATCCACGCCGTCGCCGGGATACTCGCGGCGCTGTTCCAGCGCGAGAGCACCGGGCGCGGCCAGCGGGTCAACGTGGCGATGCAGCACGCCGTGCTCAACCTCTGCCGGGTGAAGCTGCGCGACCAGCAGCGGCTCGCGCACGGCCCCCTGGCCGAGTACCCGAACGAGGACTTCGGCGACGAGGTGCCCCGCTCCGGGAACGCGTCCGGCGGCGGCCAGCCCGGGTGGGCGGTCAAGTGCTCGCCCGGCGGCCCCAACGACTACGTGTACGTCATCGTGCAGCCGGTCGGCTGGCAGCCGCTCTCGGAGCTCATCGGGAGGCCGGAGCTGGCGGAGGACCCCGAGTGGGCGACGCCGGAGGCGCGGCTGCCGAAGCTGAACAAGATGTTCCAGCTGATCGAGGAGTGGACGGCGACGCTCCCCAAGTGGGAGGTGCTGGAGAAGCTCAACGCCCGCAACATCCCCTGCGGGCCGATCCTCTCGACCAAGGAGATCATCGAGGACCCGTCGCTGGCGGCGAACGAGATGGTCGTCGAGGTCGAGCACCCCGAGCGTGGCACCTTCACCACCGTGGGCAGCCCGCTGAAGCTGTCCGACTCGCCCGTGGACGTGGTCACCTCGCCGCTGCTCGGCCAGCACAACGAAGAGGTGTACGTCGGCGAACTGGGCCTCGGCGACGAGGAGCTCAGCCTGCTCAAGTCGAACGGAGTCATCTAGTGGCGGAGCACGCAGAGCGGCAGGCGGCGGTACGGGCGATCCTGGCGGGCGCGCTCGCCGAGGGCCGCACGGCGCTGACGGCCCCCGAGGGCAAGGCGGTCACCGACGCGTACGGGATCCCGACCCCGGCCGAGGGGCTCGCGGAGACGGCGGACGAGGCGGTGGCGCTGGCGGACCGGATCGGTTTCCCGGTCGCCATGAAGATCGTCTCGCCCGGCATCCTGCACAAGACGGACGCGGGCGGCGTGCAGGTCGGGCTGAAGTCCTGCGCGGAGGTGCGCGGGGCGTTCACCGCCATCGTGTCCAACGCGAAGGCGTACGACCCCGAGGCACGCATCCTCGGCGTGCAGGTGCAGCAGATGGTGCCGGCCGGGACCGAGGTACTGGTCGGCACGGTCACCGACCCGACGTTCGGGAAGGTGGTGGCGTTCGGCCTCGGCGGTGTCCTCGTCGAGGTGCTGAAGGACGTCACCTTCCGGCTGGCGCCCGCGTCGAGGGACGACGCGCTGTCGATGATGGACGGCATCCGCGCCGCGGAGATCCTGCGCGGGGTGCGCGGCGGTGCGGCCGTGGACCGGGAGGCGCTCGCCGACGTGGTGGTCCGCGTCTCCGAACTGGCAGCCGACTTCCCGGAGATCGCGGAGGTCGACCTCAACCCGGTGTTCGCCTCCGCGGACGGGGCGATGGCCGCCGACGTACGGATCCTGCTCAGCACCGAGGTCCCGGCCGAGCGCCGCAAGTACTCCCGCGAGGAGATGCTCACCTCGATGCGGCGGCTGATGCAGCCCCGGTCCGTGACCGTGATCGGCGCCTCCAACGAGCAGGGCAAGATCGGCAATTCGGTCATGCGGAACCTGATCGACGGAGGTTTCCCGGGCGAGATCCACCCGGTGAACCCCAAGGCCGATGACATACTCGGCCGTAAGGCGTACAAGAGCGTGATGGATGTTCCGGGCGAGCCCGATGTGGCGGTCTTCGCGATCCCCGCGAAGTTCGTGGCGTCCGCCCTCGAGGAGGTCGGCCGCAAGGGCATCCCCAACGCGGTGCTGATCCCGTCCGGTTTCGCGGAGACCGGCGAGCACGAACTCCAGGCGGAGATCGTGGCGATCGCCGAACGGTACGGCGTGCGGCTGCTGGGGCCGAACATCTACGGCTACTACTCCACCTGGCAGGACCTGTGCGCCACGTTCTGCACGCCCTACGACGTCAAGGGCGGTGTGGCGCTCACCTCGCAGTCGGGCGGCATCGGCATGGCGATCCTCGGCTTCGCGCGGACCACACGCACGGGCGTCTCGGCGATCGTCGGTCTCGGCAACAAGTCGGACCTGGACGAGGACGACCTGCTCACCTGGTTCGGCGAGGACCCCAACACCCAGTGCATCGCGATGCATCTGGAGGACCTCAAGGACGGGCGGGCGTTCGTCGAGGCCGCACGCGAGACGGTGCGGAAGAAGCCGGTGGTGGTCCTCAAGGCGGGCCGTACGGCGGCGGGCGCGAAGGCGGCCGGCTCGCACACGGGCGCGCTGGCCGGCGACGACGCGGTCTACGACGACGTGCTGCGGCAGGCGGGGGTGATCCGCGCGCCGGGGCTCAACGAGATGCTGGAGTACGCGCGGGCGCTGCCCGTCCTCCCCGTACCGCAGGGCGACAACATCGTGATCATCACGGGGGCCGGCGGCTCGGGGGTGCTGCTGTCCGACGCGATCGTCGACAACGGGCTGTCCCTGATGGAGATCCCGCCGGACCTGGACGCCTCCTTCAAGGCCTTCATCCCGCCGTTCGGCGCGGCCGGGAACCCGATCGACATCACCGGCGGCGAACCGCCCTCGACGTACGAGGCGACGATCCGTCTGGGGCTGGAGGATCCCCGGATCCACGCGCTGGTGCTGGGTTACTGGCACACGATCGTCACCCCGCCGATGGTGTTCGCGGAGCTCACCGCGCGCGTGGTGGAGGAGTTCAGGGAGCGCGGGATCGAGAAGCCGGTGGTGGCCTCGCTCGCCGGGGACGTCGAGGTCGAGGAGGCGTGCCAGTACCTCTTCGAGCGCGGTGTCGTCGCCTACCCGTACACGACGGAGAAGCCGGTCGCGGCGCTCGGCGCGAAGTACGCCTGGGCCCGGGCCGCGGGCCTGTTGGGGGGCGGTCGATGACCTGAGCGACGGCTCGAACCACGGGGTCTGCGGTGACCGCTCGCCGCGGACCCCGGTGCGAAGAGAAACGGACAGGGGGCGCTGGCCAGACTTCTTCCACGCGAGGGGTTCGATCACCATGACGACAACCGACATCTCCACATCCGTCCCCTTCAGGGAGGTGACGGACGCCAACGGGCGCATGTACCGGATCGGCGAGACCGATATCGACATCATGGGCCGCAAGCGCAAGTGGATGGTCATCCTGCCGTGGGTGGGCATGATGGGCATCAGCTCGGCCGAGTACGCGTTCGCGTCCGCCGAGGACACCCTCCACACCGCGCACAGCTGGAGCAGTGCGCACATCTTCTGGATGCTCGGCGTGTGGGTCTTCTTCCAGGCCGCGGTGGCCTTCCCGGCCGGCAAGCTGCGCGAGAGCGGCAAGCTGCCGGCCCGGTGGGCGATGATGCTGGGCGCGGTGGGTACCCTGCTGGGCTATGTCTCGCTGGCGTTCGCACCCCATGTCGTGGTCGCCTACATCGGATTCGGCATGTTCAGCGGCATGGGCGCGGGCATGGTCTACGCGACCTGCGTCAACATGGTCGGCAAGTGGTATCCGGAGCGAAAGGGCGGCAAGACCGGCTTCGTCAACGGCGGTTTCGCCTACGGTTCGGTGCCGTTCGTCTTCATCTTCACCGGCTACATGGACCTGACGAACTTCCGCTGGGTGCTTGTCTCCGTCGGTCTGTTCCTGGCCGCGACGGTCGCCGTCGCGGGCTACTTCTTCCAGGACCCGCCGAAGAACTGGTGGCCGGCGGAGGTCGACCCGCTGCGCAAGCCCGACGACCCGCGGGCGCGCCGGGCGCTGGAGAAGAACCCGCCGGCGGTGAAGCAGTACACACCGAGGGAGGCGTGGCAGACCGGCCGGGTGGCGCTGATGTGGTTCTGTCTGCTGTGCACGTCCGGTGTGAACATCTTCGGTATCGCCTTCCAGGTGCCGTTCGGTGACGAGGCCGGATTCGCGGGCGGCATCGTCGCGACGGCGATGTCCCTCAAGGCGATCGTGAACGGCACCGGGCGCGGCGTGATCGGCTGGCTCTCGGACCGTTACGGCCGCAAGCAGTGCCTGATCTTCGTCTGCATCGTGCTCGGTCTGTCGCAGTACGGCATCCTGTGGTCGGGCAACATCCACAACCTGCCGCTGTTCCTGCTGTTCTCCAGCATCTCGGGGTTCGGCGGCGGCGCCATCTTCCCGATGTTCGCGGCGATGACGGCGGACTACTTCGGCGAGAACAACAACGCCTCCAACTACGGCCTCGTCTACAGCTCGAAGCTGGTGTCGGGCCTGCTTGGTTCCGGCATGGGCGCCGTGGTCGTGGGCGCCTGGGACTACGCGGGAGCGTTCCTCCTGGCCGGTTCCATCTCACTGTTCGCCGGCTTCGTGGCGATATTCCTGCATCCGCCGGGGCGGCCGCGCAAGGGCCGGATCGCGGCCAATCCGCAGCCGATCAGCCGGGACATGGGCTGAGCGGACCACGGTGGGAAGTGCGGCCCGGGCGGCCGCGGCGGCCGGGAGACCGGTCACCGCGGCCGTCCGGCCGTCGTACGAGGTGTCTGTCCGAGGATCTACGACAACTGGCCGTCGTAGTCGGGGAGCTTGAAGGTCCGCTCCGCGTGCCCGCCGACGAGGTCGGTGGTGTTGTTGCCGATGTTGGCGATGATCGTGTAGCCCTTGGCCTCGATCTCCGCGCGCTTCTCCGTCTTGTAGGCGCTGACCTCGCCGAAGAGGTCCGGCAGGTCGCGGACGTAGAGTCCGTCGACCGGGTAGCCGGTCTGCTTCAGGTTCCAGTCGGTGAGCGAGTGGATGATGCCGGGGCGGGCGGTCACGAAGAAGACGGCGACGCCACGGGAGTCGGCGTAGCGGGCGAGCTCACGCATCTCCTGGATGGCGGGGGTGGGCAGCTTCCAGAACGGGTGGAAGTGCGTCTCCAGCGAGGTGTTGTCGATGTCGAGGACGATGGCCTGCTTCTCGCCGGCCGCGTCGGCGGTGCGCTCCTCGATGTAGGGGCGGGCCTGGGCGACGACCGCGGCGACGTCGCGCCGCCAGGTGTCGTAGTCGACGCTCTGTGCCTGTACGGCCGTTGCGGCTTGGGTGGTCTCGGCGTGGGCGGAGGCGACGGGCAGTGCCGCGAAGAAGGTGAGGGCGGCACCGGTCGCCGTGGCGCGGACCGTCCATGTGCGTGCGTGCATGGGGGGTTCTCCTGGGTGTGGAGGCAGCTCAGGGAGCCCGTCCGGCCGTGATCGACCGAACGGGTTGACATGCTCGCGCTTAATGATGGACGGAAGGCGACGTTCTTACTACCGGCCGGTAGCGCCTTTGTTCTCCGAGTGCGGCGGACGGCATCCGCCAATGTCCACTGTCGGCCGAACGCTCCGGCGCCACCGGCGATCCGTCACCGACGGCACCCGACAGGGTTGCTGTTCGCCCGCGCTGCCAGAGCGGCCTGACTGCCCGATCCTGCCCGCTGCGGGCGTGAAGCACCGTCCAGAGCTTCATGGAGCCGCCGTTGCACGACCGGGCCACCCCCCGGGGGGAGGGTGGCCCGGTTCAACGTGTCGTTGTCAGTTGGCGGTCTGCAGGAACGTCTGGCTGGTGGAGTTGCCGGCTCCGGGGCTGTTGATGTTGTTGCTGGTGCTGATGTTGTTGAACATGGTGAAGAGGCCATTGACGTTGACGGGCAGAATCGATCCCCCGCCGCCGTTCCCGCCGTTCCCGCCGTTACAGGTGCCGCCGGTGACTGTCGTCGGATCGTTGGCGGTGGCCGATTCGCTGCCGCCGCCGGAGACGGTGGCCGTGTTGGTAAAGGTGCAGGGTGCGCCGGCGCTGACTGCGACCGTGACGGTGATCGGGCTGTAGCCGGCTCCCGCCGCCAGCGGGTCGGAGCGCGTACAGGTAACCGTCTGCCCCGAAATTCCGCACTCCCAACCGGCGCCGGACGCCGCCGTCGGTGTCACCCCTGCCGGCAGGATGTCCGTCACGGTGACGGTCCCCTCGGTCGCCCCGGCACCCGCGGCGTTGGACACGGTCATCGTGTACGTGCCCGTCCCGCCCTGCGTGAAGTTGCCCGCGTGGGTCTTGGTGATGCTCAGGTCGGGCTCGGCCACTTCTCCGGTGATGACGGTCGGATCCTGGTCCGCGTCCGGAGGGGAGCCCCCGCCTGAGACGGTTGCCTCGTTGATCACGTTGTCCGGGGCGTCCGGGAGAACGTTGACGATGACGGAGATGACAGGCAGTGGTTCACCAGGGCCGTACACGACTTGGCTGACACAGGAATTGCCACCGCACATCCAGCCGCTGCCGGGCCCGCCGGTCATCTGCACGAGTTCGAGACCGGCAGGCACATTCTCCGTGACGGTGATGAGCCCCCCGTTGGTGGCTCCCTCGCCGGTGTTCGTCACGGTGATGGTGTATTCCCCCTCCTGCCCGCGTACGAAGTCCCCTGTGTGGGTCTTCTCGATGTCCAGTACGGGACCCTGTTGTGCCGCATGCGCCGGAACGGAAGCTGCCGCGAACGGCAGGGCGATGCTTACAAGCACGCCCAGCGTCAGACGCGCCGTCCATCGCGTCAACCGGTGAATACTCATGAGGACTCTGCCCCTTCTGTGGAGGGTCCGGTGTTCGGATGCCGAATTCCTGGACGGGTAACGGAATTCGACTGCGTCGATCACGGGGCGGAGAACTCTTTCACTCAAACGCCCAGGCAACATCGGCTGAAGGGGTGCAAGCCGATGGCTTCGGAACAGGAGGAGATCCGCCGGCCGGGTGCTTCGTCATGAATGGCAGCCGTGCCGGCTGCGGGAACGTCCTCGATGCTCGTGCCGCCGGCCATGTGCTCGGTGAGGCTGTCGTCCGATCGCGACCACGTGGGCACCATCGGCGGAGCGAAGGCGCGGGCGGAAGCGGCCCGCCCGGTGGACCCCGGGCCACCGGGCGAGCCGCCCGCCGGATCAGTGCCGGGCGCGCAGGGCCGCGAGGTTGTCGTAGCTCTTGCGGGCCACCTCGAGGGACTGCCCCGGAACCGTGGCGCTGGGCGCGCCGTCGTGCTCGATCATCGGGTTGTGGTAGTTCTTCGCCCCCACCCGCCTGAAGAACCTGCGGTAGTCGATGTCGCCCTCTCCGAACGTCACCATGTCGTAGCCCTGTCCGTTCTGGGCGTTGACCGTGCCGTCCTTGGCGTGGAACAGCGGGTAGCGCACGTTGTGGCGGACCACCAGACCGGCCGGGTCGAAGACCTGCTCCACCGTGGAGCCGTCGTGCGCGGTGTACGTGTGGAACTTGTACTGCGCCACGTGCGCCCAGTAGATGTCCATCTCCAGCCAGACGTCGCGGGGGTCGGTCACCTCCAGGAAGTACTCGAGCTTGCGGATGCCGGAACTGCGGGTCGGCCTGCCCTGGGCGTCCAGCGGACCGCCGTCGAGCAGGAACCCGTACGCCGAGTCGTGGTTGTGGGTGTAGAGCTTGATGCCCTCGCGGCGGGCGATGGCGCCCAGCGCGTTCCACTTCTCCGCGGCGACGTCCCAGTCGGCCCGGTAGGAGCTGCCGGTCGGGTCGCCGCCGGTGCCCATGTGGGCCATGCCGAGGATGTTGGCGATCTCCAGATGGCGCTTGAAGGTGTCGAGGTCCGACGGGGTCAGCGGCCAGGAGCCGGGGATGAAGCCGTGGTTGCCCTGCGCCGTCAGCCCGTACTCGTCCAGCCAGGACCGCATGAGCCTGGCGCCCGCGACGGTCTCCAGGTTCGCGCCGCCCGGGGCGTTCGCGTGCTGGCGGTAGCCGGCGAACTCGACCTGCTTGTAGCCGTAGCGGGACAGCTGCTGGAAGACCTCGCGGAAGCCCGAGGGCAGATCCGTGGACAGCGGGTCGCGGCCTGTCGCGTCACGGACGGTGTAGAGGATGATGCCGCGCTTGTGGGGCGGGACCAGAGCGGAACGGCCGTGGTCCTCGGCTCTGTCGTCCGCCGTGTCCACGGCCAGGGCCGGCGAGGCACCGAAGACGGGGGCGGCGATCGCCGCGGCAGCGGCGGCGGTGCAGGTGCTGAGGAAGCGGCGGCGGCTGACGCCGAGCGAGCGGCGCAGGTTGTCGCCGGTGACGGAATCGTCGTTGAACGAGGTCACGGTGATCTCTCTTTCCTTCACGGGGGTGCGGACGCGTGACGGTCGCCGCCTCAGTCGAGGCCGGCGAGCCGCAGCAGCAGGGACTTCACATCGGTGGCCGCGACGCGGCCGGTGACGGCGCGGGGGGTGGAGCACAGGAGGAGCGGACCTTCTTCGTCGCTCGCGGGAAGGCGGCCGTGGCTGCCGCGGATCGGTGACGGGTCGAGCGGCACGACCGCGAGGCGGTAGCGCATGCCGAGCTTCTTGCGGGCCACGGCCTTGGCGGCCTTGAGCCGTACGTACGGGTCGTGCGGGTCCATGAACAGCTCGACGGGGTCGTAGCCCGGCTTGCGGTGGATCTCGACGAGCTGCGCGAAGTCGGGGGCGCGGTCGTCGTCGAGCCAGTAGTAGTACGTGAACCAGGCGTCGGGTTCGGCGACCGCGACCAGCTCGCCGGAGCGGGGATGGTCGAGACCGTGGGCCTTCTTGCCCTCGTCGTCGAGGAGTTCACCGAGGCCGGGCAGTCCGTCGAGCGCCTCTCGGACGGCGTCGAGGTCCTCGGGGCGGCGCACGTAGACGTGGGCGAGCTGGTGGTCGGCGACGGCGAACGCACGGGAGGTCATCGGGTCGAGGTACTCCATGCCGTCCTGGGTGTGGACCTCCAGCAGACCGGCGCGGCGCAGGGCGCGGTTGATGTCGACAGGACGGCTGACCCGGGTGATGCCGTACTCCGAAAGGGCGACCACCGTGCGGCCCTCGCGCTCTGCGTCGTCGAGCAGCGGGCCGACGACGGCGTCGAGGTCGGCGGCGGCACGCAGCGAGCGGGGGTCGTCGGGGCCGTAGCGCTGGAGGTCGTAGTCCAGGTGCGGCAGGTAGCACAGGGTCAGGTCGGGCCGGCGGGTGCGCATGATGTGGCGGGTCGCGTCGGCGATCCACCGGCTGGACACGATGTCGGCGCCCGGTCCCCAGAAGTGGAAGAGGGGGAACGTGCCGAACTTCTCGGTGAGTTCGTCGTGGAGGGCCGGGGGGCGGGTGTAGCAGTCCGGTTCCTTGCGGCCGTCGGCGTAGTAGACGGGCCGGGGGGTGACGGTGATGTCGGTGTCGGCGCCCATCGCGTACCACCAGCAGATGTTGGCGACGGTGTAGCCGGGGTGGGCGCGGCGGGCCGCGTCCCAGATCTTGTCGCCCGCCACCAGACCGTTGTGCTGGCGCCACAGCAGGACGTCGCCGAGCTCGCGGAAGTACCAGCCGTTGGCGACGATGCCGTGCTCGGACGGGAGGACACCGGTCAGGAAGGTCGACTGGGCGGCGCAGGTGACGGCCGGCAGCACGGTGGTCAGGTTGGCCTGCGAGCCGGCGGCGGCGAGCGCCTTGAGGCGGGGCATGTGGTCCAGCAGCCGGGGGGTGAGGCCGACCACGTCGAGGACCAGCAGCGGGGTGGGGCGCGTGTCGCTCATGGCAGTTCCTTGAGGCCGAGGTCGGTCAGCAGGTCGCGGGCCAGGGTGAGTTCGGCGGTGATGCCGTCGGCGAGCTGACCGCGGTTGCGGGGCCGCAGCTCCGGCGGGAGGGCCTGCCAGGTGTATGTCTCGACCTCGAGGTGGCGGGTCCGCGGCTCCGGGCCGCCCACGAGCCGGGTCAGGGTGTCCTGGAGGACGGGCAGCGTCGAGGTGAGCGGCTCGGCGGGCGGCGAGTGCAGGGGGACGTGGAAGTGCGCCCGCCAGGGGCCGCCGTCGGGGAGCGCGCCTCCGGCGACGGCCTCGTCCAGATCGTCCGTCCCGCGCAGGCCGGCGGCGGTGAGGGTACGGGTCTGGTGCAGGAAACGCGGCTCCGCGAAGGCGGCCAGCGCCTGGCGCACCTCCGGCAGGTGCGGGTTCTCCGCGTGCAGCGCGGCGGACAGTTGGGCCTTCGGAACGGTGACGCCGGCCGCGGCGAGGGCGGCGAGGGCGGATTCCGGGTCCTCGAAGGAGGTGGCGAGATGGCAGGTGTCGACGCAGACGCCGATCCGCTCGCCCGGGACGTCGGTGAGCGGTCCGATCGCGTCGGCGGTGGTCTCCACCGTGCAGCCGGGTTCCGGTTCGAGGGCGATCCGGACGGACTTGCCGGTCAGCTCCTCGAGGGCGTCGAGCCGCTCGCCGAGGGTGGTCAGCGCGGTGCGGGCGGTGGCGGCGGCCTCGTCGTCGAAGCCGGTGCGCCAGGCGAGCGGGAGGGTGGAGATGGTGCCCTCCGTGACGTCGTCGGGCAGCAGCGCCGCGAGGAGCCGGGCGAGGTCGGTGGTGTGGGACAGGCGTACAGGATCGGTCCAGTCCGGCGTGTAGACGCGGTACTTGACCTCTTCCGCGCCGAAGCCCTCGTAGGGGAACCCGTTGAGTGTCACGACCTCGAGACCGCGCCGCTCCAGCTCGGCGCGCAGTCCCCGCAGGGCCGCCGGGTCGGTGACCAGGGCGCGGGCGGCGTCCCTCGCGAGCCACAGGCCGATGCCGAGCCGGTCGCGGCCGAGGCGCTTGCGAACCGGTTCGCAGTGGTCACGCAGTTGCGCGAGGACGCCCTCCAGTGTCTCCGCGGGGTGGACGTTGGTGCAGTAGGAGAGGTGGACGGTCGAGCCGTCGGGGTGACGGAAGCGCATCCTCTGCTCCCCTCATTCCCCGCCGCGGAGGATGGAGTTGCCCTCGTGCAGGCCCTCCGGCTCCGGGATGTCGAGCTGGAGCCGGCCGCTGAGGCCGTAGAAGGCGACCGGGTTGCGCCACAGGACCTGGTCGACGTCGTCCTCGGTGAAGCCGGCCGCGAGCATGGCGTCGCCGACCTTGCGGGTCTTCAGCGGGTCGCTCCTGCCCCAGTCGGCGGCGGAGTTCACGAGTACCTTCTCCGTCCCGTGGTTCCGCAGGATCGTGACCATGCGGTCCTCGTCCATCTTGGTGTCCGGGTAGATGGAGAACCCGAGCCAGCAGCCGCTGTCGGCGGCGGGCTTCACGGTCGTCTCGTTGAGGTGGTCGAGGAGGACCCGCTCGGTGGGCAGGTTCGACTCACGGATGACGTCGACGGTGCGGTGCAGGCCGGCGAGCTTGTCGCGGTGCGGGGTGTGGACCAGGGCGGGCAGACCGTGGTCGGCGGCCATCTGGAGCTGCGCGGCGAGCGCCGTGTCCTCCGCGGGGGTCATCGAGTCGTAGCCGATCTCGCCGACCGCGACGACCGAGTCCTTGACGAGATAGCGGGGCAGCGCGTCGAGGACGGGCGTGCAGCGGGGGTCGTTGGCCTCCTTGGGGTTGAGCGCGATGGTGCAGTGGTGGGCTATGCCGTACTGGGCGGCGCGGAACGGCTCCCAGCCGAGAAGGGCGTCGAAGTAGTCGAAGAAGCTGGCCGGTGAGGTGCGGGGCTGGCCGAGCCAGAACGACGGCTCGACGAGGGCGCGCACACCGGCGGCGTACATGGCCTCGTAGTCGTCGGTGGTGCGGGACGTCATGTGGATGTGGGGGTCGAAGATGCGCATCACAGCTCCTGGGGCCGCTGGGGCTTCTCGCCGGTCAGGGTCAGCACGCGGTCGAGATCATGGGGGATGTCGCGGCCGGCCGCGGTGCGCTCGGCGGCGTAGTCGGAAAGCATGCGGGCGAGTTCGCCGTCGCTGCGGGCCCGCCGGTCGAGGTCCGCGACGTGGTCGAGGGGCACCCCGGTGAACAGGCACTTGAGCACGGCGTGCCGCCAGGCGTGCGCGTCGAGATGGGCGGCGGCGTAGGGGCCGACGGCGGCGGAGACGAGCCGCGTGTCGTTGGTGCGCAGGGCGTCGTCGAGCAGGTGCACGGCGTGCGGTCCTTCGACGAGGGACGGCAACGCCCGCAGCACGGCGCGGCGTTCGGCGGCACTGCCCTGCCGGTAGAGCCGGGTCAGGGTGTCGAGGCCGGCCCGCGCCTGTGTCAGCAGCAGGGTACGGACGGCGTCCGCGTTGTCCTGCCCACAGTGGCGGCCCGCGGCGGCGAACCGGAGTTCCCAGGTGTGCGCGGTGTACGGGGAGGACGGCGCCGGCGGTGCCTGTGCGGCGCGGGCCGCCTCGGCCAGAGCTTCGCCGAGCCAGGCGCGGGCCGTGTCGTCGGCCAGCCGGGCCTCGACTTCCTGACGGGTCCAGGGCGCGGTCTGCGTCACGGTGCCGGTGCTCCCTTCGCGACTGCGGTACGGAGGAACTCGATGGACCGGCGGGCCAGTTCGGGGCCCGCGTGGGAGTGGCGGGGCAGCTCCACGACGGTCAGACCCTGGTAGCCGGTGGCGGCGAGGGCCTCGAGCACCGGCGGGAAGTCGATCTCGCCGTCGCCGAAGGGCAGATGCTCGTGCACGCCGCGCCGCATGTCCTCGATCTGGACGTGCCGCAGCCAGGGACCGGCCGCGCGGACGCAGTCCGCGGGCGGGTCTGGCTCCAGGCACTGGCAGTGGCCGATGTCGAGGGTGAGGCCGAGGGGTGTGGGGTTGCCGAGGGCGGTGCGCAGCTGATGGAAGCCGGCGAGGTTCTCCAGCAGGTGGCCGGGCTCGGGTTCGACGGCGACGGGGACGCCGGCGAAGGCGGCGGCGTCGAGCACGGGCAGGATCGCCTCCTCCAGCCGCTTCCAGGCGGTGTCCGCGTCGGTGCCGGGCGGGGTGATGCCGCTGAAGCAGTGCACGGCGTGCGCGCCGAGGTCCGCCGCCACCTTGACGGCGGTGACCAGCAGCCGGGTGCGGGCGGCGCGTGCTTCGGGGTCGGGGTCGAGCAGGGACGGGCCGTGCTTGCGACGCGGGTCGAGGACGTAGCGGGCTCCCGTCTCCACCGTGGCGGTGAGGCCGAGTTCGCCGAGCCGGCGGGCGACGTGGCCGGTGCGCGCGGCGAGTCCGGGGGCGAGGGGGTCGAGGTGCATGTGGTCGAGGGTGAGTCCGACACCGTCGTAGCCGAGGTCGGACAGCAGCCCGAGGGCGTCGTCGAGACGGAGGTCCGTCAGCCCGTTGGTGCCGTAGCCGAACCGGAGCCGATCGCCGTCCGCGCCGTCGCCGGACCGGGCGTCGGGGGCCGGGCCGGTACGGGCGTCCGGGCCGGCTCCCGGGCGGGTGTGGGCGCCGGAGCGGGCGCCGGCGCCGCCGTTGTCCGCGCCCGGTCGGTCGTCGGGACCCGGGCGGGTGCCATGGCCAGTTCGAGCGTCGGGGCCGGTACGGGTGGCCGACTCGGTGCCGGGGGCCGGGCCGGTGCCGGGGGCCGGTTGTGTTCCCGGGCGGGGGGCGGGGCTCATGTCGGGCTCACCTTCCGTGCGAGCTTGCGGGCGAGCGGTACGAGCCCCATCACCGCGAGCCCGGTGACGCCCGCCCCGGACCGGGCCGCCAGGGCGGCCTGCAGCGGGATCATGGCGCGGATGCCGCCGCCGACGGCGCGCTGGGTCAGCGGCGGGGACGGGTTGAGCGCGGCGTGGAGGTAGGGGACGGCGGCGGTGCGGGCGTACGCGGCGGCGAGCGCCACGGCGACGGCCGGTGCCGCCGTCCCGCGTGGTCGCGCCGCGAAGGCGGCGACCGCGCCGGTCGCCGCGAGCGCGGCGAGCGGGGCGCGGGTCGAGCCGCCCTGCGTCTCGTTGCGGGACACGGTGGTGACGGCGTACGTGTGCGCGGCCAGTACCGCGGCGGCGGGCGCGGCAGCGCCGAGTCCCAGGACGGACGATCCCCCGCCCCGCCCGTGGCCGGCGCCGCCCGTGGCCGGCCGTGCCTCCGTGCGGCGGCCGGCCGCGGACAACGTTGCCGCCGCGCCCAGCAGCAGGTCCAGGCCGCGGGCCGCCGCCATCGCCGCCGGACCGGCCTTCGTGTGCTTGAGGTGGAGGTCGTACGCCCAGACCGTCGCCGAGAGTGCCGTCGCCACGGCGAGGGCGGGGCGGCCGGCGCGGGCGGCGAGGCCGAGGCCCGCCGCCGTCAGCGCTCCGGCCGCGCCCAGGGCGGCACGGGGCGAGATCCGTCCGGACGGGATCGGGCGGTGGGGCCGGTCGATCGCGTCCTCGTCGCGGTCGGACCAGTCGTTGAGCGCCATGCCCGCCTCGTACAGGCAGAGCGAGGCGCCCACGGCGAGCGCCGTGCCCCGGTTGGGACGTCCCCCGGCCGACGCCGCCCCCGCGAGGGCGTCACCGGGCACGGTGAACAGGGCGGACACGCGCAGCAGTTCGGCCCAGTCGCGCGGCCTCACCCGGCCTCCCGCAGACGGTCCGCGAAGCCGAGGAGGGCGGCGAACTGCTCCGAGAGGCCCGCCGGTCCGCCGTCCGGGTCCTTGAAGTAGAAGCCGAGCTCGGGCAGCGGCCCGGACAGGCCCGCCTCATGGGCCCGGGCCAGCAGCCGGGCCAGGTCCAGGACCAGCGGTGCGGCCAGCGCCGAGTCGCAGCCCTGCCAGATGGTCTGGAGGATCATCCGCGATCCGAGGAAGCCCTCGAAGGCGATGTGGTCCCAGGCCGTCTTCCAGTCGCCGAGCGCGGGCACGTCGTCGATGTGGACCTCGCCCTGCGGTGTGTGCCCGAGGGTGTCGGCGAGGACGCGTTCCTTGCCGGCGTTCTTCGCCGCCGCGGCGGCGGGGTCGGCCAGTGCCGCCCCGTCCCCGCCGCCGAGCAGGTTGGTGCCCGACCAGGCCCGTACGTCCAGGGCCCGCTGCACGAACATCGGGGCGAGCACCGCCCGCAGCAGCGTCTGGCCGGTCTTGCCGTCGCGGCCGGCGTGGGGAAGTCCACTGGCCGCGACGGCGTCGGTGAGGGCGTCGGTGCGCAGCCCGGTGGAGGGGGTGAAGTTGACGTAGGGGCAGCCTGCGCGCACGGCGGCGGCCGCGTAGAGGGAGCTGGGCGGCAGCCGCAGTGCGCCCGGTTCGGGCAGCGGCTCGGTGGAGGAGACGCCTACGACCACGACACGGGCGAGGGTGTTGCGTGTGCGGAAGTCGTCGATGTCGGCGGCGAACGCGGTGATGAGCTCCTCGTCGCCGCGGGTGTCGCCGGCGCCCGGTCCGCCGGGCCGTATCGCGGCGTCGGCGGCGGCGAGTTCGGCACGCACCGCGGAGGCGAGGCCGTGCGGCAGGACGCCCGCTTCCGTGAGGTGTTCCGCGCGCTTGGGCAGCGGGCAGTGGGCGGTGTCGTGTCCGCCGAAGACGAGGGAGGACAGGGGCGGCAGCCCGGTCCCGGCGAAGGCCGGGGTCTCTGTGACCATGCCGGTCGGCGGGTGCAGCCCGGCCGTGACCGCCGCACATCCGGCGACGGCTGTGGTGGCCACTGAGCCGCGTGCTCCGACGAACCAGACTCCGGTGCGTGCATTCCCGTCTGTCACGGGCTGCCTCCCTGCCAGTCGATGTTCCGATGTGGTGGAGGACGGCGGGCGGGGGGTACGGCGCCTCCCCGCCCGCCGCCGGCAAATGGGCGGCCCTGGCCTGCGGCCTAGGAGGGCAGCTCCTTCAGCTGGATGTCCCGGAAGGACACCTGGTCGTCGGCCCCGTGGTTCTGGATGCCGATGTAGCCGTCCTTGAGGCTGCGGACCGGGTCGGTGTTGGTGAAGTCGTTGATCTTCACTCCGTTGAGGAAGACCCGCAGACGCTCTCCCTCGACCCGGATCTCGTAGCTGTTCCACTGACCGGGCGGCTTCAGCGCCTGGTCACGGGCCTGGAGGTCGGCCGACTTGAAGCCGTAGACCGCGCCGGTGGTGCGGTCGGCGGCGTCGGTGGCGTCGATCTGGACCTCGTAGCCGTTGTTGACGGCGGACCACGGGTCGTCGGAGGCCGGGAAGCCCACGAAGACACCGGAGTTGTCGTCGCCTTCCATCTTCCAGTCGAGCTTCAGCGAGTACGAGCCGAGTTCCTTGGCCTGGTACCACAGCATGCCCATGCCGCCCTCGGTGCGCAGTTCACCGTCGACGACGTTGAACTTGCCCGGCCCGGCCTGCTTCCAGCCCTCGAGGGTCTCGCCGTTGAAGATGGTCCGGTAGCCGGTCCGCGGCTTGCAGTCGGCCGTCACCTGGCCGGTCGCGTACTTCAGCCCGCCGAGGAGGTGCTGACGGAAGGCCGGCTCGGCGTAGGACTCCTTGGTGTGGCCGCCGCCGGTGTAGAAGGCGCGGCCGCCCTCGTAGGTCTGGCACCAGGCGATCGGGTGGTCGCCCTTCATGGTGCCGCCCTGGTAGGTGGTCTCGTCGAGGGTGGCGAGGACGCGGGCCTGCTCACGCGGGTTGGTGCGGTAGTTGTACCACTCGTCGGTGCGCTCCCAGGGGCCGTCGATGTGCGAGGTGGCCGGGTGGTCGTGGTCCTCGACGCGGACGGTGGCGGGCTGGATGTGCGGGTGGGAGGCGAAGTAGGCGCCGACGAGGCCGCCGTAGAACTCCCAGTCGTACTCGGTGTCGGCCGCGGCGTGGACGCCCATGTAGCCGCCGCCCGCCGCGACGTAGTCCTCGAACGCCTTCTGCTGTTCGGCGTTGAGCACGTCGCCCGTGGTGGAGAGGAACACGACCGCGTCGTACTTGGCGAGGTTGGCGGCCGTGAACTGGCCGGCCGCCTCCGTGGTGTCGACGGTGATCCCGGCGGTGCCGCCGAGTTCCTTCAGGGCCGTGATGCCCGCCGGGATGGAGTCGTGGCGGAAGCCGCCGGTCTTCGAGAAGACGAGGACGCGTTCGGCGGCCTTGTCGACGGGGGTCTCGGACAGCTTGAAGTCGTCCACGTCGTACAGCGCTCCTGCGCCTCCCTTGAAGACCAGGAAGAGTTCCGTGGTCCGCTCGGGGACGCCCCGCAGGGCCACGTCGATGTCCTGGAAGGTCTCCCAGCTGCCGGTGACGGGGACCGGTGCGGAGCCGAGGAGCTTGCCGTCCACGGAGCCGGTGCGCACCTCGAGGATGCCGCCGGCGCCGCCGGAGGAGACGCGGGCGGTGAGCTTCTTGGAGCCGGTCAGGTTGTACGGCTCGAAGGAGATCCAGTCGCCGTTGTTGATGTCGCCGACGGTCTTGCCGCCGTGGGCGGCCGCCTTGTCGTAGGTCTTGATGCCGGACTGGCCGTCGAAGTGCTCTGCCTGCCGGTGGCGGGGCTGGAGCTGGGCCTGGTCGTGGCTGGTCAGCGCGGCCTGGCCGCCGCCTCCGCCGTCGGTGTACTCGGCGTCGAGGACTCCGAAGATGTTGGCGTTGGGGTCGTGTCCGCCGTCGGCCGAGGTCTTGATGGTGCCTTCGCAGCCCTTGGCGGAGGTGATGGGGTGGCCGTGGCTGTCGTGGCCGAGGACGTAGTTCACCGTGACCTTGGTGCAGTCGATGGTGCCGTCCTCGGGATCGGTGACGGTCACCTTGAACGGGATCTCGTCGCCGAAGTCGAACAGCGCGCCTTCGGCGGGCAGTTCGAGCTTGACCTTGGGTGCGGTGTTGCCGACGACGACGTGGACGCTGGCGGAGCCGGTGCGGCCCGTCGGGTCCTTCGCCGTGACGGTCGCCGTGTAGGTGCCGTTCTTGGTGTAGTTGTGGACGGGGTTCGCCTCCGTGGAGGTGGCGCCGTCGCCGAAGTCCCAGCTGTAGGTGAGGGCGTCGCCGTCCGCGTCGGTGGTTCCGGCGGAGGAGAAGGTGACGCGCATCGGTGCCTGGCCGGACGTCTTGTCCGCGGAGGCCTCCGCGACCGGGGAGCGTCCGCCGGTGGCGTTCTCGATGCGGTACAGGCCGGCGTTCTCGTCGCCGCCGAACCATGCGGTGCCGTAGTCGAGGACGTACAGCGCGCCGTCCGGGCCGAAGGCCATGTCCATGATCTGGGTGCCGGTCCACGGGACGGGGTTGATCGAGCGAACGGCGCCGTCCTCGGCCGTGTCGATGCGCTTGATCCAGCGCCGGCCGAACTCGCCGGCGAAGAAGTCGCCGTCGTACGCCTCGGGGAACTTCACCGGGGAGTCGAGCCCGGCGTCGTAGTGGTAGACCGGGCCGCCCATCGGGGATTCGGAACCGCTGCCGAACTCGGGGACGGAGCCGCCGTCGTACGGGATCCAGGCGGGCTGCGCGGGCGGCAGGTCGACCAGGCCGGTGTTGTGCGGCGAGGTGTTCTTCAGGTTCGCGCAGTCGAACGTCGCACCGGAGGTCTTGGTGGCGAAGTCGTAGTCGACGTACGGGTCGTTGTCGCCGGTGCAGAACGGCCAGCCGAAGTTGCCGGGGCCGGTGAGGCGGGCGAACTCGACCTGGCCGGCGGGTCCGCGCTTCGGGTCGGCGGTGCCGGCGTCGGGGCCGTAGTCGCCGACGTAGAGGACGCCGGTCTTCTTGTCGACGCTGAAGCGGAACGGGTTGCGGAAGCCCATCGCGTAGATCTCGGGCCGGGTCTTGTCCGTGCCGGGGGCGAAGAGGTTGCCCTCGGGGATGGAGTACGAGCCGTCGGCCCCGACCTTGATGCGGAGGATCTTGCCGCGCAGGTCGTTGGTGTTGCCGGAGGTGCGGCGGGCGTCGTAAGCGGGGTTGCGTCCGGGCCGGTCGTCGATGGGCGTGTAGCCGTCGGAGGCGAAGGGGTTGGAGTCGTCGCCGGTCGACAGGTAGAGGTTGCCCTCGGCGTCGAAGTCGATGTCGCCGCCGACGTGGCAGCAGATGCCGCGGGTCGCCGGGATGTCGATGATCTTCTTCTCGCTGGCGTTGTCCAGCGTGCCGTCCTCACGGAGCACGAACCGCGACAGCCGGTTGACGCCGTCGTACTTGGCGAAGTCGGCCGCGGTGCCCTCGTTGGGGGCGTCGCCCGCGGGGGTGTCCATGGGCGGTGCGTAGTAGAGGTAAATGAAACGGTTCTGCGCGAAGTTCGGGTCCAGGCCGACGCCTTGGAGTCCCTCTTCGTCGTGCGAGTAGACGGGGACGGTGCCGACGACGCGGGTGTTGCCGGCGGCGTCCGTCATACGCAGCTCGCCGCTGCGGGAGGTGTGCAGCACACTGCGGTCGGGCAGGACGGCCAGCGACATGGGCTCGCCGGTCTCCTCACCGCCCTTGGCGAGTGTGACCTGCTGGAATTCCTCCGCGGCCGCGGCGACCGCCGTCTGGGGGTCTGCGGCGGACGCGGTGGTCGGCGCGGTGAGGGCGAGCGAGCCGGCGGCCAGAAGACCGCCGGTGAGGAGTGCGAGAGCCTTGCGGGCCCTGGGCCTTGTTCTGTGCACGAATGTCCTCCGGTAAGGCCGGTCGAACGGGGCGGTGTGCCGTGGAACCGGAGTGCGCCGTCACTCCCGAACCACCTATGTCGTGTACACGAGATGGGACCGTAGCCGGGTTGGTCCTGGACCGAAAGCCCTTGTGCAGCAGAGAAGTTGAACTTTTTCCCAGCACAGGACAAAGGCGTGTCCGGGCAGCCCTGACCGGCCCGGCGGCATCCCTCGCCACCGGGCCGTACCTGGGCGTTTCTAGCTGTCGCCGCCCGAGAAGGCGGCGTCGAACGAGGCGGACGGAGGATCGAAGTCGAAGCGCTTCAGATCGGCAAGCGCTTGCGGAGCGCCCATCAGGCGGTCCATGCCGGCGTCTTCCCACTCCACCGAGATGGGTCCGTCATAGCCGATCGAGCGCAGCATCCGGAACACGTCCTCCCACGGCACGTCACCGTGTCCGGCGGAGACGAAGTCCCAGCCGCGCCGCGGGTCGCCCCACGGCAGATGCGAACCGAGCCGCCCGTTGCGCCCGTCCAGACGCTTACGGGCCTCCTTGCAGTCGACGTGGTAGATCCGGTCCCGGAAGTCGTACAGGAAGCCGACCGGATCCAGGTCCTGCCAGACGAAGTGGCTCGGGTCGAAGTTGAGCCCGAAGGCCGGCCGGTGGCCGACCGCCTCCAGGGCACGTTTCGTGGTCCAGTAGTCGTAGGCGATCTCGCTGGGGTGCACCTCATGGGCGAAGCGGACGCCCTCGGCGTCGAAGACGTCGAGGATCGGGTTCCAGCGTTCGGCGAAGTCCTCGTAGCCGCGCTCGATCATCCGCTCGGGCACCGGCGGGAACATCGCGACGAGATGCCAGATCGACGAGCCGGTGAAACCGACGACGGTGTCGACCCCGAAGGCCGCGGCGGCCCGCGCGGTGTCCTTCAACTCCGCGGCGGCCCGCTGTCGTACGCCCTCCGGTTCCCCGTCGCCCCAGATCCGGGCGGGCAGGATGCCCTGGTGGCGTTCGTCGATGGGGTTGTCGCAGACCGCCTGGCCGACCAGATGGTTGGACACGGCCCAGCACTTGAGGCCGTACTTCTCCAGCAGGGCGTGCCTGCCGTCGAGGTAGGACGGGTCGGACAGGGCCTTGTCGACCTCGAAGTGGTCGCCCCAGCAGGCCAGTTCCAGACCGTCGTAGCCGAAGTCGCGGGCGAGTGAACAGACCTCCTCGAGCGGCAGATCGGCCCACTGGCCGGTGAACAGTGTGAACGGGCGTGGCATGGCGCCTCCAAACCGGGTCCTGCCGGATCTCTGCCGGCCGTCAAGCCTGTACTGCCTCCACCGCCTGGACGGGGGTGTAGACGGAGTTCTTCTGTGCGCTCTCCTCCACCGCCGCCAGCACCCGCTGCACCTGGAGCCCGTCGGCGAACGACGGGACCGGGTCGGTCCCGGAGGCGATCGCCTCGACCAGGTCACGGGCCTGGTGGGCGAACGTGTGCTCGTAGCCGAGCGCGTGGCCCGGCGGCCACCACGCTTCCAGATACGGGTGCTCCGCCTCCGTGACGAGGATCCGGCGGAACCCGGCCGTGGCGGCGGGCTCGTGGTGGTCGTGGAAGGAGAGCTCGTTGAGCCGCTCGAGGTCGAAGGCGAGCGAGCCCTGCTCACCGTTGATCTCCAGCCGCAGGGCGTTCTTGCGGCCCGAGGCCATCCGGGTCGCCTCGAACGTGGCCAGCGCCCCGGACTCCAGCCTGCCGGTGAAGACTGCCGCGTCGTCGACCGTGACCGGCCCCCGCCGCGTGCCGCCCGACGCGGTCAGGCCGGCGGAGGCGCCCTGGAGCAGCGGGCGTTCCTTGACGAACGTCTCCAGCTGGGCGGAGACCCCCACCAGCGGCTCCCCCGCCAGGTACTGCGCGAGGTCGACGATGTGGGCGCCGAGGTCGCCGAGCGCCCCTGACCCCGCGTGCTCGCGCTCGAGCCGCCAGGTCAGCGGGAAGTCCGGGTCCACCAGCCAGTCCTGGAGGTAGGTCACCCGCACGTGCCGCAGGGTGCCGATCCTGCCCTCGGCGATCAGCCGGCGGGCGTAGGTGAGCGCGGGCACCCTGCGGTAGTTGAAGCCGACCATCGCGAGCTGCCCGTTGCGCCGGGCCCGTGCGGCCGCCGCGACCATGGCCTCCGCCTCGGCGACGGAGTTCGCCAGGGGCTTCTCGCACAGGACGTGCTTGCCCGCCTCCAGCGCCGCGATCGCGATCTCCGCATGGCTGTCGCCCGGTGTGCAGACGTCGACGAGTTGCACGTCGTCGCGGGCCACGAGGGCGCGCCAGTCGGTCTCCGCCGCGGCCCAGCCGTGTTTGCCGGCCGCGGCACGCACTGCGGCGGCGTCACGGCCGGCGATCGCGGCGAGGACCGGCCGCAGCGGCAGGTCGAACACGCGTCCCGCGGTGCGCCACCCCTGGGAGTGGGCGGCGCCCATGAACGCGTATCCGACCATGCCGACGCCGAGTGTCGGCGGTGCGGCCTCACTGTCCCTCTGTTGCATACGGAATCCTCCTCGTCGGAGTCAACGGTCTCGTCGGTGTGCTCGGTGGGGGCGGGCGCGCCTCCGGTCAGTTGAAACCGGTGGGCAGGTACTCGTCGACGTTGTCCTTGGTGACGACGGCCGAGTAGAGGGTGAGGGAGGCCGGGATCTCCAGTTCGGCCATGCCGCTGATGCCCTTGCCCTGTCCGAGGGCCCGCGCGAGGTCGATGGCGGACGCCGCCATCGTCGGCGGGTACAGGACGGTGGCCTTCAGCACGCTGTCGTCGGCCTTGATGGCGTCCATCGCGGACTTCGCGCCGGCGCCGCCGACCATCAGGAAGTCCTTGCGGCCCGCCTGTGCGATGGCACGCAGCGCGCCCACGCCCTGGTCGTCGTCGTGGTTCCACAGCGCGTCGAACTGCGACTGGGCCTGCAGGAGTTGGGCCATCTTTGCCTGGCCGGACTCCACGGTGAAGTCGGCCGCCTGGCGGGCCACCTTCTTGATGTTGGGGTAGTTCTTCAGGGCGTCGTCGAAGCCCTGGGTGCGCTGCTTGGTGAGCTCCAGGTTGTCCAGCCCGGCGAGCTCGATGACCTTGGCGTTGGGCTTGTCCTTGAGCTGCTCGCCGATGTAGTTGCCGGCATTGAGGCCCATGCCGTAGTTGTCGCCGCCGATCCAGCAGCGGTAGGCCTGCGGTGAGGCGAAGATGCGGTCCAGGTTGACGACCGGGATGCCCGCCTTCATGGCCTGCAGACCCACCTGGGTGAGTGCCTTGCCGTCGGCCGGCAGGATGACGAGGACGTCGACCTTCTTGTTGATCAGGGTCTGGACCTGCCCGATCTGGGCGGCCGTGTCGTTGGACCCCTCGGTGATCTCCAGGGTGACGTCGGAGTACCGCTCCGCACGGGACTTGGCGTTCTGGTTGATGGCGTTCAACCAGCCGTGGTCGGCCTGCGGCCCCGCGAAGCCGATGGTGACGGCCTTGCCGGGCTTGTCGTCGGCGACCGGCGCGTTGTCGGTGGCCGCCTCCTGCTTCTTGGGCTCGTTGCTGGTGCACGCGGTGAGCAGTGCGCCGGCGCCGATCGCGGCGGTGCCGAAGAGCAGTCCTCTGCGGCTGGTGGACGGGGTTTCTGGCATGGCGGGTCTACCCCTTCAACTGGGCGGTTTGGCGGGTGCTGCGGACGTACGGAGAGGGGGTGCGCGGCGGCGGTGTCAGGCCCGGCCGCCGCGCACGCTGCGGGGGTGTCAGGAGTCCCCGCCGCGCAGGGTCCGGTGCTGGACCAGCACGGCGGCGACGATGATGGCGCCCTTGGCGATCTGCTGGACGGCGCTCTCGAGGTTGTTGAGGGCGAAGATGTTGGTGATCGTGGTGAAGACGAGAACACCGAGTACGGAACCGACGATGGTGCCGCGGCCGCCGCTGAGCAGGGTGCCGCCGATGATCGCGGCGGCGATGGCGTCGAGTTCGTAGAGGTTGCCGTTGGTGTTCTGGCCGGAGCCGGCCAGCACGATCAGCATGAAGGCGGCGATCCCGCAGCACAGGCCGGACAACAGGTAGAGGTAGAGCCGCTGGCGGCGGACGTCGATGCCGGCGAGCCGGGCGGCCTCCGCGTTGCCGCCGACGGCGACGGTGCGCCGGCCGAAGGTGGTGCGGTTGAGGACGAGCCAGCCGATGACGGTGACCGCGGCGAAGACCAGTACCAGGGGCGGGATGCCGAGGATGTAGGCGTCCCTGATACCGAGGTCGAGCACGGAGTCGACGGTGACGATCTGGGTCTTGCCGTCCGTGATCTGCAGGGCGAGACCGCGGGCGGAGGCGAGCATCGCGAGGGTGGCGATGAAGGGCACCATCCGGCCGTACGCGATGAGCAGGCCGTTCACCAGTCCGCAGCCGACGCCGACGATCACGGCGGTGAACAGGATGCCGGTGAAGCCGTACTCCTGGGTGGCCACCGTCGTCGCCCACACCGAGGCGAGCGCCACGATGGCGCCGACGGACAGGTCGATCCCTCCGCTGGTGATGACGAAGGTCATGCCGACGGTGACGACACCGATGACGGAAGCCTGGGTGAGGACGAGCTGGAGATTGCTCGTCGCGAGGAACTCGTCCGGTTTGGTGATGCCGCCGACCGCCACGAGCACGGCGAGCACACCGAGCAGCGACAGATTGCGGACGTCGAGGCGCAGTCCGAGCGGACGGCGTGAACCCCCCTTGTCCGGTGCGGACTTGGCGGCAGGCATCGGCGCGTCCTGCTGCGCCGGGGTGGCCGGCTGCGTCATGCCGTCTCAGCTCCCTTCCATCACGAGGTCGAGTACGCGGTGCTCGTCGAGCTCCCGGGCGTCCGCCGTGTGCACGACGCTGCCTTCGCGGAGCACCAGCACCCGGTCGGCGAGGCCCAGGACTTCGGGCACTTCGCTGGATACGAGAAGTACGGCGAGGCCTTCGTCGGCCAGCCGGCGGATCACTGCGTAGAGCTCGGCGCGAGCGCCGACGTCGACGCCGCGGGTGGGCTCGTCCAGCAGCAGCACCTTGCAGCCGCGCAGCAGCCAGCGGGCGAGCACCGCCTTCTGCTGGTTGCCGCCGGAGAGGGTGCGGATGCGGGCGTCGGGGTTGTCGGGGCGCAACGACAGTTCCCTGGTGGCCTGTTGGGCGGCGGCCCGTTCGGCACGGTGGTCGAGCCAGCCCGAGCGGGAGAAACGGGAGAGGGTGGAGATGGAGACATTGCGGGTGACCGACTCGAGCATCAGCAGGCCCTGCGCCTTGCGTTCCTCGGGGGCGAGCCCGATGCCTGCGCGGACGGCGGCACGGACGCTGCCGGGCCGCAGGGCGGTGCCGTCGACGAGGACACGGCCGGCGTCGGCCCTGCGTGCGCCGTAGATCGTCTCCAGGATCTCGCTGCGTCCGGAACCGACCAGCCCCGCCAGGCCGACGATCTCGCCGGGCCGCAGCTCCAGGTCGACGGGCGCGAACTCGCCGTGCCGGGTGAGCCCTTCGACCCTCAGCACCGGTTCCCTGCCCTCGGCGGCGCCGGCGGCGGGACGCTCGGGGAAGACGTACTCGACGTTGCGCCCGGTCATCAGGGCGACCACGTCGCGGGTCGGGGTGGACTTGGCCGGCAGACCGACCGCGACGGCCCTGCCGTCCTTGAGGACGGTGACCCGGTCGCCGATCCGCCGGATCTCTTCCAGGCGGTGGGAGATGTAGACGACGGCGACCCCGTCCGCCGTCAGGTCGCCCACGATGCGGAAGAGGTTGTCGACCTCGTCCGGGTCGAGTGCGGCGGACGGCTCGTCCATCACGATGAGCCGTACCTCGTGGGAGAGGGCGCGGGCCATGGAGACGATCTGCTGCTGTGCCGCGGAGAGGTCGCCGACGAGCCGCGAGGGTTCGATCTCCGGGTGGCCGAGCCTCTTGAGGAGAGCGGCTGCCGCGGTGCGGGCGGCCCCGCCGCGCACGACGAATCCGGCCGAGGTGGGCTCGTGCCCGAGGAAGACGTTCTCCGCGACGGACAGCCCTTCCACCAGGTCGAGTTCCTGGTAGATGGTGGCTATGCCGAGACGCATGGCGGCGATGGGCGACTTGAGGGAGACGGCCTCGCCCCGCCAGGTTATCTCCCCGCCGTCGGGCTGGTGGGCCCCGGCGAGCACCTTGATCAGGGTGGACTTGCCGGCGCCGTTCTGGCCGAGGAGGCAGTGGACCTCACCGGCCTGGACCTCGAGGTCCACGCCGTCCAGGGCGCGGACGCCCGGGAACGACTTGGTGATGCCGGACATGGTGAGCAGGGGTGGTTCTGGTGCCATGACGAATCCCCTCGGCGGGTGCGGCCGGTGAGCGGGCAGGGCGGGACGGGGTGCGGAAGCGGTTGCGGGCGGCTCTGGGGCGCCCCTGGCGTCACGAGTGCCGGGGCGTACGGGTGGGAGCGGGCGTGGCCTGGATGCCACGCGACCAGTGCGGTGCGCCGTTCGCGGCGCGGTGTGCCGGGTGGTGCGGATGGTGCGTGGTGTTCGGCGTGCGGGTGGCGCCGTGGTGTTCCGGTGGTGCGGGTGGTGCGGGTGGTGCCGTTCGGTACTGCGACGGTGCTGTGGTGCGTGACGAGTCGTCCGGCCCGGTCAGGCCGGCGAGAACAGGTGGTCGCTGATGAGCCGGGCCGCGCCGATGACACCGGCGGCGGGTCCCAACTCGCCCAGTACGATGGGAAGATTGCCGGTCGCGAGCGGCAGGGACTGCCGGTAGACCTGGGTCCGTACGCTCGCGAGCAGGGTGTGGCCGAGGCCGGTGACACCGCCGCCGATCACGACGAGACCCGGGTTGAAGAAGCTGACGAGCCCGGCGATGACCTGGCCGAGACGGTTCCCTCCCTCACGGATGAGGTCCAGTGCCGTGGCGTCGCCGGCCGCGGCGGCCGCCGAGACGTCCACGGCCGTGAGCTGCCCGGCCGCCTCCAGCCGGGTGGCGAGCTCCACCGACCTGCCGGCCCGCGCCGCGTCCTCGGCGTCGCGGGCGAGGGCGGCGCCACTGAAGTGCGCCTCCAGGCAGCCCCGGTTGCCGCAGGCGCAGGCGCGGCCGTCCGCTGCGACCTGGATGTGCCCGATGTCGCCGGCGCTGCCCGTCGTACCTCGGTAGACCTCACCGCCGACGACGATGCCGCAGCCGATGCCCGTGCCGATCTTGATGCACAGGAAGTCTCCGACGGAACGCGCGACACCGGCGTGCTGCTCGCCCATGGCCATCAGGTTCACGTCGTTGTCGACCATGACGGGACAGCCGAGGTCCTGGCTGAGGGCCTCCCGTACGGGGAAGCCGTCCCATCCGGGCATGATCGGGGGCGCGACCGGCACGCCCTCGGGGTAGCGGACCGGGCCGGGAACCCCGATACCGGCGCCGTCGAAGCCCTCCGCGAGACCGGAGGCCTTGAGCTTGGCGGCCATCGACAGCACCTGCTCGAAGACGGCGACCGGGCCCTCGCGGACGTCCATGGGGTGGTTGAGATGCCCCAGGACCTCCAACTCGGCGTTGGTGACGGCGACATCGATCGAGGTGGCGCCGATGTCCACGCCGAGGAAGCGGAGCGCGGGCGCGAGCCTGATGTTGTGGGACCGGCGGCCGCCGCGGGAGGCGGCGAGCCCGTCGGCGACGACGAGTCCGGTCTCCAGCAGCCGGTCGACCTCCACGGCCAGCTTGGACCGGGACAGGTCGACCTGGTCCCCCAGCTGCGCCCGTGAGTTGGGCCCGCCGTCACGCAGCAGCCGGAGCAGTCGCGCCTGATGCGCGTTCGCGGGTCGAGCGGTCATCCGTCTCACGTGCCCCTCCCCTCCCCTGGCCTTCGGCTGGGGACCCAGTCGGCTGTCTCCTCGGGCTTTCGAGGGGAACGTAGCAGCGCTTTACCGAACTGGGAAGAACTTGCGCGCAGTTCCGGTCCAACTTTCTCCACACCCGGGACAAAGAGCGGCCGTCGGGTCGGCACAGAGCCTGTCTTCCTTGTCCGTACCGGGTTCCGGTCGGACGTGCGCACCGCTGGACGGATGCAGGCACACGAGACATGCGACGGAGGGGTGTACGGAGGTCAGGCGTCGCGGACGAGCTCGTAGGTGAGGTAGGCGAGGCCGTCACCGACGGTACGGTTGCCGAGGAGGCGGAGGGGCTTCTCCTCGCCGGTCCCGCCGAAGATCGACTCGCCTGCGCCGAGCATCACCGGATGGACCATCAGCCGCAGCTCGTCGACCAGATCGTGCTCCATCAGCGTGCGGGCGAGCCGACGGCTGCCGTAGACGACGATCTCCCCGCCGAGTTCCTGCTTCAGCCCGGAGACCGCACCCACCACCTCGCCCTTCAGGACCGACGAGTTGTTCCAGTCGGGGTCTTCGAGGGTCGAGGAGACGACGTACTTGGGCATGCTGTTCAGCCTGTCCGCCCACGCGCCGCTCCGGGAGGGCCAGCGCGCCGCGAACCACTCGTAGCTCCGGCGCCCCAGCAGCAGGGCATCGGCGCGCAGCGCCTCGTCGAACTCGGCCTCGGCCCACGCTCCGCGGTCCTTGTCGCCGATCCGGGCGAACCAGCCGCCGCGCTCGAAGCCCTCGTCACCGGTCGGGTCCTGGACGACTCCGTCGAGCGAGACGTTCTCGCTGATCACGATTCTTCCCACGGCGGCTCTCCTTCGTCGGCGCAGTCAGTGCTACCACCGATACGGAGACCTCGGCACGGCGACATGCGGCCGTCCACCCGCCCGCCTGAACCGCTCGCCCGCGACCGGGCGCCGGGTCAGGACTGCTCGTGCTGGTGGTAGGTCTTGCGGGTGTGCTCCGTGTGCGCCCGCATGACTTCCGTGGCCCGCTTCTCGTCGCGGGCGGAGATGGCCGCGATCAGTTCGCGGTGCTCGATCCACGACTGGCGTCCCCGCTGCCGGGCGACCGGGGTGTAGTACCAGCGGACACGGCGGTCGACCTGCGCGGCGAGCTCCGCCAGGACCAGGTTGCCGGCGAGCTCCATCACTTTGGCGTGGAAGGCGGCGTTGGTGGCGACCGCCAGGTCGACGTCGTCGTCCGCGACCGCCTGCTCCCCCTTGGCGCACAGGTCCTCGAGCGCCTCGATGCCGGCCGTGCCGGAGTTCGCGGCCGCGAGCCTGGCGGCCTCCGCCTCCAGCAGCGTGCGCACGGACAGGAGCTGGTCGGCCTCCGACTCGGTCGGCTCGTGGACGAACGCGCCCTGGGCAGGGCGAAGGTCGACCCAGCCCTCGGTGTTGAGTCGTTGCAGCGCTTCGCGCACGGGCTGCCGGGAGACGCCGAGATGACCGGCGAGCTCGCTCTCGACCAGGTGCTGGCCGGGCCGCAGCGCCCGGGTGGTGATCAGTTCCAGCAGCGCCTCGTACACGCGCTCACGCAGCGGGCCGGGCCGTTCCAGTTTGGGCACGGTTCCCTGCGGCAGTCCTGCGGACAGCATCGGCGGTCCCCTTCCGGGCGATGGAGCGGACGAGTTACGGACGACAACAGCGATCGAGGAATTGGCTATCGTCTACAGTCTACCGAGCGCAATCGTGACCGACACCGAGATGCCGGTCACGTCGCCGGGCCCGAACCGGTCACGTCAACTGTCCTGCCCGACAAGCGGAATCAGTCGCTCCAGGAAGACCCGCTGTCCGCTGACCAGCTTCCGCCGCGCCTCGTCCAGCCCGCACCACTCCGCCCGGTCGATCTCCGGGAACTCGCTGAACCGGCCCGACCCCCGCGGCCACTCCATGGTGAAGGTCCCCGGCACGACGAGGGAGGTGTCCAGGTCGCCCTCCAGCGCCCAGGCCGTCACCAGCTTGCCGCTCGACTGGCGCGCCTCGCCGAGCGGATGCCACTTCCCGTCCGGGGCCTGGAGCCCGAACTCCTCCTCGAACTCCCGCCGCGCGGCGGCCATCGGCTCCTCGTCGGGGGTGTACTCACCCTTCGGGATCGACCATGCCGCCTCGTCGCGCGACCCCCAGAACGGGCCACCCATGTGCCCGATGAGGACCTCGACACCGGCTTCCCGCCGCCGCCACAGCAGCAGCCCGGCGCTCCGCTTGTTCACCATGCCGTTCAGTCTGCCGCGCCGGGGCGTCAGGGGCAGCGGACGACCTGGCCCGCGTACGAGAGGTTGCCGCCGAACCCGAACAGCAGTGCCGGGTCGCCCGACCGGATGTCACCGCGTTCGACCAGCTTGGACAGCGCCATCGGGATCGACCCGGCCGAGGTGTTGCCGGAGTCGACGACGTCGCGGGCGACGACGGCGTTGACGGCGCCGATCTTCTGCGCGAGCGGCTCGATGATCCGCAGGTTGGCCTGGTGCAGGACCACGGCCGCGAGGTCCTCCGGCGCGACCCCCGCCCGTTCGCAGACCTTGCGGGCGATCGGCGGCAGCTGCGTGGTGGCCCACCGGTAGACGGCCTGGCCCTCCTGCGCGAAACGCGGCGGAGTGCCCTCGATCCGTACGGCGTGCCCCATCTCGGGGACCGAACCCCACAGCACCGGGCCGATGCCCGGCTCCTGCCCTTCGGGGACGCGCTCCACCACGGCCGCGCCGGCGCCGTCACCGACGAGGACGCAGGTCGAGCGGTCGGTCCAGTCCACGATGTCGGCCATCTTGTCCGCCCCGATGACCAGCGCGCGGGAGGCCGCGCCGGCCCGCAGGGTGTGGTCGGCGGTGGCGAGCGCGTGGGTGAAGCCGGCGCAGACGACATTGAGGTCCATCACCGCGGGCGAGCCCATGCCCAGCCGGGCCGCCACCCGCGCCGCCGTGTTGGGCGAGCGGTCGACGGCCGTCGACGTCGCCACCAGCACCAGATCGATGTCGGCGGCCGTCATCCCGGCGGCGGCCAGCGCCTTGGCCGCGGCGTGCGCCGCGAGCTCGTCGACCGGCTCGTCGGGGCCCGCGACATGACGGGTCCGGATGCCGACACGGCTGCGGATCCACTCGTCACTGGTGTCGACCATGGCCGCCAGGTCGTCGTTGGTGAGCACCTTGGAGGGCTGGTAGTGCCCGAGCGCGACGACACGTGAGCCGGTCATGGATGGCGTTCTCCTCGATCAGTAAGGCAGGAAACACCCAGTCTTGGCTGCTACCGACCGGTACGGCGGCATGTGATCCCACAGCTTCCCGCCCCGGACTTTGGAGCTTCCCGAAGGGTGCGCGGCGCCTGCCGGCTCCGTGCGGCACGACCCTTGACCCCCTGAAAGGCATACTGTAGACAATATTCTGTCGACTCACCCTCATCACATTCCTCCCTCGCTCGGTCGTCAACCGAACGGAGAGCCCCGTGAAAGTCGCAGTTGTCGGCGCCGGAGCCATCGGCGCGTATGTCGGGGCCGCGCTCCACCGCGCCGGCGCCGAGGTCCATCTCATCGCCCGCGGCGCCCACCTCGCGGCCATGCGCCGCGACGGAGTCCGTGTGCTCAGTCCCCGCGGTGACTTCACCGCCCGTCCGAACGCCACCGACGACCCGTCGTCCGTCGGCCCCGTCGACCATGTCTTCCTCGGTCTCAAGGCCAACTCGTACGCCGCGTCGGGCCCGTTGGTGCACCCGCTGCTGCACGAGCGCACCTCCGTCATCGCCGCCCAGAACGGCATCCCGTGGTGGTACTTCCACGGCCTGCCCGGCCCCTACGCCGGCCGCCGCATCGAAAGCGTCGACCCGGGCGGCGCCGTCAGCGCGACCCTGCCGCCGGAACGCGCCATCGGCTGTGTCGTCTACGCCGCCACGGAACTAGAGGCGCCCGGCGTCGTACGGCACCTGGAAGGGACCCGGTTCTCCATCGGCGAGCCGGACCGGACCGTGTCGCCGCGCTGTGTCGAGTTCAGCGACGCCATGGTCGCCGGCGGGCTGAAGTGCCCCGTCGAGCCGGATCTGCGCAACGACATCTGGATCAAGCTGCTCGGCAACATCTCCTTCAACCCGATCAGCGCGCTGTCCCGGGCCACGATGGCGCAGATCTGCCGCCACCGGGACACGAAGGCGCTGGTCGAGACGATGATGCACGAGACGCTCGAGGTCGCCGCGGCCGTCGGCTGCCGTCCGGAGATCTCCGTCGAGCGGCGTCTCGCCGGCGCGGAGCGCGTGGGCGACCACAAGACGTCCACCCTCCAGGACCTGGAGAAGGGCAAACCGCTCGAGCTGGACGTGCTGCTGGCCGCCGTCGTCGAACTGGCCGCGCTGACGAAGACCCCCGTACCGAAGCTGTGCGCCGTGCACGCACTCGCCGACCTCCTCGCATCGACCTCGATCCCCTCCACAGGGAGCGCAGCATGAAGAAGAAGCCGCAGAAGCGGTATCCGAGGCTCACTCATCCACTGGTCCGCGGCGACGACGGACAGTTGCGCAGGGCGAGCTGGGACGAGGCGCTGGAGCGGGCCGCGGCCGGTTTCCGGCGGACCCGCGAGGCGCACGGGCCCGATGCCTTCGCGATGCTCTCCTGCGCCCGCGCCACCAACGAGATGAACTACGTGGCACAGAAGTTCACCCGCGTCGTGATGGGCACCAACAACGTCGACTCCTGCAACCGCACCTGTCACGCGCCCAGCGTGGCGGGCCTGTCCGCGGTCTTCGGCTCCGGCGGCGGCACCTCCTCCTACGAGGAGGTCGACCACACCGACCTGATCGTCATGTGGGGCTCCAACGCCCGCTTCGCGCACCCGATCTTCTTCCAGCACGTACTGAAGGGGATACGCAACGGCGCGAAGATGTACGCGGTCGACCCGCGCCGCACCTCGACCGCCGAGTGGGCGGAGAGCTGGCTCGGCCTCAACGTCGGCACCGACATCCCGCTCGCCCACGCCGTCGGACGCGAGATCATCCACGCCGGCCTGGTCAACCGGGCCTTCGTGGAACGCGCGACGACCCGCTTCGAGGAGTACGCGGAACTCGTCGAGCCGTGGACGCTGAGCGCCGCGCAGAAGGTGACGGGCGTGCCCGCCGCGGCGATCCGGGAACTGGCGCACGCCTACGCCACCGCCGAACGCGCGCAGCTCTGCTGGACCCTCGGCATCACCGAGCACCACAACGGCACCGACAACGTCCGGGCGCTGATCAACCTCGCCCTGCTCACCGGTCACGTCGGCCGGTACGGCGCCGGCGTGCAGCCGCTGCGCGGCCAGAACAACGTGCAGGGCGGCGGCGACATGGGCGCGATCCCCAACCGGCTGCCGGGCTTCCAGGACATCCTCCACCCCGCGACGCGCGAGAAGTTCGAACGCGCCTGGGGCGCGGCCATCCAGCCCCGCTACGGCAAGACGCTGACCGAGATGTTCGAGGCGATGGAGAGCGGTGAGCTCCGTGCCGTGTACTGCATCGGCGAGAACCCGGCCCAGTCGGAGGCGGACAGCGGGCAGGCCGTACGGCGACTCGATTCACTCGACCACCTGGTCGTGCAGGACATCTTCCTGACGAGGACCGCCGAGCTGGCGGACGTGGTACTGCCCGCGACGGCGGGCTGGGCGGAGACGGACGGCACCACCACCAACAGCGAACGCCGGGTGCAGCGGGTGCGGGCCGCGCTCGTCCCGCCGGGCGAGGCCCGTGACGACATCGCCATCATCTGCGACGTCGCCGAACGGCTGGGCCACGACTGGAAGTTCGACGACTCCGAGGCCGTCTGGAACGAACTGCGCTCGCTCTCCCCCGACCACTACGGCATGACGTACGAGAGGCTGGAGGAGCACCAGGGCCTCCAGTGGCCGTGCCCCGACGTCTCCGAACTGCCGTCGAGCTTCCTGCACGGCAGGCTGTGGGAGAAGGACCCGGCCAGGCGCGGGGCGCCCGCCGAGTTCGGGCTCGTGCGGCACGACCCGCCGGTCGACCTCACCGACGAGTCGTACCCGCTGCGGCTGACGACCGGCCGCCGGCTCGACTCTTACAACACCGGTGTGCAGAGCGGCAGTTTCGCCTCGCCGCTGCGGCGCGGCGAGTACATCGAACTCTGCCCCGAGGACGCGGAGGCGTACGGCGTACGGGTCGGAGAGGAGGTCCGCGTCACCTCACGCCGGGGCTCGGTGACCGCCCCCGTGTGGGTGGACCCCGGGCTGCGGCCGGGACTCGCCTTCATGACGATGCACTTCCCCGACGAGGTCGACACCAACTCCCTGACGATCGAGGCGAACTGCCCGATCGCCGGTACCGCGGAATTCAAGGCCTCGGCCGTCCGGATCGAGAAGCTGGTGCCCGCATGGACCTGAAGTTCACGGAAACCGCGAAGGCGACGGACGAGGAACGGGACGCGGTCGACGCGCTGCTCGGCGCGCCGGAGACCGGCTGGGAGGGCGGCTCCGACCGCTCGTCCGACGAGCTGCGCTGGGCGCGCGGCGGCGCGGCGGCCAGGGACCGCCGCGACCTGCTGCTCCCGGCGCTGCACGCGGTCAACGACCGGGTGGGATGGCTGAGCGAAGGGGCGCTCGACTACATCTGCCGGCGTCTGACGGTGCCGCCGGCGGAGGCGTACGGGGTGGCGACGTTCTACTCCATGTTCTCGGTGCGTCCCCGGCCGGCGAAGGTGCTGCACGTGTGCACGGACCTGGCGTGCGCGGCGCGCGGCGGCTCCCTGTCGGCGGCGGACGCCCTCGGCCCGGACGTCTCCGTCCAGCCCAGCCCCTGCCTGGGCCTCTGCGAACGCGCCCCGGCGGCCCTGCTGATCCGCGCGGGGTCGCCGGAAACTCCGGCCACGCCGGCGTTCGAGGCGCGGGGGTCCGGGGGCGGAGCCCCCGGCGTGGAGGACGGGGCGGAGCCCCGGGTCGGAAAGGGGCGGGGCGGGGAAGGGCCCGCCTACGCCACCGCCGTCATCGCTCCCGCCACCCCCACCGCCCTCGCCGCCGCCACCGCCGCCCCGGACCTCGCGCCCGCTGAGCCCTCGGCCGGCGCGGCCGTCCCCCAGGCGGGGGACCCGGCGCTGACCCTGCTCGCACGCGTCGGCGTCGTCGACCCCGCCTCCCTCGACGACTACCGCGCCCACGGCGGCTACGCCGCCCTCCGCCGCGCCTTCGCCCTCGGCCCCGCCGGTGTCGTCCGGGAGGTCACCGACGCGGGGCTCCTCGGGCGCGGCGGGGCGGCGTTCCCCACCGGGCGGAAGTGGCAGGCGACCGCGTCGCAGGCCGACCACCCCCACTACCTGGTCTGCAACGCGGACGAGAGCGAGCCGGGCACCTTCAAGGACCGGGTGCTGATGGAGGGCGATCCGTACGCCCTGATCGAGGCGATGACGATCGCCGGCTACGCGATCGGCGCCCACAAGGGCTTCCTGTACCTCCGCGGCGAGTACCCCCGCGCGCTCCGCCTCCTGGAGAACGCCATCGCCTCCGCCCGCGCCCGCGGACTCCTCGGCGAGGACGTCCTCGGCCAGGGCTACGCCTTCGACATCGAGATCCGGCGCGGCGCGGGCGCCTACATCTGCGGCGAGGAGACCGCGATCTTCAACTCCGTCGAGGGTTACCGGGGCGAGCCGCGCACCAAGCCGCCGTTCCCGGTGGAGAAGGGCCTGTTCGGCAAGCCGACGGCCGTGAACAACGTCGAGACGCTCGTCAACGTCCTGCCGATCCTCACCGGCCGGACGGAGGAGACGAAGCTGTTCTGCCTGTCCGGCAACGTCGCCCGTCCCGGCATCTACGAGCTGCCGTTCGGTGTCACCCTGCGCGAGCTGATCGAGCTCGCCGGTCCGCCGGACACGATGCGCGCGGTCCTCCTCGGCGGGGCGGCCGGCAGCTTCGTACGCCCCGACGAACTGGACATCCCGCTCACCTTCGAGGGCACCCGCGCAGCCGGTACGACGCTGGGCTCCGGTGTGGTGCTCGTCCTCGACGACACCGTCGAACTGCCGCGCGTCCTGCTGCGCATCGCGGAGTTCTTCCGCGACGAGTCCTGCGGCCAGTGCGTGCCCTGCCGGGTGGGCACGGTCCGCCAGGAGGAGGCGCTGCACCGCATCAAGGACCGTACGGGCGCCGACGCGGCGGGTGACATCGCCCTGCTGCGCGAGGTCGGCCGCGCCATGCGGGACGCCTCGATCTGCGGCCTCGGGCAGACCGCCTGGAACGCCGTCGAATCCGCCATCGACCGGCTGGGAGCCTACGAATGACCGCCATCCCCCTCCATATGCCGCGCCGGCTGGTCGAGTTCACCCTCGACGGCCAGGAGGTCAGAGTCCCCGAGGGCGACACGATCCTCGACGCGTGCCGTGCCGCGGGCAAGGACATACCGACGCTCTGCCAGGGCGACACGCTGACCCCCAAGAACGCCTGCCGGGTGTGCGTCGTGGAGGTCGAGGGCGCACGGACCCTCGCGCCCGCGTGCTCCCGCCGCGCCGAGCCCGGCATGACGGTGCTGACCGACACGGAGCGCGCCCGGCACAGCCGAAAGGTCGTACTGGAGCTGCTGGCCTCGTCCACGGATCTGTCCACGACGCCGCGGGCCGCCGAGTGGATCAAGGAGTACGAGGCCAAGCCGGACCGCTTCGGCCCGGAAGCGGCCCGGATGAACGAGGAACCGAAGATCGACAACGACCTCTACGTCCGCGACTACGACAAGTGCATCCTCTGCTACAAGTGCGTCGACGCCTGCGGCGACCAGTGGCAGAACACGTTCGCCATCGCCGTCGCGGGGCGCGGTTTCGACGCCCGTATCTCCACGGAGCACGACGCGCCCCTGACCGACTCGGCGTGCGTGTACTGCGGCAACTGCATCGAGGTGTGTCCGACGGGGGCACTCTCCTTCAAGTCGGAGTTCGACATGCGGGCGGCCGGGACCTGGGACGAGTCGGCCCAGACCGAGACGACGACGGTTTGCGCGTACTGCGGCGTGGGCTGCAACCTCACCCTCCATGTGCAGGAGAATGAGATCGTCAAGGTCACCTCGCCGCACGACAACCCGGTGACCCACGGCAACCTCTGCATCAAGGGCCGTTTCGGCTACCAACACGTACAGCAGCGCTGAACGAACGAATGGGACTGATCGCCATGGGACGGGTCACGGAGCGCCGCCGCACCATCCGCATCAGGGACGGGGTGGTCACGTCCCGTCCCGACACGCTGGTGGCCGAGGAACCGCTGGAGATCCGGCTGAACGGCAAGCCGCTCGCCATCACCATGCGCACCCCGGGCGACGATTTCGCGCTCGCGGCGGGTTTCCTGGTCAGCGAGGGCGTGCTGCACGCCGCCTCCCAGGTGCGGTCGATCGTGTACTGCGCGGGCGCCAAGGAGGACGGCACCAACACGTACAACGTGGTGGACGTGGCGCTCGCGGACGGCGTCCCGGTCCCGGACATCACCCTCGAGCGGAACGTCTACACCACGTCGTCCTGCGGCCTGTGCGGCAAGGCCAGCCTGGACGCCGTACGCACCACGGCGCACTTCCCGATCGCCGACACTCCCCCGGTCCGCGTCGAGCCCGCTCTGCTCGCCGGCCTCCCCGACCGGCTTCGGGCGGCGCAGCGGGTCTTCGACCGGACCGGGGGCCTGCATGCGGCGGCGCTGTTCTCGCCGGAGGGCGAGCTGCTCGACATCCGTGAGGACGTCGGCCGGCACAACGCCGTCGACAAGCTCGTCGGCCGGGCTCTGACGGACGACCGGCTGCCACTGTCCCGGTCGATCCTCCTGGTCTCGGGGCGGGCGTCGTTCGAGCTGGCGCAGAAGGCGGTGATGGCGGGCATCCCGGTGCTGGCCGCCGTGTCCGCGCCCTCGTCGCTGGCGGTGGACCTGGCGGCGGAGACCGGTCTGACGCTGATCGGCTTCCTGCGCGGCAACAACATGAACGTGTACGCGGGCGACGAGCGCATCGCCCTGCGCACTGGGGTATGACGCGCCCCGCTGCACGGGATACGGACCCGGCCGGCGGGGAGCGCCCCCTGCGCCGGCCGGGTCCTTCCGTGTGCGCGGCGGCTCAGCGGTCGGTCCCGCGCCCGGCGCGCACCGGCCGTGTCAGGCGGGGCTGCGTCCGTCCGGTCCTGTTCGCGGCGTACTGGGCGAGGGCGGTGTCGCCCCGGCGGCGTCCTTCGTGCGCAGGCCCGGATCAGCACCGCCGCCACTGCCAGGTGCATCAGGGCCGGCGTGGCCCGGGTGCCGCCGTCCATGGCGTCGCCGGTCAACGGCAGGACGGACATGACCAGTACGGCGACGGCCACCCCGGTCCAGACGGAGCGAGGGCCGCCGGCAGCGCGGCCGACACCACCGGCACCGCGCCGATGTCGAGCGTCTGCTCGCTCTCGACGATCCGCAGCCGGTGCCCCAGCAGCGGGTCCGCGACCGCCACACCGTGCCGGGGTGCTTGCCGCTGCGGTGCCCGGAGGCGTGCAGCAGGCCGGCGATCGCACCCATCCGGGACAGGTGCGCCTGCAACGCCTGGGCCGCCGCCTCCGTGAGCCGGTCGGGCAGCGGCTGGGACAGCTCGATCGCGCCGAGCTCGCGGACCGCGTGCTCGGGGGAGAGCGCCTCCGCCAGGCAGGCTTGCAGGTGACCGAGGGGGACCGCGGCCAGCAGCTGCTGACCTGTCCCGCCGCCGTCCCGGCCGGCCGGCCGCGCACGGAGCAGCGTCCGCCGCTACCGCGTGCGGACGCCGCCGGACGGCGGCGGGATCATCTGGAGCGTGAGCGTCGCCGGCGGTTCGGCGATCCCCGGCCCGCCGGCCGCCGCCCACGCCAGCACGTCGTCGGTGGCGTCGTCGTCGAGCGCCCAGCCGATCCACGCGGCACGCGCCCCGCGGCGGCGTCCCTCGGTCGACGGCTGCACGACGATCACGTTGGCCTGGCCGCACGGCCCGAGACAGTCACTGGTCCGCACCGCGAGCCGCCCCCCGGACGCGGCGGCGTCCCGCAGTCTGGCGAGCTGCCCGGCGTGATCGGTACCGGGGTTCTTGCGTGCGTCACCGCAGCAACAGCCACGGCAGACGACCAGGGTGCAGGGGCGGGCGCCGAAGGGGCGTATGGCGAACGTCGTCACCGGGTGATCTTCCCAGCCTTACGGCCCGCACCCGGGCCGGGGCCGCGGTGACGCCGGACACGTCCATGTGCCCGCCCTGAGCCCATGTGTTCGGCCGCCCGCCAGGACTCGTCCGGCCGGTCATGTACTGGCCGGGGGCCCCTCCGTCTCGAGTTCAGCCCGATCCGCAGCAATCAAGTGCGGCACGAACCTTGTTGAGCCCCTCCGCTCTCCAGTGGTCCCGGCCGGGCATCTGGTCGTCCCGGCGCCAGCGCCAGGCCGAGAACATCGCCCAGTTCAGGGCGCGGCACCGGTGAATCAGGTCGTGGTCGGCCCCCGCATAGTGCTTTCCCACTTCATCGGGCGCATGGGCGAGGTCGAACTCGACCGGCCCGCGGCAGCACGTGGCGAGGTCCACGAAGAGCGGGCCTCTCCTCGTGTTGAGGAGGTTGCCCGGATGCGGCTCGCCGTGCAGCAGCTGGTCGCCGGCTTCGTCGATGCCGATCGCGGCGCTCTGACCACGGAGTGCGCCGCTGAGGAGTTCCCGGTCGGAATCGGTCAGCTCGGGGGACCGCTCCCGGTCGTCCACCTCTCTCAGTGCCGCGGCGACCCGATCGGTGAAATGCGGTGCGTCCAGATCGATCCGACGGAGGGCGGCATGGTGCCGCATGAACACGTCTGCGTAGTCCGCCGGCGCGATCTCTGATCCGGCAGCTTCGTAATAGGTCCAGAGCGAGATGGCGAAGGCATCACGCACATGGACCCGTGGGGCGACCCGAGGGTCCAGCTCAGCCACTGGAGCGTCGACGTCGGCGAGACGGTGAGCCACCTCTACCTCGAACTCGGAATCGGCCAGATGCCCCGAAGGTGCGACCCGAGCCAGGACATCGCAAGGGACCAGACGCAGCGCGACGCGGTCCGAGTTGTGGATGACGACCACATCGTCGACCCGAAGGCCCAGCTCCGAAGCGGTCGCCCGTCCTGCCTCGACTGCGCGACGGAGTTCCCGTGGCTCCATACCGTCCTCCCTCACTGTCGAGTACACATACACCTCTGGGAGCGACGGCGACACCCCCGACGGCGGGGCAGCGCCTCCGCGTCGGAGCAGCCGGTCCGACTCGTTCAGCGGGTTCGCAGCGCGGCAGGCGCCTCAGGTGCGGCAGGGGCACGGCGCGGGGCCGGCGCCGTGCGGTCCGGGTCCTGGGCGCGGCGCTTCGCGATCACCGCGCAGACCATCAGCTGCATCTGGTGGAAGAGCATCAGCGGCAGCACCGCGAGACTCGCCTGCGCGCCGAACAGCACGGTCGCCATGGGCAGTCCCGCCGCGAGGCTCTTCTTGGAGCCCGCGAACTGGATCGCGATCCGGTCCGCGCGCCCGAAGCCGAGACGCTTCGCGCCGAACCAGGTGAGCGTCAGCATCGCCGCCAGCAGCACCGCCTCGACGGCGAGCAGCGCGCCGAGCCGCACCGGGGTGACCTGGTGCCAGACGCCGGCGGTCATGCCTTCGCTGAAGGCCGTGTAGACGACGAGCAGGATCGAGCCCCGGTCGACGTACCCGAGCACCTTCTTGTGGCGGACCAGGAAGCCGCTCACCCAGCGGCGCAGCAACTGACCCGCGAGGAACGGCACGAGGAGTTGGAGCACGATCCGCAGCAGCGAGTCCGCGGAGAAGCCGCCTGCCCCGCCGCCCAGCAGCAGGGCCGCCAGCAGCGGGGTGAGGACGATGCCGGCGAGGCTGGAGAAGGAGCCCGCGCAGATCGCGGCCGGCACGTTGCCCCGCGCCATCGAGGTGAAGGCGATCGACGACTGGATCGTGGAGGGGACCAGGCACAGGAAGAGCAGTCCGCTGTAGAGCTCGGGCGTGAGCAGGGCCGGTTCGAGTCCGCGGGCGGCCAGTCCCAGCAGCGGGAAGACCACGAACGTGGCCGCGAGCACGGTGACGTGGAGCCGCCAGTGCCGCAGCCCGTCGAGCGCCTCGCGCGTGGAGAGCCGCGCGCCGTAGAGGAAGAACAGGAGGGCCACCGCGCCGGTCGACGCCCCGCCCGCGACGTCGGCCGCGCGGCCGGAGGCCGGCAGGAGTGCCGCGAGGGCCACGGTCCCGAGCAGCGCCAGGATGTACGGATCGATCGGCAGCCAGGACGGCAGGCGCGGGGTACGGCGGCGGCTCATGTGCTCCACTTGCTCTCGGTCAGGGTCGTGCCCTCCCCATGGTCCTCCGCCACCGCTTGATCGGGAATCCCGTATGCCATGCTGACTGCCATCACATTTCATGATGATCGTCGTCCCATGGTGATATCTCGCGGTGCGCGCGTCCCGCGGCCCGCCGTGCCGAAAGCCCCGCGAGTGTGCGGAGAGTGGGCTGCGCCCCGCGCATCGTGTCGGGGAAACGGAGGTCGAGTGCGTCGGGGAGGGTGCGCTTCCAGAAGTGGTGCAGCGGCTCGAGCCACTCATCGTCATGGCCCTGAGCGGCGAGTTCCCCGATCAGCTCGAGCTGGCGCGGCGCCACTTCGAGCACGAGGTGGCGGAACAGCGGCGCCGGGGGAACCGGCGTGGCCGCCAGGCCTTCGGGCTGCGTCCTCATCAGGAGCTCACACGCCTCCTGGCCGAGCAGTGCCGACTTCTCGTAGGCCCGCAGCAGGCTCCCCCAGCTGGACAGACGCGGGCTCAAGGACTCCAGCGGGAGCGTCAGGGTGGAGGCGTCGCCCTCCACGAGGCGGATGCGGATCTGCTCCGGCGAGTCGGGCGACCCCGCAACGTCGACCTGGCCGTTCCACACCGCACACAGGATCCGGTGCAGGATCCGGCGCCGGTCCTCCTCGGTGCCGACCAGCCAGTCGTCGCGATAACCGAGGCGCTGGCGCCAGTGCAGAAAGTCGTCGACGCCCGCGGCGTCCCGCGCCCCGGCCCACAACCGCAGCACCTGCCGCACCTCGGAGACATCCGTGAGGCTCATGCCGCTTCGGAAGAGCACCACGGTGACCGACTCCGTGTCGACGGCCCTGAGCTCCGGCACCGTCCCGTACGGCCACCTCACTTCGCGCTTCAGGAGAGTTTCGACGGCCGAGTCCGCGGCGGTCTGCGGATAAGTGACGAGAACCTTCAGCCGACCGGTGCCATCGGGCTCGAAGCCGACCGGCAGCAGTCCTGCCAGCTCGTGGCGCAGCTGGTCGAGCCAGTGCGGGCCGACGGCGGCGTTATCGTCGCCGGCCGCGGCCTGCAGCAGTACGCCGAGCGAGGGCAGCAGCGGGCGGTCGCCGAGCACGCTCGATTCGACGAACAGTTGCTTGACGCGCCGTTCGACGACCTGCTTGATCTCCTGGACGCCGGCCTGCGGCGAGCGGCGCACGGACTCCAGGGCACGCACCCAGTCGTGCGACCGGATGATCCTGGCCAGCAGCCCCGCTGCGTCCTCATGCTCCGGAAGGCCCTCGTGAGCAAGGAGCCGGCCGAACACCTCGTCGTAGAAGGCGGCGAGCATCCACTGCGGCGGCAGAAGGTACCGGACGCCCACGCGGTCCTGACGGTAGAGCTCGTTGCGGCGCTCCACGAAGTGACTGCGCTCGTCCTCCTCATGGCCGCGCAGCGCCTTGACCAGCTCGCCTATCTCCCTGGTGGTGCGCAGCAGCGGCGGCCGCCAGCGCGACTCCTGGTCCTTCCACCCGCGGTGCCACTCCTGCCGACCCCGCCACTCGTACCAGGCGTCCTGCTCGTCGAGGGTGCTCCGCACCTGGGGGTCGCCCCAACGGGCCGGTACGAGCCCACCCACCGACCGCCGGATCGGCCGGATCTCCGGACGGACGGCGTCCACGCCCTCCGCGCGTGCCGGATCGTCGGCACGGTTGCCGAGCACTCCGGCGAAGCCGAGCTCCGCCACCCGCTGCGGGTGCCCCGGCAACCCGTTGAGCAGCCTCTCCAGCCGGAACGGACCTACTTCGCCGATGAGTTCACGGGCGGCCGGGCCCGGCCGGAAGCGCTCGGCCAGTCGTGGGACCTCCACGTCCAGATCGCGCCGCAGGAGTCCGAGCGCGTCCTCCATGTCGCCGAGCCGGTCGCGCAACGCCCGCGCAATGGCCCTGGTGCCTCTCGGCAGCGGGTCCGGCGACGGCACGGTGGGAACCTCCCGCGCCCACAGTGGGCCGATACCGGAGCGGTCGAACATTTCGCGTACCCGTTCGGCGCCGTCGTCGGCGGCTCTGCCCGCCTCCTCGTCCATCGCCCGCACGGCCTGCGCCAGCAGCCGGCTCGCGATGATCTCCGCCAGATCGCCGACCGGGACGGACAGCGAAGCGGCCAGGCTGGTCGACAGGGGCCGGAGCCCGATCCCGGTCGGGGACACCGTGGCGCGCTCGACGCTCCTGTTGGCGAAGTTCGCCGCGAACGACGGGAACTCGTCCGCGGCGGAGTCCCGCCCGCGGGACTCCAGTCCGGTGCCGATGAGTGACGTCACCGTCGCGGTGACCGAGCGCCGCAGATCGTCCGGCTGCATCCCGTTGCTCCGACCGAAGAGGATCGCGGTCCGGACCATGGACGGGCTCAGCCTGACGGATGCGTCGCCGGGGTACCGCACGGACAGTGAACCCTCACTCAGGACGTCTCCGAAGTCGGCGCTCGCAGCGGGCGAGTTCTGGTCGTCGATCAGCCGCGCGAGGTCGACCAGGGCTCGGGCGGCGTTGAGCTCCGCCTCGCGTCCGCCACCGGCGTCCGGCGGGAACGCGGAAGGCATCACCACCAGTGGATAGATCCTGACATTCGGGAACCTGGACCTCCGGAATTCGTGACCGATCAGGTGGAGGAAGTCGTAGAAGACCCCCGCGCCGGTGCCGCCCGCGACGGAGAACGCCACGAACACGTCGCACCCGCGGATGGCCCCGCCTCCCACCTCCCGCAGGTCGCCCGCCGAGTTCGCGAGGGCTCCGATCGCCTGGCGCAACTGACCCAGCGCCGGCCCCGAACCACCGGACATCGCGGCGAAGAGCGACGCCCTGCCCACGGTCGGCAGCTGTCCGGCGCCATGGCGCAGGGGTGCCACCCTCGGCTGCCGCTCCTGCGGCGGCAGCCAGTGACGGGTCTCCTCGTCGAGCGCGACCCGCAGCATCCGGGTAACTTCCGGCGAGCTGTCGTAGGGCGGGAGCAGTGCCTCGAGAACCCTCGAGTTACGGGCGTGCGCGGGGCGGTGCTTCCTCTGGATGCCGTCCGCCAGCCGCTGGATCTGCGACTCGCTCATGTCCGCGTAGACGAACTGCAGGAAGTCGGGCAACTGGAAGGGCAGCCGACGGCCCCCTGCGACCAGCCTCGTGCCGTCGGGACCGCACAGGCCACTGCGCAGGGCATGTTCGAGATCGGCCCCGATGCGCAGGCCGGTACCGCCCAGGCCGACGAACAGCATGGGCTGATGGACCAGGCCGAAGGTCGGGGTCCCCCCGGTGGCGCGCGGCGACGCTTCCGGCTCGGCAGGCCGGGGTGACCGCCAGGGCTCGCCCTCCGGCTCCGGCTCCCGAGCCGACGGGGGCGGGGTGACGGGCGCGGCCGTCCCGGTGCCCGTGCCGGCGCCGAGCCGCCTCAGCACCTCGACGGGCACCTGCGCGAAGGGCTGTCGCGCGGTGTCGAGCATCTCCTCCCCCTGCCCCTGCGGCGAGGGAAGCAGGGACGTCGTGTCGCGGGTTCGTCCCGCGGACTCGGCGACGTAGGCGGACACCTGTTCGTGCACCCGTACGGTCTCCGACGCACGGATCGTTCCGAGCAGTACGTCCCGGACTCCGGGGACGAAGTCGTACGGCGTGCGGTCGGGCTCCTCCGGGGCGCCGAGCTTCCGGATCAGCCCGCTGACGAACACCTCGGCGAGATGGGCGGGTCTGGTGCCCGGAAGCATGGTGTGCTGGACAAGCCTCATGACCGGCAGTGTGAGCGGCGCCGCCGCAAGATAGCCGGCGAGCCGGAAGGCCTGTGGCGAGGCCGCGGACCTGAACGCTCCGACCAGGTCGGCTGCGGTCGCTCCGCCCGCTTCCCCCAGTTCCGTGTCGCCGGGCCACGGCCGGCTGGGTACGCCCCGTCCTCGCGCCGGCGTGGTGGTCACCATGGCGTCGATGCCGCCGTGCGCGGCGCCGGTGACCAGCCGGGCCCACGAAGCGAGCCAGTCCGGCTCGATCTCCAGCACCGGCACGGGCATTCCGATGTGCTGTCCCGTGAGGGGCGTCGCACCGTACGGCTCGGCGATCAGGCCGGTGTTGGGGATGCCGGGCGCGGTGGAGTGGACGCGGGCGGCCACCGGGCCGGCTCCCGTCCGGTGCCACAGACGCTGGGGCAGCGGCTGGAGGACGGCGAGAGGCCCGGTGCGCCCCCAGAGGCGGAGCACGTCGTGCGCCTCGCCCGACCACCAGATGTCGTCGACACAGTCGCTGACGACCAGGACCGCCTGTCTGCCCGACGGGTCGACCAACTCCCGCGGGCTGTGCAGGCTGTCCGTCGGCACGGCTCGTGCGGCGACACCGAGCGTCCCGTCGCCACCCCGTCGCAGGTGCCAGAGGCGCACGTCCCGGAAAGCGCCGAGACGTTCGAACAGCTCCCTCAGTTCGTCCACCAGCGGACGCCACACGGCCATGGAGGAACCGGCGTCCACCACGATCAGGAGACTGAGCCAGCGCTCCGGTGCCGGCCGCAGGAGCGGCAGGACCAGGCGCTCGTCGGCGATACGGTCCGCGGTCGCCGTCTCGTCGAGAATCGTGCGGCGTGCCGAGGGCACCCGGCGTTTGAGCGGCCGGAGAGCGCGGAGCAGCTCCAGTCCGCCGGGGAGGGCGGCGGCCGCGGGTGAGCGCACCGCCGACGCGTTCGTGAGCCCGCCGGGTCCGTCCGCTTCCGCGGGCTCCGGCGGGTACAGGAAGGCGTCGTCCGCGGGCGCCGGGTCCGGCGCCGGGTTCTCCCGCCGGGGCGGCGCGCTCACGCTCTCATGGACCGGTTCGGGACCGGTGCCGCCCTGACCGGCCGGGTCACCGGCCGCGTCGCCGGCCGGAGGGGCGGCATCGTCGCCGACGGGCCGGAGGTCGTCCCCGGTCACCGTGCCTGCCGCCTCGGCGATCCTGGCAGCGAGCCATACGGCCTCGGCGACCTCGGTGGCCGTGGCACCGATGTCCGCGGCGTCCAGCGCGGCGACGATGCGGTCGACGGACATGGCTACGCCGATGCGGCGCGCAGGTGACGCAACAGCTGATCGGCGAGGTCTTCCCGCCCCCGGCCGCCCTCGCGGGCGGCGTGGAAGGTCAGGTAGATCGCGTTGAGCAGCTGATCCGTCGCCAGGTCGCCGTGGTTGCGGCGTTCCAGAAAGCGGTCGACGAGATCCATGGCCGTCTCGCTGATCTCGTCGCCGAGGCGGGCCCGTACGATCCGGGTGAGCTGTTCACGGTCGGGCGGTCTGATGTCGACGACGATGCAGCGGCGCAGGAAGGCGGGCGGGAATTCCCGTTCACCGTTGCTGGTGAGCACGATGACGGGAAAGGACCGGCAGCGCACCTGCCCGTCGCTCACCGGGACCGACGGACCCCCGTCCGCCGTGCTGACATGGACGGTCGGCCGGCTCCGGGCCGCTCTCACGAGCTCCGGAATCTGGTAGTCGCCCGACTCGAACACAGTGAGCAGGTCGTTGGGCAGGTCGATGTCCCCCTTGTCGATCTCGTCGACGAGCAGGGCGCGTGGGCGGGAGTAGGGCAGCAGGGCGGTTCCGAGCGGGCCCAGGGTGATGTACCTGCCGATGTCGATGTCGGCGTCGCCCTTGTTCAGGCTCACGTCGTGCAACCGGCTGATCGCGTCGTACTTGTAGAGCCCCTCCTGGAGCGTGGTCCGGCTGGTGACCGGCCAGCGCAGCACGGGCCCGAGATTCAGCTCGTAGGAGATCGCGAGGGCGAGAGTCGACTTCCCGACTCCCGGTTTGCCTGTGACGAGCAGGGGGCGCCTCAGATAGAGGGCCGCGTTGACGAGGTCCAGCACGTCCGGGTCGGCACGGTAGAGCTTGGCCCGCTCGATGTCCGCCGGCCTCCAGCCCCCGACCACCGGCGGAACGACGGGTCCGTCGTCGAAGACACGCCAACTCGGCGGGGCCGGAAGGGTGTCGATTCCGTCGTGCGGCACCTCGGTGCCGCGGAAGACTCGCCAGTCGCTCACCAGCGCTGCTCTCCTTTACCGGGTCGTCGTGGTGTTCTCGGCTCCGCCGTGGCTCCGTCCGAGGGCCCGGCAAGGGCCGGCGCACCGGCGTCGGGCGCTGCGCGGGTGGGGTCGTCCCACAGCAGAGTGAGGGCCCGCCCGCAGTGATCCGGGTCCTGTCCCCTCGTACGCGCGTCGATGCGCAGCTTCTTCACCAGCCTCGGGAGGTCGGAGAGCGGCTGCCCCGACATCTGCTGTGCGACCGAGCGCTGGAAGCGGTCACCGGCGCACATCCCGCCGGGCCGCCCGCCGCCCGGCGGGGAACCGGCGCCCCGGTGTCCCGCTCCGTCCCCGGAGTGTTCCGGGCACGAGGTCCGGGGCCAGATGGCGGCGGGGACACCCGCGTACAGTGCGGCCTCCAGCGCCAGCTTCGCCGTCCCGCTGTCGGGCTGGTAAGAGATCCCGAGGACCGACAGGGACTCGGTGCTCATGAGGGTCGCGAACATCTCGCCGATGTCGCTGTCGTCGTGGCAGTCGACCCAGTCGACGATCGCGACGTCCTCGTGCGCCCCGGACTGGAGGCGTCTCCACCGGCTCACCCAGTTCCCGTGGGTCACCGGCGCCCGGTCCGACGCGCGCAGCACGACGACGAACATGGTTCCCAGCGGTGCCCAGGCATTGCCGAGATCCCATTCGTCCACCATCGCCTTGGCCAGCAGCGGAGTCGGCAGGGCGAATTCGATCACCAGGTTCTCTGCGTACTCCCGCATCTGAGCCACCGTCTCCGGCAGCATCTTGCGCACGTGGTCCCGCGCCTGGCTGAACGTCAGTCCCTTGTCGAGACAGAGGACGGGCACGGACTCGCCGCTCGTGTCGGTGCGCTTCCACATGCTGAGCAGGTAGCGACGCCGGTTGGACCCGAGCGGGGACAGCCGGACCTCGATGGACGAGTAGCGTGGTCCCCGCACCGGCTGCGAACCGACGGTCTCCTCGAGGGGTGTGTAGGGCTGCCCCAGCCGTGACGCGATGGCGGCGGGCAGGTCCCGGATCCGGTCCGGGTCCCCCGTCGTCTCGGCCGGGGTGATCCGTGCCCGGTCGCCGCGGGACCCACGGGCCTGCTCGGCCCTGATCAGTTCGACGAGACGCACCAGCGGATGGACCGCTCCCAGTTGGGCGGGCTGCGCATCGGCGCATTCGCGGACCAGCGCCGTGAAGTCCTCCAGAGGCTTGTCCGGTGCACGACCGAGTCTGCCGACCGCCTGCCAGTACAGCGCGTTGGGGTCCATGCCCAGCCCGGCGGCGGCAGCCACCAGTGCGCGGCGTTCCGCGTGCGACAGCAGCCGGCGGTGGGCGGACTCGTGCCGCAGCTCTGTGACCAGGTCCCACAAGTGGTCGTCCGGCCGGTCCGCGTGCTGGTTGTCGGCCCACACGTCGGGGAAGCGATCGCGGACGGCGGAGGCGGGCAGCGCGAGCCCGCCCAGGTCCCAGCCGTCCTTGCGTGTTGTCGTGACCAGCCCCACGACCCGCCCCAACGACGGGTCCAGCAAAGGCCCTCCGGACATTCCCGGGGCCAGCTCCCCGCCCTTGACCTTCAGCATCTCGTGGCCGTCGTAGGTGTGCGGCGATTCGAACTCGACCGTGGCGCCGCCCAGTTGAGGACTGCCGCGTTCGTACACGGCACTGAAGCCGGCGGCGTAGAGCCGGCTCCCGAGCGCGGGGACGGCATCCGACAAAGGCAGCCACGAGTGGCCCCGCGGCGGTTCCGGCAACGTGATCACGGCAAGGTCCGGGTAGCGCCAGAGGCGCTCACCCCGGTGCTCGGCCGGCTCCGCCCGCACCGTCCCGTCGTAGTCGCCGCCCGCCCACTGCACCCGGACACGGTCGGCGGTACGGACGGAGCCCGAGCCGGCGCCGGGTGGGCTCACGACATGGGCGCAGGTGAGCACACGTCCCGGCGCGGCCAGGAAACCTGTTCCGCCACGTATGCCGTCACCGCGCACGCGGACGACGAACTGCCCCACGAGGGTGAGGAACGATCCCAAGGCGTCCAAGTGCGTTCACTGCCCGGCCGTGGGTGCGTCCTTGTGCCATTCGAGACGCACACGGATGGTTGCCTTCGCTTCCGAGTCGACCAGCAGGCACACCATGCGTGAGCCCTTGAGCGCCATTTCGAAACCGAGCTCGACCTCGGCCACATCCGGTGCGGCCGCTTCGAGCGCGCGGTGGACTTCTGCGGCGACACCGCGGATCGCGCTGCTGACCGCGGAGAAGGACAATGCCTCGCGCAGCCCGACGTTGGTCGGCCCCTCGTCGAAGTCCTCTGCTGCCGTGTCGCCGTGAACCTGGTCCGCCCTGACCAGTACCGTGCCTCCGCCGGGCAGGTCCAGTTCGACGATCTCGGCATCCTTCACTGATCTCCCCCTCGACACAGCGGGCCACCGGAGCAGGTGGTCGTCCGCACGATTGTGGCGCATGGAGGTCGTCCGAGTGGGCCGGTTGGCCGGATACGGGAGGGCGGCGCCGGCCGCCCGGCGCGGCGACCGACGGCCGTGGACAGCCGGTGGACGGGCGGACGGTTCCGGCCCGCGCGAGGACGGACGGGTTAGCCTCGCCGCATGTACGACCCGACCCAGCTGCGTACCTTCCTGGCCGTCGCGCAGACGCTGAACTTCACGCAGGCCGCCCGCCGGCTGGGGCTGCGCCAGTCGACGGTCAGCCAGCACGTGCGCCGGCTCGAGGACGCCACCGGCCGGCCGCTGTTCAACCGTGACACCCACAGCGTGGAGCTGACGGAGGACGGCGAGGCCATGCTCGGCTTCGCCCGCACCATCCTTCAGGCACAGGAGCGGGCCGCCGCCTGGTTCACGGGGACCCGGCTCCGCGGGCGGCTGCGGTTCGGCGCGTCGGAGGACTTCGTCCTGACCCGGCTGCCGGAGATCCTCGAGGCGTTCCGCCGCGATCATCCCGAGGTGGACCTCGAGCTCACCGTGGAGCTGTCGGGCACCCTGCACAAGCGGCTGGAGGCGGGCCGGCTGGACCTGGTGCTCGCCAAGCGCGGTCCCGGCGCCACGCACGGCGAGCTGGTCTGGCGCGACCGCATGGTGTGGATCTCGGCCGAGGGACTGCGGGTGGATCCGGAGCGCCCGCTGCCGCTGATCCTCTTCCCGCCTCCGGCCGTGACCCGGGCCCGCGCCCTGGAGGTGCTGGAGCAGTCCGGACGGTCCTGGCGCATCGCCTGTACGAGCGGCAGCCTCAGCGGACTGGTGGCCGCCGCCCGCGCCGGTCTGGGCGTGATGGCCCACACGCGGGGCCTGATCCCGCCCGGCCTGGTGACGGTGCCGGAACGGGCGGGGCTGCCCGAGCTGGGCACCGTCGACTTCGTGCTTCTCCAGGGCCGCCGCAGGGACGCGGCCAAGGAGGCCGCGCAGGCGCTGGCGGCCTCGCTGCTGGCAGCGGGCGACCGGCTGCACGGCCCCGCGCCCCGCTGACGGCGGCGCTCCCGGAAACGGTGGCCGCCCGGCGACGGAACGCGGTGCAGCGCAAACTCGACGGAAGCATTCCATCCGGTACGGACCGGGACCATCGCCCGTAGAGCGCCGGTGATCACACGGTACAGATTCGGTGGAGATTGCGGGCCGGACTCCTTACCGACCAGTCAGTAATCGGCTCCCGTGCACCCCTCCGCTCCCCGCTCACCACCGCTGACCTGTGCCTACGTCTTTCGTCCACAGTTCACGAGGACCCTCCCGCCCGACGAAATCGTGGGGTACGGTCACGGCGCTGTGCGGAGCGCCACAAGGAGCAGCCATTGCGCGAGTTCACTGTCCCACCCCTGGCCGCGGCGCCTCAGGTCGGCGGACTTGCGGACGCGGTCTTCGACCATGCCCTCGACGACCCCGACCACGTCGCGCTCGGCCGCAAGGACAGTGAGGGCCACTGGCGGGACGTGACGTCGGCGCAGTTCCGTGACGAGGTGCTGGCACTGGCCAAAGGGCTGCTCGCGCACGGCGTCCGGTTCGGCGACCGGGTCGCCCTGATGTGCCGTACGCGCTACGAGTGGACGCTGTTCGACTTCGCGCTGTGGACCGTCGGAGCCCAGTCCGTGCCGCTGTACCCGACGTCGTCGGCCGAGCAGGTCTTCTGGATGCTGCACGACTCCGAGGTCTCCGCGTGCATGGTCGAGTACGAGGACCACGCCATGACGATCGGCTCGGTGATCGACCGGCTGCCGCTGCTGAAACGGCTGTGGCAGCTGGACGCGGGCGCGGTGGAGCAGTTGGTCGCGGCGGGCGCGCACATCGACGACGACGTGGTGCACCGGCACCGGCGGGCGGTGACGCCGGACTCGGTGGCCACGATCATCTACACGTCCGGCACCACGGGCCGCCCCAAAGGCTGCGTGATCACCCACTCCAACTTCATGTTCGAGGCGGACACGATGATCGGCCGGTGGGAGCCGGTCTTCCACTCCAAGCCGGGCGACGAGGCCTCCACCCTGCTGTTCCTGCCGCTGTCGCACGTCTTCGGCCGGATGGTCGAGGTGGCCGCGATCCGGGGGCGGGTCAAACTGGGCCACCAGCCGGTGCTCCAGGCGAGCGCGCTGCTGCCCGATCTGGCCGCGTTCCGGCCGTCGTTCATCCTGGCCGTCCCGTACATCTTCGAGAAGGTCTTCAACGCCGCCCGCCGCAAGGCGGAGAGCGCCGGCAAGGCGGGCGCCTTCGACAAGGCCGTCGAGGTGGCCGTGAGGTACGCCGAGGCTCTGGAGCACCGTGCCTTCGGTCTCGGCCCGGGCCCCTCCGCGGGTCTGCGGATGCAGCATCAGCTCTTCGAGAAGCTGGTGTACGGGAAGGTCCGCGACGCGATGGGCGGCCGGGTGCGCCACGCGATGTCCGGCGGGTCCGGCATGGACCGGCGGCTCGGTCTGTTCTTCGAGGGCGCCGGCGTCACCATCTTCGAGGGCTACGGACTCACCGAGTCGACGGCCGCGGCCACCGCGAACCCGCCCGAGCGCACCCGGTACGGCACCGTCGGCCTGCCCATCCCCGGCACGACCGTGCACATCGCCGAGGACGGCGAGGTCTGGCTGCACGGGGCGAACATCTTCCAGGGGTACCTGGGCGACCCGAAGGCCACCGACGCCGTGCTGCACGACGGCTGGCTCGCCACCGGCGACCTGGGCGCGCTCGACGAGGACGGCTATCTGACCATCACCGGGCGGAAGAAGGAGATCCTGGTGACCTCCGGCGGCAAGAGCGTCTCGCCCGCCGGGCTGGAGGAGCGGGTGCGGGCGCATCCCCTGGTCGCGCAGTGCATCGTCGTCGGCAACGACCGGCCCTACATCGCGGCGCTCGTCACCCTCGACCAGGAGTCGGTCGAGCACTGGCTGGCCATCCAGGGCAGGCCGCCGCTGCCGCCCGCGGAGATGGTGCGCGACCCGGACCTGGAGATGGAGATCCGCCGCGCGGTGGTCGCCGCGAACACCCTGGTCTCCAAGTCCGAGTCGATCCGTACGTTCCGGATACTGGCTCATCCCTTCAGCGAGGAGCACGGGCTGTTGACACCGTCGCTGAAGCTGAAGCGGAAGGCGATCGAGAACGCCTACTCCGCCGAGGTCGACGCCCTCTACGGCTGAACGCGACTCAGACGAGCTGGTAGGCCCGCATCCGGGTCAGCAGCATGTGGCAGTTCTGGAGCGAGCCCGAAGTGTCCCCGAGCGAGCGGTAGATGCCCCACTTGGGGCGGACGCGGTCGGCGAGGAAGGTGTCGACGCCCGATTCGGACGCGTCGATCACCGTGGCGCCGCCGCTCTTGAGGATCCAGCGCACGGTCCCGGACGTGCCGTTGCCGATCTTCATACGCAGGTCGACGTCGGTCCACTTGTCGTGGAGCGGTCCGAGGTCGGTACGGCCGACGAGGACGTCACCGGTGAACACCTTGAGCTCGATGGTCTGCACGCCGCCGACGCGCCGCAGCGACTGGACGAGGATCGGGGACGTGCCGGTGCCCGGCTGCTTCATCTGCATGATGTGGGTGAAGGTGGTGGTCGCCTTGAGCGAGCTGGGCAGGAACATCGAGTAGGTGATCCGCCAGGTCTGTCCGGACGTCCAGCGGAGGTACGAATCGCCGTTGCGGCAGCCGGTGACCTCGTTGCGCTGCCGGTCGGTGTGCGTGTCACGGTCGGCCGTGTGCATGGTGAAGCGGAAGTTGTCGCCCTCGGTGCGGATGTGGGGTGCGCCGGACGGGTGCGAGCCGGCCCGGTCGTCCTCGATCGTCTCGAAGGCCCGGAGCCCGTCGCGGCTCGCGGAGGGTGACCAGCGCAGCTGCCAGGAGGCGGCGCTCGCCGGGGTCGCGGGCAGTCCGGCCGCGACCGCGCCGCCGAGTGCGGCGCCGAGCACCGCCCTGCGGGATGCGTTCATGTCGGTGGTCCTTCCTTGCGGTAGAGGCAGCCGGGCGGCCGGTGTCGTGTCCCGCAGCCGGAGCGCGACGACCCCTGAGATGTGGGGGGCGGGAGTTCGGCTGAACGACGCACACCGCACCACGGTTCATGTCGGTGTGCATCGTTCAGTCATCTGAAGAAGAGTCCCGCGTTGACGGGTCGCGGTCAATGGTCTGGACCGAGGAGACGGAGCGGTATCGCGCCAACTTCCAGGGCGGGAATGCGTCCACCGGGATGATCGTTGACGATAGGAGAAACCCAACCGCCGACGTAAGGATCGACCGCTCGTGAGCAAGGTCCCCTTCATCACCCTCAACAACGGCGTCGCGATGCCGCAACTCGGCTTCGGTGTCTGGCAGGTGCCCGACGACGAAGCGGCGCAGACGGTCACGACCGCCCTGGAGGCGGGCTACCGCAGCATCGACACCGCCGCCATCTACGGGAACGAAGCGGGCACCGGCAAGGCCGTCGCCGGCTCCGGGATCGCCCGCGAGGAGCTGTTCGTCACCACCAAGCTGTGGAACTCCGAGCAGGGGTACGACTCGACCCTGCGCGCCTTCGACGCCTCGCTCGGGAAGCTGGGGCTCGACTACGTCGACCTGTACCTCATCCACTGGCCGATGCCGGCCAAGGACACGTACGTGGACACCTACAAGGCGTTCGAGAAGATCCTCGCGGACGGGCGCGCCAAGGCCATCGGCGTGTCCAACTTCCGCGTCGAGGACCTCGAGCGCCTCATCGGCGAGACGTCCGTCGTCCCGGCGGTGAACCAGGTCGAGCTGCACCCGCAGCTCCAGCAGTCCGCGCTCAGGGACTTCCACGCGAAGCACGACATCGCCACCGAGGCCTGGTCGCCGCTCGGACAGGGCAAGGACCTCCTCCAGGCGCCGACGGTCGTCGCGGTCGCCCGCAAGCACGACCGCACACCCGCCCAGGTGGTGCTGCGCTGGCACCTCCAGGTCGGGAACGTGGTCATCCCCAAGTCCGTGACCCCGTCCCGGATCCAGGAGAACATCGACGTGTTCGACTTCGAGCTCGACGCCGACGACCTGGCGGCGTTCACCGCCCTGGATGAGGGCCGGCGGCTCGGTCCGGAGCCGGCGGACGTCAACTCCTGAGCGGCCTGCGCCGCGGGCGCGAGGAGCCTTCGAGAACGCTGGACGGCGGGCCGGGCAACCGGCCCGCCGTTCGCTGTCGAACGGCGGGGCACCGCCGCGGCCGGCCACTGTCGGTGGCGGGTGCGACGATGATCCCCGCCTCCCACCCGGAGGCGCCGTAGGGAGGCGGGGAGCGTGAACGGGCCACTCGAGCCAGGGATCTACCTGGTGCGCAACGTCGGCAGCGGGCTGCTGCTGGAGGTGTTCGGGGGACGCGGCGGCAGCGGCGTCAACGTCCAGCAGGGCAAGGAGAACGGTTCGCCCGCCCAGCAGTGGCGGATCGAGCCCGTGCCCAACGGCAACGGGCTGTACCACTTCGTCAATGTGGCCGGTGGCAAACGCCTCGACGTGGCGAACGCCTCCACGGAGAACGGCGCCAACGTCCAGCAGTGGAAGGCGAACAACTTCGGCGCCCAGGAGTGGATCGTCGAACAGCATCTCGACTCGCCGGGCACGGTGACCATCGTCAGCTTCATCAGCGGACTGCTGCTGGAGGTGGCCGACGGCTCGGGCGAGGACGGGGCGAACGTCCAGCAGTGGGAGGACACCGACTCCCCCGGCCAGTGGTGGCGGTTGGAGCCGGTGCACTCCTGACGGCCGCACCCGGGTCGGGCCGCGGCCCCCGCGTCCCTTCGGTCCCGGTGTCCGTTCAGTCCTTACGGGCCGTGAACACGGTGCGCGCGGCCAGCATGTAGGCGTCGGACCGCCGCAGCAGCCCTTCGGGGTCCTCGGGGTCGAGCAGCCGGTCCAGGACCGCGATGTCCTCGTCCGGCAGCAGCCCCTCGACCAGCCGGCGCTGCCACGCGAAGGCGGACAGCAGCTGCGCCCGCACCGCCGCCGGCACGGGCGCCGGGATGTCGAGGAGGAAGGAGCGCGTACCGCTCGGCGTCAGCCCCGACGCGGCGAGCAGTGCCCGCCAGTCCTCGACCTCGTCCTTCGCACCGGGCAGCTCCGACCGCATCCGCGCGAACCACTCGTCGACGGCGGCGCCGACCCGGCTCTCCAGTCCGGGCCTGCCGATCCCGAAGTCGCGCGGCAGATGGCGGGCCGGCAGCCCGCCCTCGAGTACGGCGACCAGACCGCCCGGTCGCACCAGGCGGGCCAGCGCCCCGAGCACGGCGCGCTGGTCGCCCAGGTGGTGCACGGATCCTGCCGCCCAGACGAGGTCCGCCTCACCCAGGTCCTCGATGCCCTCGGGCAGTTCGGCGAGATGTGTACGGACGCGGTCGGCCTGGCCGTTGCGGGCGGCGCGCGCCTGTGCCCGTTCCAGCAGGGGCGCGGCGGCGTCCACGGCGACGACCTCGGCGTACGGGAACGCCTCCGCCAGCAGCCCGGTGATCACTCCGGGGCCGCTGCCGATGTCGAGAACGCGCCGGACGCCGCCGGCCGGCACCAGCTCGCGCAGCCAGTCGGCCGTCTGCCGGTACATGGGGCTCTGCAGTTCCGCACCCTGCTCCAGCAGTTGCGCGTGCTCGTCCCAGTCGATGTGTGTGGAGTCGTGGTGATGGCTCATGGGCACAGAGTGGACCGGGACCTGCGGTTACGGCGAGCTTTGTTGCCGTTCCGGCAAAGCGCCACCCGTTCGGTGCTCCTGCGGGCTGATGCCCCGTACCCGCTTGAAGGCGGCACTCAGCGCGAACGAGCCGCTGTAGCCGACCTTCCTGGCCACCGTCTCCACCGTCGCGTCGCTCTCGCGCAGCAGGTCGGCGGCGAGCGCGAGCCGCCAGCCGGTGAGGTAGGCCATCGGCGGCTCGCCGACGAGGTCGTTGAAGCGCCGGGCGAGCGCCGCCCGGGAGACCCCGCACTCGGCGGCCAGCGTCGCGACGGTCCACGGGCGGGCCGGACCGTCCTGGATCAGCCGCAGCGCCTGCCCGACCACGGGGTCGCCCATGGCCCGGTACCAGGCGGGGGCCTCCGCGTCAGGGCGGGAGAACCAGGTGCGCAGCACGGCGATCAGCAGCAGGTCCAGGACGCGGTCGAGCACCACGCTCTGACCGGGGTCGTCGCGGGCGATCTCCTCGTCGAGCACGGTCATCAGCGGGTGGTTCCACACCTCGGCCGACAGATGCAGCAGCGGCGGCAGCGCGTCCAGCAGCCGGCCGCTGACCTCGCCCTTCATCTGGTAGGTGCCGATCAGCACGGACGTCGAGCCGTCGGGCGCGTTGCCCCAGGTCCGCACGCCGAGCCGCATTGCCTGGGCGAGCGGTTCCCCCTGGAGGGTGTGGCAGGTGCCGCCGGGTCCGATCCTGGCCTGCGGCTCCGCGCCGGGCGCGTGGGAGACCGTGTACGGCTCAGGTCCGCGGGCGATCGCCACATCGCCGGGCCGCAGCAGCACCGGTTCGCCGGAGGCCGGGGCGATCCATGATTCCCCCTGGGTGACGCACATGAGGCAGAGCGGGGCCTCGTCGTCGATGTGCACGGACCACGGCGGCTCCATCACCATGCGCAGCAGAAAAGCCCCCCTGGCCCGCGGCCCGTCCAGAAGTCCGGCGAGAGCGTCCATGGCCACCAGCGTAGACGGACGCGTATGCCGGCAGGGCCGCGACACCTGCCGACGACACCGGCGACGGCGTGCGGGGCCTCCCGCCGCGTCAGCCTTCCTTGCGGAACGCCCGCAGGCTGTACGACGGATCGGGGCGGCGGGAGTCCTGGCCGGGCAGCAGGGCCAGCTCCGAGGCGAGCGCACGGGCCGTCGCGCCGTCAGTGTCGGTGAACCAGGAGCGGAAGCGTCCCGCCGACAAGGCTGAGGCGGCGCCGCGGGGTGTGCGGCCCTGGCCGTGTCCGGCGAACCGCGCTCCGCCCGCGGGCCGCAGGCCGTGCGCCGCGGCGTACGCCTCGATCCTGTCGGCGCGGTCGGAGGCGGCGGCGAAGGAGTGGTGGGGGCGCAGGACGGTGTCGATGTCGCTGTCCACGTCGTGACCGGCGTCCTTGTCGACGGTGGTGACGAACACCCCGCCGGGCCTGAGCACCCGGGCGGCCTCCGCGACGACCGCCGCGGACCGGGGGACGAGGTGCAGCAGCCACACGGCGCTGACCGCGTCCACGGCCGCGTCGCGCAGCGGCAGACGCCGTACGTCGCCGAGGACCACGGAGCCGCCGATGCGGCCCGTGGCCTTGCGGGCCATACCGTACGACCCGTCGCAGCCGAACACGCGCAGCCCGGGGCGGAGCAGCCGTTCGGTCACCAGACCGGTGCCGCAGCCGATGTCGAGCAGCGTGCGCGCCCGGTCCGGCACCAGGCCGAGGACCGCCGCGGCGGCGGCCTCCGCCCTGGGCACGCCACCACGGGTGGCGTCGTACGCGTCGGCTTCGAGGTCGTAGTCCAGCACGATCCGAAGCATGCCGGACCGGCGGGCGGGACGGTGCTGTTTTCGCGTCCCGCCTCAGTTCGCCCCGTGGGCCGGGGCGATCTCCTCGACGCGCTCGGCCAGGGCGAAGTCGCGTTCCGTCAGGGCGTTCACATCGTGCGACTGGACGGTCAGGGCGACCGAGTTGTAGCCGAGGGTGAGGTCGGAGTGGTGGTTCAGCTCCTCCTGGATCTGGGCGATGTGGACGACCAGGGCGGTCGCCGCGAAGTGCGAGTCGAGGCGGTAGGAGCGGGCGATCCTGTCGCCTTCCAGGGACCAGCCGGGAAGCTCCCGGAGCCGGTCCTCGATCTCCTTCTGCGACAGCGGCTCTGTGGGCATGGCCAGGATCCTTCCGGCAGGGGGCGGCGGACGGGAACACCATAGATCCGATGCCCGATAAATCGGGTGCCCGCACGGGCCACGCTGTGTACGTTCCACCGAGTGGAACCATTGACCGACAAACAGATCCGTGCCTCCTTCGTGAACTGCACCAAGGGTGAGGCGACGCGTATGCGCCTGCCCGCCGACTTCGCCGAACTCCCCTGGCCCGACCTGGACTTCCTGGGCTGGGTCGACCCGGGAGCGCCGCTGAAGGCGCACCTGGTGCTGCCGCGGGAGGAGGGACCGGTCGGCATCACGCTCCGAGTCCCGTCCACCGGACGGACCAGTGCGGTGAAATCGAGCATGTGCCAGGCGTGCCTCACCGCCCACGCCTCGTCGGGGGTGACCCTGTTCGCGGCGCCGCTGGCCGGCGCGGCGGGCCGGGAGGGGAACACGGTCGGCACGTATCTGTGCGCCGATCTGGCCTGCTCGCTGTACATCCGCGGCAAGCGGCAGCCGAAGCTGCGGCACGGACGCTACGAGGAGAACCTCACTCTGGAGGAGCAGATCGACCGGACCACGGGCAACCTGCGGGCCTTCGCCGACAAGGTGCTCGGCCTGCGCTGACCAGCCGGCCGGGCGGCGCCCGGCGGCCGGTCCGCGCTGCAACCACCTCGGTCGCCGCGGACAGCCGTGCGGCGGGTCAGCGGCCCGCGGCCAGGACCTGTTCGATCGTGTCGGCCTCCGCCGCGGACTTGTCCGGCCGGTGGCGCAGCACCCGCGCGAACCGCAGGGCGACGCCCGCCGGGTAGCGGGTGGACCGCTGGAGCCCGTCGTAGGCGACCTCCACGACCAGTTCCGGCCGGACGCGGACGGTGAACCCGTCGTCCTCGACGGCCAGTTCCCCGAGCATCTCGGTCTGTCGGCGCAGCATCTCGTCGGTGAGGCCCTTGAAGGTCTTGCCGAGCATCACGAAGCCGCCGTCGGCCGAGCGGGCGCCGAGGTGGAGGTTGGAGAGCAGTCCGGTGCGCCGGCCGTGCCCCCGTTCGACGGCCAGGACCACCAGGTCCAGGGTGTGGACCGGCTTGACCTTGAGCCAGGAGCGGCCGCGGCGGCCGGCGCTGTACGGCGCGTCCAGTGCCTTGACGAGGACACCCTCGTGCCCACGGTCCAGGGTCGCGGTGAAGAACTCCTCCGCGGCGGCGACCTGTGCGGGGTCGGACGGGTCCTCGACGACCGTGCGCCGTACCCGCGTCGGTTCGGGGACGAGCCGGGCGAGGATCCGGTGCCGTTCACGGCCCGGCAGGTCGAGCGCCGGCTCCCCGTCGGCGGCGAGCACGTCGAAGTACACCGGGTACAGCGGCAGGGTGGTGCGGGCCGCCTCGACGTCGAGGCGCGAACCCACGCGGGAGGCGATGTCCTGGAAGGGGACGGGCCTGCCGTCGGCGGCCATCGCGATGACCTCCCCGTCGAGGATGAACCGGTCGCCCGCCATTTCCCGGGTCTGCTGGGCCACTTCGGGCAGCCGGTGGGTGATGTCGTCGAGGGACCTGGTGAAGATCCGGACATCGGCCCCTTCGCGGTGCACCTGCACGCGGATGCCGTCGAGTTTCTCCTCGACGACGCAGGCGGCACCGAGGGCCTCGACGGCTTCCGTCACGGACTTCGCGCTGTGGGCGAGCATGGGCTGCACCGGGTTGCCGACCCTCAGCCGGAACTGCTCGAGTGCCGCCGGGCCGCCGGCGAGCAGCGCCGCCGCGACGCGGGGCAGTGACCCTTCCAGCATGACCGCGCGGCGCACGTCCGTCGACGGAGCTCCCGCGGCCTTCGCGACGGCCTCCAGCGCGACGGCGTCCAGGGCGCCCTGACGGACCTCCCCGGTGAGGAGCCGTACGAGGAACTCCTGCTCCTCCGCGGTGGCCGCCGACATCAGCCGGTGCACCCGGCTGCGGCGTTCCGCCTGGGCGCCGGGGCCGGAGACCTGGGCGAGGGCCGCGAGCGCGGCGTCGGTCCCGCCGACAGTGAGGGACGGCACGGAGGCGGGCGGCACGGATTCCTTGAGGACGCTCCAGCCGATGCCGATGCGGCCCTGGGGCACCCGCCCGGCCAGGTACGAGATGACCAGGGCGACATCCTCCGGCCAAGCCTCCGAGAAGAGGTCCGCCAGCGCGGCGATCTTGCGCGAACGGGCCGATGCGGCGGCCACCTCACGGGACACTTCGGCGACGCGGGCGAGCAGCATGCGGCCATCGTGCCCCGGCCGGGCGACGCACGCACCCCGGCGCCGCGCCCCGTCCGGCCCGCCCCCGGCGACCTGCCCGCAGCGCACCCCGGGGGCGTCCGGGGCGGCCGGCACGGTCTGCCCACGATTCAGCCAACTCCCTTGCTCTTCCGTCGGTTTGACCGATCGACGCACAGACAGGGGCCCGTCGGCCGGTTCTCTCGCGTCGCTGTGACGACGGCCGTCGCGGCTCCGGACTGCACGCCCCGCACTCGCTCCGGCGCAGCCGGCCACCACCGACCGGCGGCTACGGACGCGTGCGGCGTCGCGCACGCGATCGACCGGACGAATCCGACGGAGCAGCAGGCCCGCGACCGCGTAGCCCTGCCGGCGGGGCGGCACGCGGCGTGGTGTCCGCGGGCCGGTACCCGCTGCCGCAGGCACCGGGCTCCGTGGGCGCGTGGCACTGCCGATGGGGCGGCACGCGAGCCGGGTGTCCGCCGGCCGGTTCCCGCTGCCACAGGCGCCGGGCTCCGTGGGAGCGCGGGGCGGCGAGTGGCCGGGACGCACCAGCGCGCCCGGGGTAACGGCGAGTAACCCTCGTCACAGACAGGGTGGGGGATTCCACGGAACACCATTCGATGGTTTATCGTTCATCTACACGTGGATGCGAAGGGGACGCACTCCCCAGACCTCGCCGTTCGCGCGCCGGGAAGACCGTTTCACCGACGCTCCCGCGGAGCGCGTCACCCGGTGGCGACCGACGTTCGCACCACACCCAGTGACCGCCCCGGCCGGAAACCCCCGTCCGGCCGGGGCCTCTCCTTCCCCGCCCGCCGGACTCCCGGCCGGCACTGCGCGGATCCGCTTTCCGGATACCCGCCCGTAACCCGCCCCCGGCCCCAAATACACGGATATGCGGTGGCGCAAAACCCTAGCCATCCTGGCTCAATCGTTTCAGTCTTGGTGATGCAGGTCACACGCGCCACTGGCGTCGCTCGCGGGCACGGCCTGCCCGTGACGACGTACGTGCACGAGAGCGGAACCGCGCAGCAGCAGAGGAGCGAGCGATGTCATCGACCATCGAGCAATCCGTCCGGGCCCGCCTCATCAGCGATGCGCCCCACTCCCTGTCCGTGCCGGTGGTTCTGCGCTACTGCGACACCGACCCGTTCGCCGTCCGCATGGTCTTCCCTCCGGAGGCATGCCTGAACGACACCGGCGTGACCTGGACCTTCGCCCGCAGCCTGCTCGACGCGGGACTGCGCGCACCGACCGGCGACGGCGATGTGCACGTCTGGCCCTGCGGACGCGTGCAGACCATGATCGAACTGCGTTCGCCGGAGGGCGTCGCGCTGCTCCAGCTCGACACGGCCGGCCTGCGCCGGTTCCTGGTCCGCTCGTACGCGACCGTGCCGGCCGGCAACGAGGCGGCGGCCCTCGACATCGAACGCGCCCTCGCGGCTCTGCTGGGCAACGCCCGGGGCTGAGCCGGCCGCCCCTGCCGGACCGGTGCCCCCGCGGGCCGGCGGGTGGGGTCACCGGTGGCCGGCGTACTACGGTCTGGCTATGACAACTGTCGCGTCCGGTACGGGAGTAGGGCCGCTGCTGCGCGGCTGGCGCGAGCGCCGGCGGTTGAGCCAGCTCGAACTGGCTCTGCGCGCCGGCTCCTCCGCCCGCCACATCAGCTTCGTCGAGACGGGCCGCTCCCGCCCCAGCGAGGACATGGTCCTGCGCCTCGCCGAGCATCTCGACATCCCGGTACGGGAACGCAACTCCCTCCTGCTGGCGGCGGGTTACGCCCCCCGGTACGCGGAGACACCGCTGGGCGACCCGGCGATGGAGGCACTGCGTGTGGGCATGGAGCAGCTCCTGAACGGCTACGAGCCGTACCCCGCGCTGGTCGTCGACGGCACGTACAACGTGCTCGCCGCGAACCGGGGGATCGCGATGCTGCTCGACAGCCTGCCGGAGCACCTGCTCCTCCCGCCGCTGAACGCCATGCGGATCACTCTGCACCCCGAGGGTCTCGCGCCCCGGATCCGCAATCTGCGCCAGTGGCGCGCCCATCTGCTGGCCCAGATGGAGCGGCAGATCGCGCTGGCCCGCTCCGACGCGCTGCGCGCGCTGTACGACGAGGTCGCCGCCTATCCGCTGCCGGAAGCCGGCGACGACGCGCACACGGGCCTCGCGGATGACGAGAGCGAGGCAGGGGAAGCACCGTTCCCGTACTTCGCTCTGCCGCTGCGGATCGAGCACGAGGGCCGGGTCCTCTCCTTCGTGTCGTCGATCGCGACCTTCAACACGCCCATGGACGTGACCGTCGCCGAGCTGGCCATCGAGACGCTGCTCCCGGCCGACCCGGCGACGGTGAAGTACCTCCAGTCGCTCACGCCGTAGTGGTCGCGCGCAGCGCGGACCACTGGACGACGGCGAAGCCGGCGACCGTCAGCGCCTGGACCACGGCCCAGGCTGCGCCCACGGCGGTGGGATCGAGCCACAGCACGAGCGCGGCGAGGCTGAGCACCGACCACAGGATGTTCGTGTCGACGACCAGGGTGACCGCGGCCCTCGGCGGCCGGGAGCGGGCGGCGAGCACTCCGACGCACGCCGCGTAGGCGGTCAGGAAGAGTCCGAGGCCGAGCAGGAGGGTGCCGTCGACTCCGAGGAGCCGCCCGAGCGGCCCCGAAGCGGCCGCATAGGCAAGGCCGTTGGCGCCGGTCACGGCGGCGTCGGCGGCGAGGAACCGGCGCAGCATGGTCTGCGGCTCGGTGGTACGGGAGATGTTGGCGAGCAGGGTGGCGGACATGGCGGATCAGCCTCCGTCGAGGTTGCGGGCTGGTCGTGGGACCGGAGCCCGGACGGAGTGCGCCGCCCGGGTCCCGGTGCTCACAGACTGCCCCTCGCCCCATGGCAAGGTCGATTACGCCGGAGGTAATGGCGGTCAGGCGCCCGGGACGATCACCGTGACGCCCGTGCCGGACGCGGTCCCGAGCGCCGTCAGGGCGTCCGGTACGGCGTCGAGGCCTATCTCCTTCGTGACCAGGAGGTCGGGCCGCAGGGCGCCGGAGGCGACCATGGCCATCATCTCCGGGTAGGCGTGGGCCGCCATGCCATGGCTGCCGAGGATCTCCAGCTCGAGGGCGACCACCCGGTCCATGGGCAGTTCGACGCCCGACGGGAGGAGGCCGACCTGCACGTGCCGGCCCTGCCTGCGCAGGCTCTGCACCGAGTTCACGCAGGTCACCGGCGCGCCGAGGGCATCCAGTGAGAGGTGTGCGCCGCCTCCGGTCAGGTCACGCAGCGCCGCGCCGACCTCGCCCTCGGCGAGCTCGGAGGCGTCCAGGCAGACCTCCGCGCCGAAGGTGCGGGCCAGTTCCAGCGCGCCCGGCGAGACGTCGACGGCGACGACCCGGGCCCCGCAGGCCGCGGCGATCATCACCGCGGAGAGGCCCACTCCACCGCAGCCGTGCACCGCGACCCACTCCCCCGGCCGTACCCGCCCCTGGCCCGCCACCGCGCGGAAGGCGGTGGCGAAGCGGCAGCCGAGGCTCGCGGCGGTGGTGAACGACATGCTCTCCGGCAGCGCCACCAGGTTGGTGTCCGCGTGGCGGAGCGGGACGTACTCGGCGAAGGAGCCCCAGTGCGTGAACCCCGGCTGCTCCTGGCGTTCGCACACCTGCTGGTTGCCGTCGGCGCAGGCGGCGCACCGCCCGCAGGCGCAGATGAACGGCACGGTCACCCGGTCGCCGGGGCTCCAGCGGACGACGTCCGGGCCGACGGAGTGGACCACGCCCGCCAGTTCGTGTCCGGGGACGTGAGGAGTGGCTATGCCCTCGTCGTGGCCCATCCAGCCGTGCCAGTCGCTGCGGCACAGCCCCGTCGCCCCGACCCGGACGACCACGCCGTCGGGTGACGGCCGCGGGTCCGGGACCTCGCGTACTACCGGCCTTCCACCGAACTCGTCGAATACGACTGCGCGCACGTGCCACTCTCCTCGGTTCCTGCGGCCCTGGTCCTGCGGGCCGACATCCAGGCGTACACCAGCACCCCGGCGAAGAGGAACAGCACCCCCTGGTAGACGGCCGCGTAGCCCGAGCCGGCGACCAGCCACATGGAGAACCCGAAGGCCGCGGCGGCAAGGACCGCGTCGCGCACGAGGCGCCGCCGGTCCACCCTCTCCGGCCTGCCGGAGAGCAGGTAGTAGATCTGGGCGGCGGTCGCCAGCAGGTAGGGCACGGTGGCGGTGAAGGTGGTGACCAGGACCAGGATCTCGAAGACCCGCTGGGATCCCGCGGTGTAGTTGTAGACGGTCAGCAGCGACGCGAGGACGACGGTGACGAGGACGCCGGCGGTCGGCACACCGCGCCGCTTGGTGGCGAACACCCGGGGGAACAGGCCGTCCTTCGCCGCCGCGTACGGGGTCTGGGCGCTGAGCAGGGTCCAGCCGTTGAGGGCGCCGACCATGGAGACCAGGGCGGCCAGGGCGACGACGGTGCCTCCCCAGCTGCCGCCGAACATGGAGTCGACCGCGTCGCTGAAGGGCGCGGTGGAGCCGACGAGCTCGTCGTGTGCGACGGTGCCGAAGACGGAGAGGGTGCCGAGCAGGTAGATGCCGGCGGCCGCGGCGGTGCCGAGGACGGTGGCCCGGCCGACGTTGCGCGCGGGGTCCTTGACCTCGCCGGCGCTGACCGCGGCGGACTCGACGCCCAGGTAGCTGAAGAGCAGGATGGCCGCGGACGCGGAGACCGCTCCGGCCGCGCTGTGGTCACCGGCCTGGAAGGGGCCGAGGTTGTCGGTGTCGAAGAAGAACAGCCCGCCGACGGCGACGAGCAGCAGCGGCACGAACTTCAGCACGGTGGAGACGAGCTGGACGGCGCCGACGTAGCGGGTGCCGGCCAGGTTGGCGAGCGCGGGCAGCCACTGCAGAACCAGCGCGGCGGCGATGGTGGCCGCCGTGGAGTGCTGGACGGGTATCAGCACGTCGAGGTAGCCCACGGCGGCGACGGCGAGGGCCGCGTTGGAGACCCAGGTGGTGATCCAGTACGACCAGGCGGCGAGGAAGCCGGCGAAGTCGCCGAACGCCTCGCGGGCGTAGACGTACGGGCCGCCGGTCCTGGGGTGCCGCTCCGCGAGCCGGCCGAAGACGAGGGCGAGCGCGATCGCTCCGGCGGTGAGGACCACGAACGCGACCAGGCTGATGGTGCCGAACGGGGCGACGGACGCGGGGAGCAGGAAGATGCCGCCGCCGATGATGTTGCCCATGACCAGGGCCGTGGCGACGGGCAGCCCGAACCTGCGGGCATGCCTGTTCTGTGGTGCTTGGGTGGTCATGGGGTGTGCGGCCTCTTCCGGTGCGCGGCGGTGTCGGGGACCGGGACATGTTCCGGCATGGGAGAGGCTGCGGAGAAATCACCCGTTTTTGTCCGGCACGACTCCACCGTCAACCGGAATTCCTTCTTCCGTTTCGCTGTCCGGCCGGGAAACCTGCACCGGCCCGATCGGGATCTGCGGGCCTTCCCCCTCCCGCAGCCAGCGGCGCAGCACCCGGTGCACCTGTTCCGCGCCGATCAGGTCGACCCCTGGAGGGACCGGCGGGGACAGTTCGAACGGCGACAGCAGGAACGCCTGCGACTGCTCCCCGCCGAGCCCTCCGTGCGACCCGATCTGCTCCTCGAAGGCGTGCACGACACCCGTCCTCGGGTCGTGCATCGAGTTGACCATGATGTCCGCGACGTGGGGGAACGAGTCGGTGCGGCGCACGGCGTCGGCCGCGCCGGGCCCGAAACCGGCCAGCGGTCCGTCGTCGTCCTTCAGCGCTTCGACGGGCACCTCCGTGCCGTCCGGGCCGAGCACCACGGAGCCGTACATTTCGCTGCGCACCAGCAGGAAGCCGATGCCCGGATGGTTGGCGAGAGTCGGCAGCAGCGCCGGATGGCGGCGGCGGATCTCCTCCTGGCTCATGCGGTACGGCACGTCGGGGAACGAGATCAGGGCCAGGTTCCCCGAGGCGAGCACGATCGGGTCGGAGCCCATCGCCGGACGCTCCTCACCGTCCCCGGCCGGCTGCCGGTGCAGCGCGGTCCGCAGCGCGTCGCGCGCCGCGTCGCGGGCCTCCGCACCGCTCTTCGACCGCTCGGCCCGCCGCGGCACCGGCAGCCCGCAGCCGGCCCGCACCAGGTCCTTCAGCGTCAGCCCGTACGCGCCCTCGAAGGTGTCGCCCGGACTCTGGCCGTGGTCGGAGAGCAGCACGATCCGGTAGGCACGCGGCGCGTGCTCCGCGACCTTGGCGATCAGGCCGATGGACCGGTCCAGCCGCTCCAGCACCGCGAAGGCGTCCCCGCTGTGCGGCCCTGAATGGTGGGCCACCTCGTCGTAGGCGACCAGATCGGCGTAGACGGCCCGGCGTCCGGCGAGCATGTCCCCCATCACGGCGGCGACCACCACATCGCGCTCCACGACGGTGGCGAACGCCCGGATGAAGGGATAGAGACCGCCACGTCCGACCCGGGGCGTGTCCCCGCGGAGCCTGGCCCTCGTCGACTGGCCGATCTCACGGCCGACCTCCGCGACGAAGGACACCGCGGTGCGCACCGCGTTGGCCGGATCGGAGAAGTACGCGAAATAGCCGGCCCGGGAACGGTTCGCCCTGCCGCGCCGGGCCGCCATCGACAGCACCAGGGCGAGCTGGTCCGCGCCACCGCTGAACAGGTTGCCGCGGCTCGCGCCGTCCACCGTCAGCAGCCCGCCGTCGCCGGTGAGCTCGATCGCCCGCCGCTGGAGCTCCCCGGCGCTCGCCGGACGGTTGCTCACCACGATCCGGCGGGTGTCCTTCTCGTACCAGCGGAACGCGGGCACGTCGTGGTTGGAGCCGTGCAGGATGCCGAGCTGACTCGCACCGGTCTGGCTCGACCAGTCGGTGCGCCAGGGCGTGAGCCGGTGTGTGGCGCCCAGCCAGCCGGCCACGGTCGGCATCACACCGCTCTCGGCGGCGCCGCGCAGCACCTCGTAGCCGACGCCGTCGAGCTGGAGGAAGACCGTGCCCGGCGGGCCCGAGCGGTCCTGTGAGGTCCTGCCGCGCCCACGGCGGTGGGCGAGCCGGTACAGCCGTCGCCGGTAGGCGTTGTCGTCGCGGACGGCGAGCGCAGTGGAGGTGGCGGAGGCGACGGCCGACATGACGGCCGCCACCACCACCGCCGTCTCCGGGTTGGCCGTGCCGCGTCCGTCGGGAACGATCCACAGGGCGATCAGCAGCAGCGAGCCGTTGAGGAAGAACACCAGCAGGCCGAGCACCAGGGCTGGTACGAGCAGCAGGGCCCGCACCACCACGGGCCAGACGAGGCCCGTGAGAAGTCCGAACGCGCCCGCACCCGACGCCGCGGTGACCGCGGTCCGGGTGGCGCTGTCGCCGTCGTCGGACTGGAGCCGGAAGTCCGGCAGAAGCCCGGCCAGCGCCAGCATCGTCAGCGTCGAGACCGCCCACACGACGGTCACACGTACGACGGCGCTGCCGGCCCTGCGCCACCGCCCTTCGCCCACGCCCCTTCACCTCATCCTTCGAGCAGGACTCCAGCGTGGCACAGCGCGAAGCCGGGTCCGGCGGGGTGGCCGCACCGGGCCCGGACCGCCCGCGAAGGCCCTAGGCTCGTACGGTACGGGGGTTCGGAGGAGGAGGCGTCGCGTGCCGGTGGAGGTCACCTGGTGGGGTCATGCCACCTGCACGATCGAGGACTCCGGGGTCCGGGTGCTGACCGACCCGCTGTTCGTGCGGCGGCTGGCCCATCTGCGCAGACGCCGCGGCGAACTGCCGCCGCCGCAGGCCGCCGTAGCCGACGCGGTCCTCGTCTCCCATCTGCACTCCGATCATCTGCACCTCGCGTCGCTCGCCCGCCTGGCGCCCGGCACGCGCCTGATCCTGCCGCGCGGCGCGGCCCGTTCGGTGCCGCGGCTCGGCCGGCTCGTCCGCACGGCCGCCCTGCGGGTCACCGAGGTCGGTCCGGGCGACGAGGTACGGGTGGGGGACCTTTTCGTACGGGCCGTGCCGGCGATGCACGACGGCCGCCGGCTGCCGCTCGGGCCGCACCGCTCACCGGCGCTCGGCTTCGTCGTCAGCGGCGAGTCGCACACCTATTTCGCGGGTGACACCGGCCTGTTCGACTCGATGGCGGAAGAGGTCGGCCCCGTGGACGTGGCACTGCTGCCGGTCGGTGGCTGGGGTCCATTTCTCGGCCACGGTCACCTGGACGCGGGCCGTGCGGCGCAGGCCGCCGCCGCGCTCGCGCCGCGGGCGGCCGTGCCGGTCCACTACGGCACGTACTGGCCGATCGGGATGGACGGCATCCGGCCGCACGAGTTCTACGCGCCCGGGGACGAGTTCGCGCGCAAGGCGGCGCTGCTGGCCCCCAAGGTGACGGTGCACCGGCTCGGACACTGCGAGCGGATCCGGCCGGAGGAGAAGCGGTGAGGACGCAGCTCGCCGAGGCGCTCGGCCAGTTGTCGGAGCTCGTACAGCAACTGCCCCCCGAGTCGACCCAGCAGGCCGTCGGCTATCCGTCGCTTTTCCTGCTGGTGGTGCTCGGCGCGCTGGTCCCGGTCGTGCCGACCGGAGCCGTGGTCTCCTCCGCCGCCGTGGTGGCCTTCCACCAGATGGCACCGCTCGCGCTGCTGTACGTCTTCCTCCTCGCCTCCGCGGCCGCGTTCCTGGGAGACGTCACCCTGTACTGGCTCGGACGGCGCGGGGTCCGCTCGAGGAACGGTTCACGCTGGCTCGCCGCCCTGCGCCGACGCGCCGCCCCCGACCGGCTGGAGCAGGCACAGCGCAAGCTGGACGAGCACGGCGTGACGGTGCTGGTTCTCTCGCGCCTTGTGCCCGCCGGGCGCATTCCGGTCATGCTGGCGTGTCTGCTGGCCAGAATGCCGTTGCGCCGCTTCGTACGCGGCGACGTCCCGGCCTGCCTGGCGTGGGCCGCGACCTACGGTCTGATCGGCATCGTGGGCGGTTCGCTGTTCGCCGAGCCGTGGCAGGGGGTCGTCGCCGCGGTCGTGCTGACGCTGGTGATCAGCGGGGCGCCTGCCGTCTGGCGCAGACTGCGGACGGCCTACGGCTCCGACAGCAGGCCCGCCTGAACCGCCCGCTCCCCGCAGCGCCCTTCCCCGCGGCCGGGGCGGGCTCCGCCACGGCGGTGGACGGCCCTCAACGGAGCCCGTCGAAGACCGATCGCAGATTCTCCAACGCCTGCGCGGCATGCGGCAGTTCCAGCGGCTCCGGAGCGGCGAGCGACTCGAGCCGCTGCTCGGCGGTGGCCCCCAGGAAAGGCGCCGTGTCCAGCCTGACGTGCAGTGCGCCCAGTTCGTCGCCGAACCGGTGCCCGCCGGGCACCGGCATGCCGAGGCGCTCGGTCAGATGGTCCTCCAGCTCCATGGAGTCGCTGACGCCCAGCTCCGCGAGGCGGCCGCGCAGCGGGCTCAGGTCGGCGTAGAGGTGCCGGCCCGCCTGCGGGGGCCGGGAGACCGCGCCGGCCTTCACCACCGTGCGGTGCACGGCGGCCGCCGTCCGCGCGTGCAGCGCGACCGCTTGCGCGGCCCGCTCGGTGATCTCCGGGGGCTCGTCGAGCGCGTGCGCCGCGGCGGCGGCGACCGGAGCGGGGACGACGGCGCCGAGCGCGGTGAGGATGTCGAGGGTCCTGGCCCGCCGGGCCGCGCCCCGCTCCCCCTGCGGGAAGCGGGCGACGGAGACCGGCCAGGACGACGGGAGGAGCGCGCCGGCGAGGTCGCTCATGACCGTCACCTGCTCCGCGTACATCTCGGCGGGGCTGACCAGCATCGTCGCGTGCGGCTCGTGCACGGTGTCGCGCCAGGTCTCGTCGCTGATGATGTGCAGACCCTCACCGACCGCCGCCTCGCAGACCTCGCTCAGCATCTCCGGCGGGGTGACGGTGGCGGTGGGATCGTCGGCGACGGACAGCAGGAGCAGCCGGGGCCGGCCGCCTTCCAGCCGCACCCTGCGCACGGTCTCGAGCAGCGCGACCGGGTCCGGCACTCCGCCGCACTCCGCGGGGACCGGCACGTGGTAGGCGGGGCGCCCGAGCAGCCGCACCTGCGGGGTCCACCGGGCGGGGCACGGACGGGGCATCAGTACGTCTCCGCCGTACGCTCCGAGCACCGCGAACAGCAGGGACTGCGCACCGGGCGCGGCGACGACCTCACCGGGGCGGCTGCGCAGTCCGCGCCGCCACCAGTATCCGCAGGCCGCCTCCCGCAGCGTCGGCCCGCCGCCCGGCGGCTCGCCCTCCGCCGCGTCGGCGGCGGCGGCCAGGACGGCACTCAGAGAGGGCAGCACGGGAAGCCCGGCGTCGGGTGCGGGCGGTCCGTAGCGCACGGGGCCGTGGCCCTCCTGGTCGGTCCCCGTCATCCCGTCCACCTCCGCCGCTCGCACCCCGGGGGCGCCTGCCCGCCCACGAGCCCTTTATACGGAGGATCGCAGCCCGGCGCCCCGTAGGAGGGTCCGTACGCCGGTGCGGCGGCGTGGCGCGAGGCGGGACGGTGCCTCGGCGGTGCGACACGGATGGTGGCGGCCCGGCGTGGTGGCGGCGGTCCCGGGGTAATCGCGGAACATGTCGGACGCTCACGCAACTCACGTACCAGGCACACGGTCGCTCGGCGGGCAGCCGCTCCGCGGGCGGATCACGGCGCTCCTCGGCCGATGGGACCGCAGCGTCTTCCATGCCGTGGCGGCGCGGGAATGGCCCTGCGCGGAGCCGGTGCTGCCGCGGCTGAGCCGCAGCGCCAACCACGGCCTCCTGTGGTTCGGCGCGGCCGCCGGGATCGCCGCTCTGGGCCGTGACACGCGCTCGCGGCGAGCCGCCGTGCGCGGTGTCGCCTCCCTGGCCGTCGCGTCGGCCGTCATCAACACCGTCGGCAAGCGGTCCGTGCGCCGGGCACGGCCGTTGCTCGACGCGGTTCCCGTGATACGGCAGTTGAAGCGGCAGCCGTTCACCACGTCCTTCCCCTCCGGGCACTCCGCGTCCGCCGCCGCCTTCGCGACGGGTGTCGCCCTGGAGTCGAAGGGATGGGGTGCCGCCGTCGCCCCCGTGGCGGCGTCCGTCGCCTTCTCCCGCGTCTACACGGGTGTCCACTTCCCGAGCGACGTCCTGGTCGGCGCGGCGCTGGGCGTGGGCGCGGCGTTCGCGGTGCGCGGCGCGGTCCCGACGAGGTCGCAACTGCCGACCCCCGGCACGCCGCACGCCGACGCTCCGGAGCTGCCCGACGGCGAGGGCCTGATCGTGATCGTCAACCGGGAGTCGGGCTCCGCCGACATGGCGCCGGTCGTGCAGCAGGCACTGCCGCGGGCGGAGGTGGTGGAGTGCGCCCCCGACGAGCTGCGGGCCGAGCTGGAGAAGGCCGCCGGGCGGGGACGCGCGCTGGGCATCCTCGGCGGGGACGGGACGGTCAACAGGGCGGCGGCGGTCGCCGCGGGGCGGGGCCTGCCGCTGGCCGTCTTCCCCGGAGGCACGCTCAACCACTTCGCGTACGACCTGGGGATAGAGTCCGTCGACGACACCTGCCGGGCGCTGGCCGCGGGTGACGCGGTCCGGGTCGACCTGGGCCGGTTCACACCGGGGCCTGACGGCAGCGCGGAGCCCGGCCACTTCCTCAACACGTTCAGCCTGGGCGTGTACCCGGACCTGGTGAGCGTCAGGGAACGCTGGTCGCCGCGGATCGGCGGCTGGCCCGCCGGTGTCCTGGCGGCCTTGCTGGTGCTGCGCGGCCGGCAGCCGCTGGAGGCGCAGGTCCAGGGCCGCCGGCGCCCGATGTGGCTGCTGTTCGCGGGCAACGGCGTCTACAAGGGCGTCGGCCCGACACCGGGCCACCGGCAGAATCTCGTGGACGGCCTGCTGGACGTCCGCGTGGTGCACGGGGGCCGGGCGCCGGGCTGGCGGCTGCTGGGCGCGGCGCTCGTCGGCAAGCTGCGCCGCTCCCCCGTCCACGCGACACGGCAGCTGCGGCGGCTGCACATCGGCGGGCTGGCTCCGGGGACCCTGCTCGCCTACGACGGTGAAGTGGCCCCGGCGCCGCCGGAGTTGATCCTGGACAAGGTCCCGGAGGCACTGACGGTCTACCGTCCGCAGGCCCTGCTGTAGGGGCCTGCGGCAGGGTCCCGCGTCCCGTCGGGGGCGCAGTGCGGTCGCTCGCGGGGGCGGCGCGTTCTCCCGCACGGGCGATGCGTCTTGCCGCGCGGGCAGTGCGTCCGGCCCGTGCCCGCGGTGACGTCATGCGGCGCCGGCGGCGCCTCCCGCGCGGGCGATGCGTACGGGCGGCGGTGTCAGAAGCGCAGGACGTACCGTCGTTGCCACGGCGTCTCCACCGCGCCCCGGTGGTAGTGCTCGCGCACATACGCGACGGCGTCCTCGGCGGGGACGCCGTCAAGGACGGCGAGGCAGGCGAGGGCGGTGCCCGTGCGGCCACGGCCGCCACCGCACGCGATCTCGACCCGCTCCGTCGCGGCGCGGGCCCACGCCCGCTCCAGCAGTTGGCGCGCCTGCGCCCGGTCGGCCGGCAGCCGGAAGTCGGGCCAGCGGATCCAGCTCGCCTCCCAGTCGGTCGTGGGAGGCCGGCGGCCGAGCAGATAGACCCCGAACTCCGGCCGGGCACCGTCCGGCAGGGGCCTGCGCAGGCCCCTGCCGCGTACAAGCCTGCCGCTGGGCAGGCGCATGATCCCGTCACCGTCGGATGGCCATGTCTCCGTCACCCGGCCAGCCTATTCACTCATGGCGACTGTCCATACTTCAAGATACGGGTCTTGAAATGCGGGACAGAGGCGTAGCGTTGCGACATCGCCTCAGCAGAAGGAGACACGTCATGCCGCAGGAGACAGCCGTCTACACGCACGGGCACCACGAGTCCGTCATGCGCTCGCACACCTGGCGCACCGCGGCGAACTCGGCCGCGTACCTCCTCGGTGAACTCCGGTCGGGGGCAACGGTGCTGGACGTGGGCTGCGGGCCCGGCACCATCACCGCCGACCTCGCGGAACTGGTCGCGCCGGGCCGGGTCACGGCGGTGGACGCGGCGGAAGGCGTGCTCGAGCAGGCACGGGCGCACGCGGAGCAACGCGGCCTGGACAACGTACGGTTCGCCGTCGCCGACGTCCACGCGCTGGACTTCCCCGACGACTCCTTCGACGTGGTCCACGCCCATCAGGTGCTCCAGCACGTCGGTGACCCGGTGCAGGCGCTGCGCGAGATGCGGCGGGTGTGCCGCCCGGGCGGGATCGTCGCGGCGCGCGACAGCGACTACGACGCGTTCGCCTGGTATCCCCGGCTCCCCGCCCTGGACGAGTGGCTGGACCTCTACCGGCACGTGGCCCGCGCCAACGGCGGTGAGCCGGACGCCGGCCGCAGACTGCTCTCGTGGGCCCGCGCCGCCGGCTTCACAGACATCACGCCCAGCGCGGCGGCATGGTGCTTCGCCACACCTGCCGATCGCACATGGTGGAGCGGCCTGTGGGCCGACCGCACGGTCGCGTCGGTGTACGCGGAGCTCGCGGTGGAGGGCGGGCACACGACCCACGAGCACCTGCGGACGATCGCCGACGCGTGGCGCACCTGGGGCGGCCACGACGACGCATGGTTCATGGTTCCGCACGGCGAGGTGCTCTGCCGGGTGTGATCCGGCCGGGCCTTCGTGCCCGTCCGGCCCGATTCCGTCGGGCGGGATCGCCAACTAGGCTCGCCCGTATGGAGATCCTCGGAACCACGCTCCGCATCTGCGTCGACGACCTGGAAGCCTCCGCCGCGTTCTACGAACGCCTCACCGGCGCCCCGCCGCTCCGGTTCGAACGCGGCGGGGTCTCCGTGGCGGCCGTCGGCTGCTTCCTGCTGATGAGCGGCCCGGAGGCGGAACTGGAGATCCTGCGGAAGGTGTCGGCGACGATCGCCGTGAAGGACGTGGACGAGGCGTACTCCACCCTCACCGGCATCGGCGCGCGGGTGCTCGCCGGCCCGGTGGAGACCCCTGTCGGCCGCAATCTGATCGCCGTCCATCCCGACGGCTCGGTCTTCGAGTACGTGGACCGCAAGCCGGCTTCCTCATGATGACGGTTTCGAGACCGTGGGCGGTGACGTGGAGGCAGGCTGCGACCAGGACGATGTTCTGGGCAGGACGGGAGACACCGGGCATCGCTGGTTCCGATTCGTCAGGCCAGGTGGCGGGAGGTGCACCGTGGGGAGAGGGAGCGGTGTCGCAGGTGCGGAAGGAACACAGGCCCCGCGGGCGAAGCGTGCCCGCGGGGCCTGGTCATCGGGCTGGACTTGTCTCTGACGGCGTCATCCGAAGTTGACGTCGCTGCACAGGAAGTACTTCTGGTCCATGTGCGAGGCCTTCCAGACGGTCACCACGACGTGCCGGCCGCTGTAGCCGGAGGTGCTGACGTCCGTGACGTAGTGCGGCTGGTAGGGGTAGCGGCCGGTCTTCTTCACCAGCTCGAGGTCGTTCCAGCCGATCAGCTGGTACTCGGGGTTGAAGCCCTGCTTGGTGACGTAGACCTCGAGCCAGTCGGCGCCGTGGCGTGCCTCGTCGTAGAGGTCGACGGTGAAGTCCGAGCCGATGTCGGTGGTGATCCAGGGACCGGGGCGGTCGAGCGGCCGGTAGTTGGTCTCGCCCTGGCCACCGGCGCTGCATATCTGCCCGTCGGGGATGACCTGCTTGTAGTTTTCCCCGGTGTTGTTGGCGTAGACGGCCTTCCATGCTCCGATCGCGTTCGGGTTCTCGTGGTAGGTGCGGTAGCACATGGGGTCCTGCGCCTCGTTCGGCTCGGTGTAGCCCCACCGCTGCAGGCAGCCGTAGTTCCGGGTTTGCGGGGTGATCACTGTTCCGTGTGCGGAGGCCGTCGGCGCCAGCGGAAGCAGACAGGCCACGCCGGTGGCCAGGACGCCGGCGCTGATGACGGTGCGACGGGTGGGGCGGGAAGGTGCTCGGTCCATGGTGCTCTTCCTCCAGAGTGATTGGGGGATCGGCGGGCTGGTGTTGCCCGCGTGGTGCACATGACGGCGGTCCGGATCAGTTCTGGTTGTTCGGCACCTCCCTTCGGCTGTGGCGTGGGAAGCGCTGCTCGATGGACCAGCGGCCGGGCCCGAGGGCGGCGATGAGCAGGAACGACCAGCAGAAGAGGACGGCGAGTTCACCGCCGTTTTCCAGGGGGAACAGTCCGTCCGCCTGGTGGTGGACGAAGTAGGCGTAGGCCATGGAGCCGGAGCACACGAGTGCGGCGGGGCGGGCGGCGATGCCGAGCAGGACGAGCGCACCGCCGATCAGCTGGATGAGCGCCGCCCACCAGCCGGGCCACTGTCCTACCGAGGGCGCCTGGCCGTGGGGCCCGCCGAGGACGTTGAAGAGGGTTGCGGCCCCGTGGCAGACGAACAACAGGCCGACCACGATGCGGAACAGGCCGAGAGCCTGCGTTGCGTACCTTGCTTCCACAGAGTTGCCCTTTCGTCGGGGTGCGTCAGGGGCGGGCCGGCCGCCGGCCCTGCGGGGCGGCGAGCCCCGGGTTCCGTCAGCTGGTGAGAGTCCACTTCTGGCTGGCCCAGCTGCTGCAGTCCCACAGGTGCAGGCGGGCGCCATCGGCCGTGCTCTGGCTCTCGATGTCGAGGCAACGGCCGGACTTGAGGTTCTTCAGGGTGCCACCTGCCTGGAAGGCCCACTTCTGGCTGTCCCAGCCGCCGCAGTCCCACAGGTGGGCCCTGGTCCCGTTCGTGGTGTAACCGCCTTCGACGTCCAGGCACTTGCCGCCGGACTTGAGCTGCTGGCCGTCGAGCGTCCAGGTCATCGAGGGGGTGGTGGCGCAGGACCACTGCTGGATCGCGGTGCCGTTGGCGGTGCCGGCGCCGGCGCGGTCGACGCACTTGGAGGTCGCGCCGTTGACGATCTTTCCGCCGGTGGCCGGGTCGGGGTCGGGGTTGTTGCCGCCGGGGCCCCAGGCGTTCCAGTTGTCCCAGGTCTCGGCGTCGAAGCCGATCCGGCCGAGCTTGTCGGCGGCCCAGTTGGTGCCGGACTTGTTGATGGCGGTGCCGCCGACGGTGTAGTTCTCCAGCTTCAGACCGCGGCTGTCACGTGTTTCGTTGCCGAGCGTCACCTTCTGCCCGGCGGAGTTGGTGTAGCGCTTGAGGAGGCTGACCTGGGAGCCGGCGTCCAGTTGGTTCCAAGCGTCGATCTTCAGGTTCTTGACGTGGATGTTCTCCGTGCTGGAGAGGGCGAAGACGCGGATGGCGCAGTTCGTCATGCCCTCGACGGTGATGTTGTCGAACGTCATGTTCTTCACCCACGTGCTCGGGTCGGCCTTGGTGGTCGAGCCCATGTCCTCCCAGTGCGAGGAGGAGTTGAGGATGCAGGTGTTGTATTTGACGTCCTTCCAGTACATCCGGTTGTGGATCACGTGCGTGTTGCTCACTCGCACGTTGTCGATGCTGCGCGGGGTCCAGCCCCACTGGATGACGGGCCCGTTCTCGTTCTTCCAGATGACGGTGTTATCGATGCTGACGTCGCTGTGGTACATCTTCAGCACGTCGTCGTTGGCGTTGAAGAACGTGTTCTTCATGGTGCTGCCGCGGTAGAGCTCGATGCCGTCGGTCTGCCAGTACCAGGACCCGACCTGCTTGTAGTTGTCGACCCGCATGCTGAAGGTCTGCTCGTCGCCGTAGACGACGAAGGAGTGGTAGGGCGGCTCGTTGATGGTCACGCCCTGCAGGTCCAGGTGCTGCTGGCGGCCCTGCGCCGATGCGAACTGCAGCATCTTCACGCAGCTGGAGTGGCAGTTGGAGGCGCCGCTGAGATGGTCGTAGTTGTTGTTCGTGTCCGCCTCGTAGACGTACTGCTCACCGGAGAGGACGCCCTGGCCGGTCACCTTGTAGAGGCCCTGGCTGTCGTCGGGGAACCGGATGGCTCCCTTCACGTATGCGCCGGGCGCCAGGTAGACCCACTTGACCTGCTTGGGCAGTAGGGCGTGGTACTTGGAGGTCATGTAGTAGGTGCCGGGCCTGAAGTACACGATCTCCTCGGTGATCGTGTTCAGGTTGGTGACCTGGCCCTGCCGCGGGTAGTGGATGCTTCCGGAAGCGGCAGTCGGGATCAGCCGCTCCTTCTCCGCGCCGGTCGGGGCCGGCTCCGCAAAGATCATCATGGAGTTGCGGGGCTCGGTGTGGATGGCCCGCCGGCCGCTGCCGCCCTGGTCGGTGAGCTTGCCGGCGTCGTTCGTGGGGCCGGACATGTCGTTGTAGGCCGTGTACAGCTGCGGATCGAACTCCACGGAGAACCGGTAGCCCTTGGCGTCGTAGGGCACCTTGACGCGCACGGTCTTGCTGTCGACCAGTTCCTTGGCGAAGTCCAGGCTGCTGGGCTTGATCTTGACCTGGTCGGCCGAGGAGATCGTCTGTCCGGAGCGCAGGGTGACGTCGACCCACACGTCGGTCGTGTACTGGAAGGACGACCAGCTCATGGTGAGGTTCGCGCCCGAGGAGAACTCGGCGCCGTCCTCTTTGGTGTAGCCGATCTTGCCCTTGCCGCTGCGCGGGATGCTCATGTAGGCGTACGAGTCGTACTTCGTCCCCGGCTCGGCAGCGGTGGCGACCTTCACGTCGTAGAACGAGGAGCGCCTGACCTTGTCGTTCGCCACCGGGCTGGTGGTGTTGAACTCCTGGTTGTCGTGCCACCAGGTCTGCAGTTGTGCGCTGTCGGCGGTGGTCGCGGCGGCTGCGGTACGGGGAGCGGCGGCCTTCGGAGCCTTGGCCGGCTCTGGTCCGGGCCACGCCGCGGCGGGTGCGACGACGCCGGCGAGCGACAGCGCGAGTCCGACGGCGACAGCCGTCAGCCTGGCCAGTCGTTGCGGTCTTGCTGCGGGCATTGAGGAGCCTCTCCTTCGTCACAGGGGACGTGGCCCGGCGGCATGCGGCCGGGGGCAGTCGTGCCGGTCGGCCGGCCCTTGCGGCTGCGCGCTCCGGCAGGCGTGTGCCGTGCCTGGAGGAGCAGGACGCAGACGCACGGGGCTGCTGAGACCCGGGACACGTGGGTGGAGGACGGTCGGGCCGTGCCGCATGCCGTGAACGACGATGCGGTGCGTGGTCCGATCGCCGCATAACGTCGCGCCATTTCTTCGCCGTGTCAATGAAATGAACGAGATTTACTGTCCGGGGGACGCCCCCGGGAGCCGCAACACCTCACTAATGAGGGCGAAGCGGACGCGCACGATCCCGGAGCGGCATGCGTCACGGTTGCGTAACGCCGAGTTTTCTTTCTTGACGCACAAAAAACGTCAGGGCCACACTCCTGTCACACGCAGTCGTTCGGCCCCCGGGGCGGACCCACCGCGGCAGCCGTGGCGACCCCCGAACCATTCCTCTCGATCCACCTGTGGAGGCATCGCGTAATGACCCCGTCCAAGATCCGTTTCTCGGAGCTGGTCAGCGAGCAGACCCGTGCGGAGATCTTCGCGACGGTCCTGACCGCGGGGCCCATTTCGCGGACCCAGCTCGCCCAGCGCCTGGGCCTGGTGCCCTCCTCGGTGACCCGGACGCTGCCCCCGCTGCTCGAGCACGACTACCTGCGCGAGAGCGACTCAGCACCCCAAGGTCGGGGCCGGCCGCAGAAGATGCTGCACGTCAACGCGGACAAGCACCTCGTCGTCGGCATGAAGATCGGCCCGGCCCTGGTGTCCGGGGTGATCACCGACATGGCCGCACGCGTCCTCGCCCGCGCCGAGGAGCGCATCGCCGACCGCACACCCGAAACGGCCCTGTCCGCCGCGGCTTCCCTGACCGGCCGGCTTCTCTCCGAGGTATCCGGAGCGGCGGACAGGGTTCTCGGCCTGGGGGTGGGGGTCAGCGGCCACGTCGACTCCACCTCAGGCGTCTGCCGGTACTCGGCGCTGCTCGACTGGAACAAGGTCGACGTCGCCCGGCCTCTGCGTGAGGCCACCGGCCTGCCGGTCGTGGTCAACAACGACGTCAACACCCTGGTCGTCGCCGAACGCTGGTTCGGCGAAGGCCGCGACATGGACTCGTTCGCCGTGGTCACAGTCGGCCCCGGTATCGGGTGCGGCCTCTTCCTCGACGGCACGCTCTTCTCCGGCACCTCCGGAATCGCCGGCGAGCTCGGCCACATGCCGCTGGACCCAGCAGGCCCCATGTGCAGCTGCGGCCGCCGCGGATGCCTGGAAGCCCTGGCCGGCGACAGGGCCGTGCTGAGGCACCTGCAGGACGGCGGAGTCGACTGCACCTCCATCGCGCACGCCATCGACCTCGCCCGCTCGCCGGGCACCTCCGGCCACACAGTTGCCGGCTCCGCCTTCACCGAAGCCGGCACCGCTCTGGGACGAGGCCTGGCCGGACTGTGCAACCTGCTCAACCTGCAGAAGATCATCATCGCCGGTGAAGGAGCGGTCGCCTACGACCTCTTCGGCCCGGCCATGACCGCAGCCCTGGACGCCCACGCATTCTCCACCGCGGCCCGCGACTGCCAGATCCACGTGGACCCGGTCCGGCACGACCTGTGGGCCAGGGGCGCAGCCTGCCTGGTCATCAGTGACGCGGTCGGAGCGGCGATCTGACCGTCGCCGGCGACATCACCCACACGCACCCGAAGACAGACGATGAGGTTCTGACGTGCCCGTGAACGAAGCCAGTCCCGCAGACGCCTGGTGGAGCGAGGCGGTGGTCTACCAGATCTATCCGCGCAGCTTCGCCGACTCGGACGCGGACGGCATCGGCGATCTGCAAGGCATCATCGAGCGCCTCGACTACCTCTCCGAGCTCGGTGTCGACGTGCTGTGGCTCTCACCCGTCTATCCGTCGCCGCACGACGACAACGGCTACGACATCAGCGACTACCAGGACATCGACCCGCTGTTCGGAACCCTGGCCGACTTCGACCGCCTCCTCGCGGCCGTCCACGAGCGCGGCATGAAGCTCGTCATGGACCTGGTCGTCAACCACACCTCCGACGAACACCCGTGGTTCACGGCCTCCCGTGACGGCGGCCCTCACGGCGACAAGCGCGACTGGTACATCTGGCGGCCCGCCCGCGACGGCATGGAACCGGGCACACCGGGCGCGGAACCCAACAACTGGGGCTCTTTCTTCTCGGGCCCCGCCTGGACCTACGACGAGACGAGCGGCGAGTACTACCTGCACCTTTTCTCCCGTAAGCAGCCCGACCTCAACTGGGAGAACCCGGTCGTCCGCCGGGCGGTGCACACCATGATGCGCTGGTGGCTCGACCGGGGTGTCGACGGCTTCCGGATGGACGTCATCAACCTCATCTCCAAGGCCCCCGGGCTCCCGGACGGGATCGTGCACGAGGGGGACCGCTACGGGGACGGCAGCCCCCACTACATCTGCGGACCCCGGATCCACGAGTTCCTCGCCGAGATGCACCGCGAGGTCTTCGAGGGCCACCCGCGCAGGCTGCTGACCGTCGGCGAGATGCCCGGCGTCACGGTGGAGGAGGCCAGACTCTTCACCGACCCCGCCCGCCGCGAGGTCGACATGGTCTTCCAGTTCGAGCACGTCGGCCTCGACCAGGGCCCCGGAGGGAAGTTCGACGTCCGGCCCCTGAAACTGACCGACCTCAAGGCCAGCCTCGGACGGTGGCAGACCGGCCTCGGCGACACCGGCTGGAACAGCCTGTACTGGAACAACCACGACCAGCCGCGTGTCGTCTCACGCTTCGGCGACGACGGCCCCGCCTACCGCGACCGCTCCGCCAAGCTGCTGGCCACCGTCCTCCACCTGCACCGCGGCACGCCCTACGTCTACCAGGGCGAGGAACTCGGCATGGCCAACGCGCCCTTCGCCTCGATCGACGACTTCCGCGACATCGAGTCCCTCAACCACCACCGCGAGCAGACCGCCCTCGGCGCCGACGAGAACAGCGTCCTCGCCGGCCTGCGCCACCGCAGCCGCGACAACGCCCGCACCCCGATGCAGTGGGACACCACCCAGCACGCCGGCTTCACCACCGGCACACCGTGGATCGCGGTCAACCCCGACCACCGCACCGTCAACGCCAAGGCCCAACTCGCCGACCCCCACTCCGTCTTCCACTACTACCGCCGCCTCATCGCCCTGCGGCACACCGAACCCGCCCTCACCCACGGCGACTTCCACATGCTCCATCCGGACCACGAACAGCTCTACGCCTTCACCCGCCACGACGCCGCATCCGGCACCGAACTGCTCGTCCTCGCCAACTTCGGCGCAACCGGCCTCACCGTCGACCTGCCCGAAGGCTGGGAACACAGCGAGACGCTCATCGCCAACGTCCCCGCGACCACACCTCTCGCCGCCCGGCACACCCTGCGGCCCTGGGAAGCCCGCGTCCACCGTCGCAACGCCTGACGCCCCCACCGTCCTGCCGAAAGAGCCCCGAAGCCCCACCGTCTCCCCCCGCACCGCCCTACCCGTGCAGACCCAAGGAAATCTCATGACGAACATGCGCCTCCGTGCCACCCGCCGCACCACACGCCGAGCGCTGCTCGCCGTGTCCGCCCTGGCACTCGTGGCACCGCTCGCCGCATGCGGCGGCGGATCCGACACAGCAGAGGGAGACGGCAAGACCCTGCGCCTGTGGCACTACGAGCAGGAGGACGGCGCCCTCAGCAGGGCCTGGGACGCGGCCATCGCAGAGTTCAAGAAGACCCACCCCGACGTGAAGGTCGTCTTCGAACGCAAGACCTTCGAGCAGATCCAGCAGAACGCAGGCATGATCCTCAACTCCGACAAGGCACCCGACGTCATGGAGTACAACAAGGGCAACGCCACCACCGGCCTGCTCGCCAAGCAGGGCCTGCTCACCGATCTGACCGCCACCGCGAAGGAACGCGGCTGGGACAAGAAGATCAGCGAGAGCGCCTCCGTCACCGCCCGCTACGACGCCAAGGGCGAGATGGGCGGCGACAAGTGGTACGGCATACCCAACTACGGCGAGTTCGTCCTCACCTACTACAACGACGATCTGTTCAAGAAGCACAACGTCGCCAAGCCCACCGACCTCAAGAGCTTCGAAGCCGCCCTCGCCAAGTTCAAGGCCGCCGGAATCACCCCGCTCGCCAACGCCGGCAACGATCACCCCGCCGGCCACTGGCTCTACCTGCTCGCCGTGTCCAAGGCCGACAACACCTGGGTCGACAACTACCAGCTCTACAAGGGCAAGGTCGACTTCCACGGCCCCGAGTGGACCTACGCCGTCAATACGTACAAGGACTGGCTCGACAAGGGCTACTTCGAGCAGAAGGACGTCGGCCTCAAGGGCTCCGACATGACCGAACAGTTCGTGTCCCAGAAGCGGCCCATCATGGTCGGCGGCAACTGGTGGTTCGGCAGCCTGACCAACGACATCACCGACTTCAAGTGGTCCACCGGCCCCTACCCGGGCAGCGAGAAGACCCTCGGCTCCGGCGGCAACAACTGGGTCGTCCCCACCAAGGCGAAGAACAAGAAGCTCGCCGAGGACTTCATCGACATCACCATGTCCGAGAAGATCCAGAAGCTCATCGGTGAGGAGGGCAACATCCCCCTGGCGGCCAAGGCCGACACCATCACCAACCCACGCTCCCGTGAACTGATCCAGGCCTTCGCCACCTACCAGGACGGCAGCGGACTCGCGTTCTACCCCGACTGGCCCGTCGCCGGCTACTACGACACCTGGCTGGGCGCCACCCAGAACCTCATGAACGGCGGCAAGCCCCACTCCGTCCTCGACGAGCTGGCAGCCCCCTACGAGAAGTACGCGGCGACCCGATCCTGAGGCTCGACCGGCCCTCGCCACGCCGGTCCCTCACCCTTCCTCCGGGGAACGGCGGCCCGCCCGCACCGGGCCGCCGTCCCGCCCACCTAGGAGCAACAGTGAAAGCCACACGTCACCCGCGGGCCACAGGCTACGCAGTCTTCCTCGCACCCGGCCTGCTCCTGAGCCTGCTCTTCCTCGCCGTCCCGCTGGTGATGACCTTCTACTACAGCCTCACCGAATGGCAGGGCATCGGCGACCCCGTCTTCACCGGCCTGGACAACTACGTTCGCCTCTTCCAAGACGCCGACTTCTGGGCCTCGTTCCGCAACATCGCCGTCGTCATCATCGGCATCGCGGTCGTCCCCACGCTCCTCGGCCTCTTCCTCGCAGCCCTGATGTTCGACTACATCGGCAAGAAGCACGGCGACGGCATCGTCAGCGTCTTCCGATCCGGCCTCTACCTGCCCCAGGTCATCCCCGTCGCCGTCACCGGCCTCATGTGGGGCTGGATCCTCGCCCCCGAAGGTGCCGTCAACAGCATCCTCGAGACCGTCGGCCTCTCCTCCCTCGCCGAGAACTGGCTCGGCGACCCCGACCTCGCCCTGTGGATCGTCCTCGCCGTCCTCGTCTGGATGCAGCTCGGCTATCCCCTGGTGCTGTTCCTCTCAGGCCTCCAGCGCATCGACCCCGAACTCTACGAAGCAGCCGCCCTCGACGGCGCCACGTGGTGGCAGCGCTTCACCCGCATCACCGTGCCGATCCTCCGTCCCGAGGTCTACGTCGTCCTGGTCACCACCACCATCGCCGGCCTGAAGGTCTTCGCACAGATCTTCGTCCTCACCGGAGGAGGACCCGGCAACTCCACCCTGGTCCCCGCCTACTTCGCCTACCAGAACTTCTTCGAACGCGCCGACGTCGGTTACGGATCAGCCATCTCCAGCACCATCACCCTGCTCGTGCTGATCATCGCGGCAACGATGCTCACCCGCCAGGCCCGCGAGGACGGATGACCATGACCATGACCACCGAACGCACGGCCGAGCACCGCGCCCACCCGCCGATACACCCGGCCGCCCCAGCCACTCGCTCCAGCAAGAGGCCACGCAAGCGCAGCGCCGGCTCATACGCCGTCACCGCCGCAGTCGGCGTCTTCGTCCTGGCCTTCCTCTCCCCGTTCGTCATCATCCTGCTCAACTCGTTCAAGACCAGCGCGGACTACCGGACCAACGGATCACTCTCCTGGCCCGCCCAGTGGAACTGGGAGATCATCAGCGACGTCTGGGAACGCGTCGACTTCAGCCAGAAGCTGGTCAACAGCATCCAGATCAGCCTCGGCGTCGTCCTCATCGCCGTCCTGTTCGCCCTTTTCAACGCCTACGCCATCGGCATCGGACGAGTGCGCTGGCGTACCGCGTTCCTCGTCTTCTTCCTCGGCTCCAACGTCCTGCCGCAAGAAGGCCTGGTCTACCCCATCTACTACCTCTTCAAAGAGATGGGCCTCTACGACGGCAAGCTCGGCTACACCATCCTCGTCGGCATCACCTACAGCGCCTTCGGCACCTACCTGCTCTCCTCCGTCTTCAGCAGCTTCCCCCGAGAACTGATCGAAGCCGCCTCCATGGACGGAGCCGGCCGGTGGACCATCCTGTGGCGCATCGTCCTCCCCATGAGCTGGCCCACCCTCTCGGTGATGTGCGTCTTCTTCTTCGTCTGGAGCTGGAACGAGTTCCTCTACCCCCTCGTCCTGCTCATCTCCAACGACAACCAGACCGTCCCGCTCGGACTGTCGGTCATGCAGGGGCAGTACACCAGCGACCCCACCGCCATGAGCGCCGCAGCCCTTCTCGGCATCATCCCCATGGTCGTCTTCTTCCTCATCTTCCAACGTTCCCTGACCCGCGGCCTGACAGCCGGCGCCGTCAAGTAGCCACCGCACCACCCCGGGTCCGGCCAACGCCCGCCCCGCAGCCGGACCCGGGGTCCACATATCGCGCCCGCCTACCGACAGCGCAGGACCTCGAGTCGTCGTCACCTTGCATCCCAGACAACACACCCGGGGGTGGCCGCTCACGGCCGCCTCCCGGCCGCATTCCCGGCCGAGCCGAGGTACGCCATGAACACCGCCCCTTTCCCCGCACCAAGCCAAGAACGCCACGCGGACCACTACTCCCGCACAAGAACACCCGCGTGGAGGACTCGCTGCCCTGGAGTGGCACGGGTGCACCGGCGGCCACCCGTCGTGCGGTCCTGTTGTCGGCTTCTGCCGGGAGCGCGCCGGGAGAGCGGCAAGGAGAAGCGCGGACAGGCCGCACCGCATCAGACTGCTGACCCTTCCCCCAGGGAACCCGCGCCGCCGGTCAAGCCACCGTCTTGTCCTGCTGCCGGCGCACCATCTCGGTGATCCAGGTCGGCGCGAACGGAGACGTGCAGCCCGGGGAAGTCGGGTAGTCCTTGAGAACTTCCAGGCGCTCGCCGATGCCGATCGCGCGGGCGCGGTGCTCGGCGTGCTCGATCCCGATCTGGGCCAGGCAGTGGTTCATCGCCCATTGCAGGCGGTCCGGGGCGTCCTTCATCTCCGCCTCGATGACGTCGAGCAGTCCCTCGAGGTCGAGACCGTCGGGCTTCTTCGCCACACGTTCGGTGGTCAGCGCCCAGCCGGCACTCGCGACCACCGGGTCGGGATCGGCGGACCATGCCTGGCGCAGCTCTTCGGAGTGCGGGTTCTTCTTCACCACGTAGTTCACGAGCCAGTCGTGCACCTTCGGCGTGCGCGCCTGGCGCACCATGGCGTCCAGTTCGTCACGCTCGAACGCCTTCGGGCGGCAGATCAGGATCGCCAGCAGTCTCGCCGCGCTGTCGTCCGTCTCCCAGAGCCGGCACGCGAGTTCCTGCTGCGTCTTGAGCCGCTTCGCGAGCGCGCGCAGCTTGCCGAGATTCACACCGTGATCGTCACCGTGTCTCTCGTTCACCTCGCGTGCCTTCGGGTCCTCGAGCTCGGCCAGCTCGGCCATGACCTCGGCCGCCGTCGTCTCGGCCACCTCGGCCCTCCTGTCCGTCGTGTGCGGGGATTCAGCCTACGCCGGAGGTCGGCCTCCGGACCGGACATGCCGGTTCGGCGGCCGCCAGGGACACGAAATCGCGCGTCTTCCGCCCCCACCAGGGAGGGCACTCTCACGGCGACCGATGTGCCGGGGCGCGGCGGAGCCTCAGGTGTTCCGGATGCGGCGGGCCGCATCCACCAGGTCGGCGGGCAGCGCGGGGCCGGCGCACGCGACATCGATCAGCAGGCTCCGGTACGAGTCGTTCGGCAGTTTCGGCGCCAGTTCGACGAGCTCGCTCAGGTCCGCCGGGGAGCCGGTGAGCCGAGCCCGGTAGGCCGCCCCGGCCGCGCGGAGTGAGAGGTCGGCCGGCTCGTGCTTCATTCCCTCGGCGACCAGCCGGACGGCGGAGGCGAAGTCGCCCTGCTCGGCGCGCACGTCGGCCAGGTCGAGGAAGAGCGACCAGTTGGCCGGGTCCAGCGTGAGCGCGCGCTCGAACGCCGCGGCGGTCTGCTCGAAATCACCCAACTTGCGCCACGTGCCCGCCCGCACGACCTCCGTCAGCATGAGCCGCTCAACGGCGTCCGCCCGGTCGCAGAGGGCGAACGACGCGTCGGTGAGACCGCACGCCCGCAGCAGGATCGCCATCTTGGCCAACGCCTCCGGCAGCGGCCGGCGGGCGGCGACCGCATCGATGGCGTCGAACCAGGGCCGGAACCGTTCCCGCATGCTTTCGGAGTCCAGAGCATGGCCGTAGTCCATCGTCCGCATCGCGGCCTCCGCCAGCGCGTCGGCGCTCACCGCGCGGAGGAATCGTTCGTCGCCGAACCAGGGGGCTCTCGCCCAGGCGATGCCGGGCCGCACACCCGTGACCGAGCCGATCGCCAGCGCCGCGTCGTCCATGTCGCCCTCGAGGAAGCTGATGTACGACCGCGCCAGTACCGTCCTCAACGAGTCGCCGTTCCGCACGACCTCGGCCAGCTCCGACCGCTTGTCCTTCCACAATTCGGCAAGGACCGCATAGGGCTCCGGATCCTCGGGCGCGGAGGCGATGGCAGCCGCCAGATGATCCACCGCTGCGGCCGGACTGCCCCCGCAGTGCGCCAACACCCGCGCGAGACCGACACCAGCTGCTACCGCCCGATTCGACATCGTCCGAGGATAGTCCTGACCCGATCACGTCGGGCCCGTCGGTCATGTCCCGCTGGACACGATGCCCGTCGGCCACGGCACGCTCACCGCTGACGGCGGCTGCCTGCGTCTCCGACGGTTCGGTCCCGGGTCGTCATCTCCCGGGTGATCGCCCAGCGCTCGTGGTCGCGCCAGGCGCCGTCGATGTACAGGAAGTCGGGCGAGTAGCCCTCGAGCCGGAAGCCGACCGACCGTACGAGTCCCAGCGAAGCCGTGTTTCCGGGCTGGATGTTGGCCTCCAGGCGGTGCAGCCCCAGGCCGCCCCGCGCGAAGGCGTGCTCGACCAGGAGCCGCAGCCCCTCCCCCATCAGACCGCGGCCCACGGCGTGCGCGAAGGCCCCGTAACCCACGGCGCCACTGAGGAACGCGCCGTGGACGATGTTGTTGATGTTGATGTATCCGGCGATCCTGCCGGCCGGGCGCTCACACGCCAGGAAGCCCGCACGGGCCGGGTCCTCGATGAGCCGCCGCGCGTACCCGGCGTAGTCGTCGGGTGTGAGCGGCGGGAAGAGCCACGGCCGGTGGTGGTCCTTGCTCCGCCGCGCGGCCGCGGTGAATTCCGCGGCGTCCTCGTACGTGAGGTGGCGCAGGGCGACGCGTGTGCCGGTGGCGACGTACGGGTCGCCTGTGGAAGACCGGGGCTCGGACTCGGACATGGCGTCAGCTTGTCATGCGGCCCGTCTCCGAGGCCGCTCCGTTACCAGGGCGACCGTCCCCCGCGCCGCATCGGTGAGAGACTTGTCAGACAGGGCGTGCGCCCCTCGGCGGAATCGCAGAGGACGCCCGCACCACGTGGTGAGCCCAGGGAAGGACCGGTCCAGTGGCAGTCAGCAGGCAGCAGCGCAGACCCGTCGTCGTCCTGTACGAGCGGATCGCGGACGCCATCCGCGAGGGCGTCTACCCGCCCGGGTCCACCCTCCCCTCGGAGCCCCGGCTCGCCGGCGAGCTCGGCGTCAGCCGCCCCGCCCTGCGTGAGGCGCTGCTGCTGCTCCAGGAGGACGGCCTGCTGTCCGTGCGCCGAGGGGTCGGCCGTACGGTCAACGCCCATCCGCCCCGGCGCGGTTACGAGCACCTCCAGCCGCTGGAGCTGCTGCTCTCCGGCGGCGGAAGCCCGCTGCGGGTGCGGCCGCTGCTTCGGACCACGGAGGAACCGACCGATTTCACCACCCAGCATCTGCTCGCGCCCGCCGGGTCCGAGCTGCGCTTCTGGGAGTCCCTGCTGGACGGCGACGGCGCTACGGGGGTGCTGAGCCACGAGTGGGCCGCGCCGGAGGAGACGCTGGAGGCGGCGCATCCCGCGTTCGCGGCGGCGCTGCGGGAGGCGGGGCCCGCGGTCTCGATGCTCGCCGCGCTGACCGGGGCGTCCCGCGGGATCGCCCTCACCGCGCACAGCGGCGTGACCGCGACGCTTCTCGGCACCCGGCGCGGCCGACAGCTCGACCGGGCGGCGGACACGCCGGCGGTGCTGGTGACGCAGGTGGTGCGGGTCGAGGAGGTGCCGGTACTGGCGGCGAAGCATGTACTGGCGACGGGGGCGGGGGCGCTGCCGGTACGCCAGTCGAACTGAGCGGAGCGGGCCGCCCCGTCCCCGTGCCGTACACTCCCCGGATGCACTTGTCTGACATCTTGCGCGCGCCCAAGGCCGTCCTCCATGACCACCTCGACGGCGGGCTGCGGCCCGGGACGATCATCGAGCTGGCTCGCGACTGCGGCTATCAGGGGCTGCCGACCGAGGATCCGGCCGCTCTCGCGGTCTGGTTCCGGGACGCCGCCGACTCGGGGTCGCTGGAGCGTTACCTGGAGACCTTCGCCCACACCTGCGCGGTGATGCAGACCCGCGAGGCGCTGAAGCGTGTCGCCGCCGAGTGCGCGGAGGACCTGGCAGCGGACGGTGTCGTGTACGCAGAGGTGCGGTACGCGCCCGAGCAGCACCAGGAGCGGGGTCTGGGGCTCGACGAGGTCGTGGACGCGGTCAACGCGGGGCTGCGGGAGGGTGAGCGGCGCAGCGGCGGGAGGATCACCGTGCGTGCGCTGCTCACCGGTATGCGGCACACCGACCGTTCCCTGGAGATCGCCGAGTTGACGGTCGCGCACCGCGACCGCGGTGTCGCCGGGTTCGACATAGCGGGCGGCGAGGTCGGCAATCCGCCGGCCCGCCACCTCGCCGCCTTCCAGCACCTGCGCCGCCACAACTGCCACTTCACGATCCACGCCGGCGAGGCGGTCGGCGCGGAGTCGATCCATGAGGCCGTGCAGGTGTGCGGCGCGGAGCGGATCGGACACGGTGTCCGGATCACGGACGACATCCAGGTCCACGACGACGGCACGGCCACGCTCGGCCGACTCGCCTCGTACGTGCGCGACAACCGCATCGCTCTGGAGGTCTGCCCGACGTCCAACCTCCAGACGGGCGCGGCGAAGTCGTACGACACGCATCCGATCGACCTGCTGCGCCGTCTCGGCTTCCGCGTCACCCTGAACACCGACAACCGTCTCGTCTCGGGCACCAGTATGAGCGAGGAGTTCCGGCACATGGTGGACGCCTTCGGTTACGGGCCCGAGGTGTTCGAGGAGTTCACCGTCGCGGCGGTGGAGTCGGCGTTCCTGCCGCTGCCGGAGCGGCAGCGGCTGATCGACGAGGTGATCCGACCCGGGTACGCGGCCCTCGGAGCGTAGTCAGGACAGGGATCCCCGGACGACGGGGAGTTCGAGCACTCCGGTGTCGCCGGGCGCGCTGACGACCGTGACGGGTTTGACGCCGCGGTTGCCGAAGTACGCCGTGTCGCTCGCCGCGATGACGAACTCCAGCCGGTGCCCGGTTTCGTAGCGGTGCACGACGGCCGGCAGTTCCACCGTGAACGCCTTGGTCACGTCCGGTACCCGGACCGGCGCGACCAGGCGGTTCACCAGGGTCTTGGTGCCGTTCGGCGCGATGTCGTACACCTTGGCGAACAGCACCAGCTTGTCGGCCGCGTCCCCGGAGTGCTGGACGCGTTCCGTCCGGGGTGAGACCACCTTGAGCCGGGCCCGGGGCGCGCCGACCACGTCGACGGGCGATGTCAGCGGCTCGCTCCGCCAGCCCAGGTGGGTGCCCTTCATGTCGTACGGCCGGAGGTCGGGCACACCGATGACGCCGGCGAGCGAGGATTCCGAGTGGCTGGTCGGTACGAGCAGGTTGGTGTAGGTGCGGCTGCCGCGTGCGACCTTGGCGCGGGCGTCGACGAGTTTGCCGTCGCCGGACAGGTAGAGCTTCTGCGAGAGGGAGGGCACGGCGGCCGCCTCGCCGTAGCCGCTTTGCCAGTCGCGGTAGTAGGCGAAGTCGGGGCCGGTGTCCACGGCGGTGTTCTTGTGCAGGTACCGGTCGAACCAGGCGAGGATCCGCCGGCCCACGTAACTCGCCTCCAGATTACCCTCGACGAGGTTGAGCTCTCCGGACGCGGGGTCGGTCATGCCGCCGCTGTGTCCCCACGACTGCCAGATCATCTTGGTCTCGGTGCCTTCGGCTTTCAGCGTCCGGTAGCTGTTCTGTGCCTCGTTGAGGGTGACCAGGCTGTCGGCCTGCCCCTGGACCAGCAGCGTGGGCGCTTCGACGCGCGGCAGATAGGAGACCGGCGAGACGCTGCGGGCGAACGTCCGCATCGCGTCGACCCGGTCGGCGGGATAGCGGCCGGAGTTGAGCAGGCGCAGCGTGTCGCAGGCCTTGGCGACGAAGTGCAGGCACTGGAACGAACCGAAGCGTGAGGGGTCCAGGTTCGGGTTCGTCAGCGGCTGCCCCTCCCCGATCAGCCAGAAGCCGTCGGCCCACTGCCATTTGAAGGCGCCCGGCACGGTCGTCGCGACCGCGTTGTTGGGGTCGAGTGAGTGGTTGAGGTCGTTCCAGGTGATCATCGGGACGAGGGCGTCGACCCGGTGGTCCACGGCGGCGGTGGCCAGCTGGATCGCCCCGCCGTACGAGCCGCCGATCATGCCGACGCGCGGGTCGCCGTGACCGTCCCTGGTCACGAAGTCGGCCGTCGTGCCGTCGTCGGCGGCGCGCTTCCCGGCCAGGAAGTCGATGAGCCGTGAGGCGGATCTGCCGTCGATGTCCGGGTCGTCGAGGGAGATCAGGCAGCCGGAAGCCCCGAAGCCCAGACCGGAGTAGGCCAGCGCGACATAGCCGCGGGCGGCGAACGCCCGGGCCGTGGCGTCCGTCGAGCCGTCGGCCTTGCTGCCGCCGAAGCCGTTGGTGGTGAGGACGGCGGGAGCGGTGCGGTGCCGGTCGAGGCCGGCGGGGCGGTAGAGGTCGGCGTCGATCACGCAGGTCCTGCCGCCTGCCTGGACGGTGAACTTCAGTGCGGTGACGCTGTAGGCGGACTGCGGCGTCTGGTCGGCCGTGGCGGTGGAGGCGGCCGTGAGCGGTGCGAGGAACGCCGCTCCCGCGGCCAGGGCGAGGGCCTTGCGGCTTCGGGGCAGGGCACGGGACACGAGGACCTCCGCATCGAGGACGTCACAACAGGGGCCGCCGTGTCCGAGGTCGACATGACCCAACTCGCCATACCGACCGGTAAGTAGGCGGCCGACGCCCATGCTGCGGGACATGTCAGATGCACGTCAACGCTCGTGCGTGAGGTTGTCGACAGATATTCAGCAGGGACCGGACCAGCGGCGGATCAGATCAGCGCCGGCACGTCCAGCGTCAGCGTCCCCGCGTCCGCGTCCAGCACCGCCGGGACACCGAGCGGCATCGTGAGGTTCGTGGAGCCGTGGCCGAAGCCGAACTCCTCGACGACCGGGACGCCCAGCCCGCAGAGCCGGTCGGCGAGGACCGCGCGGATCTGCTCGTAGGGGCCGCACTGCGCCCAGGAGCCGAGGACGACGCCCGCGACGCCGTCGAGCCACCCGGCACGCAGCAGCTGCGTAAGGATCCGGTCGAGGCGGTAGTTCTCCTCCTCCACGTCCTCGATCAGCAGCAGCCCGCCCCCTGCGGACGGCCGGGCACAGGGGGTGCCCAGGTCCGCGGCGATCAGCGAGACGCAACCGCCGAGGGTGACCCCGCGGGCGCGGCCGGACACCATGGGGCGGACCTCCCCGACGCCGTGGAGCCGCTGCACGGTCTCCGGCTCGAAGAGCGTGGCGCGCAGCGAGTCCTGGGTGCGGGCGTCCTTGAGGAAGACCTCCGTGCCCGACATCGGCCCGTGCAGGGTGGCGAGTCCCATCCGCACCGCGAACGCCTCGTGGAGCGCGGTGATGTCGCTGTAGCCGACGAAGACCTTGGGTCCGGCGGCGCGCATCGCGTCCCAGTCGGCGAGGTCCACCATCCGCTGGACGCCGTACCCGCCCCGTGCGCAGATCACGGCGGAGACCGACGGGTCGCACCACGCCCGGGTGAGGTCGCGGGCACGGGCCTCGTCCGCGCCCGCGAGATACCCCAGCTCCGGGTGCGTCTCGCGGACATGCGGCATGACGACGGGGTCGAGATCCCAGCCGCGCAGGATGTCCAGACCGGCGTCGAGGCGCTCTTCCGGGACGGGACCGCTGGGCGCGACGACGGCGACCCGGTCCCCGGCCCGCAGACGCTTGGGACGTGCGAGCGGCTCCAGGCTCATTTCCTCAGCTCCAGCAGGGGGACATCGGGACTGGACACGCCGAAGGTCTGGGCGTACAGCGACAGTTCGGCCTCGAGCGCCCGGACCAGAGTGTCGGTCCTGCGGAATCCGTGGCCCTCGCCCTCGAAGGCGATGTACGCGTGCGGGATCCGGCGCCCCGCGATCTGCTCCAGGAACCGTTCGCACTGCACCGGCGGGCAGATCACGTCGTCCAGGCCCTGCAACAACAGGAACGGCGCGGTGATGTGGTCGACGTGGTTGATCGGCGAGCGTTCCCGGTAGCGGGCGGGGACCTCGTCGATGGGGCCGACCAACGACTCCAGGTACCGCGACTCGAAGTCGTGGGTCTCCCCCGTGGCCCAGGCGAAGAGGTCGAGGATCGGGAAGAGGACCGTGCCGCAGGCGTACACATCCGTGGTCGCGAGCGAGGCGGCGGCGGTCCAGCCGCCCGCGCTGCCGCCGCGGATCGCCAGGCGGGCCGGGTCCGCGGTCCCCTCGTCGGCGAGCGCCTGCGCGACGGCCGCGCAGTCCTCGACGTCGACGACGCCCCACTGCTCCTTGAGCCGGTCGCGGTACTCGCGGCCGTAGCCGGTGGAGCCGCCGTAGTTGACCTCGGCCACCCCGATGCCGCGGGAGGTGAAGTAGGCGATCTCCAGGTCGAGCACGAGCCCGGCACGGCCGGTCGGGCCGCCGTGCGCCCGGACGACGAACGGCGGCAGCTCGTCGTCGGGCGCCACCCGGTCGGGGCTGTGCGGCGGGTAGATGTGGGCGTGGATCTCGCGGTGCCCGGGCCCGGTGAAGGTACGGATCTGCGGCTCGGGGTAGTACGCCGGGTCCACGGGGTCGTCGTGCGGGCTGCCGATGACCCGGGCGCGGCCGGTACGGGTGTCCAGCTCCACGATCTCGTACGCGCTGCGCGGGCTGGCCGCCACGCCGAACACCCGGTCGCCGTGCACGGCGAGGGTCGGCGCCCACTCGCTCCACGGCCCGGGGGCGTCGACGAGTTCGCCGGTCTCCGGGTCCAGTATCCCGAGCGCGGTCGCCCCCTTGCCGTGGATGACGGCGATCAGTCCGCCGGGGAGCGGCCTGAACCACTGCGAGCCGATCTTCCACAGCGGCCCGCCGAACTCCTCGCCGCGACCCGGGCACAGCGGTGTGCGCCCCTCGGGGTCCGGGGCGCCGGGCCTGATGCGCTGGAGCTCCCACCATCCGCCGCCGTCGGCGCTGAACAGGAGAGAGCCGTCGGGGGCCCATTCGACCTGGGCGACCGACTCGTCGCTCCCGCCCACCGCCGCCCGGACGTTCTCGAACGGGCCGTCTTCCGTCACGTCGCCGACCATGACGACGGTGCCGTCCCACGGCATCCGCGGGTGGTCCCAGGCGATCCACGCCGCCCTGGTCCCGTCGGGCGACAGCCGCGGCCCCGTGACGAAGTGGTGCCGGTCGTCGCTGAGTTCGCGTACCGCGGACCGGTCACCGGCCGCCGAGCCGTCCAGCGGTACGGCGGCGACGACCCGGCGGACGTCGGTGGGAGAGGGTCCGGTGAACTCCTCGAGGACGCACCACACCTCGCCGCGCTCGGGCCGCGGTTGCGGATCGGCCCAGCGCAGTCCGCCGCCGATGTCCGACACGGGGGTGAGGGGCCGCGGCTCGGCGCCCGGCCGGTCGGGCTCGTAGGCGTAGAGCCGCTGGTCGGGGAAGTGGATGAACACGACGAGCGGGCCGTGCTCCGGGCGGTCGAAGCCGGCCCAGGGGATGCCGCCGTACTCGATGACGCGGCTGCGGACGTTCCACGGGGCGGGGAGCACCGATTCCTCTGCGCCGTCGTGCCGCCTGCGCATCAGGGCGCGTCTGCCTCCCTCCGCCGGGCGGGGAGCGGTCCACCACACCTCGTCGCCGACCACGCCGAGATACTCGGGGCGTCCGTCGTGCGACGCCGCCAGCGCCGCGTCGATCGGCGACGGCCAGGTTCCGTAGGCCCCGGTGGGCACCATGTCCGATCCCCCTAAGCGATCTGCAGATAGTGGTCGAGGACCCGGACGCCGAAGTGGAGGGCGTCGACGGGGACGCGTTCGTCGACGCCGTGGAAGAGCGCCTGGTAGTCGAAGCCGGGTGGCAGCTTCAGCGGTGAGAAGCCGTAGCCGGTGATGCCGAGCCGGGCGAACTGCTTGGCGTCGGTGCCGCCCGACATGCAGAACGGGACCACGTGGGCGTCGGGGTCGAACGCCTCGATCGCGGCGCGGAGTTTGGCGAAGGTCGGGGAGTCGACCGGCGCCTGGAGGGCGATCTCGTTGTGGTAGAAGTCCCATCGGACGTCGGGGCCGGTGAGCGCGTCCATGGTCGCGTGGAACTCTTCGTCGGTGCCGGGGAGGATCCGCCCGTCCACGTAGGCGGTGGCGTTGCCGGGGATGACGTTGAGTTTGTAACCGGCGTTCAGCATCGTCGGGTTGGAGCTGTTGCGCACCGTCGCCTCGACGAGCTTCGCGGCCGGGCCGAGCTTGGCGAGCAGTTCGTCGACGTCGAAGCCGGTGGTCTCCAGGTCCTTCCTGGTCACGTCGATGCCGTGGAGCGCGGCGAGTTCGAGCAGGGCGGCCTTGACGGTCGGTGTGAGCCGTACCGGCCAGCGGTGTTCGCCGATCCGGGCGACCGCCGTGGCGAGCCGGGTCACGGCGTTCTCGCGGTTGACCTTGGAGCCGTGGCCCGCCCTGCCGTCCGCGGTGAGTCTCATCCACGCCGTGCCGCGTTCGCCGGCGGCGACGGGGTAGAGCGCCATGTCGGGGCCGGCGTGGAAGGTGTAGGCGCCGGATTCGCTGATGCCTTCGGTGCAGCCGTCGAAGAGGTCGGCGTGCTCGGTGGCGAGGAAGCCGGAGCCGTCCTCGGCGCTCGCCTCCTCGTCGGCGGTGTACGCGATGACGATGTCGCGGCGGGGCCTGATGCCGTGCCGGGCCCAGGCCCGTACGACCGCGAGGACCATGGCGTCCATGTTCTTCATGTCGACGGCGCCGCGGCCCCAGACCACTCCGTCGCGGACCTCGCCCGAGAAGGGGTGGACGGTCCAGTCGGCGGGCTCCGCGGGGACCACGTCGAGGTGGCCGTGGACGAGGAGCGCGTCGGCGCCCGGGTCCCAGCCTTCGTAGCGGGCCACCACGTTGGTGCGGCCGGAGGTGCGTTCCAGAAGGACCGGGTCGAGCCCCGCGTTGACCAGCCGTTCGGCGACGTACTCGGCGGCGGGCCGCTCACGGCAGTCGCCGCCGCCCCGGTTGGTGGTGTCGATGCGGATGAGCTCGGAGGTGAAGGTCACCACCTCGTCGAGGGCGCGGGCGTCGATGGGGGTCTCTGTCACGTCAGCCATACTGCTCCTCCACGGCGGCGGAGACGATCGTCGTGACCGCCTTGAATGTGCGGATGCCCTCGTACATCGTCCCGCTGGTGTACACCACCCGCCTCTCCCCCCGGGCCCGTGCCACGCCAGGGACGACGGTGGCCGCGGCCGCGAGGTGCTCGGCGTCGAACTCGAGCTCGAGGGTGAACGGCCCGCCCTCGACGGGCGCGTGGCGTACGGCGAGGGCGGCGGCCTCCTTGGCCGCGGCGCGGATGTCCGCCGCGGTGCGGGCCGGGGTCCGGCAGACGGCCGCATAGCGCGAAACATGGTCCTTGACCGCGACCTTGAGCGCTTCGGGGGCGTAGCCGAGGGCGTCCTCGCAGGTCAGGTCGTCGCCGGTGACGAGGACGACGGGGACGCCGTATTCGGCGACGACATGGGCGTTGAGCAGGCCCTCGCTCGCACGGACGCCGTTCAGCCAGACACCGGTGATGGAGTTGGCGAGGTAGGTGTGGGCCAGGACGCCTTCGGCGCCGGCGCCGGTGTGGTAGCCGATGAAGGCGATGCCGTCGACGTCGCCGTGCTGGACGCCCTCGACCATGGACAGCGACTTGTGACGCCCGGTGAGCATCTCGGCGCGTTCGTCGAGTTCCTCGAGGAGGAGGTTGCGCATCGTCCAGTGCGCCTCGTTGATCAGCACCTCGTCGGCGCCGCCGTCGAAGAAGCCGAGGACGGCCGCGTTCACGTCGGAGGTGAACAGGGAGCGGCAGCGTTCCCACTGGGGTGTGCCGGGCAGGACGTCGGCCGGCCATGTCACCCCCGTGGCGCCCTCCATGTCGGCGCTGATAAGGATCTTCACGGCTCTCTCCGTTCCGCCACGGCCACGCTGCCAGAAGTGCACCTTACGACAGGGTGGCCGTGGAGCGGAGTGGCTGGTCACGCCGCGTCCCGGCCGCTCCGGGGAGCGGCCGGGTGCGGCCCGCTAACCGAGGACCTTCTCCAAGGAGGCGAGGGCCGACCCGAGTTCCTCCTGGGTGATGGTCAGCGGCGGCGCGATCCGGATGGTCGAGCCGTGGGTGTCCTTCACGAGGATGCCCTCGGCCATCAGCCGTTCGCTGATCTCCCGGCCGCTGCCGATGGCCGGGTCGACGTCGACGCCCGCCCACAGCCCGCGGGAGCGGAAGCCGACGACGCCCTTGCCCACCAGCCCGGTCAGGCCCTCCCGCAGCACCTCGCCCAGGTCGGCGGCCCTGCGCTGGAACTCTCCGGTGGCCAGCAGGTCGACCACTGCGGAACCGACCGCGGCGGCCAGCGGGTTGCCGCCGAACGTGGAACCGTGCTCGCCGGGACGCAGCACGCCCAGCACGTCCCGGCGTGCGACGACCGCGGAGACGGGGACGATGCCACCGCCGAGGGCCTTGCCGAGCAGCAGCATGTCTGGGACGACCGACTCGTGGTCGACGGCGAGGGTCGTGCCGGTGCGTCCGAGACCGGACTGGATCTCGTCGGCGATGAACAGGCAGCCGGCCCGCCGGGTCAGCTCGCGCACGCCCGCGAGGTAGCCGGCGTCGGGGATGAGGACGCCCGCCTCGCCCTGGATCGGTTCGATGAGCACGGCGGCCGTGGTCTCGTCGATCGCGTTCTCGAGCGCGGCGAGGTCGTTGTAGGGCACGATCCGGAAGCCGGGCGTGAAGGGGCCGAACCCGCCGCGCGCCGACTCGTCGGTGGAGAAGCTGACGATGGTGGTGGTGCGGCCGTGGAAGTTGCCGTCGGCGACGATGATCGTCGCCCGGTCGGGCGCGACGCCCTTGACCTCGTAGGCCCATTTGCGGGCGACCTTGACCGCGCTCTCGACGGCCTCCGCGCCGGTGTTCATCGGCAGGGTCATCTCGAGGCCGGTGAGCTCGGCGAGACCTTCCGCGAAGCCGGCGAGCCGGTCGTTGTGGAAGGCGCGCGAGGTGAGGGTGACCTCGTCGAGCTGGCGGTGGGCTGCGGCGACGAGGCCGGGGTGGCGGTGGCCGAAGTTGAGCGCCGAGTAGCCGGCCAGCATGTCGAGGTAGCGGCGGCCCTCGACGTCCTCGACCCAGACGCCCTCGGCGCGTGCGACGACGACGGGAAGCGGGTGGTAGTTGTGCGCGAGCGCCGTGTTCTCGGCGCGGATGAGCTCCTCGGAGGAGCGCTGCGTGCGTACGGGGGTGAGAGTCATGCGCGGATCTCCTGAGTGCAGCACTTGATGCCGCCGCCGGCCTTGTGGAATTCGGACATGTCTACGGGGACGGGCTCGTAGCCGTGTTCGGCGAGCTGTCCGACGAGTGCCTTCGCCTGCGGGGCCACGAGGACGTGGCGGCCGTCGGACACGGAGTTGAGGCCGAAGGCCATGGCGTCCTCGCGGGTGGCGATCACCGCGTCGGGGAACAGCCGCCGCAGCACCGCGAGGCTGCCCGGCGAGAACGCCTCCGGGTAGTAGGCGATGTTCGCGGTGTGCCCGTCGCTCCCGTCGTCGAGGACGAACAGTGCGGTGTCGAGGTGGTAGAAGTACGGGTCGACGAGCCGGAGGCCGATCACCGGTACGCCGAAGAACTCCTGCACCTCGCGGTGCGCCTCGGTGGTCGTACGGAATCCCGTGCCGGCCAGGATGTGGCCGCCGACGGGGACGAGGTCGCCCTCGCCCTCGCACACCGACCCGGGCCGGTGCACGTCGAACCCTGCGACCTTGAACCAGGCCGCGTACGCCTCTTCCTCCGGCCGGCGCTGCGGCGCGTGGAAGCGGGAGCCGAAGACCTTGCCGTCGAGGACCAGCGCGCAGTTGGCGGCGAAGACCATGTCGGGCAGTTCGGCGTCGGGCTCCACGGACTCGACCTTGTGGCCGAGAGCGCGGTAGGCGTCGGTCAGGGCGTTCCACTGGGACCGGGCGAGGCCCTGATCGACCTCGGTGTTCTCGCTCATCCACGGATTGATGGCGTACTTCACGTCGAAGTAACGGGGTTCGCAGACCAGGTAACGCCTGGGGCGAGGCACGCGGCTGGGTGGCACCCGGGGTTCCTCCCGATTCCTGAGATGGCCGGTGACGACCGGTGACGACCGGTGACGTCTCAACGGTAGGAATCGGGAGGTTCGGGCGACAAGGAACAACCGCTGCGTGTATGCGCAGCAATCCTGCGTCGTACGGCCCATCGGCGGCGTTTCGCGTCGCCCGCCGGGCCTGCACCACCCGTTCGGGCTACGTGGGCGGCGCGCCGTGCCACCGCCAGGTGGCGGGGCGTGGCCGTCCGGGGAGGTCGGTGCGGCCGGTGCACCAGAGCAGCGCGGACCAGGGTGCGGCGTCCGCGGGGGCGTCGGGGAACAGCCGGGCGAGCACCCGTGAGCAGATGCCGGCGGGCGGTTCCCAGGTGAGGCCGAGCCCGTCGGCGATGTCGTGGGTGTGCACCAGGGTCTCCACGATGCCCATCGCGGCGAAGCCCTCGGGGTCGGACGCGCCGAAGACATGGTGGGAACGCACCTGCGGCGATGTCGTGCGCGCCATGGCGACGAGCAGCGCGCCGCCGGCCTCCAGCACCTGGAGCAGACCGTCGGGGCCCGCCGCGCGATCGGCGTGGACGGAGTTGGCGGGGCCGCCGGGCCGGCGGCTCTCGTAGGCGAAGGGCACCTCCCGGTCCAGCGGCGGGGTGCGGGGGCCGAGTTGGACGGCGTAGGCGAACAGGTCGTCGGCGAGGTGCTCGACGGTCTCCCAGCAGGTCCACTCCAGGGTGCCCGCGTTGCCGTCCCAGGCCGTCGCGGGTACCTCGCGGAGGGCGGCGACGGCGAGCTGCACGGCGTTGTCGAGGTCGTCGGCGGTGACGGGTGGGCGGCCGTTCACCGCAGGAACGCCGACGTGGTCGCGACGAAATGCTCGGCGTCGTCGAGCCACGGGAAGTGGCCGGCTCCCGGCTGGACGACGAGCTCGGCCTGTGGGAACAGTCCGGCGACTTCGCTCATGGCGGGGGGCGGGGAGTTGAGGTCGACCTCGCCGGCGAGCACCAGCACCGGCGAGGTGAGCCGGGCGAGCGCGGCGCGGGTGGCCTCGGGGTCGTAGGCGCCGTCGGCGCCGAAGGCGGCCGCCGACGCGTCGTTGCGCTGTTCGTCCTCCGCCGCCCGGTGGGCCCGCGCCGCCTCGTCCCAGCGGCCGTAGAAGAAGGGTGCGACGGCCCGCTGCGCGTCGTCGTCCGCCTTGCCGGCGAAGACCTCTTCCAGGGCGGCGAACGCGGTGGGGAACCACGGCTCGTCCTTGCGGAGCAGCGCCGTTTCCCGCCGGGTTTCCGCGGTGACGGTGACGCCGAGGGCCATGACGCTCGGTGTGATCAGGGCGAGTCTGCCGACCCGCTCGGGAAGGGCCGCCGCGTAGAGGGCCGCCAGGTTGGTGCCGGCGGAGTGCCCGAGCAGGTCCGCCCGGTCGAGGCCGAGGTGCTTGCGCAGGGCTTCGAGGTCGTCGACGAGCCGGTCGCAGCGGTAGGAGGAGGCGTCCTGCGGCACCTCCGACCGTCCGGTGCCCCGGAGATCGAGCATGATCAGCCTGCGGTGCGCGGAGAGCCCCCCGAGGTCGCCCAGGTACGTGGAGTCCCGCATGGGTCCACCGGGGACGCAGATCAGGGGCGCGCCGTCCCCGGACACCCGGTAAGAGAGACGGGTTCCGTCGTGCGCGGAAAAGGTAGGCATGGGCCGAGACCCTTTCACCGGCGGTCCGGCAGGGCAACCGGGTTCTGCACGCCGGCCGGAGAGGGGTCACATGCCGGACATGGGGTCACATGCCGGCGTCGCCACTCGTCGCGGCGCGGCCGGCGCCGGCCTCCGGGCTGCCGGTCAGCAGGTGGGACAGCACCATGTAGCTGATCGTCTTGCGGATGAACGGCTCGGCCCGGATGCGTTCGAGGACCTCTTCGAAGTGCTCGACGTCCGTCGCCCGTACGTGCAGCAGCGCGTCCGCGCCGCCGGTCACCGTCATCGCGGCCGTGATCTCCGGGTGGTTGCGCACGACCTCGGCGAGCCGCCGGGGCGGGGCGGCGCCGTCGCAGTACACCTCGACGTAGGCCTCGGTGGCCCAGCCGAGCGCGGCGGGACGCACCGTGGTGGTGAAACCGGTGATGATGTCGTTCTCGCGCATCCGGTCGACCCGGCGTTTGACCGCCGTGGCCGACAGGCCGATCGCCGCGCCGATCTCCGTGAAACTGGTCCGCGCGTTCTGCACCAGGGCCGCGACGATCTTGCGGTCGAGCTCGTCGAACGGCGCGGATCTGTTCGTCATGTCAAGGTTCCTCCGGACGGCCCTGTCGCGCGCGGACCCTATCGGAAGATGGCCATGGCCTGCACTTCCAGCACCGCTTCCTCGGAGTTCCAGTCCTGGACCTTGCCGAGGCAGCGGGCGGAGAACGTGCCGCTCGGCACCTGGTTGCGCAGCCCTTCGGTGGCGCAGGTGACCCGTACGCGCGGCCCCGCGGCCAGGTCCTCGGGGTCGCCGTAGGGCGCGAGGAACACCGTGGACTCGGGCGACTCGTCGATCTTCCGGAAGCGGCCGCGGATGAGCACGAAGTCCTCGATGTCCCGCAGCCGTACATCCGTCTGGGAGGAGCGGCCCTCGCCGCCGGGCCGGTTCGCCAGTGCCCGGGTGAGTGCCGCGTTCCGTCTGACCGTGCCGCCCGCGAGGTCGACATGGACGATGACGTCGTTCTCCTCGAGCACGTCCATGATGATCCCGATCACCGAGATGGGTTCCGCGACCTCCATGTACTTGCTGACGATCTCGCTGTTGTCACGTCTCCCGCCGCCGGCGCTCAGTCCGAAGACGGTGGCTCTGATGGTGCCGTCCTTGCTGTCGCTCGTCCGCTGCTCGACCTCCCTGCGCAGCGCCGCCGCGTAACCGCGCATCTGGTAGTGGTCCATGACGGACCGGTCGTGGAGGTAGAAGCAGATGCTGTAGGTGAGGTTCCGGGCCCCGGCGCGCCGGCCGGCCGCCAGCCGTGCGGCGGCGAGGACGAGCAGTGCCCCCGCCCCAGCGGCCGTCAGGAGCCACAGCAGCATCCAGGGCCACCAGACGCTCCACCACATCTCAGTGAACACACCCACGGATCTCCTTGAACGCGCTGAGAAGGGACCGGTCGGTGGCGTCGACCATGCGGCCGCCCGTCGCCCGTGCCCCTCGGTCGAGTTCCCTCGTGTCCGCCTCGCCGTAGCGGATCGTGTACGTGCGCACCCGGCGGGCGTCCTCCGGCAGCCGCGCGTGCCCGCGGACGAAGGCGTCCACGTCCATGCCGGCGTTGTTCTCACCGTCCGTCATCAGGACGATGGAGATCCGCCGTTCCGGCCGGTCACGCGGATCGCGGGCCACGGTGCGGTAGGCGTGGTCGAGCGAGGACCAGATGGCGGTGGATCCGGCGAAGTCGTCGGACGCCACGACCTCGCGCAGCCGGTCCAGGTCCCGCTGCCCTTCGTAGGTGATGTTCCGCTCCTCGAGCACGCGGCCGCCGAACCGCATCACGGTGAGCGTCTCGCCCCGGTAGAAGCGGACGAACTTTCCCGAGGACGAGTCGTCGCCGCCGGCGAGACCGTCGATGGTCTCGCGCAGTGCCGCGATGCGTTCGCCGCGCATCGAGCTGGAGAAATCGAGGACGAAGATCACCCGGGCCGCCCGGTCCCGTTCCGGGTCGCCGTAGTCCGCGAGGAGACGGTCGACGACCTTCTGGTCGTCGGGGAAGTACAGCGCGTTGCCGACCGGCTCCCGCAGCCGGTCGATCCGGGGCACGCCGGGGTCGATCGGCCGGCGCAGAGTGCGTTCCATGATCTTCTTCTGGACGGGTCCGCTGCGCAGCCAGTCGACGAGCCTGTCGTAGGCCGCCCGTTTGGAGGGGTCGAGCAGCAGGAGCGGATAGTCGGAGAGCACCATGCCGTCCCTGGGATAGACGATCTCCAACGGCTCGCGGAGCTTGCCGCTGCTGTTGAGCGCCAGCAGTTCGGACTCGTAGGTGATCAGCCCGTTCAGTTCGTCCTGTCGCGCGGCGTAGCCGTCGGCGAGCTCCCCGGAGGCGTCGCCGGTGAGGAGGTGTCCGGCGAAGAAGCCGTGCAGCCGCTCGCAGGAGACGTCCTGCGGACGCAGGGCGGTACCCGTGCCCGCGGCGGCCGTCGCCACTCCGACGAGGGCCGCGAGGCCGCTGTTGGTGTGCCGCGGGTCGGCCATGCCGAAGCGCAGCGATCCGCCCGCCGCGGCGTCGGCGGCGTCCGCCCAGGAGATCCGGCCGCCCGCCGCGGCCCGGCGCAGCCGGTCGGCCGTGGCCCGCTTCACACCGAGGACGACGGGCGAGCGCATGATGTTGGTCGCCAGCGGTTTCTCCCCGTGCCCGCCGTTCGCCTTGACCTTGAGCAGGTAGTAGCGGTCGGAGGAGAGCCAGGCGACGTCGTGCCGGGGGCGGCCTTCGTGCGCCGCGAGTTCGTTGCTGGCGTCCACCGTGCCCCGGTGTTCCATCTCGAGCGTGATGCCGGTGTCGCGGCGCAGGTCGTCGAGCAGGGGGGCCATGTCGGCGAGTTCGGAACTGGCCAGCACCCGCAGGGTCACCGGCTCGGGGCCGCCGGGCGCGCAGGCCGTGGCCGCGGCGAGCCACAGGCCCGCCATGCACAGGGCGATCAGCGAGATCGCCCGGCGCCGGGGCCTCATCAGGGCCGCCCCGGCAGGACATCGGCCGGGGGACAGTCGCCCACGACGGAGATCATCCTCTCCAGGTAGCGAAGCCTCGGCATCGCGGTCCGGGTGTCGTCGCCTTCCGTGGCGGGGGCGGGGACGCCGCGCTCCTCGAGGAACCGCGTCAGCTGGTCCCCGGCGACCTGCCCCGTCGGATCGAGGATCCGGAAGCCCAGCTCCATGGCGCGCTGCCGCAGTTCCGGGTCGTGCGTGATCAGTTCGCCGAGCCGGTCGCCGTCCTTGTTGAGGGCGATGAACTGAGGCTGGGTGACGAACTGTCCGGAGGGGTAGAGAAGGACGCGCTGCTCGTCGAGCTTCTTCGACCGGGCCTTGTAGTTCAGCTGGTAGGCCAGGTACTGGTGCTCGTAGGCCACCACCACGGGCGCGATGTTCTTGCCCTCCGGCGACACATAGGTGCGGAACACGTCCGCGGCGGGCAGGCCCTGTTCCAGCAGGTGCTTTATCTCGCGCCCGCGGGCGTCGGCCTCCTGGTCGGTGTCGGGCACCTCGTCGCCGTCGCCGTGCCAGGTGAACGCCACCAGGGCGAGGTAGGTGCCGGCCGAGTTGGAACCGCAGACGTCGGGGGTCTGCGCGACGATGCGGTTGGCGTTGGCGATACCGTGCCGCTCGATGCCGATGTCGTCCCAGCGCCTCTTGTCGTGAATGTGGCGCAGGAACCCGGCCATGTCCAGGACGTAGTAGGGCGGCTGGTCCGCGACCGGACCCGTCCCCCGGTGCGCCTTGGCCACGCCCGCGTCCTCGAGCGTTCTGGCGTACTCCCGGTAGGTGGCCAGCACGATGGGGCTGACGAAGGGGCGGTGCACCTTGGCGTACTGGTTGCTCTTGGCCCGTTCGGCGGTGATCAGGTCCCCGGCAGGCTGGCCGGAGGGGAAGACGAAGTCGTACGAGGAGATGTCCCGGATCGCGACCTCACGTGAGCCCGACGCCGTGATGTGCACCCGTATGTGATGCTTCATCAGGATTCGCTGGACCTCTTCGTCCTCGAAGAAGTCCCGCTTGGACGCCATCTTCCCTTCCAGGGTGATGACGGCCTGGAAGGGCAGCAGGACGTTCCCGGACACGGCCAGCACGGCGACGCCTGTCAGCACGGCCGCCAGCAGGGGCAGAACGACGAGGAGGAAGCCGCGCCTCGACCATGACGAGCGCGACTCACGCCTGATGCCCAGCCGCGGTTCCGCTGTGACCCGTCTCTCTCCGACAGCCACGGGCGCTCCCCCTTCGTCCCCCGCGTCACCTCGGGAACAGCCTTACCCTTCCGGGCGCCTCCCGTACGACGAATCAGCCAACATTCGGTGAACAACTCCGTTGGAAAAGAGCTCTGTTGGCCGCCGGGCGCACCCGGTCAGCCGTCGGCCAGGCGGACGGTGCTCAGGACCTTGCGGACGACTCCGTCCGGCACCTCCTCCCCTATCCCCTTCGCTCCTACGAACGTCCAGGAGACGATGTCGCCCTTTGGGTTCTTGAAGGCGAAGGCGGTCGCCTTGCCGTCGGTGTCGCACTTGCCCGCGGGTTCGACGCCCGTGGAGGAGGCGGTCGCCACGCTGCCCGTGATGCCGGAGGCGGTGGTGTACGGCTCCGGCGCGCCCTTGGTCACCTTGGCCTTGTCCGGCTGGGTGTAGCCGCCGTACACCCACAGGGAGGCGTTGTCGCGGGCGGCCTCCTGCGGCGTTCTCGCGCCGCGTTCGCCGCGGGAGCCGGCGGCGGCGAGCCAGGTCTCGTCGAAGGAGCCGTCCAGGTCCGCGTCGGAGACGCACCACTTCTCCTTGAGCATCGCCGGGGCGGAGAAGCCGACGAGGGGGATCTCCTCCGGGTCGCCGTCGTCGGCGACATAGGTCGCCCACGACGTCGGCTTCAGGCCCCACTCGGGCGGCACGTCGAAGACTATGCCGGTCCTCGGATTCGTCACGGTCCGCCAGCCGGGTACGGTCGGCTGCTCGCCGGCGTCCGTACGGGAATCGTCCGCCGCAGGTGCGGAGGAGGCCGGGGCGGGCGGACGGGCGCTGTCGTCACCCTCGCCGCCGAGGACCAGATATCCGGTGACGGCGGCGGCCACGACGACGACCGCGGCCGCGATTACGGCGACGACCGTGACGGTCCCGCGGCGCTCGCGGACGGATGCGGCGGGGCCGGCGGGCTGCGTGGGCAGGTCCCACGGCTGCTGGGGCCCGCCCGGCGGTCCGTAGGGACCGGGCTGCGGGTGGCGCGGGCGCTGCCCGCCTTCCGGGTACTGTTGTCCAGGCCTCATGTGCGGCAACCCTAGAAGGCGCGCCGGAGCGCCTTACGGGAGGGGCAGTTCGAACCAGACCGTCTTGCCGCCCGCCGTGCGGCTCGTGCCCCACTCCCGCGACAGGGCGCTCAGCACCCGCAGTCCGCGCCCGCCCTCCTCGTCGGGGCGGGCGTCCAGCAGGGTCGGCAGGGTGTGGTCGTCGTCCGCCACCTCGCACAGCAGCGAATCGGCCCGCACGAGCCGCAGTTCGGCGCGGCGGCCGGAGGCATGCCGCACCGCGTTGGCGACGACCTCGCCGACCAGGAGCTCCGTCGTGCCGGTGAGTTTCCCGAGCCCCCAGGCGTTCAGCTGTCCTCGCACCAGTCGCCGTGCCCGCGCCGCCTCCCGCGGCTCGAGCGAGAGCTCCCAGGTGGCGACGGAGCCGGGGTCGATGCCGTTCAGCCGCGCCATCAGCAGGGCGACGTCGTCCTTGCGCCCGCCACGCGTGTTCAGCGCGCGGATGATGGTGTCGCAGGCGTCGTCCATCGACGCCGCGGGGTGCGCGGCGGACTCGCAGAGCGTCGCGAGACCCACGCCGATGTCCTCGCCGCGTACCTCCACGAGCCCGTCGGTGCACATCACGAGCCGGTCACCGGGCGACACCGCGACACGGACACTGCGGAAGGGCACCCCGCCCACCCCGATGGGCGCTCCCGACGGCAGTTCCAGCAGTTCGCTGCGGCCGTCGGCGGCGCGGACGAGCACCGGGGGCACATGGCCCGCGTTGGCCAGCTCCAGCTCGCCGCGGACCGGGTCGTACACCGCGTAGACACAGGTGGCCAGATAGTGCTCGCCCAGGCGCTGGGCGAGGTCGTCGAGGTTGCGCAGGAGTTGGGCGGGCGGCAGGTCGAGCGCCGCCATCGTCTGCACCGCGGTACGCAACTGGCCCATCATCGCGGCGGAGTTGAGCCCGTGGCCCATCACGTCGCCGACGACGAGCGCGGTACGTGAGCCCGGCAGCTTCACGGAGTCGAACCAGTCGCCGCCGACCCGGCCCAGCATCGTGCCCGGCAGATAGCGGGTCGCCGTGTCGCAGCCCGCCGTGCGCGGGGCGACCTGCGGCAGCATCGAGTCCTGGAGCGTCTCCGCGACGTTCTCCTGGTAGGTGTACATACGGGCGTTGTCGAGCACCAGCCCCGCACGGGCGGCCAGTTCGGCGCCGGTGACCCGGTCCATGTCGTTGAACAGGGGCCGCTCGGGGTGGCGCAGCAGGATCATGCAGCCGAGGACCACGTTGCGTGCCTTGAGCGGTGCGACCAGCATGGACCGGCCGTTGATCAGCGGGCGCATGTCCCGCTTGTCGAACTGCTCGGCCATGGCGGTGCCCATCTCCTCCGTGATGCGCGGCACCAGGACCGGCTCACCGGAGACCATGCACTGGAAGAACGGGGTGTGGGCGGGGAACGGCATGGACTCGCCGACGGGGACGATGTCGTCCCAGCGGCCGGGCTCGTCGACGTGCTCGAACGCCACCCGGTGCCACATGGTCGTCGCGTCGGGGTCCCCGTCGCAGAAGCCCTCGCCGGCGACGACCTCCTCCCGCAGATAGGTGCAGGCCACGTCGCTGAAACGGGGCACGATCGCGGAGCTGATCTCCCGGATGGTGCGGGCGAGGTCCAGTGAGGAGCCGATCCGGCCGCTGACCTCGTTCAGGAACTCCAGGCGTTCGCGCACCGCGGCGTATTCGAGGTCCGGCTCGAGCTCCGCCTCCTCCACGGGATGCCCGGCCGCGTGGGCCTGCTCGGCCGCCTGCTGCCGTGCCCTGCGGGCGGCGCGGCGGGGCACGCCCCAGTCGGGGGTGACGGGCACCCGGTCGTGGTGGCTGAACTCGAGGACGGGGTAGCCGAGGTCGAGGATCCGGGAGACGATCCGCGTCGACTCCCGCACGCTCATGCTGGGCAGGATCTCCGGGAGCCGGCGCGCCAGTTCCTCGGCGCCGGGGAATTCGGTGTGCAGGGCGAAGCCGGGCGCGATCCGTTCGACGCTGCCTTCGTCGGTCCCGAGCCGCCCTGCGTCCGCCGCGAGGACGAGCAGCCGCTCCTCGCCGGGGCCCACCATCGGATACGCCCACCACAGCACGTCGACCCGGTCCTGGCCCAGCTCGGAGACCCGGGCACGGCCGGCCGTCGGATAGGCGGTGAGCCCGCCCAGGCACGCGTCCAGGCCCTGTCCGAGTCCGCTGTACGCGCTGCATCCGGGGCAGGGGCCGATGCCGTCGCCGCCGTGCTCCGCCTCATGGTCGCAGTCCTGACCGGCCAGGGCGCCGGAGACCGGCAGCAGTTCGACGGCCGGACGCCCGACCGCCTCCGCCCTCGCGGGGCCGAAGAGGCGGCACGCACCGGTGGACCAGTGCGACACCAGGCCGTCACCGTCCACGACGATCACGGCAAGCGGAATCCGTCCGGCCACCGGGTACCGCTGCCGGGGCACCGGCGGAACGCCACTGTCCATGAGTGGATTGCTCCTTCCCCGCCGCCAGGAGACAACGGCCTTGTTCACCACGGTAGGGGTATCTCCACGCCTGGCGCCGGGCGTTGGCGGAAGAGGTCGTGCGCCGTCGCGAAGCCGGCGGACGGCCGAGCGGGCGCAGGCCTCCCGGGGCGCCGGCGCGCCGCGCCGCGTGCGCCCCCCTCACCCCGCAGGTGGGAAGGGGCGCCGCGGGCCCTGGAGTCAGTCGGCGTGACCGAGTTGCAGGTCGCGCTCGGTGCGCCCGCCGCCGGCGACCTGGAGCACGGTCGCGACCGGCGGGTAGCCCGACGCGATGACCGTGTACTCGCCCGACGACAGGTCGACGAAGCGGAATGTGCCGTCGGGCCCGGTGGTGAGCGTGTCGACCACGTTGCCGGCCGCGTCGAGCAGGGTCACGCGGGCGTCGTCGACGGGCCGGCCGTCGCCCGCCCGCACGGTTCCGCGCAGCACGGCGCCGCCGGCCAGCTCGATGTCCTGGCGGGTCTCCCGGGACGCCTGCACGCTGACGGGGTGTGCGGCGGGCCGGAAGGCGGGAGCGCTGGCCGCCAGGGTGTACTCCCCCGCCACCAGTTCGCTGATCACATAGCTGCCCTCGCGCCCGCTGCGGGTCGTGGCCACGACCTCGCCGCGCACGTCGGTGAGGGTGACGGCAGCGTCCCGTACGGGGCTGCCGTCGGCGGTGACGACCATCCCGGCGAGGCGGCCGGCGCCGCCGAGGACCACGTCGAGGTCGACGGGCCGCTCGCCCACGGTGACCGTGACGGCCTGGGGCTGGTGGCCGCCCGCGGCCGCGATCATCACGTACGCACCCGGGCCGGGGGCGCTCAGCGCGTACCGGCCGTCCTCACCGCTCGCGCCGCGGCCGATCTGGGTGCCCTGTACGTCGATCAGGGTCAGCGCGGCGCGCGGGACGCTGGTGCCGTCGTGGTGCTGGACGGTGCCGCAGACGGGCACACCGGCCTGGTGCGGAGCGGCCGGCTGCCCGGCGGCGGGCGCGGGGGCGGTCCGGGCGTGCGGCACGGCGGCGTCGGCGGGGGCGTTGTGGGACACCAGCGGTCTCTCCTTGAGGAAGAAGGCGATGAGCAGGCCGAGGACGAGCACCGGCACGAGGTAGAGGAAGATCCGCGGCATCGCGTCGGAGTAGGCCCGTACGTACGCGTCGCGCAGCGCGGGCGGCATGGCGTGCACCAGCTGCGGAGTGATGGCGGCCGGGTCGGGCAGGCCCGCGCCGGCCGGGACGCGCTCGGCGAGCGCGTCGGTGAGCCGGTCGGCGAAGAGCGTGCCGAAGACGGCGGCGCCGACGCTGCCGCCGATCTGCCGGAAGTAGTTGTTGGCGCTCGTCGCGGTGCCGAGGTCGGCGGGCGGCACGGCGTTCTGCACGGCGAGGATCAGGACCGGCATCACCAGGCCGATGCCGACGCCGAGGACCGCCTGCCCGATGCTGTACTCGAGCCGGGAGGTGTCCACCTCCAGCCGGGACAGCAGCCACATGCCGACGACCGAGATCGCGCTGCCGAGCACCGGGTAGACCTTGTAGCGGCCGGTGCGGCTGATGAGCTGGCCGGAGACGATCGAGGCGACGACGACCCCGCCCATCATCGGCAGCATCAGCAGGCCCGACTCGGTGGCACTGGCCCCGTCGACCATCTGGAGGAACGTCGGCAGATAGCTCGCGGCGCCGAAGAGGGCGATGCCGACGACCGCGCCGACGAGCGAGGTGATGTTGAAGACGGAGTCCTTGAACAGGCGCAGCGGGATGACCGGTTCGGGTGCGTAGCGCTCGACGACGAGGAAGAGCACGGTACTTGCCGCGGCACCGGCGCCGAGTCCGAGGATCACGCGGGAGCCCCACGCGTACTCGGTGCCGCCCCAACTGGTGAGCAGCACCAAACAGGTGGAGGCGGCGGCGAGGAACAGCACGCCGAGGACGTCGAGTCGGGCCCTGCCCTCGGGCCTGGGCAGTTTGAGGACCACGCTGACGACGACGAGGGTGATCAGGCCGAAGGGGACGTTGAAGTAGAAGCACCAGCGCCAGGAGGCGTGATCGGTGAAGAACCCGCCGAGCAGCGGACCGGCGACGGAGGCGAGCCCGAAGGCGGCGCCGATCAGCCCCATGAAACGGCCGCGTTCACGCGGCGGCACGATGTCGGCGATGATCGCCTGCACACCGATCATGAGCCCGCCGGCGCCGAGGCCCTGCACGGCGCGGAAGGCGATCAGCTCGTTCATGGTGCGCGACCAGCCGGCCAGGGCGGAGCCGACGACGAAGACGACGATGGCGAACTGGAAGACGCCCTTGCGGCCGTAGAGGTCGCCGAGCTTGCCGTAGACGGGCAGACCGATGGTGGCGGTGAGCAGATACGCGGTGATCGCCCACGACATCCGGTCCAGCCCATGCAGCTCACCGACGATCTTCGGGAGCGCTGTGGCGACGATCATCTGCTCGAGCGCGGCGAGCAGCAGCGCGAGCATCAGGCCCATGAACACGAGCCGTACGCGGCGGGGGCCGAGCGGCGCGGGGGCGCTCTCCGCGGCGTGCGGCGGCGGGTCCGCGGGTCCGGCGGAGGCCGGCGCGGCCTGCTCGTCCTGCACCAGAGTGATGCCGCCCACGTCCCTGCTCCCCTCGTCGCACTGCGCGGCGTCATTCTTCGCATTGCGCATGAAGGGGGAGCAAGTCGGTCACGACCCCGACCAGGCGTTCGAGAGCCCCCTCAACACGCCCCGCAGAGGGCGTATTTGGGGTGCCCACCAGCGGCTTTCCCCGGACCCGGCGCGCGCCGGGCGCACTACCGGGCCACGGGGAAGACCACTCGAACCGGTGAGGTTACTTCTCCACGTTCGCGGCGAGGTTGGCGAGCACCGCGTCGTAGATCCGGCCGAGCCCCTTGGGGGCGAAGGTCTTCTCGAAGAAGCCGCCGATGCCGCCCGCGCCGTTCCAGACGGTCCGCACGACGACCCGGGACTTCCCCTCGCCGGCCGGGGTGACCGTCCAGGTGGTGACCATGGAGGAGTTGCGGTCCTTCTCGACCAGTTCCCCGTCCTTCGGCTCCGTGACCTCGAGCAGGCAGTCCCGGACGCGCTTGCTGGTCGCCTGGAGCTTCCAGTGGACGAGGGTGCCCTCGCCGTCGCCGCCCTCACGGACCTCGTACTCGCTGAAGTGCTCGGGCAGGAGCTTCGCGCGGGTGTTCTCGTAGTCGGCCACGGCATCGAACACCGTCTCCGCGTCCGCCGCGACGATCCGTTCCGTGGTGGCTTCGACCTGCGCCATTTCGTTGCTCCTCCAGCACTAGCTCCAGCGGGATGCGGCTAGCCAACCACCTCGGGCCCGGGCCCCCAAATCGCGCTTGCGGCGATCATGGGAACAGGTGTTCTATTCTGGGGTCAGTGCGAACGAGGAGGCACCCATGCGCTGGGACAATCTGGCAGAAAGCCCCGCCACATCAGGGGACGCCGCCCTGTTCGGGACGTCGGCCGTCACCATCCGGACCTTCGACACGCCCGAATTCAGGGGCATCACCTTCCACGAGGTGCGCGCCCGTTCGATCCTCAACCGGGTGCCCGGAGCGTCCCGGATGCCGTTCGAATGGACGGTGAACCCGTACCGCGGCTGCTCCCACGCCTGCGTGTACTGCTTCGCCCGCAAGACCCACAGCTATCTGGACCTCGACACCGGCATCGGCTTCGACTCCCAGATCGTCGTCAAGGTCAACGCCCCCGAGCTGCTGCGCCGCCAGCTCGCCTCCCGGCAGTGGCAGGGGGCGCACATCGCCATGGGCACCAACGTCGACTGCTACCAGCGCGCCGAGGGCCGCTACCGGCTGATGCCCGGCATCATCTCCGCGCTGCGCGACCACGCGAACCCGTTCTCCATCCTCACCAAGGGCACCCTGATCCTGCGCGACCTGGACCTGCTGCGGCAGGCCGCGGAGGTCACCGAGGTCGGCGTGTCCGTCTCCGTCGGCTTCACCGACCGCGAGCTGTGGCGCACCGTCGAACCCGGCACCCCCTCCCCCGAGCGCCGGCTCGACGCCGTACGCACCCTCACCGACCACGGCATCGGCTGCGGTGTCCTGATGGCGCCGGTCATCCCCTTCCTCGGCGACCGTCCGGACCAGCTGCGCGCGACGGTCCGGGCGATCGCCGACGCCGGGGCCACCTCCGTCACCCCGCTCGTGCTGCACCTGCGGCCGGGCGCCCGCGAGTGGTTCATGGCCTGGCTGCGCGAACACCATCCGCACCTGGTGGCACGCTACGAACGTCTCTACGCGGAGGGCGCCTACGCGCCGAGGTGGTACCAGCGCCGGATCACCCGTCATGTGCACGAACTGGCCGCCGAGTTCGGCATCGGCCCGGCCTCCCGGCCCGGCGGGCACCGGCGCCTGCCGGTACGCGGCGAGCCGGAGACCCTGCCCGCCGGCGACGAACCCACCCAGCTGACACTGCTCTGACCCGCCGTCACCGGCGGGTGACGGATTATTGGTGGCGTCGGCGAGAGCCGGCGGGCAGTCTGCGGTGCAGAACGGCGAGGGAGGGCGCGTACCGATGACGGTGAAGGTGCGGGACATGACCGTCGACGACTGCGAGGCGGTGGCGGCGATCCGGGTGGGCGGGTGGCGCTACGCGTACGCCGGGCTGATGCCCCAGTCGTATCTGGACGCCATGAGCGTAGAGGAGGACGCGGTACGCCGCCGCCGGTACCTGGCCGACGGCACCGAGGTCACCAACGTGGTCGCGGAGCGGGACGGGGACGTGATCGGCTGGGGCTGCTTCGGACCGGCCAGGGACGAGGACGCCCCGCCCGGAACCTGCGAGCTCTACGCCCTCTACGTGCTGCCCGAGCGGATATCCTCCGGCGTCGGCCACGCGCTGACGGCAGAGCTGACCGGGCGCGCACGGGCGAGCGGCTTCACGCTGATGCAGCTGTGGGTCCTCAAGGACAACGCACGCGCCCGCCGCTTCTACGAGCGGGCCGGATTCCTGCCGGACGGCAGGGAGGAGCCCTTCGAGGTCGACGGCGTCGCCGTCCCCGAAGTGCGCTACGCACGGTGGCTGGCGGCGCCCTCGGCGGCCGCCGGCGCCTGAGCCTCGGCCAGATGCACCGCATGCCACCGGCGAAGGAGATCGTCCGGGCCCGCCCCCCTTTTTTTGCGCTTTCCGCAAAGAACTTTGTCAGATCGCCGCGGCGGAGGCACGTTGGTGTCGGAGGTGGTCACGATGACCCGACATTCCCGGCCCGGTCCGGAACCCACACCTCGTCCGGAGGGGCTCGGCGCCGGCATGACCGCCGACCTCGCCGCCGATCTCGACGCCGGTCCCGTCGAGGAGACCCGCCGCTCCGCGGGGGCCCGCAACGATCCCTTCTCCCCCGAATCCGAAGCCCTGGTGTGCGAACGGATCCTGGGCGACCGCCGCCACGGCCTGTGAGACACGGCAAGGCCGCGACTGGACCGTCCTGATCGACGAGACCCGCCCCGGCCCCCGCCGGCGCCCACCACACCCACGACGCCGTCCCACGGGCGCAACGCGTGCGGTGACCCGCCGACGGTCCCGGGACCGGACGTGTCAGCCGAGGCCGTCGAAGACGTCGTACGGGCCGGGAGCCCGCGCGTCGCGACGGCCGCCTCCGGCGGGGTTCCACCGGCTCATGTCGCCGCCGTGCGCAGCCCCTTGGGCGGGGGCGGCGTCGCGGCGGGCGGCCTCACCCACGTATGCCTGCTCCCACTCACCGACATCGAACTCTTGCGTCGTGGCGGTGCCCATGAATTCCCGCTCTGGAGCGAAGGGGTCGGCGTCGCTACGAGGCGGGGCGGCCACCCGGCCCTGGACAGGCCGCTCCGTGCGGTACGGGAGGTCCGGCAGCTCCTCCCCCGCCGCCCGGGGCACGCCGTTTCCGTGCGGCGGTCGGCGGGGTTCCACCACGGGAGCACCGTTCGGACCGCTGGGGAGCAGCAGTTCCACCCGGACCGTTCCACCCTTGCGCTGCTGGGCGACGAACTCGTCGATCTGCGTGCGGCAGGCGTGGTCGAGGTGGGTCATGGCCGTGAGGTCGAGCCGGATCCGTGGGCTGCCGGCCGCGGCGACGGCGTCGAGCGCGTCGAGCAGCTGCGGGAGCCTGATGAAGGTGGCGCTGCCGGTCATCGTGAGTTTCGCCGTGTCCCCGTCGGTGCTGTGCCGCACGGTGGTCCGGGACATGCGGAGCACGGCGAGCACGACCCCCGCGGCCAGACCGATGAGGACGCCTTCCAGCAGGGCCGTACCGAAGATCGCGAAGGTGGTGACGACCATCACGACCGCCTCTCCCTTGTCCTGCTTCCACAGCCGCGGGAACTGTTCCGGCGCGAGGAGTTTCCAGCCGCTGTGCACCAGCACACCGGCCAGCACCGTGATGGGGATCAACGCGAGGAGGCCGGGCAGCAGCAGGGCGAAGCCCAGCAGCCACAGGCCGTGCAGGGTACGGGAGAGCCGTGTCCTCGCTCCCGCCTGGACGTTGGCCGAACTGCGCGCGACCACGGCCGTCATGGGCAGCGCGCCCAGGGAGCCGCACACCGTGTTGCCGACGCCCTGGGAGAGCAGTTCGCTGTTGTAGCGGGTGCGGGGGCCGGTGTGCATACGGTCCACGGCGGCGGCGGTGAACAGGCTCTCCGCCGAGGCGATCACCGTGAAGGTGAGCACGGTGGCCAGCACGGCCGGGTCGGCCAGCGAGGCGAACTCGGCGGCGCCGGGAAAGTGCACGGAGGCCGTCAGATCGCCCACGCGCAGGGTGTCGATCCGCACCCCCGGCAGCGCGGCAACGGCCATCCCCACGGCGACCGCGACGAGCGGGGCCGGCACCTTGGCCACGGGGCCGGGAACCTTCTTCCAGACGAAGCACAGCGCCACGGTCGCGAGTCCGAGCGCCGTGGCGATCAGCGCGTCGGTCGTACTCAGGGCCGTGGTGACCAGACCGGGCAGGCCCAGCGCGTTCTCCACGGGGGTACCCGGAGCCTTGCTGTCGGCCAGCACATAGGACTGGCTGATCATGAGGGGCAGGCCGATGCCCGCCAGCATGCCCTGGACGACGGCGACGGAGATCGCCTGGAACATCCGGCCGAGCTTGACGAGCGCGAGGGCGATCTGGAGGACTCCTGACGCCAGCACGATGACGCCGAGCGTCGCCGCTCCGTGCGCGGCGATGGCCTCCGCGACCAGCGCGGCGAGTCCTGCGGCGGGTCCGCTCACCTGGAGGGTGCTGCCGCGCATCAGGCCGACGAGCAGCCCGCCGACCACACCGGAGACGATGCCGAGTTCGGCGGTCGCGCCGGAGGCGACAGCCACTCCGATGCACAGGGGCAGGGCGACGAGGAAGACGACGAACGACGCCACGATCTCGGTGACGAGTGAGGCTCCGCGCAGTTCTTCGGCGAGGGTGGGGCGCCGGTCCACGGGCGCGCCGCCCGGGCGGCGCCCGGCGGCGGGACGGGTGGGGAAGGTCCTGCTCGGGGGGCGTGCGTGACGGGCGCGTTTTCGGGTGGGGGAAGTCATGAAGGGAGTCCTTTGGGGGAGCCGTTCGGTGCGACGGGGGCCGAGCGGGTGGGCGTCAGCGGGCCTCGAACGTCCCGTCGTCCCCGAGCTCCAGCAGCGCTCCGGTCTCGACGCGGTAGTACCAGCCGTGCAGGCGGAGTTCGCCCGCGGCGACGAGCCGGCCGGCCGCCGGGTAGGAGCCGAGCACGGCGAGCTGGTGCACGATGTTGCGCTGCACGATCCGCTCGAGCCGCGCGTCCTGGCCGGGGCGCGGGCCGGGGTGCGTGCCGAGGTACGGGGTGAGGGCGGGCCGCACCAGCGACAGCCACGCCTCGACGCCCGGGAGCCCGGACAGGTCGCTGCCCGAGGCCAGGGCGTCCATCGCCCCGCAGTGCGAGTGGCCGCACACCACCACGTCCCGTACGCCGAGCACCTCGAGGGCGTACTCGATGGTGGCGGCCTCGCCGGAGGGGACGCCCGAGCCGGGCGGGGGCACGATGTTGCCGGCGTTGCGCAGTTCGAACACCTCGCCGGGACCGGCGCCGGTGATGAGCGCGGGAACGACGCGGGAGTCCGAGCAGCTGATGACCATGGCCTCGGGCGACTGGCCGGCCGCGAGGGCGCGAAGGGTGTCGGCGTCCCTGCCGGGATTCCGGTGGAAGGAGCGGGCATGGTCGAGAAGGGCCTGCATGGTTGCCTCCTGGGGGTTCGCAGCGGCGCTCGCCACGGGGGCGGCACCTGCGGACTGTGGCAACGACCGTAGGGACGCGGTCGTCAGAGCCGGGCCAGCAGCACGTCAAGGCGCGCCCATGATCCGGCCAGTTCTCTGCGACGGCGGGGTGTGTACGAAGAACAGCCCCCGGAACGCGGGTCGTCGGGCGTGGGATGAGTCACGATCTTCCCGGCGATTCCCTGTTGTACGGTGCAGATGCCGAACTCGCCCTGCACACAAGGCACTTGAGACGCGGCCCGGCCGCGTGTGCCGGCAGGGCCCCCGACGTGTCGCCGAGAACGGACGGATGGGAGGACGACCATGCGGGTGTTGCTCATCGAGGACGACGACACCATCGCCGAGCCCCTGGCCGAAGGTCTGGCGCGCTACGGGCTGGCGGTGGCACGGGTCGCCACCGGCACCGAGGCGCTCGGCGCCCCTTACGGCGACATCGTCCTGCTGGATCTCGGCCTGCCCGACATCGACGGGATCGACGTCTGCCGGCGCATCCGTCAGGTCTCCGACGTGCCCATCATCATGCTCACGGCGCGGGGCGGGGAGGCCGACCGGATCGTGGGTCTGGAGATCGGGGCCGACGACTACCTGGCGAAACCTTTCAGCATTCGTGAGCTGATCGCCCGGGTCCGGGCGGTCACGCGGCGCACGGCCGTTGCCGCCCACGGCTTCACGGGCCCGCCGGAACCGGCCCGCCCGGCTGTGGTGACGGCCCTGCCGGAGCCTTCTGCCGGAGCACCCGGCACGGGCCCGGCGGCCGGTGCCCGCACCGGGCGGCCCTCCGGTGCGGCGGAGGCCGCCCGGCCGGGAGGGCTCGTCGTCGACCGGCGCACCCGCCAGGTCCGGCTGGGTGCCGAACAAGTGGCTCTCACGCCGAAGGAGTTCGACCTGCTGGCGCTGCTGGCGGAGGATCCCGGTGCCGTCTACACCCGCCGGCAGATCATCGACCAGGTGTGGGACCCGCACTTCCACGGCCCGACCAGGACGCTGGACGTCCACGTGGCGACCCTCCGGCGCAAGCTCGGTGACGCCCGCTGGATCGAGACCGTGCGCGGTGTGGGTTTCCGGCTGACCGACGACGTCTCCGTCCCCGACCAGGCCGCTGCCCCCGACCGCGTCCCACCGCTGCCCGACCGCGTCCCACCGCTCCCTGACCGCGTCCCAGCGGTTCCCGACCGCGTGCCACCGGGCCCTGATCGGGTGCCGCCACCGTGACCCGCCGGCTGCGGCTGAGCTACCTCACCCTCGTCGTGCTGGTGCTGCTCAGCCTGGAGATACCGCTGGGCATCGTCTACGGCGGCGCGGAGCGACAGCGGGTGGTGCGCGCCGCGGAGGACGAGGCCGAGGCGCTCGCCGCGTACGCGCGGCTCTCCCTGCGCTCCGACCAGACGGCGGCGCTCGCCCGCCGGGTGATCCACTGTGCCGAGCGGATCCACGGAGAGGTGTTCGTCCTCGACCGCGACGGGAGGGTCCGCGCGGCGTCACGCCCGATGAGCGACCGCGAGGCCCGGGACATGCTGGACCGCAGGCACGTGCGCGCCGCACTGGGCGGGCGGGCGGCCACCGACGTGCGCACCGGTGGCTACGGCCGGGTGGAGGTGCTGGCCGCGGCGGCCCCGGTGACCGCCGGGGCATCGCGTTCCGGTGCGGTGCACCTGACACTGCCCACGGAGGTGGTCTCCCAGCGGGTGCACCGGGTCTGGCTGACGCTCGCCGTCGCGGGACTGCTCGTCCTGACGGCCTTTGCCGGGCTGGGACTCGCCGTGGCGCGCTGGACCGGCCGCCCCATCTTGGAGCTGGAGGCCGTCACCGCCCGGCTGGCCCGCGGCGACCTCTCCGTCCGCGCGACGCTGGCGACGACCACGGGCCCGCCCGAGGTCCGCCGGCTGGCCGGCACCTTCAACGACACCGCCGCGCGCCTGGAGCATGTGATGCGTTCGCAGCGGGCGTTCGCGGGCGAGGCGTCCCACCAGCTCAAGACACCGCTCGCCGCGCTGCGGCTGAGACTGGACAATCTGGAGCCCGGGATCGCTCCCGGCTCCCGCGCCAATCTGACCGCCGCGATGACGGAGACGGAACGGCTGGCCCGGATGGTCGAGACGCTGCTCGCCATGGCCCGGCTCGAGGAGCACGCGACCGCCCGCGTGCCGGTCGACGTCGACCGCTGCGCCCGTGAACGGGCCGCCACCTGGGGACCGTTGTTCGCCTCCCGCGGATGCCGGCTGACCCTCGGCGGCGAGCGCGTCGGCCATGCGCTCGCCGTACCGGGCGCGGTGGAACAGATCCTGGACAACCTGCTCTCCAACGCCCTGCGGGTGTCCGGGCCGGGGACCGAGGTCCGGCTCGAGACCCGCCCGGTGCGCGCTTCTCGCCGGGCGTCGCGCGAAGCACGCTCCCCCTGGGCGGAGTTGCACGTCATCGACGAGGGTCCGGGCCTGCCACCGGAGCAACGCGCCCGCGCCTTCGACCGCTTCTGGCGCGCACCGGGCGCTGCCGCCGGGGGCAGCGGCCTCGGACTCGCCCTGGTGCAGCGGCTCGCCGTCGCCGGCGGCGGGCGGGCCACGCTGGAGGAGGCCCCGCACGGCGGTGTGGACGCGGTGGTCCGCCTGCCCTCTGTGCCGCCCCGGCCGTCCGCGCCGCCGCCTCGTCCGGTGGACGGCCCGCGCGCGCCCTGGAAGCCGCGCCGCATGGCGGACGCGGCCCGCGCCCGCCTGCGCCCCCGCCCCGGCGGCGCCCGCCTCCACCGCGGGGCGCCCCCTGACCCTGACGACCTCCCGCAGCGCCGGACGCGGGCGCGGGCACCGAGCGAGGCCGGGCCGCCGCCACGGACCTGAGCCCGCCGGGCGCGGGCACCGAGCGAGGCCGGGCCGCCGCCACGGACCTGAGCCCGCCGGACGCGGGCGACGAGAAGGCGCCGTGCGCGGGTCGCCGTCGAACCCGTTCTCCCCCCGTCGCTCCGCCGACCGCATCCACGGTCGGCCTGCCCGTCGTCGCTCCCGGTCGGACTCTCCGTCTCTGCCCCGCACGGCAGTGGGCAGTTCTCGGGCGGGCCCATGCCATACGCGGCCACGGCCACCCGCGGGCGTCCGGACGCCGGCAGGGAAGCAAGGACCCCCGGCGGACCGTCGCAAGGGCGGGCCGGATTCCGGAGCTTCTCATTCCACCGCGGCTGATCCCGCCGGCCGGTGAGAGTGCGGCACGGACGTGAACGCGAGGATGTCGCCGACCGCTTCGCGCAAGGTGCCGAAGTGGCGGTGCACGCCGTCCACCGCCGCGGCCGCGTTGACGCCCCACACCGTCATTCCGGCACTCAGTCCGGACCGCACCCCGGAAGGGGCGTCCTCGATGACCAGACAGTCCGCCGGTTCGGCGCCGAGTCGCGCGGCGGCCTGCAGGTAGGGCACGGGCGACGGCTTGCCCTCGTCGACGGCGGCCGCGTCCACGAGGACCTCCGGGACCGGCAGGCCGGTCCGGGCGAAGCGGCCGCGTACCCGGTGTTCGTAGTTCGAGGTGACCAAGGCCCAGCTTCCGGGCCGCAGCGCGGTCAGCAGTTCCAAGGCCCCGTCGAAGGCCGCGTAGGTGCCGGAACGGACGTCCTCGTCCTCCAACGCGTGCAGTGCGGCCAGGCACTCTTGAGGGTCCTCGCCAGGAGCGACCTGCGCGAAGGTCTCCGACGGCCGCGTCCGCAACGCCACCCGGTAGACCTCGTCGGCGTCCAGCTCGTACCGCTCCGCCCATGCTCGCCAGACCCTGCGCTGGTTTTCCACGGCATCGATCAACGTGCCGTCGACATCGAACAGGACGTACTTCATGGCGCCGGGGCGCGCGGTTTCGCCGATCACCCGTCGATCATGCCAGCAGACTCTTTTCGCTCCGGAGCGGCCGCAGCACCGCCGTCCCTTCCTCACGTCCGACCTTCATGGCGAAGTCGAACCGGTCCACCTCCAGACACAACCCCACATCGGCGGGGTGAGCGCCGCCGCGTCGCTCGCCGCGGAGGTCGTCCGCGGCCGGGGAGGTGCCGGCGCGGTGCAGGTAGGGGCCGGGGTCGACACGCTCCCCGGCCAGGAGTCGGTCCAGGTACTCGGCACAGGCCAGATCCTCGGCGGCACGGCCGTCCTCGCCGGTGGCGACGAACGTCACCGACTCGGCGCCGGCATCCGCCAGGGCCCGGGCCGTCGCGCCGGCCACGACGAAGCCGGCGCACAGCGCCAGTCTCGCCTCGACGACCGCCAGGGCCCCGACCGTTCCCGCGGTGGTCTTCTGAATCACGGTGCGACCGGCCAGGTCGGCCTCCTGGATCAGGCGAGGGGAGTTGACCAGGTCGAATCCGCTGGCCGGCGCGCCGTCCTTGAGCGCGAGCCAGCCCGGGTGACTCGCCTTGACCGCCAGTGCCTCGTCCTCGTCGGCAGCGAGAACGATCTTGGCTGCCCCACAGTGGAAGGCCCATGCGGCGGTGGTGAAGGCCCGCATCACATCGATCACCACGGCCACCTGCTCGGTGCCGTCCACCTCGGGTATTCCGACTACTCGCGAGTCCATGGCTGGATGGTTGCAGCCCAACAAAGCGGGTCACAAGGCACTTTGACGATCGCTCGGCGACTCGGGATCTGCTGGGGCGGCTGTCTCTCCGGGCAGGCGACGCCCTCCCCTCACACCTCCAGCCTGGCCAGTGCCGCCGCCGCGGCGGCCGTCAGGCGGGGGTGGGGCAGGGCCGCGCGGACGACCTCCGCCGCGCGTTTGTCGCCGAGCGCCCCGAGGCCCTCCACGCAGGCCAGGGCCACGCGCCAGTGGGGATCCCCGGCCGTCAGTCTGCGGCACAGGACCGTCATCAGCGCCGGCGCGGACTCGGGGGCGCGCAGCCTGGTGAGCAGGCGGACCGGTGACAGGGCGTAGGCGACGCGGAGTTCGTTGGTGGCGAGTGCCGCCGCCGCGCGGGAGGTTCTGGGGTCACCCAGCAGGAACAGCGCGTGGGCCGCGGAGACGCAGCGCTCGGGGTCGCGGTGGTTGAGGAGCAGGACCAAGGACTCGAAGGCCCGGCGGTCGCCGGCGCACCCGAGGCGGAAGGCGGCGAGTTCGCGGGCCCACAGGGCGTGTTCGCCTTGGGTGAGGACCGCGGCGAGTTCGTCACGGTCGGTGGTGGCCAGCAGGCGCTCGTACACCGGACCGCCGCCCGCCTCGTCCCGTAGCCGGCTTGCGAGCGACCGTAACTCCTCGTCCATGGGAGCAGGGTATCGAGGAGGTGAAGGCGCGATCCAGATCACATCACCCCGGGGCTGGCGCGCTCGTTACCCGCGAGTTAACCTCAGGTGAGCGGGTAAACCCCGCGCTTTCGGCGGCCTGGTGACGCAGCCGCCGAGAGGTTGTCGGTTCGGCTTTTCGAAGCCCGCAGTACGACGTGGCCCGGGACAGGCCCGTCGGCCCAGCACCACGACACGCGTTTCCCGCGCGCCGCACGCCCCTCGGTGTACGGCCTGTGCGCATTCGGCGCTTTTCGGCGTTCTTCCGTTCCGCCCGCGCGCGCTCCTCATTCAGTCGTCACTCATCCCTGGAGTCCCGTGATGGACACCCCTCTCCACACCATTGCCGTCGTCGGCCTCGGCACCATGGGCACCGGCATCGCCGAGGTCCTCGCCCGCGCCGGCCGTGAGGTCATCGGCATCGACGTCAGCGACGCCGCGGCACGCCGTGCCGTCCTCGCGCTCGAGGCCTCGACCGCCCGCGCCGTGGAGCGCGAGCGGATCACCGCCGAGGAGCGCCGCAACACCCTCGCCCGCTTCCGCACCTTCTCGGACCTTCAGGCCGCGGCGGAGGCCGACCTCGTCATCGAGGTGGTGCCCGAGTCGTACGAGGCCAAGCTCCAGGTCCTGCGGGAGCTGGACGGCATCGTCCGGCCGCAGGCGATCATCGCCACCGGCACCAACGCCCTCTCCGTGACCCGGCTCGCCGCCGATTCCGAGCACCCCGAGCGCGTGCTCGGCCTGCACTTCTTCAACCCGGCGCCGGCGATGAAGCTGGTCGAGGTGGTCTCCTGTGTGCTCACCGCGCCTGCGGCCGTGGAGGCCGTCACCGCGCTCGCCAGGGAGCTCGGCAAGGAGCCGGTCGCGGTCGGCGACCGGCCCGGGTTCGTGGCCGACGGCCTGCTGTTCGGCTACCTCAACCAGGCGGCGGCGATGTACGAGTCGCGGTACGCCTCCCGTGAGGACATCGACGCCGCGATGAAGCTGGGCTGCGGTCTGCCGATGGGACCGCTCGCGCTGCTCGACCTGATCGGCATCGACACCGCCCGTACCGTCCTCGACGCCATGTACGCGGAGTCGCACGACCGGCTGCACGCCCCGGCGCCCGTCCTGAAGCAGCTCAGCGAGGCGGGCCTGACCGGCCGCAAGGCCGGCCGCGGCTTCTACACGTACGCCGCGCCGGACACCGCGGAGGTGGTCGACGACGCGCTGACCCCCAGGCCGTCGGCGGAGGCGGCCGCCGGCCGTGAGGTCCGCTCGGTGGGTGTGGCCGGCTCGGGCACCATGGCGAGCGGCATCGCCGAGGTCTTCGCCAAGGCCGGTTACGACGTGGTCCTCGCCGCCCGCAGCCTGGAGAAGGCGGAGGTGGCCAAGGCCCGGATCGGCAAGTCGCTGGCCCGCTCGGTCTCCAAGGGCCGGATGACGGAGGAGGCCCGTGAGGCCACCCTCGCCCGGATCGCGCCCGCCGGTTCGCTGGACGCCTTCTCCGACGTCGATCTGGCGCTGGAGGCGGTGGCCGAGGACCTGGAGATCAAGCAGCAGCTGTTCGCCACCCTGGACAAGATCTGCAAGCCGGGCGCGGTGCTCGCCACGACGACCTCGTCGCTGCCGGTCGTCGCCTGTGCCCGCGCCACCTCGCGCCCCGAGGACGTCATCGGGATGCACTTCTTCAACCCGGCGCCGGCGATGAAGCTGGTCGAGGTGGTCCGCACGGTCCTCACCGCCGACGACGTTCACGCCACGGTCCGTGAGGTCACCGCGAAGATCAAGAAGCACCCGGTGGACTGCGGCGACCGCGCCGGCTTCATCGTGAACGCGCTGCTCTTCCCGTACCTCAACAACGCGATCAAGATGGTCGAGGAGCACTACGCCAGCCTCGACGACATCGACGCCGCGATGAAGCTCGGCGGCGGCTACCCGATGGGCCCGTTCGAGCTGCTCGACGTGGTCGGGCTCGATGTCTCGCTGGCCATCGAGAAGGTGCTGCACAGCGAGTTCCGCGACCCGGGTCTCGCCCCGGCGCCGCTGCTGGAGCACCTGGTGGCGGCGGGCTGCCTCGGCCGCAAGACGGGACGCGGCTTCCGCGAATATGCCCGGCGCTGAGTCCGACGCCGGCTGGGGCGGGCTGCTCGGTCCGGGCGGCCCGTCCCCGGCTCCGGCCCCGTCCGACGCCGGCACCGCTCCGTGGGCGCATTCAGCTGCTCGAATGCAGTACGTTCAGATCATGCCCCAGCCCGCTGATACCTCCCGCCGCACCGGCCGCGCCGGTGCCCAGGCCGACGCCCCGGAGAGCGCCGCAGGCTCCCGCGCCGCCGCGCAACGTCTGAAGATGCGCCGTGAACTGGCGGCGGCGGCCATGGAGTTGTTCGCGACCAAGGGCTACGAGGCGACGACCGTCGACGAGATCGCCGCCACGGCGGGCGTGGCACGGCGGACCTTCTTCCGCCACTTCCGCTCCAAGGAAGAGGCGATCTTCCCGGACCACGACGACACGCTGGTGCGGGCGGAGGCGGTGCTGAACGCCGCGCCGCCCCACGAGCACCCGCTGGACACGGTCTGCCGCGGCATCAAAGAGGTCATGCGGATGTACGCGGCCTCTCCCGCGGTCTCCGTGGAGCGCTACCGCCTGACGCGTGAGGTGCCGACGCTGCGGGAGCGCGAGATCGCGTCGGTGGCCCGCTACGAGCGCCTGTTCACGCGCTATCTGCTGGGCCATTTCGACGAGCGCGACCACCACGACGGCAATGACGACCCGCTGCTGGCCGAGGTGGCCGCCTCCGCGGTCGTCACCGCGCACAACCACGTGCTGCGTCGCTGGCTGCGGGCCGGCGGCCAGGGCGACGTGGAGGCCCAGCTCGACCACGCGTTCGCGATCGTCCGTGACACCTTCGGCTCGGGCATAGGGGCCGGCCGCAAGAGCGGCACGGTCATGGGCGAGGCCGCCGCGGCGGCCGAGGAACCCGCGGCGACGGCCCGCACACAGGGCGAGGTGCTGGTGGCCGTGGCGCGTACGGACGCGCCGCTGAGCGAGGTCATGCGAACGATCGAGCAGGCGCTCAAGAGCGGCTGACCAACCGCACCAAATTCACCCGTCCGGCGGTACCCGCCGCCGCGAGAGTCACATCACCACCGCTAACTCCAGCAGCACACATACGCACCCACCGTCACGGCCGCCCCGCCCAGGGGCGGCCGTTCGCGCTGCTCAGGGCCCCATTCGATCGATCATCGCTCATATGTGTCCGGCGGATTGCATCTGAGAGAAATTCTTGGCACGCAGTGTCTTGTCACCTGGCACGGGGTGCCATACGTTGATGTTGTCCGGGCGGCCGGCGTGCAGAGACCATTCGTACGCCGGCTGTCCCCGCAACCATCGCGCTGCGCGCCCGGACGCCTGCGTCACAGGCACCTTCAGGCGCCCACCAGCGCCGCCATCGAGCACCACCCGCCGAACCGACGGCACACCTCCACAACAGCAGCACCACCCCGACGTACCCCTCAGCGTCCCCCTCAGACGCTCTTCGCCGGAGGCAACACCGTGAAGGAAATCCTGGACGCGATCCAGTCGACGGAGTCCACGTCCGCCGACTTCGCCGCTCTGACCATCCCCGAGTCCTACCGCGCGGTCACCGTGCACAAGGACGAGGTCGACATGTTCGAGGGCCTCACCACGCGGGAGAAGGACCCCCGCAAGTCCCTCCACGTCGAGGACGTGCCGGTGCCGGAGCTCGGCCCCGGCGAGGCCCTGGTTGCGGTCATGGCCTCCTCGGTCAACTACAACTCCGTGTGGACCTCGATCTTCGAGCCGCTCTCGACCTTCGGGTTCCTCGAGCGCTACGGACGCCTGTCCGAGCTCACCAAGCGCCACGACCTGCCGTACCACGTCATTGGCTCCGACCTCGCTGGCGTCGTCCTGCGCACCGGCCCCGGCGTGAACGCCTGGAACCCCGGGGACGAGGTCGTCGCGCACTGCCTCTCCGTCGAGCTGGAGTCCTCCGACGGCCACAACGACACGATGCTCGACCCCGAGCAGCGCATCTGGGGCTTCGAGACCAACTTCGGCGGCCTGGCCGAGATCGCGCTCGTCAAGTCCAACCAGCTGATGCCCAAGCCCAAGCACCTCAGCTGGGAGGAGGCCGCCTCCCCGGGCCTGGTCAACTCCACCGCGTACCGTCAGCTCGTCTCCCGCAACGGCGCCGGCATGAAGCAGGGCGACAACGTCCTCATCTGGGGCGCCAGCGGCGGACTCGGCTCCTACGCCACCCAGTTCGCCCTGGCCGGCGGCGCCAACCCGATCTGTGTCGTCTCCAGCGACCAGAAGGCGGACATCTGCCGGAAGATGGGCGCCGAGGCGATCATCGACCGCAACGCCGAGGGCTACAAGTTCTGGAAGGACGAGCAGACCCAGGACCCGAAGGAGTGGAAGCGCTTCGGCAAGCGCATCCGCGAACTCACCGGCGGCGAGGACATCGACATCGTCTTCGAGCACCCCGGCCGCGAGACCTTCGGCGCGAGCGTCTACGTCACCCGCAAGGGCGGCACCATCACCACCTGCGCCTCGACCTCGGGCTACATGCACGAGTACGACAACCGCTACCTGTGGATGTCGCTGAAGCGGATCATCGGCTCGCACTTCGCCAACTACCGCGAGGCGTGGGAGGCCAACCGCCTCATCGCCAAGGGCAAGATCCACCCGACGCTCTCGAAGGTCTACTCCCTCGAGGACACCGGCCAGGCCGCGTACGACGTGCACCGCAACCTCCACCAGGGCAAGGTCGGCGTCCTCGCCCTCGCCCCGCAGGAGGGTCTCGGTGTCCGCGACCCGGAGATGCGCGAGAAGCACCTCGACGCCATCAACCGCTTCAGGAATGTCTGAGGTCTGCAGATGACAGAGCGCCAGAAGGACCGGCCCTGGCTCATGCGGACGTACGCCGGTCACTCGACCGCGGAAGCGTCCAACGAGCTGTACCGGCGCAACCTCGCCAAGGGACAGACAGGTCTGTCGGTGGCCTTCGACCTGCCGACCCAGACCGGTTACGACCCCGACCACATCCTCGCCCGCGGCGAGGTCGGCCGGGTCGGGGTGCCGGTCTCCCATCTGGGCGACATGCGCCGGCTGTTCCAGGACATCCCCCTGGAGCAGATGAACACCTCGATGACCATCAACGCCACCGCCATGTGGCTGCTGGCGCTGTACCAGGTGGTCGCCGAGGAGCAGGGTGCGGACATCACCAGGCTCCAGGGCACGACGCAGAACGACATCGTCAAGGAGTACCTGTCGCGCGGGACGCACGTCTTCCCGCCCGGTCCTTCGCTGCGCCTGACCACCGACATGATCACGTACACGGTGGCCAACATCCCCAAGTGGAACCCCATCAACATCTGCAGCTACCACCTGCAGGAGGCCGGGGCCACGCCGGTGCAGGAGATCGCGTACGCGATGTCCACAGCGATCGCCGTGCTCGACGCGGTGCGCGACTCCGGCCAGGTGCCGGCGGACAAGTTCGGTGACGTGGTCGCCCGTATCTCGTTCTTCGTGAACGCGGGCGTCCGCTTCATCGAGGAGATGTGCAAGATGCGCGCGTTCGGGCGCATCTGGGACAAGGTCACCCGTGAGCGCTACGGCATCGAGAACGAGAAGCAGCGCCGCTTCCGCTACGGCGTCCAGGTCAATTCCCTCGGACTGACCGAGGCGCAGCCGGAGAACAACGTCCAGCGCATCGTGCTCGAGATGCTGGCCGTGACGCTCTCCAAGGACGCCCGGGCGCGGGCCGTGCAGCTGCCCGCGTGGAACGAGGCGCTGGGTCTGCCCCGGCCCTGGGACCAGCAGTGGTCGCTGCGCATCCAGCAGGTGCTGGCGCACGAGTCGGACCTGCTGGAGTACGAGGACATCTTCGACGGCTCGCACGTCATCGAGGCCAAGGTCGAGTCGCTGGTCGCCGAGTGTCTCGAGGAGATCGACCGGATCCAGGAGATGGGCGGCGCCATGGCGGCCGTCGAGTCCGGCTACCTCAAGTCGCAACTGGTCTCCTCGCACGCCGAGCGGCGGGCACGGATCGAGGCGGGCGACGAGAAGATCGTCGGCGTCAACATCTACGAGACCACCGAGGAGAACCCGCTCACCGCGGGCGTCGAATCCGGCGAATCCGCGATCCTGACCATCGACCCGGCGAACGAGGCCCGGGTCGTGGCCAAGCTCCACGAGTGGCGCGCGGACCGCGACGAGTCCCGTGCGGCCGAGGCCCTCGCGGCGCTGAAGAAGGCCGCGGCGGGCACCGAGAACCTGATGGCGGCCACCGTCGAGTGTGCGCGTGCGGGCGTCACCACCGGCGAGTGGGCCTGGGCGCTGCGTGACGTCTTCGGCGAGTTCCGTGCGCCGACGGGCGTCAGCAGCGCCCCGGTGGCCGTCACCGCGGAGGCGGGCACCCCGCTCGCCGCCGTGCGCGAGAAGGTGGCGCGTACCGCGGACGAGCTGGGCTCGGGCCGGCTGCGGCTGCTGGTCGGCAAGCCCGGTCTGGACGGGCACTCCAACGGCGCCGAGCAGATCGCCGTACGGGCCCGCGACGCCGGGTTCGAGGTGGTCTACCAGGGCATCCGGCTCACGCCCGAGCAGATCGTCTCCGCCGCCCTCGCGGAGGACGTGCACTGCGTCGGCCTCTCCATCCTGTCCGGCTCGCACGCCGAGCTGGTGCCGGACGTGCTCGCACGGCTGCGCGAGGCGGGCGCCGCGGACATTCCGGTGATCGTCGGCGGGATCATCCCGAACGCCGACGGCGCCGCACTGAAGCAGGCGGGCGTGGCCGCCGTCTTCACCCCGAAGGACTTCGGTATCACGGAGATCATCGGCCGTATCGTCGACGAGATCCGTAAAGCGAACAAGCTCGACCCTCTGGAGGTCCCCGCATGAGCACCCCTGTGCACCCGGTCAACCGTCTTCGTCCGCGCCGTTCCTGCCTGGCGGTGCCCGGCTCGAACCCGCGGTTCCTGGAGAAGGCCCAGGGTCTGCCCGCCGACCAGGTCTTCCTGGACCTGGAGGACGCCTGCGCGCCGCTCGCCAAGCCGGACGCGCGCCACACCATCGTGAAGTTCCTCAACGAGGGCGACTGGACCGGCAAGACGCGGGTCGTGCGGGTCAACGACTGGACCACGCACTGGACCTACCGTGACGTCGTCACGGTCGTCGAGGGCGCCGGCCAGAACCTCGACTGCATCATGCTGCCGAAGGTGCAGGACGCCCAGCAGATCGTGGCGCTGGACCTGCTGCTCACCCAGATCGAGAAGACGATGGGCTTCGAGGTCGGCAAGATCGGCATCGAGGCGCAGATCGAGAACGCGCAGGGCCTCAACAACGTCAACGCAATCGCCCAGGCGTCGCCGCGCGTCGAGACGATCATCTTCGGTCCGGCCGACTTCATGGCCTCCATCAACATGAAGTCCCTGGTGGTCGGCGAGCAGCCCCCCGGTTACGACGCCGACGCGTACCACTACATCCTGATGAAGATCCTGATGGCGGCCCGCGCCAACAACCTCCAGGCGATCGACGGCCCCTACCTGCAGATCCGCAACATCGACGGCTACCGCGCGGTCGCGCAGCGCGCCGCCGCGCTCGGCTTCGACGGCAAGTGGGTGCTCCACCCGGGTCAGGTCGAGGCGTCCAACGAGATCTTCTCGCCGTCGCAGGAGGACTACGACCACGCGGAGCTGATCCTCGACGCGTACGACTACTACACGTCGGAGGCCGGCGGCAAGAAGGGCTCGGCGATGCTCGGCGACGAGATGATCGACGAGGCCAGCCGCAAGATGGCGCTCGTCGTCTCCGGCAAGGGGCGCGCGGCGGGCATGCAGCGCACCAGCAAGTTCGAGATCCCGGAGGGCTGACGACCATGCAGTTCGGACGCACCTATGAGGAGTTCGAGGTCGGGGCGGTCTACAAGCACTGGCCCGGGAAGACGGTCACCGAGTACGACGACCACCTCTTCTGCCTCCTGACGATGAACCACCACCCCCTCCACATGGACGTCAACTATGCGGAGAACACGACGGACTTCGGCAAGAACGTCGTGGTGGGCAACTACATCTACTCGCTGCTCCTCGGCATGTCCGTGCCGGACGTCTCCGGCAAGGCCATCGCCAACCTGGAGATCGAGTCGCTGCGGCACGTGGCGCCGACCTTCCACGGCGACACGATCTACGGCGAGACCACCGTCCTCGACAAGACGCCCTCCAGGTCGAAGAACGACCGCGGGATCGTCTACGTGGAGACCAAGGGCTACAAGCAGGACGGCACCCTCGTCTGCGTCTTCCGGCGCAAGGTGATGGTCCCGACGGAGACGTACATCAAGGAGCGCGGCGGCGAGCAGCCCGGCCGGCCCGAGCTGAAGTCACAGGAGAAGTAGTCATGGCGCGACTCGCCCAGACCCACGGTCTGACCGATGTTCAGCAGGAGATCCTCGCCACCGTGCGGGACTTTGTCGACAAGGAGATCATTCCTGTCGCGACCGGGCTGGAGCACAAGGACGAGTACCCGACGCAGATCGTCGAGGGCCTGAAGGAACTCGGCCTGTTCGGCCTGATGATCCCGGAGGAGTACGGTGGCCTGGGCGAGTCCCTTCTCACGTACGCGCTGTGCGTGGAGGAGATCGCCCGTGGCTGGATGTCCGTGTCCGGCATCATCAACACCCACTTCATCGTGGCGTACATGCTCAAGCAGCACGGCACGCAGGAACAGAAGGACACCTTCCTGCCGCGCATGGCGCTGGGCGAGGTGCGGGGCGCGTTCTCGATGTCCGAGCCCGGCCTCGGCTCCGACGTGTCGGCCATCACGTCCAAGGGCGTCAAGGACGGCGACGAGTACGTCCTCAACGGCCAGAAGATGTGGCTGACGAACGGCGGCACGTCCACTCTGGTCGCCGTCCTGTGCCGGAGTGACGAAGGACACCCCGAGGGGACCGCCCCGCACAAGTCGATGACGACCTTCCTCGTCGAGAAGGAGCCCGGCTTCGGAGAGGTCCGCCCCGGCCTCACCATCCCCGGGAAGATCGACAAGATGGGTTACAAGGGCGTCGACACGACCGAACTCATCATGGACGGACTACGCATTCCGGCCAATCGGGTACTCGGCGGCACCACCGGCCGAGGGTTTTACCAAATGATGGACGGCGTCGAGGTCGGACGCGTGAACGTGGCCGCGCGTGGCTGCGGTGTCGCGCAGCGTGCCTTTGAGCTGGGCGTCTCCTACGCCCAGCAGCGCCACACCTTCGGCAAGCAGATCGCCCAGCACCAGGCCATCCAGTTCAAGCTGGCCGAGATGGCTACCAAGGTCGAGGCCGCGCATGCGATGATGGTCAACGCAGCTCGCAAAAAGGACTCCGGGGAACGAAACGACCTGGAAGCAGGGATGGCGAAGTACCTCGCCTCCGAGTACTGCAAGGAAGTCGTCGAGGACGCCTTCCGTATCCACGGCGGCTACGGCTTCTCCAAGGAGTACGAGATCGAGCGCCTCTACCGCGAGGCCCCGATGCTGCTGATCGGCGAAGGTACCGCCGAGATCCAGAAAATGATCATTGGTCGTCGGCTGCTCGAGGAGTACCGATTCCAGGGTTGATTGTCGCTTTTGAGTCGGTTACGGCCGGAAGATGATCACACCCTGTCATCATCTTCCGGCCGCCGACTCGGCTTCTGCCTTTCCCAGTTGCGGGTCGTAACCGATACGATCGCGGGAAAGCCGCCGTCCCCCGTTGCCAGCGCGGCATCATCCGCTACGAAGGTCATCCATGCCCCACAGCCAAACCTCTGCACCTCGCGACAGCCTCCTTGGCGTACGTATCGCTCGCGGAGCATCGCCGTGGCTTCTGCCGACCGTCGCCACCGCTGCACTCAGCCTGGCCCGCTCACGCCGCTCCCGGCGTGCCGCGGCCATCGCCGTGCCCACCACCGCGCTCGCGGCGGGCATGCTGTGGTTCTTCCGCGACCCCGAGCGTGAGATCGCACACGGCCGGGTCATCTCGCCCGCCGACGGTGTGGTGCAGAGCATCATGCCGTGGAAGGACGGACGTACCCGCGTCGCGATCTTCATGAGCCCGCTCAACGTCCACGTCAACCGCGCGCCCCTCTCGGGCACGGTGACGTCGGTCGAGCACATCCCGGGCGGTTTCGTCCCCGCGTTCAACAAGGAGAGCGAGAACAACGAGCGCGTTGTCTGGCACTTCGACACCGAGCTCGGTGACATCGAGATGGTGCAGATCGCCGGCGCGGTCGCGCGGCGGATCGTCCCGTACATCCCGCAGGGCACCAAGGTCGAGCAGGGCGACCGCATCGGTCTGATCCGCTTCGGATCGCGCGTTGACATCTACCTTCCGGAAGGTGTCGACGTCGCTGTCGAGGTCGGTCAGACCACGACCGCGGGGGTGACTCGAATTGACCGTGATTGATCCCGACACACAGGCCACGAACTGGGTCGCCGAGGACGACGACGCGGAGGAAATGCCGCTGTCCCTTCGGCTGTCAATAGCGGACACCCTCACGCTCGGTAACGCGACGTGCGGCTTCATGGCGGTGTACTTCACCACCACCGGCATCCTCATCCCGCACCTCTCGGGTGACCAGTCGGGCATGGCCCGCAACAGCGCGGCCACAGCGGTGATACTGATGCTGTGCGCGGCTGTCTTCGACCTGTTCGACGGCCTCGTCGCCCGCAAGCTGCGGTCGTCGCCGATGGGCGCGGAGCTGGACAACCTCTCCGACCTGATCAGCTTCGGTCTGGCGCCGGCGTACTTCGTGCTCGTGTACGGCATGGTCGCGAGTGACGCGCACGAGCGGGTCGCGGCGGTGGGCGCGATCGTTGTGCTGTTGGCGGTGGTGCTGCGGCTTGCCCGCTTCTCGTGCGTCACCGTGAAGGACGGCACGTTCCAGGGCATGCCGTCCCCGTTCGGGGCCCTCACGGTCGTCTCGATCGTGCTGCTCGAGCTGCCGTTCGAGGCGACACTGCTGGCGGTCGTCGGTACCGCGTGGCTGATGGTGAGCCGGGTCGAGTACCCCAAGCCGCGGGGCGTCCTCGCGGTGGCGGTGCTCGCCTGGATCGTGGCGGCCATGGGCATGCTGGCGGCGTGGGCGTTCGACGCGCCGGGCGGCCAGGTGCTGCTGCAGATGGGCTGCGCGCTACAGATCGTGATGGCGGCGACCATCCCGCTCTTCGCGACGGCACGCCGCGTGAACACGTTCCGCGACAACCGGCGCGAGAGCCGCGAGGCACGGGCGGCGCAGCTGCCGTAACGCGCCTGTACGCAGCCCGAGGGCCCGGACCGAATCCGATTCGGTCCGGGCCCTCGGGCTTTCCCCCAGCATGCTGAACAGGATGTAGCGGTCCAGGAAGGGCGGCTTGGCCAAGGAGAGGCCGACCAGGCCGATCTGCGGCACGGCCGGCAACGGCAGAGCGACGGCCGCCGGCGAGAGTCGACCCGCCCGTGGCCGGTCCAGAAGGGCCCCGAGAGCGCCGATGGCCGCACGATCGCCGGGCCGACCAGCATCGGCCAGGTCAGCGGCGGTATCCAGGACACCTGCCGGGACTGGGTCAGGTGAAAAGGATCATCGGCACCAGCAGCAGGGTGGAGATGCCCGCTCCAGCCGCGACCGCCTCTGGAACACGAAGGGCCGGGGAGAGACCACGTACAGCGACTCCTCCACGAGCAACTACGTCGTGAAGGTCACCGCTTGCGTGCAGTACGACCTGACCCCGGACAAGTGCGGCCCGGACGACCGGCCCGGCGACGGACGCTGATCCCACACCCTCTGCGGCACGTCCTGATCGTGTCGAGGCCCGTATGCCTTCCGCATCCGGGCCTCGCCCGTTGCACGCGCCGCGCCCTCACCCGCTGCATGCGGGCGCCGGTACGTCGCGCGGGACGTCCGGGTCGAGCAGGCCGAGCCGCTGCGCGTGCAGCACGGCGCTGAGACGGTCCGGAGCCTCCAGCTTCCGGTAGATGCTCTGCAGATGCTTGTGCACGGTCCGCACCGACACATGCAGTCGACGGCCGATGGTCTGCGCGGGCAGGCCCTCGGCGAGCAGTCGCAGGACCGCGGTCTCGCGCGGGGTGAGGCCGAGATCGGACGCCCGTGCGCCGGACGGGCATGCCGCACCGCCGTCTCCGCCCGACATGCCAGGCGTCGCGTAGCCGCTGAGCAGTTCGTGCTGGGCCGCGGCCGCGCGCAGCAGCGGCTGGACGGCCACCGCGTACCGCAGGGCCCGCTCGTCGAAGTCGGGGCCGGCGCGGTGGATCAGGAAACCCCGCACCGGCCGGCTCCGGCCGGGCAGGGGCAGGCCCAGCATGTGATCGGTGCCGAGGCACTGGCGGAGGACGCTCGCGGTCTCGCTGTTCCGCCACCGGGCGCCGGTGAGCTGGGCCGCCGTGCGGGGTGCGCGGTCCTGCACGGTGCCGTAGTGCCCGGCGAAGGGGTAGCCCTCGCGGATGAGGCGTACGGCCCGGCGCGAGGGAACCTCCGCCGCGCTGCCCGCGCCTCTTCGCCACGCCCGCACGGGCCCGTCGTCCGCAGCCCACTCGGAGTCCTTGGCGACCACCACCTCGCCGCCGAGCGCGCGCATCAGTTCCTCCGCCACAGCACGCCACAGATGATCCGGGTCCCTGGTCTCCAGGAGACTCACGGCGAGTTCCAGCATGCGTGCGTAGTCGTTTACTGCCGGGTCGGACATCCCTCTGCCTTTCGCGTCCCCCTGCCTGGGCAGAGGGCGCCACGCGGCGATCGAGCGTGGCGTACGGAGCAGCTTGCCGTAGCGGAGCGGACCGTGGCCAGCGGATGTCCGGCCGTCAATACGCAGTTGTCCCCATGGCGAGGGTGAGCCGGCTCGGCGATAGTTCTGGCGGGGTCGGCGCGCCGGCGGTCCGCCACGGGGGTTCGGACCGAAGGCGGCAGGCCTCGCCCCGCGACCGGAGATGTGCGGTTCGCCGCTTCCGGCGACTCGTCGGTGCCGCCCGCGGCGCCGCCCGGGGGCGGACAGACTCGTTCCCAGCGGCGAGAACTCCCCGTCGCGGTGGCCGTAGCCGTCGCCACGGGACGCCCTCGCCCCTCGCCCCCATGAGCCGGGGGACGAGGGGCGAGCGGCGAGCGGCGATGTGACGGGCTACGACGCCGACGGCTGGAAGGACTTCGCCGCCTCCGACGCCGTCCCCGGCCGGACCACCTTCAGGCCGCCCGGCACGGACTTGTCCGGCTTCATGATGAAGCTCTCACGGGTGGACGGCGCCGCCGGGTCCGAGAGGTCGTGGGTGATGCCGAAGTCGCTCTTGTACGCGTTGAGCGTCAGCAGCGCCTTGTCGACGCCCTCCCGCGTCAGATCCTTGTCGGCGCACGCCTTCTTCAGCGCCTCGCCGAAGACCGTCGCCGCCGTGTAGCCGGCGACCACACCGTTGTCGAGGCCGTCCTTCGGGTACTCGGCCGCGTACTCCTTGGCCAGCTTCGACGGCCCGGGCTCCGGCGCGCCGATCGGGAGCGTGGAGGAGGCGATGTAGAAGTCCTTGGCGAGCGCCGGACCCGCCGGCGTCGCCAGCAGCTGCGGCGCGAATGCGGAGTTGTTGCCGACGATCGGGACGTTGAAGCCGCCCGCCGCCGCCACACCGGCCAGGGACGCCGCCTGCCGGGGACCCGCGCTGAGCAGGATCGCCTTGACGCCCGCCTTCTTCAGGGCCGCGACCTGCGCCGACATGTCGTTGTCCGTCGGCTTGATCTTCTGCTCCACGACCGTGAGGCCCGCCTTCTGGGCCGCGTACTTGGAGCCGGCCAGCGCGTTCTCGCCGTAGTCGCCCTCGAAGAAGACGTGACCGATCTTGTCGCCCTTGGCGATGCGCTTCTCGGCGAGGAGGTAGTCGACGGCGTTGATCGTCTCGACGTCGTACGTGGCGCCGAGGACCCGGACGTACGGGCTGCCCAGCAGGTTCGCGGACCACGCCTGGGGCAGTACGAGCCCCTTGTCCTGGCCGTTGACGCGCTCCTTGACGGCCGCGACGAACGGCGAGCCGATGAACTGCGCGAAGCCGAGCACCTTCGGCTCCAGCTCGGTGTAGCCGGCGACGGCCTTCTGCGGGTCGTAGCCGTGGTCACGGACCGTCAGCTCGATCTGCCGGTCGCAGATGCCGCCGGCCGCGTTGGTCTGCTTCGCCCACAGCTGCTGGGCCTGGGTGACGCTCTTGCCGAGGGACGCGTACACGCCCGTCATGTCGGTGAGCACACCGAGCGTGATCGCCTTGTCGGTGACCCCCTTGTCGGTCTTGATTCCCCCGGCGCCGTTGGTGTCACCGTCGCCGCTGGTGGCCTTGCTGCTGCAACCGGCCGTCACCGTCAGCGCGAGGACGGCGAGGACCGCCGCGTACGTTCTTGACTTCATTTCTTCTCCCGAGGGGACGGAACGAGGCGGGTGAGTCCGCCGGGCAGGAACAGCACGACCGCGACGACAGCCGCGCCGTACAGATAGCGGGAGGCCTCCCCGGGGGACACGCCGCCGGTGCCCGGTGCGGAGACCAGGGGCAGGGCGTCGCTCCAGCGGGTGAGGACCTGGGGGAGCAGCGACACGAAGATCGCGCCGACGACGGCTCCCGCGACCGAGCCGAGACCGCCGATGACGATCATGGCCAGGTACTCGAGGGACAGGATCATGCCGAAGTACTCCGGCACGGTCCGCTGGAAGATCAGGGCCAGCAGGACGCCGGCGAGACCCGCGTACATCGAGGACAGGACGAAGACGGCGGCCCGGTAGCGGGCGACCGGCACGCCCATCACGCCGGCGGCGATGCGGTGGTCCCGCAGGGCGTTCATCGCCCTGCCGGGGCGGCCGCGGAGCACTCCGCGGGCGAAGAGGCCGCACACCAGGAGGGCGACGAGCGCGGCGTACCAGAGCTTCTCCATGGACTGGAACGGGACGGCGGCGACGAGGAGCTCGCTGTCGTCGAACTCGAATCCGAAGAGGGAGAGCGGGGGTACGGCGCGGCCGTTGAAACCGCCGGTCAGGTCGCGGGCGTTGAACAGCACATGCTGGCCGACGAAGATCAGCGCGAGCGTGGCGATACCGAGGTACGCCCCGCGCAGCCGGCCGGCGATGGGGCTGAACACCCCGCCCGCCAGGCCCGCGAGGAGTACCGCGAGCACGGCCGCCAGCCACGTCGGCAGGCCGAGACCGGCCAGCTCGTGGCCGCTCTCCACGTCGTTGCCGCCGGCCAGGACGCAGTAGCCGTACGCGCCGATGGCCAGGAAGAAGGCGTGCCCCATGGAGAGCTGCCCCGTCGCGCCGGTGAGCAGGTTGATGCCGATGGCGCCGATCGCGGCGGCCATGGCGAAGAGGCCTGCCTGGAGCCAGAAGCGGTCGAGATAGAAGGGCAGCGCGAGGAGCAGGAGCGACAGGGCGCACCACAGGTACGCGCGGGGGCGCCGCCATGGCGGCCCCTGCCGTACGCCGGTCACCCGGCCGGGAGGGGCGGCCTCGGACGCGGCCTTCGCGGGCTCCGTACCGCCGGGCGGTACGGGAGCGGCGTCGGCGGTCTTCACCGGCGCGGCGGCCTCGCCCGACGGGGCGGGGACGGACGGCTTCGCGGTCCCGACGCGCTCTGCGGCCTCGGCGGAGCCGGGGCGGTCGTTGTCAGACACGGGCGAGCTCCTTCGTGCCGAAGAGTCCGGCGGGCCGCGCCAACAGCACGAGCAGCATCACCAGATACGGGGCGAGATCCCCGATCCCCCCGCCCAGGAACGTCAGTTCGCTCTGGTAGCCCGTCGCGAACGACTCCGTGACCCCGACGATCAGACCACCCGCCAGGGCACCCGTCGTCGAGTCCAGCCCTCCGAGGATCGCGGCGGGGAACGCCTTGAGGGCGGCGAGTGAGGTGGCCCGTTCCAGACCCGGCGTCGGGAAGACCGTCAGGAACAGCGCGGCGACCGCGGCGAGCGCGCCGGCGACCGCCCAGGCCGACATCGAGACCCGTCCGAGGCGTACGCCCATCAGCGCGGCCGTCTGCGGGTTCTCGGCCGCGGCCCGCATCGCCACACCCCAGGAGGTGTAGCGGAAGGCGAGCAGGAACGCCGTGATGAGCAGCGCCGCGGCGACGAACGCCGCGATCCGGGTCTGCGCGATCGTGATCTCGCCGAGGTTCACCACCCGGTCGCCCCAGGGGTCGCCGAGCGCCATCACGTCCGTGCCGATCAGCCGGGTGAGCTCGGTCGTCAGCAGGATGTCCACACCGATCGTGACGATGGCGAGGACGCTGTGGTCGGAACCCCGGTAACGGCGCATGACCAGGAAGTCGACGGCGGAGCCGACGACCGCCGCGCCGGCGATCCCTACGGCCAGCGCCGGCCAGAAGCCGAGGTCGTCGTGGAGGACCGCGGTGATGTAGCCGCCCGCCAGGAGCAGCGAGGCATGGGCGAAGTTGACGACCTCCGTCGCCTTGAAGATGACGACGAAGCCGAGGGCGATCAGCGCGTAGACGGAGCCGATGGACAGCCCGCCGAGGAGAAGTTCTGTGAACGTGGTCATGGCGTGGCCTCCGTACCGAGGTACGCCTGCACTACCGCCGGATCACCCTGTACCTCGGCGGGCGTACCGCCCGCGATACGGCGTCCGAAGTCGAGCACGGTCACGGCGTCCGCGAGCCGCATCACCACCCCCATGTCATGTTCCACGAGCACGATCGATATGCCGAGGCTGTCGCGGACGCCCGCGACGACCGCGGCGGTCTGCCGCCGTTCGTCGGCGGTCATGCCCGCGACGGGCTCGTCGAGGAGCAGGATCCGCGGCTCCATGCACAGGGCGCGGGCCAGTTCCACGAGTTTCTGCTTTCCGTAAGGGAGTTCACCGGCGGGCCGGTCGAGGTCGTCCGCGAGGCCGACGAACTCGGCGATCTCCGCGACGCGTTCGCGGTGCCGGCGTTCCTCGCGGGCCGCCGACGGCAGCCGCAGCCCCGCCGCGACGAACCCGGTACGGGTGAGCCGGTGCCGGCCGAGGAGCAGGCTGTCGGCGACCGTCGCCCGGGGCGGCAGCGCGAGATTCTGGAAGGTACGGGCGACACCGAGGGCCGCGATGCGGTGCGGCGGCAGACCGGTCAGCTCGTCGTCGCCGAAGCGGACACTGCCCTCCGTCGCCCTGTACACACCCGAGAGCACGTTGAACGTGGTGGACTTGCCGGCCCCGTTCGGTCCGATGACGGCGTGCACACTGCCCGGCTCGACGGTGAAGGACACCCCGTCCAGTGCGGTGAGACCCGCGAAGCGGACCGTCACCTCCTCGACGACGAGCGGTGCGATCGCCGTGGTCGTCGTCGCGTTCACGCGGACCACCTCCGCAGCGTCGGCGCGGCGTCCTGCGCCTGCACGGCGTCCTGTGCGGCGTCCTCGTCGACGACCCCGAGATAACGGCGCCGGACCTCGTCCGATGCCGCCAGCTCGTCGGCCGGTCCCTCGAGCGCGACCTCGCCGACGTCCAGGACATAGGCCCTCGAAGCCAGTCGCAGGGCGATCGCCGCGTTCTGCTCCACGAGCATCACGGGCGTGCCCGCGGCGTTGATCTCCTTGATCGTCTCGGCGATCCTCGCCGCCATGAGCGGGGCGAGGCCCAGCGAGGGCTCGTCGAGGAGCAGCAGCCGGGGGCGTGCCATGAGCGCACGTCCCATCGCGAGCATCTGCTGTTCACCGCCGGACAGGAGACCGGCCTTCTGCTGGGCGCGGTCGGCCAGCACGGGGAACAGCTCGTGCACGCGGGCGAGTGCGGCGGCGGACTCCCGCCGCCCGCGCACCCCGAGCGTGCCGGCCCGCAGATTGTCCGCCACGGTCATCCGTGCGAAGACCTGGCGGCCCTCCGGCACCTGGACGACTCCGGCCGCCACGACCCGGGCGGCGCTGAGGCCGTCCAGCGGACGGCCCTCGAAACTGATGCTTCCGGCGGTGACTTGCCCACGCTGGAACGGCAGTGTGCGTGACACCGCTCGCAGCAGGGTGGACTTGCCGGCACCGTTGCCGCCGAGCACGGCGACGACGGCACCCTCGGGCACCTCGACGGAGACGTCCCGCAACGCCCGCACGGGCCCGTACCCCACGGACAGCGCCCGCACCTCCAACGCGGCGGCCATACGCAACCCCTTGTCCGGCTCGCCAACGGTCGGCTCGCCTCTCGGGGCCACACCAGCATCGGGCGGCGTGCGCGGTCCACGGCTGTCACGGGACTCGCTGCGCCTGACCAGCGGCGGGACAGCCACGTTGTGCACGGGCACAGCCGACACGCCGTGCCCCGGCGGCGTGGCGCTCCGCGGGTCACGTGCCGGTCCCCGGGGCGAGGCCCGGCCGGGAGAGGGCGCGCGTGCGGGCATGGCCGGCCCGGGGTCGGGCGTGCCGGGCACGGAGGCGTTGCGCCTGGGGGCGTTGCCCGTCGAGTGCGCTGCGCCGGCGGGCGTTGCCCGGTCGAGTGCGTGACATCCCCGGGTTGGGCCCCGGGCCGGGTGGGTGGTGCGGGGGGCGGGGCCTCCGGAGGGGGGTGCCCGGAATGGCTGTCCTCACCGCGCTTCGCGCGAGTTGCGACGCTTTACTTCCGGACACCCCCCTCCTACGACCCCACCCCCCTCCCGCCGGACCCAACGGACCGTGGTCCCGCAGGGGTGCGTCGCGGCGTGCAGATCCGTCAGGCCGGTGGTCGCTCCATGCGGGACAGCGGTCCTGACTTGGGGTGGCGACAGCCCGAGTCGGGCACCGCGTGGCGCAGCCGTCCCCGCCCGGACCGCTGTCCGCAGCGGGGGCGGCAGAGGCCTCACGCGGCGCGAAGCTGCCGCCCCAGGGGTGTGGGGGCGCCAGCACCCACAAAGCTCTCTCCGGCAGGGGAGGGTGCTGGGGGCGCCAGCCCCCGTGCGGAGCCGGGCCCCGTGGGGGACCGGGCCCTCATCCCAACCGGGGTCCGTCCCGGCCCGTTGCGCGCCGGAGCGTGATCGTCCCGGGCAGGGCGCCGGGGCCGCAGGGGCCTCACGCGGCGTCAAGCTACCGGCCTGGGGGTGTGGGGGCGTCAGCCCACCCCAACCTTCCCCCTCCCCGGGAAAGGAGGGCCCGGGGGGCTGGGCCCGCATCCCGACCGGGGCCGGCCCGGCGCTGCCAGGACGTCCGAGGCCGTGCGCACGCGGCGCGGAGCTGCCGTCCCGGAGTGGGGGCGCCAGCACCCACCAGCAGTCCCTCTCCCCGGGAGGGGGAGCGGGCGTCAGCCCCCGTGGGGGCCGGGGCCTGACCGGATTCGGGGGGGGCGCGGTCAGGTCAGGAAGTCGCGTGCGATCGACTCCGCCACGCGTTCCAGGAGGGGGCCCGCCTGGGACATGGACTTCGCCGGGTCCGGTTCGAGCGCCGACAAGGCGTACGCGCGGCGGATGCCCGCGTGGCCCAGGGCCTCCGGGGGGAGGGCCAGGCGGCCGCAGACCGCGACGACCTCGATGCCGCGGGCTCGGGCCGCCGCCGCGACGCCCGCCGGGGCCTTGCCGTGGAGGGTCTGCTCGTCCAGGGAGCCCTCGCCGGTGATGACGAGGGTCGCCCTCTCCAGCGCGGGGGCGAAACCGAGGACGTCGAGCATGACCTCGATGCCGGGCCGGAAGCTCGCGCCGAGCGCGACGAGCGCGCCGTAGCCGATGCCGCCCGCCGCGCCCGCGCCGGGCGAGTCCGCGTGTTCGGGGCCGAGGACGGACGCGTAGTGCGCGAGGGCCTCGTCGAGGAGGGCCACGTCGTCCGGCGTGGCGCCCTTCTGGGGCCCGTACACCGCCGGCGCGCCCTTCGGGCCCGTCAGCGGGTTGTCGACGTCGCTGGCGAGGATCAGGTCGACGTCCTTGAGGCGGGCGTCGAGCCCCGACAGATCGGCCGTCGCCAGTTCGCGCAGGCCTCCCCCGCCGGGCGGCACCGGCGCTCCGGAGGCGTCGAGGAAGCGCGCGCCGAGCGCGGCGAGCATTCCCGCGCCGCCGTCGGTGGTGGCACTGCCGCCGACACCGAAGACGATCGTGCGCGCGCCCGCGTCGAGCGCGGCGAGCAGGAGTTCCCCGGAACCGTACGTCGTGGCGGTCAGCGGCGCGAAGACGCCGGCCGGCAGGTGCTGGAGGCCGGAGGCCTCGGCCATCTCGACCACCGCGGTGCCGTCCCGGAGGGCGTACGCCGCGGTCAGTGACTCCCCGCGTGGCCCCGTGACCTGCACCTCGCGGCGTTCGAAGCCCGCGGCGACCGCCGCCGCGACCGTGCCGTCGCCGCCGTCGGCGACGGGCAGGGCCTCGACCTCCAGCCCGGGCAGGACCCGCCGCAGGCCGGCCGTCACCCGCTCCGCGACCTGTACGGCCGTGAGCGAGCCCTTGAACTTGTCAGCCGCGACGAGCACCCGCGCGGGCTGAGTAACTGCTCCGTCCGTCACCTTGCATCCCTTGCTATCGAACAGGCAGTCGCGCCGCCCCGACCTTATCGGCAGCACCGGAGGGCATGCCAGTCCCGCTTGTACGCCGTGTGTCCTACGCTGCGTGCCGTGACCACCTCCGACTACGCCGCGTACATCGCTTCCCTGCCCCGCGTCCTCGCCGGGGCCGCCATGCTGCTGCGGAACGACGAGGGCCTCGTGCTGCTGGTGGAGCCCAATTACCGCAAGGGCTGGACGCTCCCGGGCGGCACCATCGAGTCCGATCGGGGCGAGACCCCGCGCGAGGCCGCCCGGCGGGAGACGGCGGAGGAGATCGGGCTCGACGTCGAGCCGGGAGCGCTGCTCGTGGTCGACTGGGTGCCGGGCGAGGGCCGACCGCCGATCACCGCGTACGTGTACGACGGTGGTGTGCTCACGGAGGAACGTCTCAAGACGATCCGGCTCCAGGAGGAGGAACTGGTCTCCTGGCGGCTGGTGGCCAGGGATGACCTTCCCCGGTATCTGCTCGGTTCGCTCAGGCACCGGGTACGGGCCGCCCTCGACGCGCTGGAGGCGGGGACCGGGACGGTCGAGCTGGTGAACGGGCTGCCGCCCGTGTCCTGACCGGTCGCCCCGCAGGTCACGCCTGGGGATCCGGCGGCTGGACGTCGCGCTTGCCCTGGGGCTCGTCGCGCGCGGCCACCCGCGCCTCCGTGCGGTGGCCCCGCGCAATGTAGTCGCGCACGACCAGTTCGACGGCGTCCTGCGGACTGCCCACGCCCGCCAGCACCATGACCTCGACGACGAGTTCGGCATCCAGACTGATCGTGACCTTCGCCATGGGCGGGACGGTAGCACCGGCGCGCAAACCGTTCGCCACCGGTGGCGCCGTCTGCGTACATTCGGACATATGACAGCCCTCGCGATCCGGGCGCGGCACCGGCAGGCGCGGTTGTGAGGGGACGCCGGCACTCCACGGAGCAGAGCAATGGCAGAAGCGACCTCGCGCCATGACCGGCCCCTCGTCGCCATCCTCAGTGGCGCCGGTGTCTCCACCGATTCCGGGATCCCTGACTATCGCGGGCCCAACGGGCTGTGGCGGCGGGATCCGGAGGCGCAGAAGCTCGTCACGTACCAGTACTACATGGCTGATCCGGAGATCCGGCGGCGGTCGTGGCAGATGCGGCGCAAGAACCGGACACTGAACGCCGAGCCGAACGCGGCGCACCGGGCGGTCGTCGACCTCGAGCGGTCCGGGGTGCCGGTGCGGGTGATCACGCAGAACGTGGACGGCCTGCACCAGCTCGCCGGGCTGCCCGCCCGCAAGGTCCTCGAACTGCACGGCAGCGCACGGAGTTTCGTGTGCACCAAGTGCCATGCGCGCGGACGGATGGAGGACGCCCTCGCCCGTGTGGAGGCCGGTGAGGACGACCCGCCGTGCCTGGAGTGCGGCGGGATCCTGAAGTCGGCGACCGTGATGTTCGGCCAGCGCCTCGACCCGGCGGTACTGGGTCAGGCCGTCGCGGTCACCAAGGCCTGCCAGGTCTTCGTCGCCGTCGGCACCAGCCTCCAGGTCCAGCCGGCCGCGGGCCTCGCCGGTGTCGCGGCCGAGCACGGGGCCCGGCTGATCGTCGTGAACGCCGAGCCGACGCCTTATGACGAGCTGGCCGACGAGGTCGTACGGGAGCCCATCGGGACGGCGCTGCCCGCGCTGCTGGAGCGGCTCGCGGGCTGAAAGAGCGTGTCGTCGTAGCCGCCGCGTTCGAGCGTGAGCAGCCGCTGCTTGCGGTCGAGGCCGCCGCCGTAGCCGACGAGGCTGCCGGACGAGCCGATGACGCGGTGGCAGGGCACGATGATGCCGATCGGGTTCTTGCCGTTGGCGAGACCCACGGCGCGGGACGCTCCCCGGTTGCCGAGGTTCTCCGCGAGTTCGCCGTAGGTGCGGGTCTGCCCGTACGGGATCCGGCACAGCTGCTCCCACACGCCGCGCTGGAAGGGTGTGCCCGTGAAGTGCATCGGCAGGTCGAACTCGGTGAGTTCGCGGGCGAAGTAGGCCTCGAGCTGGCGGATCGTCTCGCCGAACGGCCGCTCGTCCTCCTCGCCGAAGGTCTCCTCCGCGGGGCGGTGCCGCTGCTCGGTCATGTACAGCCCGCTGAGCACGCCGTCGGTGGCGACGAGGGTCAGCGGGCCGTACGGGCTGTCGACGACGGTGTGCTGCCGGGTCGTCATGTCTGTTCGGTCTCCTTACGCGGGAAGGTGGTTGATGGGGTGGTCGTCCGACGCCCACAGGTACTGGACCGCGTAGGCCCGCCACGGCCGCCAGGCGGCCGCGCGTCCGGTGAGGGCGGCGGGCGTGGACGGCAGGCCGAGTGCGGCGGCGGCGCGCCGCATGCCGAGGTCGGTGGGAAGGAAGGCGTCGGGATCGCCGAGGGCGCGCATCGCTATGACCTCCACGGTCCAGGGGCCGAAGCCGGGCAGGCCGGCGAGCTGGGCGCGCGCCTTGTCCCAGTCGCTGCCGGGGTCGAGCTTCAGCGTGCCGTCGGCGAGGGCGGCGACGAGCGTGGTCAGGGTCGTCCGGCGGCTGCGGGGCAGCGCCAGGGCCTCCGGGTCGAGGGACGCCAGCGCCTCCGGCGCGGGGAAAAGGTGGGTCAGGCCGCCCTCCGGGTCCTCCACGGGCATGCCGTGCGCCCGGACGAGGCGGCCCGCGTGGGTGCGGGCGGCGGCCGTGGAGACCTGCTGGCCGAGCACGGCCCGTACGGCGAACTCGGCCGCGTCGACCGTGCGCGGCACCCGTCGGCCGGGCGCCTTGCCGACCAGCGGCGCCAGCAGAGGATCGTCGCGCAGCTGGTCGTCCACGGCGACCGGGTCGGCGTCCAGGTCGAGCATCCAGCGGCATCGGCTGATCGCGATGGTGAGATCGCGCGGGTCGGTCAGCGACAGCCGGCAGGCGATGTGGTCGGGGCGCGGGGCGAGGGAGACGATGCCGTGCCCGTACGGGAGGGAGAGCGTGCGCCGGTACGCGCCGTCCCGCCACTCCTCCACGCCGGGCACGCCGGTCGCCGCGAGATGCCCGAAGAGGTTGCCGGGCTCGAGCGGTGCGCGGTACGGGAGCCTGAGCGCGATCACGCCGGGCGTCGGCGTGGCAGCAACCCGCCCGCGGGCGGCCCTCGCCCGCAGCTCGCCCGGGGCGAGCGCGAAGACCTCGCGGACGGTGTCGTTGAACGTGCGGATCGAGGAGAAGCCCGCCGCGAAGGCGACCTCCGCCATCGGCAGCGGCGTCGTCTCGATGAGCAGCCGCGCCGTCTGCGCGCGCTGCGCCCGGGCCAGGGCGAGCGGCCCCGCGCCGAGCTCGGCGAGCAGCTGGCGCTCGACCTGCCGGGTCGAGTAGCCGAGCCGGGCCGCCAGGCCGGGCACGCCCTCACGGTCGACCACACCGTCCTGGATGAGCCGGACGGCCCGTGCGACGGCGTCGGCCCGGGCGTTCCATTCGGGCGAGCCGGGGCTGGTGTCGGGACGGCACCGCTTGCACGCCCGGAAACCTGCCTGCTGGCAGGCGGCGGCGCTCGGGTAGAAGACCATGTTCTCGGCCTTCGGCGGCACCACCGGGCAGCTGGGACGGCAGTAGATCCGGGTGGTCAGCACGGCGGTGAAGAACCATCCGTCGAACCGCGCGTCCTTGGAACGGACGGCGCGCACGCATCGCTCGGTGTCGGTGTGCATGCCTCAAGGATGGCGGGTGCCGGGGACGGGTGGCTGGCAGGAATCCGACATCAGCGTCCGGCTGCCTGGGCCTCGGCGCGGCTCAGGCGGGAGATGCGAGGGCCGATTCGAAGGCCGCGTAGGCGCTGTCGTCGAACAGGACGAACCGCACCTCTTCGACCGGCGCCGCGGCGGCCTCGCGGACGGTCCGGACGGCGATCCTGGCGCCGTCGTCCATGGGCCACCCGTAGACGCCCGTGGAGATCGCCGGGAACGCCACGGTCCGCGCGCCCAGCTCCGCCGCGACGCGCAGCGACTCGCGGTAGCAGGAGGCGAGCAGCGCCGAGCGGTCCTCGGAGGCGCTGTGGACCGGCCCGACGGTGTGGATGACGTGCTCCGCGTCGAGGCGTCCGGCCGTGGTGGCGACGGCCTGCCCGGTCGGAAGCCCCTTGCCGTAGTGGGAGGCACGCAGGGCCCTGCACGCGGCGAGGATCTCGGGGCCGCCCTTGCGGTGGATCGCGCCGTCGACTCCCCCGCCGCCGAGCAGCGAGGAGTTGGCGGCATTGACGATCGCGTCGGCGTGCTGCTCGGTGATGTCACCGCGGACGAGGGTGACGGTCGGTGCGCTCTGCGTCATGGACCCCATCATCCTTCCCGGCGCCGCCCCTTCATGATCCGGCACGCGACCGCTTCCGGGGCCTGCCCGCTCGTCGGCGAGGGCGGCGACCGCGGCGAGGCACGCGTCGTGGGGCACGACACGGGCAGCGAGCGGCTCACCGGTGAGCAGGCGGGCGCGCCGCCGGTGTTTCGGCGGACGGGCGGCGTCGCCGGCGTGGCGCAGCGCGCTCGCCCGGGCTCGGCGTTCCGTTCAGCGCTGCCGCAGTCGGCGCCACACCGCCTTCGCCGCGTGGTGGCCCGACATGCCGTGGACGCCGGGGCCGGGCGGGGTCGCCGAGGAGCAGATGAAGACGGCGGGGTGGGCGGTCGCGTAAGGGACGCGGGCCAGCTTGGGGCGGATGACGGTCTGGAGCCCGGAGAAGGCGCCGCAGGCGATGTCACCGCCGACGTAGTTGGCGTTGCGCGCGGCGATCTCGGGAGGGCCGGCGACGGCGCGGGCGAGGACCAGGTCGCGGAAGCCCGGCGCGAAGCGCTCCAGTTGGCGTTCGACGACCTCGGTCGCGTCGCCTTCCCAGCCGGCCGGGACATGGCCGTACGCCCACAGGACGTGCTTGCCTTCGGGCGCCCTGGTCGGGTCGGTCACGCTCGGCTGGGCGGTGATGAGGAACGGGACCTCGGGGGGCCGCCCGGAGACGGCCGCGCCGAGGGCGCTCTCGATCTCGGCCGCCGTGGGGCCGATGTGCACGGTCCCCGCGGCCCTGGCCTCCTTGGCCCGCCACGGCATCGGCCCCGACAGCGCGTAGTCGATCTTGAACGCGGAGGCGCCGTACCGGTAGCGCCAGTACGCCTGGCCGAGGCCGGCGATCCTGGCGAGTGCGGTCGGTGAGGTGTCGAAGACGTACGCCCGGGCCGGCGGGAGCTCGTCGAGCCGCCGGACCGCGCTGCCCGTGTGGATAGTGCCGCCCTGGGAGCGCAGGTAGGAGGCGAGGGCGTCCGAGATGGCCTGCGAGCCGCCGCGCGGGACGGGCCAGCCGACCTCGTGCGCGGCCAGCGCGAACAGCAGGGCGATTCCTCCGGTGGCGATGCCGCTGGTGGGGGCGATGGCGTGCGCGGCGAGCCCGGCGAGCAGACCGCGGGCCTTCTCGCCGCGGAAGCGGCGGGCGAGCATGCTCGCGGGCCGGATCGCGTCCAGGCCGAAGCGGACGTAGCGGTACGGGTCGATGGGCAGCCCGTCCCAGGGCGTGCGCAGGAAGTCCGCGGCGATGCTTTCCCAGTGGCCGAGGTAGGGCGCGAGGAGACGGCGGTACGAGCCGGCGTCCGCCGCGCCCAGAGACATGGCGCTCTCGCCGACCGAGCGGCTGAGCACGGCCGCCGTGCCGTCCGGGAACGGATGGGCGAGTGGCAGTTCGGGGTGCAGCCAGGTCAGGCCGTGCCGCTCGAGGGGCATCGCGCGGAAGGCGGGCGAGCCGACGCCGAGCGGGTGGACGGCGGAACACGGGTCGTGACGGAAACCGGGGAGGGTCAGTTCCTCCGTCCTGGCACCGCCACCGACGGTGTCCATGGCTTCGTGGACGGCGACCGAGAAGCCGCGGCGGGCCAGTTCGACCGCGGCGGTCAGCCCGTTGGGGCCGGCTCCCACGACGACGGCATCGAGCATCGACGGCACCTTCGGACTCCTTCGTCAGCCGACGGCCAAGAGACCCAAGGATATTCCCGGGCACCGTCATCGCGGGCGGAGTACCGTCCGTGCGCGATGAACAACACGATCGAAGACATGGCGGCGCGGCTCGCCGAGGTGCCCGGTGTGCGTGCGGTGGCGCTCGGCGGCAGCCGCGCTCGGGGCACCCACCGGCCCGACTCCGACTGGGATCTCGGTGTCTACTACCGGGGCGAGGTCGACGTCGCCGCCCTGGCGGCCCTGGCGTCGGGCGTGGCGGGAGAGCCGGTGGAGGTGGCCGGGCCCGGCGGCTGGGGGCCGTGGGTGAACGGCGGCGCGTGGCTCTCGGTGAACGGCGTGGCGGTGGACTGGATCCTGCGGGACCTCGACCGGGTCGAACGGGTCCGGGCGGAGTGCTGGGCCGGGCGGTTCGAGACGGGCGTCCAGCCGGGGCACCCGCTGGGCTTCTGGTCGCCCGCGTACGTGGGTGAGGTCGCGCTGTGCCGCGTACTGGCCGACCCGGCGGGCGAGTTGACGGCGCTGCGGGAGCGGACACAGGGGTATCCGGAGCCGTTGCGCCGCGCGCTGGTCGACGCGGCGTGGGAGGCGGACTTCTCGGTTGCCGCCGCGGCGAAGTCCGCCGGGGCGGCGGACACGCTGCATGTGGCGCTGTGCCTGTCACGTGCGTTCGGGGTGCTGGTGCAGGCCGTGCACGCCCACCACCGGGTGTGGTGCCTCAACGAGAAGGGCGCGTTGGCGGCGGCCGCGGCGCTCCCGGGCATGCCCGCGGACTTCGCCGCCCGCGTGTCCGCGGCCCTGACCGGCCTGGACCCGGCCGCGGTGGCGTCCGCGGCCGCGCTGGTCCGGGAGACCAGGACCCTGCTGGCCGCGGACGCCCCGGCCTGAGACGGGCCGGCCGAGGGGGGTCGGGTCCCGCCTTGCCGTCGGGCCGGCCTTGCGTCGGCCCGCAGGCGGGCTTCGGACGGGGCCGTTCTCCGGCGGAGCAGGCGGGAGCGGCATCAGACTCGCGGAACGGCCGCAGCAGCCGGCCTTGCGAGCAGGGCCGGCCCTGTGACCCGACGCAGACAGACGGCCGTCGGGCGGCCGGGACGCGTCGCCCGGCGCGGTCGCCGAACGTGGGCGACCACGCGGCCCGCCCCGGTCGGTGCCCGGCCGGGCGGGCCGGACCCGACGGAGTCCGGCGGGGGCCGGCGGGGTTCCGGGCGGGCCGGACCCGACGGGGTCCGGCGGGGCACCGACCGGGGCGGACCGGGCGGGAGCCTGCGGGGCTCCGGGCGGGCGGTCCGGAGCCGGCGGGGGCCCGGGCGGGAGCCGACGGGGTCCGGGGCCGGGGCCGTGGCCCGTCGCGTCAGGTAAGGAGTTCGCGGATCCGGCGGGCCGTGGCCTCGTCGCGGGCCGCCGTGAACGGGAGGACGTTGGGGCCCGTGATGCGGAAGGGCTCGCCGGCGACGGTGAGATGCGCGCCGCCCGCCTCCGTCACCAGGAGCAGACCGGCCGCGTGGTCCCACGCGAGCTCCCAGGAGAACGCCACCGCGTCCAGGTCGCCGCGTGCGACGTCCAGGTACTCGAGGCCCGCCGAGCCGCAGGGCCTGGCCTCGACGCCGGGCTCTGCGAGCCCGAGCAGCGCGCGCTTCTGCTCCGGGGTGGTGTAGTCGGGATGGGACATCGCGACCCGCAGCACCGAGCCGGGAGCGGGCGAACCGGACCTCAGCGGCTCGCCGTTGAGCCGGGCTCCTCCACCGCGCACGGCGACGGCGAACTCGTCGAGCACCGGAGCGTACGTCCACGAGGCGAGCAGTTCGCCGCGCACCGCGAGCGCGACGAGCGTGCAGAACCCGGGCTCGCCGCGCACGAACTGGCGGGTGCCGTCGACCGGGTCGACGATCCACACGGGCGCGTCGCCGTGCAGTGCGTCGGCGACGGCCGGGTCCGCGTGCACGGCCTCCTCGCCGACGACGACGGAGCCCGGCACGAGCGCCGTGAGCGAGGCGGTGAGGTGCTCCTCCGCGCTGCGGTCGGCGATCGTGACGAGGTCGTGCGGGCCGGTCTTCTCGTCGACCTCGTGCGCGGCGAGCCGGCGGTAGCGCGGCACGATCTCGGCTGCCGCCGCCTTGCGGACCGCCTCCTCGACATCGGACAGATCCCCGGTCAGAAAGTCATCGATCATGTCCTCAGACAATCATGCCCGGCCGACATCGAGGGAGGCGGTCAGCGTCCCACCGCGTAACCCTGCATTCCCCTGGGGTTCGCCGCGGCGGAGAGCACTCCGGTGCGGGGGTCGCGTGCGACCACGCAGAGTCTGCCCTCCGACCAGGGCCCGCCCACGGTGACGTCGTGTCCGCGCTCACGCAGCCCGGCCACCACCTCCGGGGGCGTGCGGGATTCGACGGTGACGCTGCCGGGCCGCATGCCGCGCGGGTAGAACGAGCCGGGGAAGGCGTCGTTGTGCCAGTTGGGAGCGTCGACGGCGCCCTGGAGGTCGTATCCGCCGCGCACCGGGGGCCGCAGCGCGACGGCGAGGAAGAAGTGCAGCTGCCACTGGTCCTGCTGGTCGCCGCCCGGGGTGCCGAACGCCATCACGGGCACGCCGTCGCGCAGCGCCAGCGAGGGGGTCAGGGTGGTGCGCGGGCGGCGGCCGGGCGTGAGGGAGTTCGGCAGGCCCGGCTCGAGCCAGGTCATCTGGAGTCGCGTGCCGAGCGGGAAGCCCAGTTCCGGTACCACGGGATTGGACTGCAGCCAGCCGCCGCTGGGGGTGGCCGCGACCATGTTGCCCCATCGGTCGACGATGTCGAGGTGGCAGGTGTCGCCCTGGACCGCGCCGTCCCGTGCCACGGTCGGCTCCCCCGCTCCCAACGCGCCGGCGCCGCCGCCGTCGTCCAGCACGTCGGCGGCACGGGGGCTCATGACGGGGGTGCGTCCGCCGGGGCTGCCGGGTCGCAGGTCGTAGGAGGCCTTGTCGCCGACGAGCGCGCGACGGGCCCTGTTGTAGGGCTCGGACAGCAGATCGCGGAGGGGGACCTCGGCCGCGTCGCCGTACCAGGCCTCCCGGTCCGCCATCGCCAGTTTGCAGCCCTCGACGAGCAGGTGGACGTACTCGGCGGAGCCGTAGGCGGGCAGTTCCGGCGGCAGCAGGGCCAGTTGCTGGAGGAACGCGGGCCCCTGGCTCCACCCGCCCGCCTTGCACAGGGTCCAGCCGTTCCAGTCGTAGGTGACCGGTGCCTCGTACGTGGCCGACCAGCCGGCCAGGTCCGCCGCAGTGAGGGTCCCGGTGTGGCGGGTGCCGCTGGTGTCCATGGTGGGCCGCCCGGCCTGGCGGACGAGCGCCTCGGCGACGAAACCGTTGCGCCATACCTCCCGCGCGGCCTCGATCTGCCCGGTCCGGTCGGAAGCGGCGGCCTCCGCCTCCGCGATCAGCCGCCGCCAGGTGGCGGCGAGGGCGAGGTTGCGGAACAGCGTGCCGGGGGCGGGGGCCTGCCCGCCGGGCAGGTACACCTCGGCGGACGAGGTCCATTCGGTCTCGAAGAGCCCCCGTACGGTCTCCACCGTCTCGCGGAGCCGCTCGACCGGAGGGTGTCCGTGCTCGGCGTAGCCGATGGCGTAATGCAGCACCTCGGCGAGGGACTTGGTGCCATGGTCGCGCAGCAGGACCATCCACGCGTCGAACGCGCCCGGCACGGCGGCGGCCAGAGGCCCGGTGCCGGGGACCAGTTCGAGGCCGAGCGAGCGGTAGTACGCGATGCCGGCCCCGGCGGGCGCGACGCCCTGGCCGCACAGCACGCGCACCTCGCCGCCGGCCGGCGCGACGATGACCGGCACCTCGCCGGCGGGCCCGCACAGATGCGGCTCGACGACGTGGAGCACGAACCCGGCGGCCACGGCGGCGTCGTAGGCGTTGCCGCCCCGCTCGAGCACGGCCATCGCGGACTGCGAGGCGAGCCAGTGCGTGGAGGACACCATCCCGAAAGTCCCCTGGAGCGTCGGCCGGGTCGTGAACATAGGGCCCCTCTCACCTCGTTGTTCGTCCGGACCGACCAGAACCGCCCTGGTCGGGCACGAGTTCAGGCGGCGTTGAACACGTCGCCCGTCCCGCGCGTATGGAACTGGACGTGCCCCTTTCCGGACGCCGTCATGCCCCCACTTGACCATGCAGCAGATGGAGTTCTCCATGGGACGAACAACGCGAAGACGTCCGCGAGCAGGCAGACGCACGGCTGCCGCCTCGATCGCCCTCATCCTCGCCGGCGGCGGTCTCATCGCGGTCAACTCCTATGCCGCCGCCGGTGAGGGACAGGGCCCCTGGCCGGGCGGGGCCGGGCAGGAGCAGCCGGGGACCCTCGGCGCCGGACCCGTGCCGGCGACGGTCAAGTGCCCGGAGGTCGCGAACGCGCTGCCGGAGGTGCCGGAAGCGGCCAGGGCGGAGGTCGACCGCGAACTGGCGACGATGGACAGCCAGATCACCGAGGCCTACCAGCGGTTCGCCGACGAGAGGGAACAGATCGAACGGGATCCGCGGTTCGCGCAGAACGCGATCCTCGGGCCCCTCCGGAGCAAGCGGGAAGCGGGCATCGACCGCATCGCGGAAGCCATCGGCCGGATCACCGGGCAACGGCCGCAGGATCTGCGGGCACTCGCTCCCTGCACCTTGCAGACCGATGGCGCGGACGACGCCGACGGAGCCGGACCGGGAGGCGACGGCGGAGGCGACGGCGGACAGGAAGGCGGCGGCGGACAGGGCGACGGGCAGGGAGGCAACGGCGGCCAGGCGGGCAACGGCCCCGAGGCGTCCGACTTCGCCGACATCAGCACCGTGGCCCCGAACGTGCAGGATCCCCCGCGGCTGCGCGGCGCCTCCCGCGGCACGTTCACCACGGACTGCGGTGTCAACGCGAACGGCAAGTTCAACCCGGACAACGTCATCGTCGCTCCGGGAGTGAGCAACGGCGCCCACCACATGCACGACTACGTGGGCAACCAGGCCAACGACGCGTTCGCCTCGGACGAGGATCTCGCGGCGGGCGCGACGACGTGCCGCGACCAGGGCGACCGCTCGACGTACTACTGGCCCGTGCTGCGGCTCCAGAACGGTCAGGCGGAGGACGACGCCCAGGCGGACGGCGGCGGCAAGGACCGGAACGTCGGCAGGATCCTGACCCCGTCACAGGTGACGCTCGACTTCGTCGGCAACCCGCGCGGCAAGGTCACCGCCATGCCGCGCTTCCTGCGGATCATCACCGGGGACGCGAAGGCCTTCGTCAACGGCAATGCCAACGCCAACGCCTCCTGGAGCTGCACCGGCTTCGAGGACCGGCAGCTGAAGGACAAGTACCCGATCTGTCCCCGGGGCAGCAAAGTGGTGCGCAGTTTCAGGTTCCAGAGCTGCTGGGACGGCCGGAACACCGACAGCGCCAACCACCGCACGCATGTGGCCTTCACGGACGCGAGCGGCCGTTGCCCGGGCGGCTTCCTCCCCATTCCGCAGCTCGTCCAGCGCATCGTCTACGACGTGCCGCCGCCGGTCTTCGAGGGCGCGGCCGCCGCCGTCTTCGCGCTCGACTCGTTCCCCGAGCAGCTGCACAAACCGGTCACCGACCACGGTGACTTCATCAACGTCTTCGACGAGAAGCTCATGCGGGAGCTGGTGAGCTGTGTCAACGAGGGGCGCCGCTGCGGCCCCGGCGATCCGGCGCAGGCACCGGGCGGCGACGGCCCGGAGCCGAAGGACGCCCCGGCTACGGCCACCGCCGCTCCGACCGGCTCGCCGGCGCCGGCCCCGTCGGAGCACGAGCCGGAAGCCCCGGCGCGTCCCGCCGCGCCCACCGCCGATCCGGTGCCGGCGCCCGCAGCGCCCGAAGAACCCGCGACGCATCCGGCACCGGCGGCGCCGACGACGCCCGTGGCCGAGGAGCCCGCCGAACGGCCTGCCGAAAAGCCCGCCACCGAGCAGCCCGCCGCCGAAAGGCCCGCGGCCGGGGCCGGGCAGGCGCCGGGAACACCCGATGCGGAGCGGGCGCGGCCCGAAGCGGCAGAGGCACCCGCACAACCGGACGCCCCCGGCGTGCCCGCCGACCGTGCCGCGCCCTCGACCGCGCAGAGCGAGCCGGCCCGCGCTGCCGACGGGCAGAGCCCCAAGGCCCCGGCCGGGACGACCGCCCCCGCCACGGCCAACGGGTCGGACGTCCCGGTGCCGAACGGTGACGCCGCTCCGCAGGCCGTGGAGGGCGGACTGGCCGAGACCGGCGCGCAGTTGTGGCCGTCGGCCGCCGGGGCCGTGCTGCTGATCGTGGGCGTCGTGCTGCTGCGGGTACGCAGCCGCCGCGAGGTCCCGCGTCACCGCTGACGCAGCGGCTGCCCGGCGCTCCCCGCTCCGAGATGAGCGGGGAGCGCCGGGCAGCCTTGCCGTCAACCTTGGGGACGGCGCACTCGAACTGCTTCCGGCGTGATGGTCAACGACCCGGCGGCGCAGCCCGGTCCATCAGCTCGCCGCCCCGGACCAGGTCGGTCATCTCGACCAGGTCGGGCGTGAGGTAACGGTCGTCGTGGAGCGGCTCGATGTGGGCGCGGACCGTGTCGTGGAGCGAGCGGACACCCTCACCGAGGGACAGGCCGGCCATCTTGTCCTCGATCAGGTCGATGCCCTGCGCGGACATCAGCGCCAGGACGGCCTGCACGATCCCGAGGCGGTCCAGATTCTCGTGAAGGTGGCGTACGGAGGCCATCGCCATGGTGTTGTGGTCCTCCTGCCCGTCCTTGGCGGGCCGGGACAGCGTGCCGGCGGGCATGGCGCGGATCTGCATCTCCGGCACGAGCGCGGCGGCCACGGTCTGGGCCTGGACCATGCCGGAGTTCAGGCCCGGCGTGCCGCCCGCGAGGTTGGCGGGGAGGCCGTAGCTCCACTTGGGGGAGAGCAGCCGCGCGGACAGTTCCTGGCTGTGGACGCCGAAGTCGGCGATCTGGGCGTTCAGTGTGTCGGCGGCGTGGCCGAGGAGAGCTCCGTCCCAGTTGCCGCCCATCACGAACTCGTGGCCCCGGCCGGAGCCGCGGGCGAGGACCAGAGGGTTGGAGGTGGAGGCGTTGGCCTCGCGTTCGATGTTCTCGCGACCCTCCGCGAGGGTCTCGCGCAGCGCTCCGTAGATGTGCGGGGCCGCGCGGAGGGACACCGCGTCCTGGATGCGGGGGTGGTCCTCGCCGAGTCGTCGGCGGCCCTGTTCGGTGGTCCACTGACTGCCCCGCAGCAGTGCCCGGAGGCGTTCCGCGACCTTCTCCTCCTCCGGGATCCGGCGTTCGGCGTGCGTGCGGGCGTCCAGGCTGCTGATCTCCGCCCGGGTGGCGTCCATGAACATGGCGAGGAGGCCTTCGCCCAGGCCGGCGGCCTTGGTCGCCCGGTGCAGGGCGTCGGCGTAAGAGGCGAGGACGACCGTGCTGCCGCTGATGATGGGCAGGGCCTCGCCCTGCTGGAGCTCGAAGGACGGTTCGAGGCCGGCGCGGGCGAGGATCTGCGCGGCGGGTCCCTGCTCACCGCGGTAGCGGGCGGGCGCCCGGTCCCCGGTGAGGACCATGCCGACGGCGGCCATGGGCTGGAGGTCGCCGGAGCCGAGCGAGCCGGCCTGGGGGACGACTGGGGTGACGCCGGCGGTGACGAGGTCGTTCATCCGGTCGACGAGTTCCGGGCGGACGGCCATCCCGCCCCGGGCCATCTGGTTGGCCCGCAGCACCATGACCAGCCGTGCGACCCGCTCGGGCAGCGGCTCGCCGACGCCTGCGGCATGCGAGCGCAGAATGCGCTTCTGGAACTCCTTCTGCTGCTCGTTGTCGAGCCGCTTGTCCTTGAGCGGGCCCAGGGCCTGGTTCCAGCCGTACACGCGAGCGCCCTTGGCGAGTTCGTGGAGCGCGCCGTCGCGGATCCGCCGCATCCGTGTGCGGCTCGCGTCGGAGAGTTTCACCGCGACCGACTTGGCGTCCAGGACGTCGAACATGTCCTGTGCGGTCAGTGACTCGCCGTCCAGGACGAGTTGGAGGTGCGCCTCGGGGCGTGCGCCGGCATCGGGGCCGGTCGGCCCGCCTGCGGCGGCGTCGGGGGCGAGGAACGCCAGGATCAGGGTGGCGGAGGCGACGAGGGAGACGGGTTTCCTCGAGAAGCCGGGGGTGCGGGCCGCGGGTACGGGTGAGCGGCGTATGCGGGCAGGGGCGTCCGTCGGAGGAGGCGGCATGGTAGGGGAACCTTTCCCGGGGAACGGAAGGTCGTTTCGGCCTCTGGAAGGCCATACCGGAAACGTAATATCCATGCACCGAGGACCGCCTGCGCCGGCCGTGCGGCGCGGGCTGTTCGAGTGAAAGACCGCCGGGGACGGTCAGGTCGGCCGGGCCGGGTGCCGCCGGCCCGGAACGAGGTCAGGTACCGCCGGCTCGGGCGGCCGCCGCGCGGTCAGGTGCCGTCGGCGGAGAAGTGGTGGTAGTCCGGGGGCGACCAGCGGCCGCCCCACTCCCAGCCGGCGTCGTCCATCGCCGTGGTGACGGCGTCGTCCGGAGTAATCACGCCTTTGGCGGGCAGGTCGCGGTCGAGGTGGCCCTCCGCGCCCGGCGGGTGCACCTTTCCCGAGCGGTCGACGTACGGGTTCTCCGCGGGGTTGATGTCGACCGCGTCCCCGAAGGAGTGGCGCGAGAGATGGCGGGCGTCGCCCGTCACCCGGCGGCAGTTGAAGGCGGAAGTGTTGTCGGCCGCCATCGCCTTTGCGTCGTCGCCGCCGTACTCGGCCATGACCCGCATGCGGCGGATGGGGAAGCGATCCTCGAAGGCCTTCTCGAAGACGCGCAGCAGGGGCCGGACCTCGTCCTGATGGACGATCAGTTCTCCGCGGTGGACACGGCCGTCGAAACCCCAGTGGTTCATGGTGAGCAGCCGCAGCCGGGACGGGGGCACCGGACAGCCGGGTTCGTGGCTCGCACCGAGTTTGGACGGGGGTACGTCGCTGACGGTGGCCGACAGCTGCGGGGCGGCGGCCGTGGCACCGTGGGCGGGCACGGCGCCGAGTGTGAGCCCGAGGGCCAGGACGGGCGCGGCGGCCCGGCGCGCGACGTTCACCCTTTCAGGTTAAGGACATCGCGGTCTGTCGGCCGCTCCGCGCGCCGGGGCTCCGGTCAGCGCCGCGGTGTTCCGAGGCGGCCTTCCAGCTGGACCAGCAGGTCGCTGAGGTGTGCGGCGAGGCCGGTGCGTGCCTGTTCGTCGAGGCCGGAGAGGACGGCGCTCTCGTACGCGAGCTGCTCGGGCAGCAGCCGGTCGACCAGGGTGCGCCCGTCGTCGGTGAGCCGGACGTGGGCGACCCGCCGGTCCCGTTCGTCGCCGCGGCGGTCGACCAGACCGCGTTCCTGGAGGGCGCGCAGCCGTTTGGTGACGGCCGCGCCGGAGGAGAACGTCTCGCGGGCCAGCTCGCCGGGGGTGAGCTCGCGGGCGTTGCGGCGGACCGCGCCGAGCAGGTCGAACTCGGCGCGGGTGAGCCCGGCGGAGCGCAGCGGCGCGTCCTCCGCCTGTTGCAGGAGTGCGGCGCAGCGGTTGATGCGGCCGATGAGTTCAATGGGCCCGGTGTCCAGGCCGGGGTGCACGGCCTGCCACTGCCGTACCACCGAGGCGACGATGTCGTCGGTCACACCGCTCCGATCCTAGGGGCGGGGCGGTGCAGCCCACGCCGTTGTGCTGTCGCCGCGAGCGTACGGTGTCCTGCCCGCTCGGCCTCGAGGACCTCTTCCTCCGGAAGGGGCCGCTGCCACCATTCGCCCGCCGCGGCGTCCTGGGCGTCGCGCAGGTCCACGAGGGCGGCGGCCAGCCGGCGGCTCCCGGCTTCGAGGGCGGCCGCGGAGGGGGCCGGGCAGGCGAGGGTCCGCTCCAGGGCGGCGCGGGCGCCCGTAGCGGCGGCGAGTGCCCTGTCCACCCGGCCGGCCGCCCGGCGGTTGGTGACGGCGACGGCGGCGAGGAGTCCGAGGGCGACGCCGATCAGGGTGTCCAGGACCCGGTCGCCGATGAGCGTGCCCACCGGGTGTGCGCCGCTCGCCTCGACGAGGAGCAGCGCCATCGGGGTGACGGCGACGGAGCCGAGCCAGTAGTTGCGGGTGATCAGCGCTTCCGCGCCGAAGCTGAAGAACAGCAGGCACCCGAGGAGGGCCGCCGGTCCGGTCCTGATCAGCGGGACGACGGCGGCGAAGGCGAGGACGCCGACCAGGTTGCCGAGCGTGCGCTGAAGGGCCCGGTTCCAGCTGAGGGTGACGTTGGCCTGGAAGACGGAGGCGGCGGTGACCACGGCCCAGTACGGCCGGTCGACGCCCAGTGCGACGGCGGCGTAGCCGGCGAACGCGCAGCCGACGAGGGTGCGCAGTGCGATGGGCATGTGCGGTGAGCGGGGGCCGAGGCCGCGCAGCAGGGTGCGGCGGGCCTCGCGGCGGCGGGCCAGCCGCGAGGCCCGCCGGTCGGCACCGGGCGCCTCGGCCGTCTCGCCGGGGCTCGGCGGTACAGGGGGTACGTCCCCCCGGGCGCGGGTGAGCGCGGCCCAGGTCCGCAGCCGGCCGGCACGGTCGGTGTCCGCCCGGCCCTCGGCCACCGCCCCGCAGGTGAGGGCCGCCTCCGCATGCAGGAGAAGGCGGTCGAGCTGTCCGCGTACGGGTGTGGGGCGGCCGGCGTCGAGGAGGGTCTGCCGGGCGGCGTGCACGGCCGCCGTCGCGGTGTGCCGGCTGCGGTGGCCGGGGTCGGCCGCGCAGGCGGCCGCGGCGTCCAGGGCGCGGGCGGTGGCGCGCCGTTCGGGGCCCTCCCTCCGCAGGAGCGCGGGGACCGCGGTGACCAGCCAGGCGATGGCCCCGGCGCCGAGGGCCGGTGCGAGATGGCCCGGGACCTGGGTGAGCCGCTGCGGCACGAACAGGGCGGCTGTGGCGACGAAGGTGAAGATCACGTTGCCGGGAGGGCCGATCCGGCCGGCGTCGCAGAGCGCTTTCTGCACGGCGGCGATCAGGGCGGCGACGGCGACGAGCACGGTCACCGAGTCGGTGAGCGAGGCCGTGACCAGGGAGACGGCAAGGCCCGCGACCATGCCGATCACCACGCGGGCGACGGTCCCGGCCCTGCGGGCGTACGGGAGGCTGTGGCCGTAGAGGGCGCAGAGCGATCCGGCCATGGTGTACATGACCAGGTCGAGCCGTCCGAGGGCGAGGAGGGTCAGGCTCGGCACCAGTGCCGCGCCGACGACGCTCAGGGCCGGTTTGAACCACTGGTCGGAGGGCCGGGCGAGGCGCAACGCGGCGGCGACCGGGAGCGGAGGTGCCGGCGGCCTCGGGAATCGGATGGTTGTATCGCTCACCCATTTAATTTAACAAGTATTACACCCGTAAACGAATGACGCGGCTCTCAGCGCAGCGGGTCGCGCGGTTCCACCAGCCCCGATTCGTACGCGAACACGACCAGCTGGGCGCGGTCCCTGGCGCCGAGCTTGGTCATCGCCCGGCTGATGTGGGTCTTGGCGGTGAAGGGGCTGATCACCATGTGGGCGGCGATCTCCTCGTTCGTCAGGCCACGGGCCGCCAGAGCCGTCACCTCCCGTTCCCGGCGGGTGAGGTGCTCCATGCCGGGGGCGGTGGACCGGTCCGGCGGCCGTGCCACGAACTCGCCGATCAGACGCCGGGTGACGGCGGGCGACAGCAGCGCGTCACCGCGGGCGGCGACGCGCACGGCGTGCAGCAGTTCGGCGGGCTCGGTGTCCTTGAGCAGGAAGCCGGCGGCTCCCGCGCGCAGCGCGTCGAAGACGTACTCGTCCAGGCCGTAGTTGGTGAGGATCACGACGTGCACGTCCGCGAGGAGCGGGTCGGCGGCGATGTGCCGGGTGGCCTCGATCCCCGTCATCACCGGCATCTGCACATCGACCAGGGCGACATCGGGGACATGGCGGCGGGCCTGCTCGAGGCCCTGCCGGCCGTCCGCGGCCTCGGCCACGACCTCGATGCCGTCCTCCGCGTCGAGCAGGGCACGGAAGCCGGCCCGCATGAGCGCCTGGTCGTCGACGATCAGGACCCGGATCACAGCGCCTCCACGGCGGCCGGGTCCATCGGGCCTGCCCGGTCCGCGAGGTCTTCCCGGCCGTCGGGACACGCCTGGAGCCCCTGAAGCGGGATACGGGCGCGCACCGAGAAGCCGCCGCAGGGCCGTGGCGAGGTGTCCAGCGTGCCGCCGAGGGCGGTGACGCGTTCCCGCATGCCGGTCAGGCCGGTGCCCGGCACGACGGGCCCGCCGGGTGCGGCGGGGCCGTCGTCCTCGACGGTGACGGCCACCTCGTCGGCGCCGTAGTCGAGGCGGATCCGGGTGGGGGCCCGGTCGGCGTGCCGCGCCACGTTGGTCAGCGCCTCCTGCACGATCCGGTAGGCCGCCCGGTCCACGTCGGGCCGCAGCGCGCGCTGTTCACCGCTGACGGTCACGGAGACGGGGATGCCCGCCGCCCGGGCGCGGTCGGCGAGTTCGCCGACGCGCACGAGGCCGGCGGCCGGCTCGCGTTCCTCCGTCCGCAGGACCTCGAGTGTCGAGCGCAGCTCCCGCATGGCCTCCCCGCTCGCCTCCTGGATGGCGAGCAGCGCGGGCGGCACGTCCTCGCCCCGTTTGCGGGCCAGGTGCACGGCGACCCCCGCCTGGAGTTTGACGATCGAGATGGAGTGGGTGAGCGTGTCGTGCAACTCGCGGGCGATCCGCAGTCGTTCCTCCCCGGCCCTGCGCAACGCGGCCTCCTCCCGGCCGCGTTCGGCCTCCAGGGCCCGCTGTTCGGTCTGACGCAGATACGCCTGCCAGTTCTTGTCGATCAGGCCGGTCACCCCTGCGCACAGGAACCAGCCGAGCAGCAGCAGCGAGCGTTCGACGCTGCCCTCGGCGGAACTGACGGTGTCGGCGGCGAAGAAGACGACCAGGAACAACGCGCCCGCCACCACACCCGCCCCGCGCCGTCCCCCGCGCGCTGCCGCGTGCACGGCGATGAGCACCGGGAAGGCCGCCCAGGAACCGGGCCGGTCGTGGAGGACGTAGCCCAGCATGCAGACCGTGGTGACGACGAGGACCATGCGGGGTGCCCGCCGGTGGCCCGCGAGCGCCAGCGAACCCGCCGCGATCAGCAGCACGTCCGGCACACCGGGGGCCGGGCCGCCGGCGTACGCCGCGAGGGTCACCGCCCCGGCGATCAGTGCCGCGAGCGCCGTGTCGAGCAGGGCGTGCCTCAGCCCCGGATCCGCCTGCATGGACGGCAGCCTATGACGGTGCGCCGGGCCGGCGCCTCGTCCCGCGAGACCCCTTTCCCGCTACTCCCGGCGCAGTAGTCGCAGCCCGTTCCCACCCGCCGGGACCGGCCGCCGATGCCTTCGCACGTACGACGACCGGGACACCGGTCCCGGGCCAGCATCGGGGCATGACGAGAGCCTTCCGCTTCACCGATCCCCCGCCTCCCTCCGCGGCCACCGGTGTGACTGCCGCCGTGTACGCCCAACTCGCCCGCGACTTCGGCATCGAGCGCGCCTCGACGTTCGTGGTGCTGTCCGACTCTCCCCCGCTGCTGACCGGCGCGTGGGCGCTGCTGCGGGAGTCACTGCTGGCCGGCCGGGTGTCCCGGACGGACAAGGAGGTCATCGCCGCGGGCGTGTCACTGGCCAACCGCTGCCCCTTCTGCGTCGACGCGCACACCGTCCTGCTGCACGCCACCGGCGACCACGGGCTTGCCGAGACGATCGCACGCGGTGAGGAGCCGGCCGACCCGGTGCACCGGCGGCTGCTGGCCTGGGGCAAGGACATCCGCGGAACCCGGCCGTTCCCGGCGGAGCAGACCCCCGAACACCTGGGGACCGCGCTCGCGTTCCACTTCATCAACCGGATCGTCTCGGCGCTGCTGAACGAGAACATGCTGCCTGGCGGCGCGCAGAAGTTGCGGCTGGTGCGCAGCGCGGCGGGCCGTTCGCTCGCCCGCACGGTACGCCGGCAACTGCGGCCCGGAGAAAGCCTGGAGCTGCTGCGGACCTCCGGCACCGAACCCGCGTGGGCGGCGGGCACGCCCGTCGGCACCGCGTACGGGGCGCTGCGTGAGGCGGCGCTCATGGGCGCCGGGCTGCTGTCGGAGGACGACCGGGCACTGGTGCGCAAGACGGTGGCCGCCCACGACGGCGTCGCCCATCCGCCGCTGTCGGCCGACTGGCTGCCCGGCCGCGAGGACCGTCCCGGGGCCCGGCTGGCGCTGCTCGCGGCCCTCGCGCCGTACCGGATCACCGAGGAGGACGTACGGGCCTGGCGCACTCCCCGGCACACGGACCACTGCCTCGTCCATCTGACCGCGTACGGGGCGATCACCGCCGTCGAGCGGATCGAGGAGCAGCTGTGAGCACCATCGTGAACACCCGTCAGGCCGACGCGTGGAACGGCCCGGTGGGGCAGCACTGGGCGGACCACCACGAGCGTTACGACGGGATGCTCGCGTCCTTCGACGAGGCGCTGTTCGCGACGGCGGGGATCGGGGAGAGGGACCGCGTCCTGGACGTGGGATGCGGCAGCGGGTCGACGACGCGGCGTGCCGCACGGCTCGCGGCGCGCGGTCACGCGGTCGGCGTCGACATCTCGGAGCCGATGCTGGCGCGGGCGCGTTCGTTGTCCGCGGGCATCGAGAACGTCTCCTACGAGTGGGGCGACGCCCAGGTGCACCCGTTCCCCGCCGGCGGCCACGACGTGGCGATCAGCCGGGGCGGGGTGATGTTCTTCGCCGACCACACCGCCGCGTTCGCGAACATCGGCCGGTCCCTGCGGCCGGGCGGGCGGCTGGCGTTCGTCTGCCCCCGGCCGGCCGGCCCGGACGGTGAGGAGGGACGCGTCCTCGGGCTGCTGGCCTCGTTGCTGGCGGCCGCCGCACCGCAGCCGGCGGCTTCGCCGACCCCGGGACCGGAGCCTGCCCCGGGGACCGAACCCGCGGCCGCCATGGCCTCCCTGGCGGACCCCGACCGGACCCGGAAGATACTGGAGAGGGCCGCGTTCGGGTCGATCGGGATCACGGCGGTCGACGCACCCACCTGCTGGGGGCGGGACGCCGGCGACGCCGTGGACTTCTACGTCTCGCGGATGCCGGGCGCCGAGGTCCCCGAGGAGACACTGCACGCCATGCGTGCCGCCCTGCGGCCCTACGAGACGGACCGGGGCGTCCTGCTGGACGCCGGCGTGTGGGTGGTCACTGCCCGCCGGGAGGGCTGAGCGTGCCGGGGCCGACGGCGCCACGCGCGAGCAGCAGCAATGCGTCCACCAGGTCCTCCGCCGGACTCCCGGTGGCGAGCCGCCGGAGCTGAAGGCCCATCACCAGCGCCACCGTCGTCGCCGCCAGCCCTTCCGCGTCCGGGACGCCGAGGCCGGTCAGGATCTGGGTGGCGAGCCGGTCGTACGCGGCGAACGCCTCCGCCGCCGCCTCCCGCAGCCGCTCGTCCCGGCCTGCCTCGACGTACAGCTCGAACGTCGCGATGTGCCCGCTGTCGAAGCCGGTGCCGCCGGCCACCTGGCCGGCGAGGGCCGCGGCGCCCGCTATGTCGATACCGTCGCTCCGGCACTCGTCGGCCAGCTCGGTGAAGCGGCGGGTCTCGTCCCGTACGAAGTGCAGCAGGCTTTCGCGCAGCAGCTCGTGCTGTGTCGCGAAGTGGTACGTGACGGAGCCGAGCGACACGCCCGCCTCCTTGGCGATCCGGCGATTGGTCACCGCGGCCACGCCGTCCCTGCCGATGATGTGCAGGACGGCTTCTATGATGCGCTGCCTGGTGGGCGCGGAGCGGGCGGCGGTGGACATGGCCCTCATTGTCCCATCGGGGCACTTCCGCTGGTCATACGGGTGGGCGGGCGCTTCTCGTACCAGCGCAGCTCCGCCTCGAGCTGGGCGGCGAGGGAGATCAGGCGTTCCTCGGCGCCTTCGGGGCCGAGCAGTTGGGCCCCGAGGGGCAGCCCGTCGCGGGTGAGGCCGGCGGGGACGGCGACGCCGGGCCAGCCGAGGACGTTCCACGGCCAGGCGTACGGGCAGGCGGCGGCGATGCCGATGTCCGTGGCCCCGGCGGACTTTCCGTCGAAGGCGCCGACGGGCGGGGGCGGGGTGGCCGTGCTGGGGGTGAGCAGGACGTCGTAGTGGTCGAAGAAGGCGCCGATCCTGCTCTGCTGGGCGGCCTCGCGGGCGCGGGCGGCGCGTACGACGCGTCCACCGAGCCGGTGGCCGGAGCGGGTGGCGGCGCGGGTGCGCGGGTCGAGGAGCGACGGATCGGGGTGCCGGTCGGCGTACTCGGCGATGCCGGTCGCGGCGCGGGGCAGGAAGCTCAGGCCGATGAGACCGTAGCGGGGCCGGGCCTCTTCGACGTCGTGCCCGAGCTTCGCGAGCGTCTCGGCGAGCGCGACCACCGCCCGGCGCACCTCCGGGTGGGGGCGGGTGCCGGTGAGGGTGAGCGGCGGGCGCAGGGCGAGCGCGATGCGCAGCCTGCCCGGTTCGCGGCGGGCGGCGGCCGAGGCGTCGATGGCGTCCGGGTGGTACCGCTCGCCGGGGTGCCCGCCGGAGGCCGCGTCCAGCAGCAGGGCCGCGTCCGCGACGGTCCGTGCGAGGGGGCCGTTGACGGTGAGGCCCTGGAAGCAGTCGATGTAGGGGTGGACGGAGACCCGGCCGCGCTGGGGCTTGATGCCGACGAGATGGGTCCAGGCGGAGGGGATGCGGATGGAGCCGGCGCCGTCGGAACCGAGGGCGGCGGGCACGAGCCCGGCGGCGACGGCGGCCGCCGAGCCGCCGGAGGAACCGCCCGGGGTGTGCGCGGGGGACCAGGGGTTACGGGTGACTCCGAAGGCGGGGCCCTCCGTGAAGGGCCACTGGCCGAGTTCGCAGGAGTTGGTCTTGCCCACGATGACCGCTCCCGCGGCCCGGAGCCTGCGTACGGCCTCTCCGTCGGCCGTGGCCGGCGGGATGTCGCCGGGGCAGCCGAAGTAGGTGGGGACGCCCGCGACGTCGGTGTCGTCCTTGACGGCGACCGGTACACCGAGCAGCGGCAGCCGCTCCCCCGCCGCGAGCCTCCGGTCCGCGGCCCGTGCCTCCTCGAGGGCTTGGTCACCGCGGACGGTCCTGAAAGCGTTGATGCTGCTCCGGGTTGCCTCGATGCGGGCGAGCGTCTCCGCGACGATTGCCTCCGAAGTTGTCTCCCCTGCCGCCAACGCCCCGCAATATTGGGCCAGTTCGCCCATCTCGTCTCTGGACACGCCGCACCCGCCTCCTTATTGTTCGTTCGAACGAACAGGACTGGAGGGTAACCAGATGCGGATCAGCGGAGCAAGCGTTCTGCTCACCGGGGCGACCGGCGGTCTGGGTGGCGAACTCGCCGCCGAACTGGCCGCGCGAGGAGCCAAGTTGACAGTCAGTGGTCGGCGCGCCGACGCCCTCGTACCGCTGGCGGAACGCTACGGCGCCCGCACGGTGGTCGCCGATCTGGCCCATGCGGCCGACGTGGAACGGCTCGCCGCGGAAGCCGCCGGCACGGACATCCTCATATCGAACGCCGCCCTGCCCGGCAGCGGCGATCTGCTGGACTGCACGCCCGAACAGATGGACCGCGCCTTCGCCGTCAACCTGCGCGCTCCCGCCATGCTCGCCCGGCTGCTCGTTCCGTCCATGGTCGACGCCGGCCGCGGCCACCTAGCCTTCGTCGGCTCCCTTGCGGGGAAGGTGACCACGAGGTCGATGTCCCTCTACAGCGGCAGCAAGTTCGGCCTGCGCGGCTTCGCGCTGGGGCTGCGTCAGGACCTGCACGGCACGGGCGTCGGCGTGTCGATCGTCCAGCCGGGTTTCGTACGGGACGTGGGCATGTTCGCCGTGACCGGCGCGAAGCCGCCGACGGGCATACGGACGGTGTCGCCGCGTCAGGTCGTCGAGGGTGTCGTGCGGGCCGTGGAACGTGACGTCGCGGAGATCAACGTGGCGCCGATCGAGATGCGGCTGCTGAGCGCCATCGGGGGCCAGTTCCCCGGCTTCGCCGAGCGCCTCCAGCGCGGCGGCCCGGGCGAGCGGACGCTGCGCGAGGTGGTGGCGGCCCAGCGCGACCGCCGCTGAGGCGCTGTCGGCGGGCGTTGCTAGGGTCTCCCCCATGCCGGCAGGGGAGGTCACCGTGCAGAGCGCCCGCCGGGCGGCCCTCGACCATGTGCTGGGCCTGATCACCGCAGCCCCCTGGAGCGGCGGCCTGGTGCTGCGGCTCCATGACCACTGGCGCGGGCGGCTGGTCAGCGCGCTCGCGCCGCTGTTCGCGGCTGTCCGCCGAGCCGCATGAGCACCACGTACAGCACCAGTGACGCCGCGAGGCCCACCGCCCAGCCGTAGTCCGCGAGGGGTCGCAGGAACGGGATCAGGCCGTCCTCGGGGAACGGGCCCTTGCCCGGGGCCGAATGGGAGCCGCCGACCGCGAGCACCCCGCCGACCACGAAGGCGGCCACGGCACGCAGGTTCCAGCCCGAGGTGTACCAGTAGGGGCCGCCGGGCGTGTAGAGCGCGGTCAGGTCGAGGACGGTCCGGCGCACGAGCCAGTAGTCGGCGATGAGGATGCCGGCGACGGTGCCGAGCAGCCCGCCGACGAGCCCCAGCCAGGTGAAGATGTACAGCTCTGGCGTCTCGGTCAGCTTCCACGGCATGATCAGCACGCCGACGACGCCGGTGATCAGCGCGCCGGTACGGAAGTTGATGAACTTGGGAGCCAGGTTCGCCAGGTCGTACGCCGGCGACACGACGTTCGCCGCGATGTTCACCGAGATCGTCGCGACGAGCACGGTGATCAGGGCGAAGAGCAGACCGAAGACGTTGTCGGTCTTGGCCGCCAGCGCGACCGGGTCCCACACGGCCGCCCCGTACACCGCCTGCGAGCCGGACGTGACGAACACCGACAGCAGCGCGAACAGGGTCATCGTGGTGGGCAGGCCGAGCGTCTGGCCCCAGATCTGTGCGCGCTGGCCCGCCCCGAACCGGGTGAAGTCGGGGATGTTCAGCGAGAGGGTCGCCCAGAAGGCGATCATGCCCATCAGGGACGGGAAGAAGACCGGCCAGAAGTCCGCGCCCCAGCCCAGCTTCGAGGGCTGGTCGAGCAGCGGGCCGACACCGCCCGCCTTGGCGGTGACCCACACCAGCAGCACCACCGCGCCGACGATGACGAACGGCGCGGCCCAGTTCTCGAACCGGCGCAGTGCCTCCATCCCCCGGTAGATGATGGCTAGTTCCAGCGCCCAGAAGAGGACGAAGCAGACCCACAGCGTCCACGGCTGCCCGCCGACCTCGGCCGCCTCCGCCCAGCCGCCGAAGATCTTGCCGAGCAGGACGAAGATGCCCTGGCCGCCGATCCAGGTCTGGATGCCGAACCAGGCGCAGGCCACCGCGGCCCGGATCATCGCGGGCAGGTTCGCGCCGCGCAGCCCGAAGGAGGCGCGGGCGAGCACCGGGAAGGGGATGCCGTACTTGGGACCCGCGTGGCCGGTCAGCAGCATCGGCAGCAGCACGATGACGTTGGCCAGGGCGATGGTGAACACCGCCTGCTTCCAGTCCATGCCGAGCGCGACGAGCCCGGAGGCGAGCAGCCAGGAGGGGATGTTGTGGGCCATGCCGACCCACAGGGCGGCGAAGTTGTAGGTGGTCCACCGGCGGCGGGCGACCGGCACGGGCAGCAGGTCGTCGTTGACGAAGCGGTTGTCCGCGAGGGTGGTGCCCGGCGGGAGTTCGACGCGTCCCGCCGGGTCCTGTATCGGTTCTTCTGACGGCACGGGCGGGACGGTCGCGGTCATGGCGGCGAGGGCCCTTCGGAGGAGGTCAGCGGTTCAGTGCCGGGATGATCTCCGCGCCGTACGCGTCGATCGTCGTTTCCTTCGCGTCGTGCATGTTGTAGAGCGCGAACTGGTCGACGCCCAGGTCGCGCAGCGCCTGGAGCTTCTCGATGTGCGCCTCGGCCGGCCCGAGCAGGCAGAACCGGTCGACGATCTCGTCGGGGACGAAGTCGGTGGACGGATTGCCGGCGCGGCCGTGGTGGCTGTAGTCGTAGCCGTGCCGCCCCTTGATGTAGGCGGTGAGCGCCTCCGGGACCATGTCGGAGTGCTCGCCGTAGCGGGAGACGAGGTCCGCGACGTGGTTGCCCACCATCCCGCCGAACCACCGGCACTGCTCCCGGGCGTGTGCCAGGTCGTCGCTCACGTACGCGGGCGCCGCGACGCAGACGGTGACGGAGGCCGGGTCGCGTCCGGAGTCGGCGGCCGCGGTGCGCACGGCCTTCACCATCCACTCCGTCAGGTACGGGTCGGCGAGCTGGAGGATGAAGCCGTCGGCCTTCTGCCCGGCGAGAGCCAGGGCCTTGGGCCCGTAAGCCGCCATCCACACCGGCAGCTTCCCGTCCCTGACCCAGGGGATCCGGAGCGGCTGCCCGTCGACGACGGCCTCGCGCCCTTCCGCGAGATCGCGGATCACGTCGATGGCCTCGCCGAGCCTGGCGAGCGTGTTGGGGCGGCGTCCGGCCACCCGCATGGCGGAGTCACCGCGCCCGATGCCGCACACGGTGCGGTTGCCGTACATGTCGTTGAGGGTGGCGAAGGTGGAGGCGGTCACCTCCCAGGTGCGGGTGCCGGGGTTGGTCACCATGGGCCCGACGGTGAGTTTCGTCGTGTGCTCCAGGATGCGGCTGTAGATGACGAACGGCTCCTGCCACAGCACCGCGGAGTCGAAGGTCCAGCCGTAGCGGAAGCCGTTGCGTTCCGCGCGCCGCATCAGCCCGACGACCGCGGACGCGGGCGGGTCGGTCTGCAGGACGAGTCCGAAGTCCACGGCATGGCCTCCTAGTTCAGGTACTGGCAGGTGGAGCGGGGGGTGTACACGCCGTGGCCGGCGCGGCCGGTGAACGTCCGCCCGTCGATGACCACTTCGCCCCGGGACAGCACGGTCTCCACCTGGCCGGTGATCCGTTTGCCCTCGTACGCCGAGTAGTCGACGTTCATGTGGTGTGTCCGGACGGACAGGGTCTGTTCTGCGTGCGGGTCGTAGATGACGATGTCGGCGTCGGCGCCTGGGGCGATGGTGCCCTTCTTCGGGTAGAGGCCGAACATCCTGGCGGGTGTGGCGCAGGCGATCTCGATCCAGCGGCGGCGGCTGATGTGCCCGTCGACCACGGCCTGGTGGAGGAGGTCCATGCGGTTCTCCACGCCCGGGAGACCGTTGGGGATCTTGGAGAAGTCCCCGCGGCCGAGTTCCTTCTGCCCGGTGAAGCAGAAGGGGCAGTGGTCGGTGGAGACCACCTGGAGGTCGTTGGTGCGCAGGCCCCGCCACAGTGCCGCCTGGTGCTCACGCGGCCGGAGCGGTGTGGAGCAGACGTACTTGGCGCCCTCGAAGTCGGGCTCGGCGAGGTTGTCGGTGGACAGGAAGAGGTACTGCGGGCAGGTCTCGCCGAAGACGGGCAGTCCCTTGTCGCGGGCCGTGGCGAGCTCCGCGACGGCCTCCTCCGCGGAGACGTGCACCACGTACAGCGGGGCGCCGGCGACGCGGGCGAGCTGGATGGCCCGGTGGGTGGCCTCGGCCTCCAGCAGGACCTTGCGTACCTCGCCGTGGTAGCGGGGATCGGTGCGGCCCTCGGCGAGCGCCTGCTCGACCAGCACGTCGATGGCGATGCCGTTCTCCGCGTGCATCATGATCAGGCCGCCGTTGACGGCGGAGCGCTGCATCGCCCGCAGGATCTGCCCGTCGTCGCTGTAGAAGACGCCGGGGTAGGCCATGAAGAGTTTGAAGGAGGTGATGCCCTCCTCCACCAGCAGGTCCATCTCCTTCAGCGACTGCTCGTTGACGTCGGAGAGGATCATGTGGAAGCCGTAGTCGATGGCGCAGTTGCCGTCGGCCTTGGCGTACCAGGCGTCGAGGCCCTCCCGCAGCGCCCGCCCCACCGACTGCACCGCGAAGTCGATGATCGTGGTCGTGCCGCCCCAGGCGGCGGCGCGGGTGCCCGTTTCGAACGTGTCGGAGGCGAAGGTCCCGCCGAACGGCAGCTCCATGTGGGTGTGGGCGTCGACGCCGCCCGGCAGGACGTACTTGTTGGTCGCGTCGATGGTGCGGGCGGCCGTCCACGTCTGCGAGACGGGCGAGTTGTGCGCGGCGAGCGCGGCGATGCGGCCGTCCTCGACTAGGACGTCGGCGTGCATCTCGTCGGCGGCGGTCACGACGAGTCCGCCGCGGATCAGGGTGCGGTTGCTCATGGTCTCCTCGCGTGGGAAGTGGCGGCGGTCGCGTGGCAACTACAGGCTGCGCAAGGCCCGTTCAAGGACGAGGGCCCCCTCTTCCGCTTCCGCGACGGTCAGGGAGAGCGGCGGGGCGATGCGCAGGACGCTGGTGTTGTGGCCGCCGCCCTTGCCGATCAGCAGCCCGCCCTCGCGGGCGGCCTCGAGGACGGTCGCCGCCGCCTGGGGGTCGGCCTCGTCGGTGCCCGGCCTGACCAGCTCGATGCCGATCATGAGTCCGCGGCCCCGTACCTCCCGCACGGCGGGCACGCTCGCCGCGATCCCGCGCAGCCGCTCGATCAGCAGGCCGCCGACCCGGCGGGCGTTTCCCTGGAGGTCGTGCTCCAGGAGGTAGGAGAGGTTGGCGACGCCGGCGGCCATGGTGACGGGGCTGCCGCCGAAGGTGGAGATGGAGTTCGCGTCGAGGCAGTTCATGATCTCGGCGCGGGCGACGACGCCGCCCACGGACATGCCGTTGCCGATGCCCTTGGCGAAGGTGAGGATGTCGGGCGGACCGCTTCGGCCGTGGGCCTGCCAGCCCCAGAAGTGCTCGCCGGTGCGGCCCCAGCCGGTCTGCACCTCGTCGGAGATCCACAGGATGCCGTGCCGGTCCAGGACCTCGCGGAAGGCGGCGTACAGGCCGTCGGGCGGTGAGGTGAAGCCGCCGACGCCCTGCACCGGCTCCGCGATCAGCGCGGCCACGTCGTGGGTGTGTCCGAGGAGGTCCTCGAGGTCGGCGACGCACGCCTCGATGAACTGCGCGTCGGAGAGGTGGGCGAAGGGGCCGCGGCTGCGGACGCCTCCGTGCACGTACAGCGTCTGGAGCGGCGAGAGGCTGGTCGGCGACCAGGCGTGGTTGCCGGTGACGGAGACCGCGGAGAACGACCGGCCGTGGTAGCTGTTGCGCATCGCCAGGATCTGGTTGGAGCGGCGGTGGCCGGTCGCCAGCAGCAGCGCGGTGTCGTTGGCCTCCGTGCCGGAGGTGGTGAAGAAGACGCGGGCGTCCGGGATGCCGGAGAGCGCGGCGATCCGTTCTGCGAGCTCCACCATGGGGCGGTTGAGGTAGAGGGTGGAGGAGTGGATGAGCCGTCCGGCCTGCTCGCTCACCGCCTTGGTGACCTCGGGCAGCGCGTGGGCGGTCATGGTGGTGAGGATGCCGCCGAAGAAGTCCAGGTAGCGGTTGCCGTCCGCGTCCCAGACGTGGCGGCCTTCGCCGTGGGTGATCTCGATCGGCTGCTTGTAGTAGAGCGCGACCCAGTCGGGGATGACGGCACGGTGCCGCTCGTAGAGGTCGGTCACGGCTGCACCAGCCCCTCGTAGGCGTCGGGCCGGCGGTCTCGGTAGAACGCCCACTGCTGCCGCACCGTCTCGATCATGTCGAAGTCGAGGTCCCGTACGACGAGCTCCTCCTCCTTGTCGCTGGCGACGTCGCCGACGAACTGGCCGCGCGGGTCGACGAAGTAGCTGGTGCCGTAGAAGTCGTTGTCGCCGTACTCCTCGATGCCGACGCGGTTGATGGCGGCGACGAAGTACTCGTTGGCGACGGCGGCGGCGGGCTGCTCCAGCTGCCACAGGTAGGAGGACAGTCCGCGGTGCGTCGCGGACGGGTTGTACACCAACTGGGCCCCGCCGAGCCCGAGTTGCCGCCAGCCCTCCGGGAAGTGGCGGTCGTAGCAGATGTAGACGCCGACCTTGCCGACCGCGGTGTCGAACACGGGCCAGCCGGCGTTGCCGGGCCTGAAGTAGTACTTCTCCCAGAAGCCCTTCACCTGGGGGATGTGGTGCTTGCGGTACTTGCCCAGGTAGCTGCCGTCGGCGTCGATCACGGCGGCGGTGTTGTAGTAGAAGCCCGCGCCCTCGACCTCGAAGACCGGGACCACGATCACCATGCCGGTCTCGCGGGCGAGCTCCTGCATCCGGCGGACCGTCGGACCGTCCGGCACCGGCTCCGCCCAGCGGTAGTGCTCGGGGTCCTGGACCTGGCAGAAGTAGGGGGCGTTGAAGACCTCTTGGAAGCCGATGACCTTGGCGCCCTGCCGGGCCGCCTCCCGGGCGTGTTCCTCATGTTTGGCGATCATGGATTCGGTGTCGCCGGTCCAGGTGGCCTGGACGAGTGCGGCGCGTACGACAGTGGCCATGAGCTGCTCCTTCGACAGGACGTCCGAGAGCTTCTACGCACGTAGACACAGTGCGTAGGAGGAGAACGTAAGCCGCGTCACACTCGGGGGCAAGACCATCGTCGTGAACCCGCTGAGTCGATCTTGTTTCGTACCCGAGCGGTCGACATCGATCATTTTCAGCCGCGGAGGTGTCCGGCCACGCGCAGTGCGTGGACGATGTCCCGCTCCCTGGCCGACGAGACGTCCCGGGCGGCGTCGAGCAGCATCGGCACCAGCCGGGCGGGGTCCAACGCCACGCAGGCCGCCGCGTCCGCGGCGGTGCGGACCTGCACGAACGCGGCCAGCAGGGCACGGGCACGGTGCGGCGTTCCCGCCTCCTCCAGCGTGAGGACGGCGTCCGCGATCTCGTCGGGGGAACGGAACACCCCCTGGCGCAGCAGCTGCCCGCCGTCGTCGCCCCGGCCCGCCGCGACGAGCGCCTCCGCGGCGGCGGCGAGCCGTAAGGCCGGCTGTGACGCCACCTCCCAGAGCAGGGTGGCCCAGTCCGCCGCCGGCCCCGAGCGGTTCAGCTCGTCGGCGAGCGCCGGCAGCCACGCCGCGGGCCGGGCGGCGGCCTCGCAGATCAGGGCGTGCGCCTCGCCGCCGCGGCCCTCGGCGCGGAGCCGGCCGAGCGCGGCGACGGTGTCCCTGGCGGCGCGGTACGCGCCCTCCGGCACAGGCGGCGCCTCCGGGGCGGCCTCGGCCGCGGCGCCGCCGTAGCGGGCTCCGCGCGGCACGTCACCCGCGACCGGCAGCAGGGGAACGGCGACGGCGTCGTCCCCCGCGTCCTCCATGCCGGCGAACCGGGCCCCGCCGCGAGGACGGCGCTTCTTCCCCCCGCCGCGCCTCTGTCCGTCGCCCGGCGGGGCTTCGGGCGGCTGCCGCTCCTCGGACCGCGTTCCGGCGCCCGCGGGCGCCGCCGGCCGGTGCGCCGGGTCGTCCGCGGGTCCGGGACCGGGCGGGACGAGGCCGGCCAGGCGGGAGTCCAGTTCCGCGAGCCGGCGCACCGCCCTGGTGTGGTCGTCCCTGGTCCAAGCGAGCTCGTGGGTGAGGCGTTCCGCCTCCGCCGAGCCCTGTGCGCACCCGGGCAGCAGCCGGAGGAGCTCCTCGGCCCGGCCCTGTGCGCGCAGCCGTTCCCTGCGCATGAACTCGACCCGCTCCTCGAGCCTTTCGCGACCGCCCGGCAGCCGGTCGTGCGCGGCGGCGGCCGCCGCGTGCAGCCCGGCCGCCCGCGCGGACTCCGCGGCGTCCTGGGCGGGCAGGTCGTGCAGCAGGGACTCGACCACGTCCCAGGGCGGGATCTCGCTGCCGTCCAGGCAGGCCCGCATGCCCTCCGGGTCACGCCGCAGGAAGACCGCGTACCAGCCTCCGGCCGGGTCGAGCCGCCTCACCAGCTCCCCGAAGTACCGCGCGAAGGTCCCGATGTCCGCCGGGAGTTGGTGCACCGTCATCGCCGCCCCTGCCGCCCCACTGCCGAATGGAGCCCTCCGCTCCGAGGGCACCGCAGGCATTCGACCGCAGGGGTGTTACAGGGCTGCTACGGCGCCTTTTCAGAAAGTGACCGCGATACCGGTGTGCGGGCGCTTGCCCAGTCGCACGATCATCGCCGGCCAGTCGACGGCCCAGAACTGCCAGGTGTACTTGCGCGACAGGAGCTTGCGGACCGCGCCCAGTTCGGCTCCGTCCAGGAGCCGGGCGGTGCCCTCCGCGGTGGGGGCGCCCTCCTCGACCTTGCCCCGTACGTCGCAGACGGTGACGACGACCCGGCTGTCGTTGCGCAGGCGCTTGACCTTCCACGAGTCCGTGCGGGTCCAGAAAAACAACTCACCACCGTCCACCGCGAACCACACGGGCGTGGCCACTCCGGTCCCGTTCTTGCGGAACGTGGTGACACTGACGTACCTGGCGCTGGCGAACATCTCGGCACTCACGCCCGCGAGACTACGCCCCCTGCCGCCGGCTCAGGCCACCGGTACCGGCACGGACGACGGCACGGGCACAGGTGCAGGGGCGCAGTGGACGGCGAGTTCGTCCATGGACAGGCCGAGAGCCACGGCCAGAGCGGCGACGGTGAAGAACGCGGGGGTGGGCGCCCGCCCCGTCTCGATCTTGCGCAGTGTCTCCGGGGAGATGCCCGCCGTGGCGGCCACCTCGACCATGCTGCGGTCGCCGCGCGCCCGGCGGAGCAGCCGGCCGAGCCGTTCGCCGCGTTCGCGCTCTTCGGCGGTGAGAGGAGTGCGCACCATGTTGCGCATCCTAGCGGTCGGTATTTCTATACCGGTATTGAATACCGTCCAGCCGGACCGGGTGCCGGTCCCGTTCCCGGCCGTGCCAGGACGTCTTTGTGGATTCACGGACGGCGGCCCTCGGATACTCACGGCGCCGTAGGCCCCCGAAGCCTGTCCACCCTGCCGCCAAGAGGCGCGTCAGCCTCCGTCGACGAACCGCCGGGCCAGTTCCTCGCCCAGTTTCTCCGCCGCGGCACGGCTCTCGATCGGCGACACCTTCGAGTCCTTGAAGACGATGTAGGTGACTCCGGAGGCAACGCCGCCCCTCGCCGGGTCCGGGTCGATCCCGAGCGCCTCCGCCGCCGCGTAGGACGCCTCACCGATGATGCCGCTCGGCCCGGTGTCGCCCACCACCCCGTACACGACCTTGCCGTCATGGATGATCGCGGCGGCGGAACCGCCTCGGATGCCGGACGCCCAGTAGTTCCAGACCGGGCTCGGGCCGGGCACGACGACGAACGGCAGCTCCGCCGCGTCGAGATACCTCCCGTCCGAGCCGGTGAAGGCCGTGGCCGGCTGGAACGAGGGGTCGGTGCCGCTGTTGCACCGCGTGCTGCGCCGGCCGTCGCAGTCGATGTCCATGTCCGCCTTCCAGAAGACGGCCCCCTCGTGCTCGCAGACGGGAATGTTCGCCGGCCCGCCCCGGTCGGTGCTGTAGTCGCCCTTGGAGATCTTGGTGCAGTGCTCCACCTCGGCCAGCAGCTCCGCCGCGTCGACACCCGCCGCCGGTGCCGTGCGGTACAGGTCGGGCGCGGGCGGCGGCGGCACGGAGCCGGGCTTGGCGGCCGCCGGGAGCGCAGCCGTTCCGAGCATGACCGAACCGACTGCCACGATGAGAGCGATGCTTCGAATGCGCACAGGGAGCCTTTCTGTTCGAAAGGCTCCTACCCGTACCTGCGCGCACGGTCACAGCCGCACCGCCGGACGGGTGACCCGCCGGCGTGTCCCGCGCTTCGTCAGCGGGACGGGCGGACCACCATCGCGGAGCCGCCGCCGCGCCGTTGCTTCTCCGCCGCCGCGAGCCACCGGCCGTCCGGCAGTCGTTGGACACCCGTGGCGGCACCGATCTCCTGGTTCAGCCGGAACTCGTGCCCGATCGCCTCGAGACGCTCCCTCAGCGGGCTGTTCCACAGGGCCGGTTCCAGCTCGGTCGTCGGCTGGTTGCGCTGGCTGGCCCGGGGCGCGGCGATCGCGTCCACCAGCGGCAGGCCACGGTCCAGATGGCCCGTCAGGGTCTGCAGGACCGTCGTGATGATGGTCGCGCCGCCCGGCGAGCCGAGCGCCAGCACGGGACGGCCGTGGTGGTCCAGCACGATCGTGGGCGAGATGGACGAACGCGGCCGCTTGCCCGGGCCGGGTAGGTTCGGGTCGTGGACCGCGGGGTCGGCCGGCCGGAAGGAGAAGTCGGTCAGCTCGTTGTTGAGCAGGAATCCGCGCCCGGGGACGGTGATGCCGCTGCCGCCGGTCTGCTCGATGGTGAGCGTGTAGGCGACGACGTTGCCCCACTTGTCGGCGGTCGTCAGATGGGTGGTGTTCTCCCCCTCGTACGTCGTCGGGGCCGCCGCTCCCGCCGACCCGCAGCGCTCCGGCCGGCGCGGGTCGCCCGGCGCCAGCGGACTGGTGAGCACCGCGCCGTCCTTGATCAGGCACTCGCGCGAGTCGGCGAAGCGCTGGGACAGCAGACCGGCGGTCGGCACGTCCTCGAACGCCGGGTCGCCGACCCACCGCCCGCGGTCCGCGAACACGATGCGGCTCGCCTCGATGAACCGGTGCAGATACCGCTCCTCCGAGATGTCCGACAGGTCGGTGCGCTCCAGGATGTTGAGCGCCTCGCCGACGCTGGTGCCGCCCGAGGAGGAGGGGGGCATGCCGTAGACGTTGAGGCCCCGGTACGACACCTTCGCCGGTTCGCGGCGCACCGTCTCGTACGCCCGCAGGTCGCGCCGTGTCAGGTCTCCTGGCCGGACCACCCGGGTGGCGTTTTCGTCGACCGGGGGGTTGCGCACGGTTTCGACGATGTCCCTGGCGAGGGCGCCCTCGTAGAGCGCCCCGGCGCCCTTTCTGCCGAGTTCCTTGTAGGTGCGGGCCAGGTCGGGGTTCCTGATGACCGATCCGACGACCGGGAGACGCCCGTCGGGCAGGAACAGCTCGGCGGAGGCGGGGAAGTCACGGAAGCGCGCCTCGTTGGCCGCGGTCTGCGAACGGAAGGTCTCGTCGACGGTGAACCCGTGCTCCGCCAGGCGCTCCGCGGGCTTCAGCAGCTCGCCCAGCGGCCGGCTGCCCCACTCCTCGAGCGCGGTGTCCCAGGTGGCGGGGGTGCCGGGCGTGCCGACGCCGAGGCCGCTGGTCACGGCTTCCGCGAACGGTACGGGCGTGCCGTTCTCCAGGAAGAGGGAGGCGTCGGCCGAACGCGGGGCGGTCTCCCGGCCGTCGACGGTGTGCACGGTACGGGTCCTGGCGTCGTAGCGGACGAAGTAGCCACCGCCGCCGATGCCGGCGGAGTACGGCTCCGTCACGCCGAGCGCCGCGGCGGTCGCCACCGCCGCGTCAACGGCGTTGCCGCCGTTGCGGAGCACCTCGATACCAGCCGCCGAGGCGTCGGCGTCGACGCTCGCGACCGCCCCGCCGTGGCCGACGGCCACCGGGGTTTTGGCGGGTGGTGCCGTGGGAGGGGCGGTACGGGGCGTGGGCGGGGCTGCGGCGCCGATCGAGACGACGGCCGCGGCAAGGGCCACGACCGAGACCTTCCGTGCGGTGGAGCGACGCATTCGTACCTCCAGTCAGCCGGTGTCGGCGCAGCGTAACGGTTCACGGGGCGGGAGTCCCGGGTGCCTGCGGGCGCGTCGCCGGCTCAGCCGGCCGCCCGGTGCGAGCTGCGTGCTTGCGGTACCGCGGTCCGGGCCGCCCGCGTCACATCGGCCACGAGCTCGACCACATCGGGGCCGTACGCCTGCGAGTTGACCACCTTGAGCAGCAGGCAGAAGGAACCGTTGCCGTGCTTGCGGGCGAGCTTCTCGTGGTGCCGGGCCAGGTAGCGGGTGGCCGCCTGGTTGGTGATGGCGCGCTGCCCGCAGAACAGGAACACGGGCCGGGCGTCCTCACCCGCGGTGAGCCGCGCGAGCAGCACGTACTCCGCCGCGCCGGGCTCCATGCGGTAGCGCTCGGAGCCGATCTGGAACGCGCCCTGGTCCGGCCCTGGTTCGGCGTCGGTGTTCACCTTCACCCCGGGCAGCATGGAGTGCAGGTGCGCCGCCATACGGCGGTTGGACACCGGCCCGCCCACGCAGAATTCGGTGCGCTCGCCGAAACCCTGCTGTGCCGTGTCGTGCCAGACGATCTGGGCGTTCGCCCCGCAGTCCTTGATGAGCGCGGACAGTTCCAGAAGGGCGAAGACGTCGAAGCGGTGCACCGAACCGTCGCGGCCCGCCTCGCGGTTGACGACGAGCAAGGACTCCGAATTCCCGGGCAGGCCGAAGAACCCCTGCTTGCGCCGCAGTCGGCGGCGCCATAGGTAGGTGCGGGCGAGCCAGCCGATCGCGGCACTGATTCCCGCGGCCACCACACCGAGCACGATGTTGCGTACGTCGTCAGTCATGGGCGCGCATGTTAGCGGTGCCGCAGACGCCTGTTCGAGCCGGTCCCTTCGGCGACTGCCGCGCTGCCCGCTGACACGACGTCCAATAATTGTTACGGTGGCGTAACTTACTGGGGAGTTACCTGAGGTAGCTCCCCGACCTTACCGTCGGGTCACTTCGTTGGGACAGATGAGTCAGGAGTGACCTGTGGGACTTCCTCGCAAGGCTCTGCGCACCACCGCCATCGGTACGGTCTCTGCCGCACTGCTCGCCGGTTCCGCCACCGCAGCGGCCCCCGACGCCCTCCCGGCCGCCCCGGCCCCGGCCCTGTGGAACAGCGCCGCCACCGCCTCCCCCGGCGTCCGCTTCGTCGACATCGAGGGGGACGGCGGGATCGTGCTGAAGGCCAACGTCGTCACACCCGCCGGCGCCGACGGCCGGCGGACGTATCCCGTCGTCGTACTGCCGACCAGCTGGGCGATGCCGCAGATCGAGTACCTCGCCCAGGCGAAGAAGCTCGCCGACTCCGGCTATGTGGTGGTGAGTTACAACTCCCGCGGCTTCTGGCAGTCCGGCGGCGAGATCGAGACGGCCGGACCGCCCGACATCGCCGACGCCTCCAGGGTGATCGACTGGGCACTGGCCAACACCCCGGCCGACCCGGACAGGGTGGGCATGGCGGGCGTCTCCTACGGAGCCGGCATCAGCCTGCTGGCCTCCGCGAAGGACAAGCGCATCAAGGCGGTTGCCGCGCTCAGCGGCTGGGCGGACCTTATCGACTCCATCTACAGCGGCCGCACGCAGCACCTGCAGGCCGCCGCCCTCCTCAGCGGCGCCGGCCATCTCACGGGCCGCCCCAGCGCCGAACTCCAAGGGATCATGACCGCCTTCCTGACTTCGGATCTGTCCAAGGAGCAGGAGATGATCGAGTGGGGGCGCAAGCGCTCCCCCGCCACCTACCTCGACGAGATCAACGCCAACGGCGCCGCGATCATGCTCGGCAACGCGTGGGGCGACTCGCTCTTCCCGCCCAACCAGTACGCCGACTTCTACGAGCGGCTCAGCGGCCCCAAGCGGCTGGAGTTCCGCCCCGGCGACCACGCCACCGCGGAGGGCACCGGACTGCTCGGACTGCCCAACGACACCTGGACCAGCGCCCACCGGTGGCTGGACCACCACCTCAAGGGCGCCGACAACGGCGTGGACCGCGAGCAGCCCGTACGCATCCGGACGCGCACGGGCGGCGCCGTGGAGTCGTACCCCGACTGGAAGTCCGTGGGCGCGGACCGGAAGAAGATCGCACTCGGCGGGGCGCAGAGCATCCGGACGGGCGTCGACTCCGGTGCGAACGGCGGGCTCATCTTCCTCTCCAGCATGCTCGACCAGTTCGCCCAGCTGCCGCCGATGGCGTCGATCCCGCTGCTGCCACGCTCCTTCGCGGCGGTGTGGCAGTCCGAGTGGTACCGGACGGAGCAGCGGGTGCGCGGCACCGCGGAGCTGCACACCACGGTCACGAGCACCAAAGGGAGCGGCACCCTCGTCGCGTACCTCTACGACGTGGGCCCGCTCGGCCTCGGCAAGCTGGTCGCAAGCGCGCCGTACACGTTCCACGGCAGGACGCCTGGTCAGCCGTTCGCCGTCGACCTGGAGTTGTACTCCACCGCCTACGACGTACCGGCCGGCCACCGTCTCGCCGTGGTCGTCGACACCGTCGACCCGCTCTACATCGAGCACAACCCGACCGGCGCGCAGCTGACCTTCTCCTCGCCCGCGGCCGACCCGTCGTACCTCTCGGTCCCGCTGCAGCAGAAGTGATCACCGGCCACTGCCGGCTGGGCCCCTCACTCAGGCAGGGGCCGAGTGGTGCTCCATGCGCCACCGCGCCGGCCCGCTCGCGCCCGCCACGGGGCTCGGGGTGCCTTCGGCAGCGGCGTTCCCGGTCGAGCCCACCCGCACGCGGCATCTCCTCGCGCCGTGCGGGCGGGTCCGGACCCGGTGTTCCCTGTGTTCCGTGAACGGCCCCATCGGTGCGGGCGGCCGCATCAGTGCTTGAGGATCTTGGAGAGGAAGTCCTTGGCGCGGTCGGTCTCCGGACGCGTGAAGAAGTCGTCCGGGGAGCGGTCCTCGATGATGCGGCCGTCGGCCATGAAGACGACGCGGTTCGCGGCGGAGCGGGCGAAGCCCATCTCATGGGTGACGACGACCATGGTCATCCCCTCGGCGGCGAGTTGCTGCATCACCTCCAGCACCTCGTTGATCATTTCCGGGTCGAGGGCCGAGGTCGGTTCGTCGAAGAGCATGACCTTGGGGTCCATGGCGAGTGCGCGGGCGATGGCCACGCGCTGCTGCTGGCCGCCGGAGAGCTGGGCCGGGTATTTGTCCGCCTGGTCGGCGAGCCCGACCCGTTCGAGCAGTTCACGGGATCGGCGGTCCGCCTCCTCCCGCTTGCGGCCGCGGGCCTTGACCGGGCCGAGCGAGACATTGGCCAGCACGGTCTTGTGCGCGAAGAGGTTGAACGACTGGAAGACCATGCCGACGTCCGCCCGGAGCTTCGCGAGCTCGCGACCCTCCGCGGGCAGCGGCTGTCCGTCGATCAGGATGTCGCCCGACTCGACGGTCTCCAGCCGGTTGACGACCCGGCAGAGCGTCGACTTCCCGGAGCCCGACGGGCCGATGACCACCACCACCTCCCCGCGGCCGACGGTGAGGTGGATGTCCCGGAGTACGTGCAACTGCCCGAAGTGCTTGTTGACCTCGCGCAGCTCGATCAACGGATCGACGGCCATACGCTGCTCCACCCACTCTCAGCTGTGTGTCGTGGCCAGCGCAAACTAACCGGGCCGCCAAGGGGGTCCACAACCGACACGCACAGGCGGACCAAAAGCCGTACTAATACGGAATCTAGGCTTCCGACGCCTCCGCGTACACCTGTGACAGCTCGGGAGCCCCGTTGAACGCCCACTCCACACCGGCCTCGACCACACCGATCTCCCGCCCGGAGGCGAGCCGCACCACCGGATGGCCGCCCGGCCAGATGTGCCAGGCGGCCCCGGGCACGGTGCGCACGATCACCGTGCCGAGGTAGAGGCCCGCGTCGTTCCCCAGCCAGGGAAGCTCCTCCGGATCGTCGCGCCAGCGCGGCGGAAGCTGGTCCAGTGCGCTCAACGACCCCGGGGAGTCGTCCAGTTCGAGTCCGTCCTGGGCCGCCCTGGAACGCAGCAGTTCGCACTCCGACAGCAGCTCGGTGATGGCCGCCGCACGCTCCGGGTCGTGCCCGGCGGCCGCATCGCCCTTGTCCCTTTCGCCGTGGCGTCCCAGCCAGTGATCCAAGAAGGGGATGTTCATACCGCAAAGCCTCGCATCCCTGCACCCGAATGCACCACAGGGCGCGCGTCAACCAACGTCAGATGTCGAGATCGACAACGACCGGCGCATGGTCGGAGGCGCCCTTGCCCTTGCGCTCCTCGCGGTCGACGAAGCTGTCCTTGACCGCCGTGGTGAAGGGCTCGTTGCCGTAGACCAGGTCGATGCGCATGCCGCGGTTCTTGGGGAAGCAGAGCTGGCGGTAGTCCCAGTAGGTGAACGGGTGCTCGTACTTCAGCGGGCGCGGCACCACATCGGCCAGTCCGCGCTTGCGCAGTGCCTCCAGGGCCGCGCGCTCGGGCGGCGTCACATGCGTCATGCCGTCGAAGAAGGACGGGTCCCACACGTCGTCGTCGGTCGGGGCGATGTTGAAGTCGCCGAGGACGGCGAACGGACGCCCGGCGGCGGCGTCCTCGGTCACCGCGACGGACAACGCCTCCAGCCAGCGCAGCTTGTAGCCGTAGTGGTCATGGGCGACCTCGCGGCCGTTGGGCACATAGACCGACCAGACGCGGGCGGGGCCGCAGGTGGCGGAGATCGCCCTCGGCTCCTGCACGCCCTCGTAGTCCGGGGCGCCGGGCAGCCCGCGGACGACGTCGTCGAGGCCCACCCGGGAGATCACCGCCACGCCGTTCCACCTGCCGGAGGCGTTGACCGCGGACTCGTAGCCGAGCTCACGGAGCTCCGCTGCGGGGAACTGCTCCTCGGTGCACTTGGTCTCCTGGAGGCACAGCACGTCCGTGCCGCTGCTCTCCAGCCAGGCCAGCAGCCGGGGCAGCCGGGCGGTGATCGAGTTGACGTTCCACGTGGCGATACGCATGACCCAAAGCCTAACGGCGGGGTGCGACAGTCGTCCGACCCCGCCGCGTGACCCTCACAGCTCCACCGTCTGCCCGGCTGCCAGGCGCTCGTGCCCGGCGCCGCCGAGCTCGCCGATCTGCCGGTCGTAGATGGGCCGGGCGAGGTCCGTGAGCAGGGCGTCGTGGACATCGACGGCCCGGCGCGGCGCCACCTCGCGGACGTAGTCGATGACCTCGGAGATCTTGTTCCACGGGGCGTGCACCGGCAGCATCAGCGTGTCCACCGGCCGGCCGGGGACGGTGAGCGCGTCGCCCGGGTGGAAGACGGACCCGTCCACCAGGTAGCCGACATTGGTGATCCGCGGGATGTCCGGGTGGATCACCGCGTGCAGCTCGCCGTGCACCTGGACGTCGAAGCCCGCCGCGGTGAAGGTGTCGCCGTGCCCCACGGTGCTCACCCGCCCGGGGAACGCCGCGGACAGCCGCTCGGCGACGCTGCGCAGGGTCCACAGCCGGGCGGACGGGTTCGCCTCGAGCGCCGCCCGCAGTCTGCCCTCGTCGAAGTGGTCGGGGTGCTCGTGCGTGACGAGCAGGACGTCGGCCCCGACGGCGGCGTCCTGCTCGGTGAACCCGCCGGGGTCGATGACCAGACGCCGCCCGTCCTTCTCGAGCTGGACACAGGCGTGGATCCGCTTGGTGAGCCTCATGCCGACATCCTGCTACGCCCGGGGCGTCGTCTCCTCCTGTATCACCGCCTGCGCCACCCGGAAAGCGGAGTTCGCCGCGGGGACGCCGCAGTAGACGGCCGTGTGGATCAGGATCTCCCTGATCTCCGAGGGGGTCAGGCCGTTGCGCAGCGCCGCCCTGGTGTGCGAGGCCAGCTCGTCCAGATGCCCCCCGGCGACCAGCGCGGTCAGCGTCACACAGCTGCGCATGCGTCTGTCCAGGCCGTCGCGGGTCCACACCTCGCCCCAGGCGAAGCGGGTGATCAGCTCCTGGAAGTCGCCGGTGAAGTCGTCGCCGTCGGCCAGCACGTCGTCGACGTGCGCGTCGCCGAGCACCTCACGCCGCACCTTCATCCCCGCCTGGTACGGGTCGGGCCTGCCCGGCCCCGTGGCCTGCGGCTGCTCCGTGGCGGCGGGCGCGATCTCGGCGACCGGCGCGACGGGCGGCGAGGTCACGGGAGCCGACGGGGCAGGGATGGCCGCGAGCGTGTCGTGCCAGGCGGTGGCGAAGTGGTGGGCGAGCAGATCCGTCACGGCGGCGGGCTGCTCGACCGGCGCCAGGTGGGAGGCGCCGGGGACGAGCGCGAGCCGGGCGTCCGGTATCCCGGCGACCAGGGTGCGGGCCTCCGCGGGCCCGGTGACCTGGTCCTCGGAGCCGACCACCACGAGGGTGGGGACCTGGATACGGCCGAGACCGGCGCGGACGTCGAACGCGGCCAGCGCCTCGCACGCGGCGATGTAGCAGCCGGGGTCGGTGGTGCGGACCATCTGGACGGCCCACTCGACGATGGCCGGCTGGGCGGCGGCGAACGCCGGGGTGAACCAACGCTCGGGCGCGCTGCGGGCGATCGGGTCGAGCCCGTTGGTGCGGACGACGACACCACGCCGGCGGAACTCGTCAGCGGTGCCGAACCGGGGGGACGCCGCGACGAGCGCCAGGGTGGCCACGCGCTGCGGGTGGCGCAGCGCCAGCTCGATGCCCACGGCGCCGCCGACCGAGCAGCCGGCGTAGCCGAACCGCTGCACACCGAGCTGGTCCAGGGTGGCGAGCAGCCGCTCCGCGAGGTCGCCGACGGACGCGGCGGGGTAGGCGGGCGCGCCGCCGTGGCCGGGCAGGTCGTACCGGATCACCCGCCACCGCTCGGAGAGCTCGGCGATCTGCCGGTCCCACATGTGCCATGTGGTGCCGAGAGAGGGGCCCAGGACCAGGATCGGCGCGTCTTCCGGCCCGTCGACGCGGTATTGCAGGGTTTCAGTCGTCGTCTTGCTCACCCTGCTCACGCTCCCACATCTCACAATTCCTTACGGGCGGGGGGTAGGACGCTCGCCGGGCCGCCCCACGCTTCCGCCGCCGGGCGAAGGTCCTCCACGTCCGGCTTCACGTACCACTTGTCGGTCGTCGTGACATCGGCGCGACCCGCCCACCGGACAGGACGCGCTCCGGGACACCGCTGTCCGCGAGAGGGGCCGAGCACGACGCCCGGGCATCGTACAAGCGGAGCCTGCGAGGCCGTACTCGTCCCTGAGCTCGTCCGCCCGGACGCGGCGTACGCCTCGCGCTCGGCCGCGACCCAGGTGCCAGGGACGTGCGTAGGCGATACTGGTGACATTCCGTCCGGCCCGGGTCGGCGGAACGCCGCATCCGGCCCCCGCCGTTGTCTCTTGATGCCTCTGGCTACGAGAACGGAGGAATCCGAGATGTGCCGCTGGATCGCGTACACGGGTACACCTGTCTTTCTCAGCCGGGTCCTGTTCGAGCCGGAACACTCCTTGATCGACCAGAGCCTGCATTCCCGTTTGGGTGTGGAGACGACCAACGGTGACGGCTTCGGCGTCGGTTGGTACACGCAGGACACAACCACTCCCGCGGTTCTGCGGGACGTGGGCCCTGCTTGGAACAACCGCAATCTGCAGGAGGTCGCCCACCATGTCCGGTCGGGTCTGTTCTTCGGGCACATCAGGGCCTCGACCGGAACGGCCGTGCAGCAGACCAACTGCCACCCCTTCCGGCACGGTCGCTGGATGTGGATGCACAACGGGATGATCAGCGGATTCCACCGGTTCCGGCGTGACTTGGTCCTGGCCGTCGATCCGGCTCTGTACCCGGACATCGAGGGTTCCACCGACTCCGAGCTCATGTTCTTCCTGGCTCTCACCTTCGGCCTGGCGGAGGATCCGCCCGGTGCCGTGGCGCGTATGGCGGGCCTGATCGAGAAGACCGGGCACGCGCACGACGTCCCGTACCCGTTGCAGATGACCATCGCGGTCGCCGACGGCGAACGAGTGTGGGCCTTTCGCTATTCCAGCGAGGGCCGCTCCCGGTCGCTGTACTACAGCACCAAGGTGGACGCTCTGCGCGCGCTGCACCCGGAGGCCTCGTTCCTGCGGGATATTTCGGACGAGACCCGCCTCGTCGTCTCCGAACCGCTGGGCGCTCTCCCCGGAGCCTGGAACGAGGTGCCGGAGAGCAGTTACGGCATCATCCAGCCGGGTGGGGACGCGCTTCAGGCCTTCCGTCCCGTACTCCCCGGCGGTCCGCCTAGCGCCTGAGCGCGCCGACCTCACCTGGGCAAGGCGTCTGCGGAGCGTCTGTTGCCGGGGGCCGGGAAGGGGCACGGCTGCCGCAAGCCGCCGAGTCCCATCATGGCGGTCAGGAGGCTGATGAGTGGCTCGGTGGTGCGTGCCGCTTCACTCACAGCTGCCGAACAGCGTCGGCGCGGAGCGTCTCAAGGGCTGTGGCTCGGGGCGTGGCGACGTACTGGCTGGTGAGAGGGCCAGGGGCCGGTGTCCCGCGCGCCGCGGCAGGAGGACTGGGATGCTGGGACGGGAGGCGCTATGAAAGTGACGCTGCCGGCAGGTGGTGAGCGCTGTGGCTGATTTCTCCGACCATGCCAGGGGCCCGACCATTCCGGCCGTGCCGTACGCCGACCCTGTGGGAGACCCGTTCCTGCGGGCCCGATTCGCCCTTCCCGCGAGGCCGGTCACGTTTCTGCGGCGGCAGCGGCTCATCGACCATCTCGATCAGGCTCTCCGGACGCCGTTGACAGTGATCAACGGCGCGGCCGGGGCCGGCAAGACCGTGCTGGCAGCGCACTGGGCCGCCGGACTGCGGCAGCCGGTGGCCTGGCTCACGGCTGAGGCCGGGGCGCTGCGTCCGGGGGTGTTCTGGGCGTACGTTCTTCAGGCCATGCGTGCTTGCGACGGGCCGCTGTCCGACGCGGTGGTGGCTCCCGCGGACGCCGACCGGGTGGACCGTAGGCTGCTGGCAACGCTCGCTGCCGAGCTCAACGATCGCGACCGGCCCCTGGTCCTCGTACTCGACGAGTACGACCGTGTGACGGCTCCGGATGTCGCTGAGCAGCTCGAGTTCGTCCTGCACCATGCCGGTCGGGGGCTGCACCTCGTCCTCATCACCCGCACCGAACCGTTGCTTCCGTTGCATCGGTACCGGGCGGCCGGCGAGCTGACGGAGATCCGCGCCGCTGAGCTGGCCTTCACGCCGGAGGAGACCGTCGCACTGCTGGAGCTGCACGGTCTGAGCCTTCCGGTCAGCGCCGCGCGCGCCCTGGTGGACCGGACCCGGGGCTGGGCGGCCGGCTTGCGGCTGTCCGCCCTGGCCGCTCTGGACAGCGCTGATCCGGAGCTCTACCTGAAGGAGTTCGAGGCGGACCGCAGTACGGTCGCGGACTTCCTGCTGGCCGAGGTCCTGAAGGGACAGCCGGAGGAAACGCAGGATCTCCTGCTGCGTGTCAGCGTCCTGGAGCGTTTCTGTCCCGATCTGGCCAACGCGCTGACGCTCCGGACCGATGCCGAGCCCATCCTCGCCGCGCTGCACCGCGACAATGCGTTCGTCGAGCCCTTGGGGCACTCGTGGTATCAGCTCCATCCCCTGTTCGGGGAGATACTCCGGGCACATCTGCGCCAGCGCCTGCCCGGGCTGGAGCCGGAACTCCACCTGAGGGCCGCGCGGTGGCTGCGCCGTTCCGGATTCCTGCCGGAGACGCTCGCCCACGGCGCCGCTGCGGGCGACTGGGATTTCGCCGCCGGTGCCCTCGTCGACGACCTGGCGATCGGGCAGCTCTTCACCAGCCTGCGCTCGGGTGACCTGACCCGGTTGTTCTCTCACATGGGGCCCGAGGCCAGGAGTCCGGCTTCCGACCTCGTGCGCGCGGCCCGCAACCTGTCCGGGTACGACCTGGAACGCGGCATGACCCGCCTGCGCCACGCCGAGAAGCGTCTGGCCGACGACACGCCCGACCTGGCGGCCGCCCAGCTGAGCTGTGCGCTGCTCGAGGCACTGGCCGGTCGGCTGACCGGATGTCCCTCACTGGCCGAGAAGGCCGCTGAAGCGGCCGACGGACTGGTCCATGAGGTCCCGGCACACCTCCTGGACAAGCATCCTGAACTCACCGCCCTGCTGCTGACCCATCTGGGCTCGGCCCGCCTGTGGGCCGGGCACTTCGAGGACGCGAGAGCTGCCCTGACCACGGCGGCCGGCGCCGCCGGCGGAGCCTCTACCGTCCTTCCCCGGCAGGACTCGATGGAGCACCTGGCCCTGCTCGACTACCTGGACGGCTGGCTCGGCCGGGCGGAGCGCAAGGCCTTGGCGGCGGTGTCCCAGGCGGAGCGGGACGGCGTTCCCCAGCCGTCCGGCTCAGGCATCGGCCAGTTGGTCCTCGCAGCCGTGGCCGTCGACCGCCATGAGCTGGGCCGGGCACGGGCCCTCCTCGATGAGGCGCCGCTCCCACCAGGAGCACACGACCCGGTGTCGGCTGCGGGACGAGCCCTCGTCACGGCTCGCCTCCTGTTGGTCAGGGGCAAGGCAGGAGCCGCTGCCGAGGCGACGGACCCGGCCGTCTCCACCGCCGTGGCCTCACCCTGGGCGACAAGCCGCGCAGCGCTCGTCGTCTCCGCCGCCCACCTGGCCGAAGGACGGCCGGACCAAGCGGCCGAGGAGCTCCAGGGCGTGTCCGGCGACCAGCCGGTGTGTGTCGCGGAGGCCGCGGCGATCCAGCTTGCCGCAGGCGGTACCGGGGCGGCCATCGATCTGCTCGACGGCATCCGGTCCGGGGGCCGCTCCGGGCCTGCCGTGACCGTGCGGGCAGCGCTGGTGAGGGCTCAGGCAGCGGAGAGTGCGGGGGACACCGCCACTGCCCGCAGGCTCGTCGGGCAGGCGCTCCTCGACGCCCGGCGGGAGCGGCTGCGCCGTCCGTTCCTCGACGCCGGAGCATGGATACGGCCGCTCCTGGCCACGCCTCCGCTGGACGAACTGGCCGCCGACTGGCTCACACCCGGCCCGCCCCGGCGGGACGAGCAGCCGCGGCAGGCTTCGCCGCCCCCGCCGCTCGTCGCGGTGGAGCTGAGCGGACGCGAGCGCGATGTCCTGGAGCGGCTGGCCCGGATGATGTCGACGGAGGAGATCGCCGCCGACATGTACGTGTCGGCGAACACGGTGAAGACCCACCTCAAGAGCGTGTACCGAAAGCTGGCGGTGAACAGGCGCGGCGACGCAGTGCGCCGCGCACGCGACCAACGGCTGTTGTGATGGCTCTGCCGGTTCCGCCTGTCCCCGAGAGCCGCAGCTCGGCATGAGGACCGTCCTCGCTGTCCTGTGGCCGACGGCGTCGTGGCGGTGCAACGGCCTTCGGGTCGGCCGGGTCCTACCGAAGACCAACTCGAGGACTTTCCGCAAGCGTTCAGTCACCTCGCGCTGATCACGGCTGCTCTCTCCCTCGACGGGCAGATGGACGCCGCCGACTGAGCCTCGGGCCCGGCACACGGTCCTCAACGAACCCGTGGGCCGCGCGACGAGCAGCGCCCGGTAGCGCCATGACCGGGCCGTGCGGCAGGGCACAGGCTCTGCAGGGATCCGGTCCCTTCCCCCGTCACGGGTGAGGCGCGGGGCGGGTTTCTTCGGTTCCGATGGGAGGAGCGGCGGGGCATGCGCCGGCCGCTGCCCGGCGACTCCGTCGGCGTTCCGGCCGACTCGGCGAGGTGGACAGCGTGAAGCACTGGCGGGCTCTGATCGTCCTCGGTACGGCCCAGTTCCTGATGGTCCTGGACACGTCCGTCATGAACGTGTCCATCAGTCAGCTGGTCGAGGACTTCGACACGGAGGTCACCGCGATCCAGGCCGTCATCACCCTGTACGCGCTCGTCATGGCGGCGTTCATGATCATCGGCGGCAGGTTGGGTGACATCGTGGGACGTCGCCGCATGTTCCTTCTGGGGCTGGTCGTGTACGGCGTGGGGTCGGCTCTGACCGCCGTGGCGCCCACGCTGGGGGTCCTCCTGCTGGGTTGGTCCGTCATCGAGGGGATCGGCGCCGCCATGGTGCTGCCGGCCATGGCCGCCCTCGTCGCGGAGTCGTACCGCGGGCGGGACAGGGCCGTCGCCTACGCGGTCATCGGCGGGCTCGCCGGCGCCGGGATCGCGGTCGGCCCGCTGCTGGGCGGCTGGGTGACGACGTACCTGACCTGGCGGCTGGTCTTCGCAGGTGAGGTCCTGGTCGTCGTGGCAGTCCTGTTGTGCCACCGAACGATCGCGGCCTCCGCCCCGACCGGCCCTCGTCCCCGGCTGGATGTGGTCGGTGCGGTGCTCTCCGCGGCCGGTCTCGCGCTGGGCGTGCTCGGGGTGCTGCAGAGCAGCACCTGGGGATGGGTGCAGCCCCGCAACCCTCCCTTCACGGTCCTCGGCTTCGCCCCGACACTGTTCGTCGTCGGTGCCGGGGCGGCCGTCCTGGCCCTCTTCCGGTACTGGGAGCGGCGGCGGGAGCAGCAGGGCGCGGACCCCCTCATGCACTTGTCCCTGCTGCGCAGGCCCGTGCTTCGGTCCGGCCTGATGACGCTGCTGAGCCAGAACCTCATCCTGCTGGGGCTGTTCTTCGCCATCCCGCTGTACTTGCAGGTGGTTCAGGGTTTCGACGCCTTCCAGACGGGGCTGCGCCTGCTTCCGGTGTCCGTCACCATGTTCGCGACGTCCTTGTCCGCCGCCCCGCTGGGGCGGGTGCTGGGGCCGCGCCGGGTGGTCCGGCTGGCTCTGCTGACCCTGGCGGCGGCGGTCGTGTGGCTGCTGGCCACCATCGACCCGGTCATCGACGACGCGCAATTCGCCGGAGCCATGGCCCTGCTGGGCGTGGGTGTGGGCCTGCTCGCCTCGCAGCTGGGCAACGTCGTCCAGTCCGGCGTCGGCGAGGAGGAACGCAGCGAGGCCGGAGGACTCCAGTTCACGGCACAGAATCTGGGATCAGCGCTGGGCACCGCGCTCATCGGGTCGATCCTCATCGGTGCGCTGGCGCACGCCTTCACGACGCAGGTGGCGGACAACCCGCGGCTGTCCGCAGAGACCCGCGAGCAGGTCGGTGTCGCTCTCCAGGCGGGGGTCACCTTCGTCCCCACCGATCAGGTGCGCTCCGCGGCCGAGCGTGCCGGGTTGCCGCCGACCGAGGTCGATGCCGTCGCGGACGCCTACGCCTCCGCACAGTTGGACGGCCTGAAGGCGGCGATCCTCGCCACCGGCGGGATCGCTCTGGCCGGTTTCCTGGTCACGCCGCACCTCCCGACCACCCGGGAAAGCCGCCCGCGGCCGGGTGACGGCACTTCGGCCGGCGCGACCGGATCGACGCGCTGAGTCCGAGGGGAGTCACCAGTGCCCAGAAGCAGGTCCGGCCCGAACACACCGCGTGGGGCGGGCGATGCCGAGCACCGTGCCCACGCGGACTACACGGGCGGCGTCTACGGATCGATGCTCGCCGCCTCCGTGGTGATCGGTGCCGGCTCGCTCGGCTCGTTCCCACGCACCGAGCTGGTGCTGCTGCTGCTCGTCACCTCTCTCGTGTTCTGGATCGCGCACGTACATGCCCAGCTGTTCGGGGCGCGCCTGGCGCAGCAGGCTCCTAACCGCCGGGTCGTGCTGCGCGTGTGCCGCGAGGAGTGGCCGATCGTCAAGGCGGCCGTCCCGCCGGCCGCCGCGGTGGCCGTCAGTCCGCTGCTGGGCCTTGATGTGCGGGGTGCTCTCTGGCTGGCTCTGTCCGTCGCTGTGGCCGGCCAGGTGGGCTGGTCCATGGCCGCGGCACGCCGCGCCGGTGCTACGCCGCGGCTCATGGCCGTCACCGCGTCGGTCAACCTGTTGCTCGGTCTGCTGATCGTCTCTTTCAAGATCTTTCTGACTCATTGAGGACGTGTCGGCCCGTCGCCGCCTTGCGACGGGTCACCTGCCGCGGGTGATGTGCGCACTGGAGTCAGGGGGGACGATCGCAGGGAAGGGAGTCGTCCGCCTGTCCCAAGCATGTCCGTGGGAGGACTGCTCGTGCGCTACGAGATCCGCGTCGAGGGACACCTGTCGGAAACCTTGGCCAAGGCTTTTCCGGAGCTGGGCCACGTGGTGATGTCCGGCCAGACGGTCCTGTTCGGTCCTGTCGTGGACGAAGCGCACCTGTACGGTCTGCTGGCACGCTGCCAGTCGCTCGGATTGCGCGTCATGGAGATGCGGCAGTTGCCGGAGTGACAGGGCGGCGGGAACACCGGCTCCGCAGGTGCGGGCAGGTCATCCGCAGACGCCTGCCTCAACGCCAGGGCGGCGTCGCCGGATCACCCGTGGTGGGTGAACCCGTGACCCGGTGACAGGCGTGATCCTGAAGCGGTCGGGTGGCGCACCGCCCCCTCGCACCACCCCGCGGACGTCCTGAAGCAACCGCTCGAGCACGCGTGGAGGAGCCATGACTCGCGCAGCGGGCAGGAGCACCGCCCCGACGAATCGGCCCCAGGTCCGACGGGCGGCGATCCCGCGTACGTCCTTGCCCGGCTCGGCCGTTCCAGGACCTGGCTCCTGGGCGCCGCGATGCTCGGCATTGTCGCGGGCGTCCTGGTTCTCGCCGTGCCGACCGGGTCGGCCGACGCCCTGACCCGGCTGCTCGGCCTGTGGCTCGTCCTGCTCGGCCTCGCCGAAGCGGTGGTCGCCCTCGCGTGGCGGGCTGCGCTCGCGAGGACGCACGTCCCGGGGCCGCAAGGTCCCCCTCCTGCGGCCTGACACCGCAACCGCCTCGAGGAGTACCCGTGAACCCGACCGCGACCCCCGGTCCTTCCGACTCCGGCGGAGCCACGAACGGCAAGCACGCCCTTACCCCCGAGGAACGTGCGGAGTACGAGCGGCTGCGCCGCCACGCGGCGGTCCGCCACCGGCGGGAACGCCGGGCGGGCTCCTCCGTACTTCTTGTGCTGACCCTTCTGCTCGCGCCCCTGGCCGTCGTCGCGGCCTGGGTCCAGGACACGGTCTCCGACACCGACAGGTACGTGGAGACCATGGCGCCGCTGGCGTCCGAGCCGCCCGTACAGGACGCCGTGATCAACCGGCTCACCGACCGCGTGGTGGAGCGGGTGGACGTCGGGGCGGTGACGGACTCGCTCACCAAGGCACTCCAGGACGCGGGAGCACCACCCCGCGTCGTGGAGGGGGCCGACGCCCTCACCGCTCCCCTGCAGGACGCGGTCAGGAACGTCGTGGACCGCACCGTCCGCGGTGTGATCACCAGCGACGCCTTCCAGCAGGCCTGGGAAGGCGCCAACCGGCGGTCGCACGCCGCGGTGGTGAACATGCTCACCGATGACGGCGGGGGCGCCCTGCGCGCCGAGGGGGGGACCGTCCAACTGGATGTGGGCGAGGTCGTCGACCAGGCACGGGAGCGACTCGTCGACGCGGGCTTCGACAAGGCCGCCGCCATCCCGGACACCGACCGGACGATCACGCTGTTCCAGACGGAGGAGCTGGGCAAGGCGCAGGACGCCATGCGCCTGCTGGACGTCCTGGGCGTCTGGCTGCCCGTCCTGACCGTCGCACTCGCCGCCCTCGCCGTGTGGACCGCTCCGGCACACCGGGTGATGCTGATGATCACCGCGACGGGTGTCGGCGTGATGATGGTCGTGCTGCTCGTCGCTCTCGCCGTCGTCAGACGTGTCTATCTGGACTCTGTCCCGCCCACGGCGCTGCCCCCCGACGCGGCCGCGGCGATCTACGACACGTTCGTCCGCTTCCTGCGCGACACCACGCGCACACTGCTGGTCGTGTCGGTGATCACGGCACTGATCGCGTACCTCTACGGTCCCGGTCGCCCCGCCCGTGCCGTCCGCGCGGTGGCGGACCGGAGCACGACGGCCGCCGGCCGGGGCCTGCGCCGCGCGGGAGTGCGCACCGGGTCCACCGGACGCCGGCTGGCGGACCACCGGGCGTGGACCACAGGAGGGATCGTCGCGGCGGCAGCGTTGGCGCTGGTGCTCTGGAACCACCCCACGGTCGGAGCGGTGGCGCTCGTCCTCGGCGTCGCCCTGGCCGTCCTGATCGTCCTGGCGATCCTCGCGGCCGCCTCCGGACCGACCGGCCGGGCGGCGGACCGTGCCGCTTCGTGAGCCGTGATCGGCAACCGGTGGCCTCGAAGGCGGCCGCCGCACCCCGCAACCGCGGCAGGGGAGCGACTCCTGATCCGAGACGGCGGGGAACGGGTCGAGCGGCGGCGATCACAGCGCAGCGCGCACACTCACCCGCGCCGGGTGAGGCGCCCGGTGATTGCCGTGGGCACGCTGAAGGTGACAGAGAACCGCTGCCGGGTGAACGCCCGGGACGGAGGCCGGGCATGACCGCGCAGACCTATCTGGCGTACGACTTTCCGCTGCTGGGCGCCTTCTGGACCATGCTCTTCTTCTTCCTGTGGATCATGTGGTTCATCCTGCTCTTCCGGATCGTCGCCGACATCTTCCGTGACGACGCGCTGAACGGCTGGGCGAAGACCGGCTGGCTCCTGTTCTGCATCCTCCTGCCCTTCCTGGGCGTGTTCGTCTACGTGATCGCCCGCGGCAGGAACATGGGCCGCCGAGAGGTGGCGCAGGCGCGGTCGCAGCAGGAGGCGTTCGACGCGTACGTCAGGGAAGCCGCGGGCGGGCGGTCCAGCAGCGTCGACGAGCTCGCCAGACTGTCCGAGATCCGCGACCGCGGCGCCATCACGGACGAGGAGTTCCGCAGGGCGAAGGAACTGGTCCTTTCCGGCCACGGCCCGGCGGAGCACTCGGGCTCCACCCCTCACACCTCCGGACGCTGAGCATCCGAACACCACGAAACGAGGTGCAAGATGACCGCGACACACACTCGCCCGACGGACACGGCAAAGCAGGAATGGGCAACCGGCCTGACGGTCTTCGCAGCCGTGATGCTCTTCCTCGTCGGTGTGCTCGACATCTTCCGGGGCATCATGGCCATCGCCGAGGACGACATCTTCGTCACGACGCCCAACTACGTGTTCGAGTTCGACCTGACCAGTTGGGGATGGATCCACCTCGTCCTTGGGGCGCTCGCCGTGATCGTCAGCATCGGACTGCTCCGGACCGCGACGTGGGCGCGCGTCACCGGCGTGGGCATCGCCGGACTCGTCATCATCGGCAACTTCCTCTCCCTGCCGTACTACCCGGTGTGGTCGATCGTGATGATCGCGCTCTCCGGCTTCATCATCTGGGCCCTGTGCGTGGTCGAGCGCGGCAACCTCTTCGAACTGTCCGAGCGGCGCTGACCGAGCACGGTGTGAGCCGGCCACGGCCGGACGGCGCGGGAGGGCGGAGGGAAGCGTGCCCGAGGATCGCGAAGAGAGGGACGACCGGTGGGAGCACACGCAGGACACACGAGGAGATCAAGAGCGGCAGGGCCCGCGCCCTCTCGACAGGGCAGCGCCGGACGCGCCCGCCTCGCCGTGCTCGCCCTCCTGGCGAGCATCATGGTGCCGCTCGTCGCCGCCGGTCTGCGGAGCGTGCTGTGGGTGCTGGTCGGCATCGCCGGGGTGGCGCTCGCAGCCGTCGGTGTGTGGTGGGCCCTGGCGCACACCGGTGCGGTACGCGCCTTGGGCGCAGCCCTCTCGGTGACCGCACCGCTCACCGTCCTTGTCCTGTTCGCCACCTTCGGCATGCTGGGGCCGGCCTTGCTGTCCCTGGCCCTGTGGGTGCTGGCTGTCACGTCGGCGCGTACGGCCCTGAGCCCTGGGCACACCGCCTCCCAGCAGTCGGAACAGGCCGTCGCCGAAACCCCCCGCGCCCCCTGGATCCTCATGAATCCGCGCTCCGGCGGCGGCAAGGTCGGCCGTTTCCAACTGGTGGAGAAGGCCCGGGCGGCGGGCTGCCGGGTGGCCCTGCTCGACGCGGGCCAGGATGTCGTCCAGATGGCCCGGCAGGCCGCCGCCGGGGGAGCCGACCTGCTGGCGGTGGCGGGTGGCGACGGCACCCAGGCGCTGGTGGCCGAGGTCGCGGCGCGCCACGACCTGCCGTTCGTGGTGGTTCCCGCCGGTACCCGCAACCATTTCGCCCTCGATCTCGGCCTCGACCGCGACGATCCGGCGAAGGCCCTGGAAGCCCTGACCGACGGTGTCGAGCTCCGCGTCGACCTCGGGTACGCCGCGGACCGCGTCTTCGTGAACAACGCCTCGTTCGGAACATACGCGTCCGTCGTCACCGAACCCGCGTACCGGGACGCCAAGGCCCGCACGTCCCTGCGCACCCTCCCCGGCCTTCTCACCGGCGAGGGTGCGCCCAGGTTGCGGGCGCGGGCCGACAGGACGTACGTCGACGGACTTCAGGCGCTGCTCGTCAGCAACAACCCATACGGACGCGCCGTCGACGCCACCCGGCCGGGACGCAGGGAGCGGCTGGACACCGGGCTCCTCGGCGTGGTGTGCCTGCGGGTCGGCAGTGCCGTTCAGGCGGCGGGCTTGGTGCGCGGACCGCGCTCGGGAGGCCTCGTCCGGCTGACCGCCGGGAAAGTCGTCGTAGAAGCCGACTCGGACGTACTCCCGGTCGGCATCGACGGTGAACACGTCGTCCTGCCGGCTCCCGTCGTGTGCCACAGCGCGCCCGGCGCTCTCCGGGTCCGCGTACCACGCCGTCGCCCCAACGCGCCGCGGGGCGTCGGGGCCTCCGCCGACTGGCCGCGCGTGGCACGGTTGGCGCTGCGCCGTCCGGTCCGGGGACACGACACCGCGGCAGCCTGATGTCGGCGGTGCACGGCAATCGCCCCGGAGCGGCGCCGGCGACCATCTCCAGTCGGCTGCTGCCACAGCTGACCAGCGTGTCGGTTCACGGCCGGGGAGCCCGTTCGCCGTCGGACGCCGCGTGGTCACCGATCGGTGATCACGATCTCGCGTTTGAGGATCTTGCCGGTGGGGCCCTTGGGAAGCTCGGTCGTGAAGGTGACGATCCGCGGGTACTTGTACGCCCGCCAACCGGTCCTTGACGTGGTCGCGGATCTCCTCGGCCGTGGCACGGGCACCGGCCCGGAGTGTGATCACCGCGGCGATCTCCTCGCCGTGAACCGGGTGCGGCACGCCGACGACGGCGGCTTCGGCGACGGCCGGGTGCTCGTACAGCACCTCCTCGACCTCACGTGGGTGGACGTTGTAGCCACCTCGATGATCAGGTCTTTCTTCCGCACATCGCCCGGGCCGGCAGCGGTTCACTTGATTCCATGACACGCAACAGTCCGCGAGCGCGTCGCAGGGCCACTCTGGACCGGCGGAGGGAGGCTGCGGCCCGGCGCTACCGGGACAGCCAGGCAGGCATGGTGTGGCGTCGGCTCTCGGCGATCGACTTCTTCGGCAACTCTTTCCAGCTCGCCGCGCTGTCCCTGCTGTGCTTCTTCCCTTTCCTCATCGTCATCACGGGCGCGGCCGGCCGTGACGCCGCCACCGCGGTCGCCGGCTGGCTGGGGCTCAGCCAGCAGGCGGCCCAAGCTGTGGCGTCACTCTTCGCTGGAGGCGAGGACCTTGGATCCCTCACGGTGTCGAGCGCCTGCATGCTGATCGTCGGTGCCGTGGCCGTCGCCGGCACCCTGCAGAGCTGGTATCAGAGGCTTCTCGATGTCCCGCACCGCGGCTGGCGGGACATTCCGGCGCAGCTCTGCTGGCTCGCGCTCCTGCTGGCCTACTGCTCCCTGCAGGCCGTGGTCGGCAGAGCGCTCGAGGGGCCGGTACTGCGGAGCCTGTTCGGTCTCGGCGTCGCGACGTGCTTCTGGTGGGTGACCATGTACGTACTGCTCGTTCCCGCCGTGCGGTGGCGCACTCTCCTACCCCCGGCCGTCGTCACAGCTGTGTGCTGGACGGGCCTGGGCGTCTTCTCCGCCCGCTTCTTCTCCGCGTCGATCGTGGAGAACAACGAGAAGTACGGCCCCATCGGTGTCGTCATGGTCATTCTGTCCTGGCTGGTGGCGGTAGGGGTGGTCATCCACCTGGGAGCCGTCGTCGGTCGCCTGTACCTTGAGCGCCGTTCCCGGCAGGGCTCCCGGCCGCACCGCTGACAGCACCTTCAGCAAGCGGCTGCTCCTCACTCGGGCGGGAGCTCGCCGGCGGTGTGCCGTGGCGGGCAGGTGGGCTCGTCCGTGACCGCGACACGGCGGGCCAGGTCATCAGGAAGGTCCGGCAGCAGTTCACCTGTACCGGGTGAGGCCCGGCGGGGCGCCTTGGGGGAACATCGCAGGGAGTGCGCCGTCCGCCTGCCCACGCCGCCCGCAGGAGAACAGCCCATGCGCTACGAGATCCGCGTCGAGGGGCACATTTCGGAAACGCTTGCCAAAGCCTTCCCGGAGCTGGGCTATGTGGTGATGTCCGGCCAAACGGTTCTGTTCGGCCCTGTCGTGGACGATGCGCACCTGTACGGGCTGCTGGCCCGCTTCCAATCGCTCGGACTACGCGTCCTGGAGATGCGGCAGGTACCGGAGTGATCGGCCGGCCGAAGTGGGCGCTCCCGAGCCGACCGGAACGAGATCGGCCCAAGCGGGGGGCGTGAGCGCATACCGGGTCCCTTGTGCGGGGCGCCCAGGGCGCCCACCGGGGCGCCGTGACGACAGAGTGAGCCCACGGGCAGGAGAGCGAGGAGGGGTCTCTCACGAGGGCCGCTCAACCGCGCTCCGCCCTGATCCTGCCGGAGCGGCAAGCGGCTCCCAGCGCCTCGAAGTCCCGCTCGTTCTGATCGGCGTAGGACTGGGCGAATTCGGTGAGCGCGCGGTCGAAGCGGTCGCTGCCACCCAGGTAGGCGGCGATGGCGACGGGATCGCCGGAACGGGCGTGGGCCCGCGCCAAGGATGCCCCGCACAACATGCCGAAGAGCGAGAGCAGGCCCGGCCCCATGGTCTCCGGCCGTGCGATGCCCTTCCAGTCCCACAGCTGGCGCACGTAGAAGTCCCGGCTCTGTCCGTCGAGGCCCACGACGTGCGTCCATCCCAGAAAGATGTCGCTGGTCGTCTGGATCAGGCGCTGACCGGTCACCACCCGGCGGCCATGGTTGTCGTAGCCATCGCCGGGGAGGTGGGCGGACAGCACCGACTCCTGGGCCTCCTTGGCCTGCAGCAGAAGGGGATCATCGTCGTCCCTGCCCAGCAGGAGCAGGATCCAGCAGCGCGTCCCCACACTGCCGACGCCCACCACCTTCCGAGCCATGTCCACCAGACGGTAGTGACGCAGCAGGTGCCGGCGTTCGGACGGCAGGGTGCTTGCATAACCGTTCAGAAGGGTTTTGAGCTCATTCTCCCGACCGGCCTCGGACGGCTCGGCCAGCAGCCGGCCGAGCGGAGTGATCAACGGCGGGTCCGGCGTGATGCGCCGTCCCTCGGCCGTGAGCCGGGTGAGCTTCGTGAAAGCCTGGAGATGCGTACGCGTGCGGGCCCGCGCCGTCGCACGAGCGGTACGTCGCCTGGCCTCTGCGTCCATCGACGAGGCCATCAATTCCCGCATCCGGTCGGCGTCGTCCTGGGCGTACCAGATGTCGAGGGTGCGCATGGCAGCGAACTCGTGCATCCGCCTCCGGTACGCCTTCACGCAGCTGCGCACAGCTCTGTTCTGCTCCTTGAGCGAGAAGCCGTTGGCCCGGCCCGCTGTCACGAAGCTTGCCGCCAGCCGCTTGACGTCCCATTCGAAGGGCCCGGGCAGGGTCTCGTCGAAGTCGTTGAGATCGAAGACCAGATGGCGCTCCGGCGAGGCGAGCAGCCGGAAGTTCAGCAGGTGGGCGTCCCCGCACAGTTGCACCCGCAGACCTGTGTTCGGGAGCGGTCCCAGGTCCGCCGCCATGACCGCCGCGGCGCCGCGGTAGAAGCGGAACGGTGACTCGAGCATGCGGCCGTAGCGGATCGGCACCAGCTCCGGAAGCCGGTCCGCCGACTGACGCTCGATCACCTCGACCGGGTCGGGGCGCCCCTGATCCGTCTCGAACCAGCCGTGGCTCGAACGCGACGCACGCGTGCGCGCCGCTCTGCCGTGCGCGGCTCGCTCAGCCGGTGTCAGGGAGGCGGTGAAGTCGAGCGGTACGGTCATGATCCGGCCTCCCGGTCCGTCGTGGTGTCTGTTCCGGCACCCGGCTCCGCGGGCGGGCCGTGGCGCTGCCGACGGAGCCCGGCCTGGACCGCGCTCGCCAGCACCCGTGCCGCGACCCCTACGAGCAGCAGCCCTCCCGCTATCTGCAGCATCGTCACCACGCGCCCCGCCTGGGAGCGCGCGCTGATGTCCCCGAAGCCGACGGTGCTGAACGTGGTCAGCGCGAAGTACAGGGCGTCCGTCCTGGTCAACGGCTCACTGAAGGATCCCGGGTCTGCGTGATCAAGCAGGTAGTAGGCGCCGGCGAACAGGACCAGGAACAGCGCCAGCGTTGCGGCCAGGGCCTCGATGGACTTCAGACGCGGGTAGGGCGAGTGCGCGATCGTCCGCACCTCCCACGCGAACACCAGCAGGACGGCCAGGAGGCCGCACGCGAACAGCGTCGCCGCTCCGGTCGTGCCGCGCTCGTCCAAGGGCAGTAGGAAGTAGGCGGTGACGAGGGCCGCGACGACGAGCAGGGCACGAGTGACGGCAGCGACCGCCGCCCGCTGACCGGGGTGGAGCCGCCGACCCCACCGGATCGCGACCGGTCCCCATCCTGGACGGTCCGTCCGGGCAGCCTTGGGGTCGCTCATCACACGCCTCTTCGTTTCGTTCCACACAAGTCGTTCTGCGTCGTCGCACGTCGTTCCTTCGCAAGACGGCGAACGCCTCCGGGCCCATCCCACACCCCCGGCGGCACTGGCGGATCACCCGCCGTGGGTGATCCGGGAGCCGGTGGCGCGCGGGACGCTGAGGGTCAGGTCCCCGCACACCGCCCCGTCGGGTACGCAAGCGACCCGCATCGAATGCGCGAGGAGTACGCGATGACCGAATCACGTGGTCCTGGTCCACCTGCCGGACCGGAAGACACCGGCCCGGAACTCATGGCCGACGGGGCAATCCCCCGTCCTGCGGACGTGCTGGCGCGCCTCGGCCGTTCGTGGACCTGGGTGCTGGGCTCGGCGGCAGCGACGCTGGTGCCGGGCGTCCTGGTACTGGTGTGGCCGGAGGGGACCCTGCACGTCCTGGCGGTCCTCATCGGCCTGTACCTGCTGGTGACCGGCGCGTTCCGGTTCGTGGCCGTCTTCGCGCGGGAGGAGCACGCTGAACGACTCCCCGGATTGCTGGTGGCGGTGCTGTACATCCTGGCCGGGGTGCTGTGCCTGCGGAACCCGCTGCAGACCGTCGCCGCGCTCTCGCTGATCGTCGGCGTCGTCTGGCTCGTGTCGGGCGTCCTGACTCTCTACACGGCCGTCGCCGCCAAGGACCTGCCGCACCGCAGCGTCGTCCTGGTCGTCGCAGTCCTCGGCATCGTCGCGGGGATCGTGGTGCTCGCCCTGCCCATGGAGTCGGCCCGTGCCCTGACCCGGCTGCTCGGCCTGTGGCTCGTCCTGCTCGGCCTCGCCGAGGCGGCCGTCGCCCTCGCGTGGCGGGCCGCGCTCAGAAGGGCACCCCCGACGGGCCCGTACGACCCTGCCACGACGGACTGAAACCAGAACTGCCGCCGCGCACCGTACTCAGGGACCCTGATCCCGCCGCACGGTGCGTCCATCGACGGGTGGCCGGGCCCCCGCGGTCTCACCCGCGTCGGGTGAGGGGTGCATCGCCTCAAGCGCAGACCGGCGGGGGCATTTCAGTGTGGCCAGAGGGCAGACTGGCCGCTCCCAGGGCACGTCTCCCGCTCTATGCGTCGGGCCTGAATCCCGGGCGGGCGCTCAGGAGCCGCTCGGCCTCGTCCGCGCCTGTGCTCGCGATCACGGGCAGCACATCCCCGCTCGCCCGCCTTCGGGCCGAGGCACGGGCGTCCGGCACCAGGCGGCGGATGTATCCGCGCATCTCGCCGGCCAGCTCACCCACGTCCTCCTGCGGCGCACCCGCTCCTTGCTCCGTGCAGACTCGGGCGGCGGCCGCGCGGCGTCGGCTCGTTGCGCGCCACGGCCGGTGCAGTCTGCGCAGGCTTTCACTCGGCCTTTGCGGGTTGCATCGCTCAGGAACGCCGACAGGCCGAAGCCCGACCCGTGCCCGGTCCTGGAATGATTCGTTCATGCGTGCGGCCCGGCTTCTCTCCCTCATCCTCCTGCTCCAGAACCGGGGCAGGCTGACGGCTGGTGAGCTCGCTGAGGAGCTGGGTGTCTCGGTCCGGACCGTCTATCGGGACATCGACTCGCTGAGCGGCGCGGGCATTCCGGTCTACGGGGACGGCGGGCACGGCGGTGGATACCAACTGCTCGGCGGCTACCGGACCCGGCTCACCGGACTGCATGCCGACGAGGCCGAGTCTCTGTTTCTGGCCGGGCTGCCGGGCGCGGCGGACGACCTGGGACTGGGAGAGGTGCTGGCGGCGGCGCAGCTGAAACTGACCGCGGCGCTGCCGGCACCGTTGCGGGACCGTGCCGGTCGGGTCCGTGAGCGGTTCCACCTCGACGCTCTCGGCTGGTACCGGGAACAGGACTCCCCGCCCGCTCTCGTGGCGCTCGCCGAAGCGGTGTGGAACCAGCAGCGGATCCGGGTGCGCTACCGCCGCTGGGCCGAGCCGCAGGAGGTCGAGCGCGAGCTCGACCCCTACGGCCTGGTCCTCAAGGCGGGCGTCTGGTATCTCGTCGCAGCGGTGGACGGCGCGGTGCGGACGTACCGGGTGTCTTCGATCCTCCGCCTGGACGTCGAGGAGGTCGGCTTCGAGCGCCCCGAAGGGTTCGACCTGGCCGCCCACTGGCAGGAGTACCTCACCGTCTACGACGCCCGCAGGCTGCGGCTTCAGGCCTCCGTCCGGATTGCTCCAGCACTGCTGTCCGCGCTGTCGGACCGCCTGGACGCGGCACTGGTCCGCGCCGTCGAAGCCTCGGCGGGGCCGCCGGAGGCAGATGGCTGGGTGACGGCGACGATGCCGCTGGAATCGGTCGAACTGGCGGTGCCCACACTGCTGTCACTGGGGCCGGACATCGAGGTGCTCGCCCCCGAGGACCTGCGCCGCGGGATCGCGGAGACGGCGGCGGCCGTGCTCGACCGGTACCGACCGGCGGACACATCAGGCCGGGCGGGGGCCGGCGATCTCAGCAGCAGTCCGGCGGACAGGGTCGCCAGCAGCGCAAGGGCGGCGAGGACCCCGAAGCCGTAGCGCGTGTCACTGTGGTCGGTGACCGTCGCGACCAGGAACATCACCCCGACCGTAGCCGCCAGCGCGCCACCGTTCGCCAGCCCGAAGACCCTGCCCACCGAGGCTTCGTCGGCCGAGGTCATCAGCATGGTCCGAGAGGCGATCCGGGCCTGCCCGAAGAAGAACGCACCCAGTGGCACCCCGACGAGATAGCCGACGATCCCGAACTGGCTCTGCAGCACCAGGCCGACATTGCAGAGCAGAAAGCCCACGACGGCGATGCGAAGGTCCGGACTGCGTCTGCTGACGATCCGGTAGGCACCGGTGGCCGCCAGGAAACCGAGGCACCCCAGGGCGTCCACCGCGCCGAATGTCGCCGCCCCCAGGTGGAGTTCACCGATGACGGCGGTGGGCAGCAGAGCGTTGAACACCGTGACGACAACGCTCCCTTGGGCGTAGAGCAGGATGAAGCGGCGCATCCGCAGCGGCCCGCGCGGAGCCGCTGCCGGCGCCGGCCCCTCGGCGGCGGTGGCCGTCGGCGCCCGGTCCGGGCGGCGCCCCACCGCGGCGACGCAGAGCGCCGAGACGATGAAGGTCCCGGCGTTGAACACCAGCAGCGGCACAGCACCGAACGCCTGGACGGACAGCCCGCCGACCGTGGCCGACAGCAGCATCCCCGCCTGGGTCCCCATCTCGTAGCGGGCGTTGAACCGCCGCAGCCGGTCCGCCGGGACCCGTTCCTTGATCAGCGCGGAGCTTGCCGGGAAGAACAGTGCACCGACCATGGCGAGCGCCAGATTGGCGCTGTAGATGCCGGGCCCCGGGGCGCCGCCGCAGGCCAGCCACAGCGGCAGTGCGAGGGCCAGCGCCGCACTGGTGATGTCGCAGCCGATCCACAGGGACCGCCGGTCGAAACGGTCGGCCAGCCGTCCGCAGAAGGGCGACAGCAGCGCCTGCGGCCCGGCGACGGCGATGAAGAGCCAGCCGACGGCCATCATGGTCTGCTGCTCTCTGATCATGAGCAGTGCACCGACGATGAGCTGGACATTGTTGCCGAGAGCGGTGGCGAAGGCAGCGGGCACGAGCAGCCGCTCGGCCCGGCGGGAGTGGTGACTGAGGATCATGGCACCACTGTCCGGAGGTTCACTGACATCTTCTGTCAGTGAAGTTTCCGCACACCGTCAGCTTCTTGTGCTGCCTCGACGAGAGTTTCAGGGGCTGGACCAAGCCCTTCACCGATCCCCGGCTCTGCGCGGCCGTCGTCGAGCGGCTCACCTTCGGCGGCAACCCTGCTCGGACCGGCACCCACTCCTGCCGCCCGGCCTCACCCAGTCCCGGGCAGCAGCACAGAACGCCGCCGGCTGACCTCACCCGGCCGGCGGGAGGCGATGCCGTCTGCCCCGCACGCGCGGTCCCGGCGGCCTCCCGCTATTGCGGTGCGACGGCTTTGAGCCAGTCCTCGACGGTGAGGACATCCGCCCACTGCGGGAACAGCTTTTCGGTGAGCATCGTGTGCACCTCCGGATCGGTGTCGAGGCAGGCATCCGACAGGACGGTGAGCCCGAAGTCCAGGTCGATGGCGTGCCACAGGGTGGACAGCACTACAGCGCTGGTGGCGATGCCGGTGAGAACAAGGCTGTCGATGTCGCGGGCCCTGAGTACCAGGTCGAGGTCGCTGCCCGAGAACGCGCTCCCCCGCCTCTTGGTAACCACCACGTCGCCCTGCTGGGGCGCGACGTCGTCATGGATCTCGGTGCCGGGGGCACCCTCGGTGAACAGGCCGGCCCGCACGACGTTTGCCATAACCCTGTTGCGAGGGCTGACTTCCGGATCGCCCGGCCGTAACCCGAGCACCACGTAGATCACGGTGATGCCGGCAGCCCGCGCACCGTCGATCGCCCTGCGCAAGCGCGGCAGATATCCGGAACCGTCGTCGGCGATGGCCACGACGTCCCGTTGGACGTCCATCACCAGAAGTGCGCTGCTCGCCATGCTTGCCGCCCCTTCTCCGTCGGGAAACACGAGCAAGTCTGGTGGATCAACCAGGCCGCGGTGGAGGTTTCGGAGATCGTCATCGGCGTCACGCCGCAGTGCGCCCATGACCGGTGTCAGTTCTTTTCTCGCCCTACGCCGCCATTGGCTGCTGCGCAGCGCCCGTGAATCTGCCGGCCATGAGCCGTTCGCCGGCGCTGCGGCGCTCTGCATTGCCGTGCACGGACGCTGCCGATCGGCTGCTCTTGATGGGGCACGGCCGGGGATCCCTGTCGCGATATAGCGTTAATCTTCTCGTCGCGCCGCTGTCCGCGTCGCGCGCAGACAGACAGTCGACAGGACCAGGACGGAAGCATGTCGGGAGAGATCTCACCCACCGGTCAGCGCCATGGCCCCGGCTCGTCGCCCGAGCTGCGGGCCTCTCATGCGGACCGGGACCGTGTGGTGGATGTGCTGCGCGTCGCGGCGGGGGACGGCCGGCTGACTGCCGATGAGTTGGACGAGCGCTTGGAGGCTGCCCTGTCGGCGCGGACCGTGAGCGAACTGACCGCGCTCACCGCTGACCTGCCGCCCGTATCGGCCATGGGCGGCATGACGGGAGCGGAGGTCAAGGACGTCGTCCGGATCGAACAGGTCCACAGCGGCGCGGTCGAGCGCACAGGGCGTTGGGTGGTGCCGCGGCGGCTGGAGCTCGCGGTGACGTACTGCGGGGTGACGCTCGATTTCACCGACGCCGTGATCACGCACGACACGTTGCGGATCGACGTGGCCATGACGGGGAAGACCCTGACGCTGGTCACGAAGCCCGGCATCGTGGTCGATACCGATGGTCTGCAGCTTGTGCACAGCAGGGTCAAGTACCGTCGGACCACGACGAATCCCGGTACTCCGGTCACTCTGCGGGTCGAGTTGGCCGGTCAGAAGGCTCACGGCCGCGTGGTCGTACGGCCGGCGAGGCGGACGTTCGGGCAGTGGCTGCTGCGCAGGCCCAAGTGAACTCTCACAGATATTCGTTCACGGAAGCACGGACGCGGCGCATCACAGCCATTTGTTGCGGCGCAGGGCTCGGTGGACGACGGTGCAGGCGACGGCGATGACGATGAGCACGGCCGGGTAGCCGTAGGGGGACTTGAGTTCGGGCATGTACTGGAAGTTCATGCCGTAGATGCCTACGACCATGGTGGGAACGGCAATGAGTGCGGCCCAGGCACTGATGCGGCGCATGTCGGCGTTCTGTTGGACGCCGAGTTGGGCAATGCTGGCGCCGAGCATGCCGGTGATGAGCTCGTCGAAGGTGAGGATCTGCTCGCTGACCCGCTGGTGGTGGTCGGCCACGTCGCGGAAGTACGTGGCCACCTTCGGCGGGATCTGCGGGAGAGATCCCTCGCTGAGGCGTTGCAGGGCGGAGGCGAGGGGCATGACGGCGCGCTTGAATTCGAGGAGTTCCCGCTTGAGCTGGTAGATGCGCCCGGCGTCGACCGGGAGGTCCGGGGAGAAGACTTCGCTTTCCAGGGTGTCGACGTCGCCGGCGAAGGCGTCGGCCACCTCGACGTAGCGGTCGACGACCATGTCGGCGATCGCGTGGAGGACGGCGGCGGGTCCGCGGCCGAGCTGCTGCGGGTCGGCCTGGAGCCGGCGGCGCACGACGTCGAGGGGCGGGGCGCTGCCGTGGCGGACGCTGATCGCGAAGCCGGGCCCGGCGAAGACCATGATCTCCCCGGTGTCGACTATCTCGCTGGTCGCGGTGATCTCTTCGTGGTCGACGTAGACGATGGTCTTCAGGACCAGGAACAGCATGTCGCCGTACCGTTCGAGCTTGGGCCGCTGGTGTGCATGGACGGCGTCCTCGACGGCGAGGGGGTGCAGGTCGAAGGCCTCGGCGACCTGCTGGAACTGCTCGGCGGTGGGCTCGTACAGACCGATCCACGCGAAGCGCCCGGCCTGCGGGTCCATCCGCTTCATGATCGCGTCCAGGCTCACCTGACCGGGAACGCGGCGCCCTTCCTCGTACAGGGCGCAGTCCACCACCGCCGACGGCAGCCCCGCGATGTCCTTGCTGTCCTGCTGCGCCGCCATGTGCTGCCTCTTGTCCTCGTCCGATCGGTAGGGGGCAACCTACCGGTGAGCAACGATGTGTTCGGATCACATCGCGCTTCTGTACGACATCGCTCCGGCGCACCAGGTGGTGCCGCTCGCGTACCTCGGGGTCCCTCACCAGGGTGGTGTCTGCATCGGACCATCGCTCCGGCTTGCCGAAGTCGCCTCGGACCGCTGCTTCGCGTTCGGCTCTTGTCGCCGTGAGTGAGGCTCTTGACCCTGCCGTGACGTCAGGCTTCATAGTCGGTGCCGTGGAGGATCACTGGAACGTGGGACGCGTGGCCGAGCTGGCCGGCGTGAGCATCCGCACGCTGCATCACTATGACGAGATCGGGCTCCTTCGGCCGTCGGCGCGGACTGCGGCCGAGTACAGGGCCTATTCGGCGGGCGACGTGGAGCGGCTGCGGGAGGTGCTGGCCTGTCGGCGATTGGGCTTCGGGCTGCGGGAGGTCGCGGAACTGGTCGGCGACCCGTCCACCGACGCGGTCGCGCACCTGCGCCGACTGCGAGGGTCGGGCCGGAGGCCGAACAGCGGGCGGTGCGAAGCCTTGGCGACGACCTCGAATCCGGCCGGTGGGCCGAGCGCAACAGCGACCTCGCCGACCTCGACGCGGCAGATCCCGGCCTCCGCCTCCTCATAGCTTGACCCGCGTCGCAGGTCCAGCGTGGCGGCCCCTCGGACGGCCCGCCGGCTCGGCCGGTGATCATGTTGAAGCAGCGGACCCGCGAGACTCGAGACGGGCTCCGGTACGCCGTTGCGACCCCGACGTGCGCCCTCAGCCCCACCACCGACTCGCCGCCCAGGCGAGTGCGTAGCCCGCACTGTTGAGGGCGCAGTGCAGCGCCACGGGTGGGACGAGGCTGCCGGAGCGGCGGCGGAGCTCACAGAGAAGCACACCAGCGAGAGCGGTGCCGACGACCGCCGCCGTCACGGACAGGGCGAGGCCGACCTGGCCGGCTCCGAAGACTGCTTGGGCCGCCGCGTTCGCGCGTGTGAGCCCGCGTGACGGCTGTACGTGCCAGAGCCCGAAGAGCACCGAGGAAACGACGGTGGCCCATACAGGCCCCCACCGTCGCAGAACCATGGCCCACAGCACGCCGCGGAATGCGATCTCCTCGAGCAGCACCGTGCCGAGCGGTACGCGGACCAGTACGCGGTACACCAGCTCCTCGGGAGGCAGGCCCGCGGCCCGCTCGTCCTGGAATGCCTCCCGGGTGAACGGCAGTACCAGACCCACCGAATAGACCAGGAGTACGACTCCGACGAGGACCAGGCCCCAGCGCAGACCGCGGCGGGCAGCGGCCCTGCCGAGCCCCAGGTCGTCCGGAGCGAGGCCGGACCGGCGGGCGATCAACACGAGCAGCACGGACGCGACGACACAGACCGGCACGTACCAACCGGGCGCGAGCAGGTCGTTGAGCGTGTTGGCGGCCGCGAGCACCACGACGGCCAAGAGCAGCATCCACATGGCCGCACAAGGATTGCCGACGTGCGCGAGCGCGTCCCGCAACGCGCCTTCCACGGCGCGCCACCGTCCACTCCCCCGCAGTTCGAGCCGGTCCCGGTCCTGGAAGCGATTCCGGTCCTCCGGCTCGGGCCCGGCAGGCCGCGCGAGCGTCCGGCCCGGGTCCGGGCAGACCAGGTGTGACAGCGAAGACCAAGCATGTCTCACCGGAACTCGAGCGAAGGCTGTCACTGCCCAGGCGGCAGATGGAGGTCGACAGGCCCTGACCGACCCGCTTCGGGCCAGGCCGACCACCGGGGCTCCAAGAATCGCTGTCCGGCCGCACGCCATGACGTGGGCCGAGTCCTTGCAATCGGCGGGGCGTTCAGCCGCCCAGCCACCACTGGCGCGGTGACCACAAACGATCACCGGCTTGGTCACCCGGCCCGGGACTGAGAACGCCCACCGGCGGTGTCGTTCACGCCGTACCCGGGCACGTTGCCGACGCTGCGCGGCCGGCACACCCGGTTGCCGGTTGTTCGCGTTGTGCCACCGCAGATACGCTTGCAACCCCCACCGGCCGAACTATGACCCGGCCTCGGGCCTCCAAGATCCGTGGAGAAGACGCATGAGTGATGTGGGCTTCGGCACCGGCAAAGTGGTCGTGAACCGGGCGATGTCGCTGGACGGCTTCATCGCCGGCCCTGGCCACACGATGGACTGGATCGCCGAGTACCTGACAGCGGCCGAGGTCCCGGAGGTCATGGCGGCCACGGGCGCAATGCTCATCGGCCGGGGCACGTACGAGGTCGCCAAGCGTATGGCCGACCAGGACACCGCCTACGACGGGGGAGCACAGTTCGTCCTCACGCACAAGCCTCCCGACGAGCCGGACCCTACCGTCACATTCCTCACCTGTGGCCTTGAGGAAGCCGTTGCCACGGCACGCAGCGCCGCGGGCGGCAAAAACCTGGAGATCCTCGGTGCCGACGTAGCCGCCCAGTGCCTGCAGCGCGGGCTCGTCGACGAGATCCTGGTGTATGTCCTGCCGGTGCTACTGGGCGACGGCGTCCGCTTCTCGCCCCCAAGCCTCGACAGGATCGACCTGGAGCCTTTCAGCAGCACCCAGTCGGGCGCCATCACGATGCTCCGCTTCCGTGTACGAAAGTAGGCTCGGCCCTCCAACAGCTGGTGCGGTGACCACGGACGTTCGCAGAGCTTGATCACGCCGCCCTGGCGCGGGGACGGCCCCAGCGCGTCCGATACCGGACGCCGAACGACATGCTCAGACGTTGCGCCCGAGGTCCTGGGCGAATGTGATGACGTTGCCGGCGGGGTCAGTGATGGCCGCGATGCGGAACCCCCCGGGGGTGTCTTGGACTGGTCCCATGGCAAGACCTCTCTCCGCGGCCACAGCAGCTTGTCCGTCGATGTCGTCGACTCCGACAGTCAACATGGCAGAGCCCGCGCGGTCGGGGTCTCGGAGCAACTGGATCGCCCCACCCTCGATGACCTGCCATTCCGCCAAGCCGTCCATGGGGTTGCGGTCTGCAGGGCGCCCCCAGAGGCGTCCATACCAACCACGGGCCGATTCAAAGTCCACGACGGGCATAACCGCAAAGACGTTCATGATCGCCACGTTGAGCACCCTTCCACTGTGGCCCAACCCTATTCACTACCCGTCATGCCATCGTGGACCCGGCCGCGGTGACTTCAGGAACGGCACGGCACCTTCCTCGTTGGCCCGCACCTTGAACGACAAGATGAGCGCACCCCGGCCACCGGACCACTCGTCGTGCGAGCCGGCCGACGGGTCGACCGGCACACCCACACCCGCTACGACGTGGACCGGACGGCGGAGATGTCGAACTGCAGTCGGACCTTTTCGCTCACCATGGTGCCGCCCGCCTTGAGGCGCTGGTTGTAGACGAGACCCCACTCCGTGCGGTCGATGGTGGTGGTGCCGTCGAAGCCGGCTCGCTCGAAGCCGAACGGATCCAAGACCGAGCCGAGGTAGTCGAGTTGCAGGTCGACGGGCCGGGTAACGTCGCGGATGGTCAGGTCCCCGGACATGCGGAAGCTCTCGCCACCCTCGTGGACGGTGGAGGTGCTGCGGAACACCATCTCCGGGAAGCGGCGCGCGTCGAAGAAGTCGGGGCCGACGAGGTGCGCGTCCCGTTGCTCCACGCCCGTGTCGACGCTGGCGACCCGGATGACGAGGTCGGCCCGCGACTCGGAGGGCCGCGCCCCATCGAAGTAGAGGGTGCTGTCGTAATCGGTGAAAGCTCCCCGCACCGTCGTGACCATGGCGTGCCGCACGGAGAACCCGATACGGCTGTGCGGGCGGTCAACGGTCCACCGCCCGGTCAGCGCTCGAAGTGCCGGGTCGAGCGTGACACCTCGAAGCGCGGCCTCAGTGACGGAGGTGCCGGTGCCGACAGCCGGGTTCGGCTCGATGACGGCGGTCTGGCGACGGCTGAAGATACCCATGATCGTGAGCCTTTCCTGTCTGATCGCTCCGTGCTATCACGGCGTCGCCGGGCACTGCCCAGCGAGATGGGCGGCCTCGTCCGGGTTCCATACGGTCGCCTGTAAAGCTGCACAAGATCAACATGATGTCGAGGGCGCTCTGCCGGACGGGTCCCCATCGGCCCCCTCGACCGATCCGAAGGTGCCTGGCGGACCTCGGCCCCACGTCAGGCACCTTCCCGTGAGACCTACTCCGGGGGCGTGGGTGTGTCGTGGGTGCGGTACATCGCCTGTACGTCCAGCTCCAGTTGGACCGTCGGACCGACAACCGCGATGCCACGGGCCAGCATGGAGCGCCAGTTGAGGGTGAAGTGCTCACGGTGGAGCTCCGCCTTCGCGAGAGCTGCGCAGCGCAGTTCCTGGTCGTAGCCTCCGTTGACCGTCCCGAGGTAGGTCGTGTCGAGGCCGACGGAGCGGCTGGTGCCGTGCATCGTAAGCGTGCCGTGCAGGGTCCACTTGGAGCCGCCGCGATGGGCGAACCGGGTGCTGGTGAAGTCGATGTAGGGATAGCGTTCGACGTCCAGGAAGTCGGCGGAACGCAGGTGGTTGTCGCGGGTGTTGTTGCCCGTGGTGATGCTGGAGGCGTCGATGCGCACCGAGACCTGCGAGTCGGCCATGTTCGGTGCGATGTGGATGCCGCCCTGGAAGCGGGTGAAGCGGCCGTGTACATGGGCCATGCCGACGTGCTTGGCAATGAACCGGATCGCGGTGTGCGGGGGGTCGAACAGCCATGTTCCGGCTGTCGGAAGTTCCAGCCGGCGGGCGGGCTCGAGCGCGATGCGTACCGGTGACAGAGCCGCCCCGGCCGCGATCTCGAGGTTCTCACGGGCCGGAGACAGGCCCTCGGCCGCGGTCATCACGCTGTAGGAGCCTGGTGGCAGCGTCGCTATGAAGTAGCCGTGGGGATCCGTGGTGCCACGCGTCGCAACCCGGTGGCTGTCCAGGGCGGTCACGGTGATCTTGGCTCCGCCCATGGGCTGCCCCATGGGATCGACGACCTCGAGGCCGAACCCCCCGGCATCGGGTGGCAGGGGGACCGAGATGCTCGGTCCCGCACCGGAGGTGCCACGGGAACGCCGGCGTCGGAGCAGGCCGAAGGCCATGGAGTTCACCCTTCTTCGCATGCGTCACTGTCGCGCGGCCGCCCAGCCCGTTGCATTTGCGGTCGCCAAGGGCCGTCGGCGACAGGACGAACGACGCAGACTCATTTGTTCGTTGACGATCATAAAGCCGTCCACGTGCGGGTGATTCGCCCCGGTGTCGGTGCTGTCCAACCCCGTGTCGTTGCATGCGGGGTCACAAATCAGTACAAGGACGGGCCATATCGCCGCCCCTCGGCTTCGTCGCTTTGCAGCAGTGCTGTGGCGAAGGGCACGGAAGGGGATCGCGATGTTCACAAACGGTCTGCGGTCTCACCACGGAACCGGCACAGACGGCAGTCAGCGCCTCCCGACCGGCCATGACCTTCGCCGAACAGGCCCTGCACGCCACCGAGGCGCGCTTCCGCGCCGTCTTCGAGGACGCCGCCATCGGCATCGGCATCGCCGACCTGGAGGGCAACGTCCTCGAGTCGACGAGGCCCTCACCCGGATGTTCGGCGGGCTGGAGCACCTCGTGCGGGGCCGCAACGTCACCGAGTGGGTCCATCCCGAGGACGCGCCCCACGTCTGGAAGCTCTACGGCGAGCTGGTGCGCGGCGAACGCGAGCACTTCCGCGTGGAGAAGCCGTTCTACCGCAGCGACGGCACCGTCCTGTGGACCAACCTGTGAGGCGCCGCGCCCCGGCACCGCTCATGGCCGGCGCCTCACCGTGCCGCGTCCCCGCGTCTCACCAGTCGTCCCCGACGTCGAAGTTCGAGGCGACGGGCATGCCCTCGTCCTCCAGGGCGATCAGCAGATACCTGCCCAGCGCGTCGAGGCCGTCGTACAGCCTCTCCGCGAGCTGCCAGGTCTCCACGTCCGCGGAACGGGACACGGGGACGACGTGGGCCGGGGCCCTGTCCAGCGGGCCGCCCCCCTCGGGGTCGGCGACCACCAGGCGCACACTGAGGTCGTCGTTCTCGAACCAGTACGACCACGCGCCCGACGCGGGGCGGCCGCCGGTCTCCTCGGCGAGGGCGACGCCCAGGATCCGGTTGACGTCGCCGCGGATCTCGTCGGCGAACGCCGCGCGGTCCCAGGCGGCCTGCGCGGGAAGTGCGGCATGGGAAAGGTCCGGTGCTCATGTCCTGTCGCAGTGAAGGTTGAGCGTTCTCACCGAAGTCCAGTGAAGTTGACGGGCAGCCGGCCTTGTCGGGAGCTGCGGTGCGGCGGTTAGCGTGCGGGCATGACGATGGCGACGAAGCGGCGGGTCCTGTACCGGCAGGGCACCGGGTTCTGGCGGATGACGGCGAAGTGGGTTCTCGTATTCGGGGCCCTGTACCTGCTGGACGGCGGGCTGCTCCGATCGTGGGGCGACGCTCTGGTCTGGCCGTTGATCGGGATCCTGCTGTGGGTGCCGTTCGGGATCGGCGTCGTCTGGTATCCGAAGAAGGACCAGCTCGTCGAGCTGACGACGCGTGAACTGCGGGTACGGCGCAAGCGGCTGCCGATGGAGAAAGTGAACCTGCTGCACGTGGCGCGGCTGTGGCTGGAGGGGCGGTCGACCGCGGACGACCAGCCGGTGCGGGAATGGACACGGTTCGACCGGGTGGTGTGGGTGCCGCTGCAGGACGGCCGGGCATTCGGCGTGGAGTTTCGCGACCCGGCCGCGTTCGCCAAGGTTTTCGGCGCCTTCGCGGTCGCTGCGTGCGGCGGGCCGGAGATCGTCCGCGCGAGGGCCGCAACGGCAACCTACCCGGAGCCGCGCCCGATGCGGGCCCGCCCAGCCGACGACGGCTCCTGGCCGGACCTCCTGGACATCTTCGGCTGAAAGCCGGAGCCGCACGGTCAGCGGTCCGCCAGGGCGCGGGGAACCGCACAGGCGCGGCGTTCTCGACCAGCTGCCCGGGAGGCGCAGCGCCACAACCACCTTCTGAGTGCGTTCAGTCGATGACGGCGCCGCCGGTGACATTGACCTCTGTGGCGGTCATGGTCGGCGCACGGTCGGAGGCGAGGAAGGCCGCGGCGTAGGCGACGTCTTCGAGACGGGGCCGACGGTGGAGCAGAGTCACGGACGCCTCAGGGTCGTCCTCCGGCGGGCTGGACGGATCGGGCGAGCCGGGAGAGAGCAGCCAGGCTGCCCGGATGCCGTGCGGGCCGAGTTCGCCGGCGAGCTGGCGGCACAGACCGGAGAGGGCGGACCAGGCGATATGGGAGCCGCCGAGGCCAGGGATGGCTTCTCGGCCGCCCCCCATGGCCAGGATCACGCCGGTGTGGCGGGGGATCATATGGCGGGCGACGGCCGTGGCCAGAGTCAAGTGGGTGGTGACTGCCTTGATGACGGGGCGCAGCACGTCTTCGTCGGCCATGTCGACCAGCGGGGTGCCGTGCAGGTCGTCGTTGGAAGTGGCGTTGAAGGCGATATCGATCCCCGCGGAGTGCCGGGCGACGGCGTCGGCGTGCTGCTCGACCGCGGCGCGGTCAGTCGCGTCGAGGGTGGCGACCTCGACGCGACCCCCGGATTCGGCGATGGTGCCGGCCAGCTCCGCCAGAGGTGCGTGCGTCCGCCCGACCAAGTGGACCGTGGCGCCTTCGCCGGCGAAGACGCGGGCGACGGCGGAGCCGATCGCTCCAGCGCCGCCGTAGACGATGGCGGTCTTGTTCTCCAGCAGCATGAGATTCCCTACTTCATCGAAGTTCGATCACTTGGACCCCGCAGCCGCACCGCGCTCGCAGGCCGCCGACGCACTGCGCCTGGACACCCCGTCACTGCCATCCGCCCGGGCGGCGCAGGCCGCCTTGCCGTACTCACACCGGCCGGCTCCCGGCTGTGCGCGTGCGGCGGCCACCATGTCCTTAACATGAAAGCAGCCATTCATTCACTTTCGAGGCGTATGCCTGATACAAGACGCAATCACACCTAAAGCGGCGTCGACGTTTCTCTCGTATCGGAGCGACCAGCATGCCCACTTTTGCTACCCCCGGACGACGGCTCCCCCTCGCGATCTCTTGGGAAGGCGAACGCGCGATCTTGACGTTCCACGGCGTCCTGCACTCCTCGGCGGCACGGGCCATCGAGGAACAGCTGCAGGATCCGCGACTGCGGGATGCCCGGGAGTGGCTGTTCGACATGCGGGCTCTGGACCGGATCGACCTGGTGTGCGCGTACGCGCTGCTGCGCGCGGCCAGCGCCGCAGATGCCCCGAAGGTGATCATCTACCGTCCGAACCACCGCGTTAAGCGCATCCTCCATCACGTCGGCACTGAAGCCGTCGCAACCTTCGAAGTCTGACCGGGGGAGCTCGACCCTGGCACGCCGCATGTCGTCCGGCGAAGGCGATGGTCAGCGGCGGACCATCTGAACCTCGCGGACATCTGTTGCACGCGGACCTGGGAGGGCTCTAGGCGTCCGTCCTGATCACCACGTCGAGCATGCGCGGACCGTGCACCCCCTCGACGCGCTCCAGTTCGATGTCGGACGTCGCGGACGGGCCGCTGATCAGGGTCGTGGGCCGGGCCGGCACCAGGCGGGCCAGGGCGTCCGGAACGCCGACCGCGACGGCGGACAGGTCGACCACGCAGACATGCAGGTCGGGCACGAGGGACAGGGCCCGTCGGCCCTGGTCGGCCGAGCCGTCCAGGAAGATCGTGCCGGTCTCGGCGCACGCCACCGCAGAGCCGGTCACCACGCCGTCCAGCGCGTCCAGGCGGGGCGCCGGGATGTCGGCCGAGTCCACCTGGACCGTGCCGTCGAAAGCTACGAGCCACGACCGGTCGAGCCCCGCCGGTACGCCGACGGTGCGGGCGCCGCGCTCGCGCAGCACACGCGCGAGGGTGTCGGCGGTGCCTGCCGCGGTGCACGGGTGGACCTGCGCCTTGTAGTCCACCAGCCGGTCGGTGAACAGCGCGAGGCGCTCCTGGTCGGGCAGGGTGGTGCCGGTGCGGTAGGCCCTCGGCACCGTGACGGGCGGCTTGGGGGCGAGCGTCAGGGCGTCCCGGACGCGGCCGAGAACCGTCTCTCGTGCGCTCATCGCTGCTCCTCGGTCGAGTCGTGCCCGGTCATCGGGTCCCGCTCTTCTCGGTCCTGCGCCAGGCGGGGCCCGGCCGCTCGGTTCTCCGCGCCTTGCGCCGCCGCGCGCAGCGCGTTCGCGCCCTCGGCGGACGCCAGCCACGCGCGGAAGGTCTCCTTGGGCGGCGCCGGGGTGTCCCGGCTGTCGCTCCAGCCGCTGAACGGCGGAGGGAGGCGCGAGATCTTCCCGTCCCGTCCGGCGGCGATTCGGCCGAGGCGGGCGGCCTTCTGCGCGGAGGTGTAGAGGCCCGGCCGGGCCATCACGCCGGCGGCGGCCTTCATGGCGAGCTTCTCCGCAGTCGTGCCCGACTGCTCGGTGTGCTGATGTCGCAGCTCCACGAGCAGCGACGGGATGTCGATCTTCACCGGGCAGGCGTCGAAACACGCCCCACAGAGGCTGGAGGCGTACGGCAGGGAGGCATTGGGGTCGTCCTTCGCCTCGTGCATGCCGGCCAGCTGCGGGGTGAGCACGGCCCCGATCGGACCGGGGTACGTCGACCCGTACGCGTGCCCGCCGGCCCGCTCGTACACCGGGCAGACGTTCAGACAGGCCGAGCAGCGGATGCAGTTGAGCGCCTCACGGCCGACGGCGTCGGCGAGTGCGGCGGTGCGGCCGTTGTCGAGGAGCACCAGGTGGAAGTCCTGCGGGCCGTCCCCGGGCGTGACGCCCGTCCACAGCGAGGTGTACGGGTTCATGCGCTCGCCCGTGGAGGAGCGCGGCAGGAGCTGGAAGAAGACCTCCAGGTCCTGGTGGCGCGGCAGTACCTTCTCGATTCCCATGACGGTGATCAGGGTGTCCGGCAGGGTGAGGCACATGCGGCCGTTGCCCTCGGACTCGACGACGGAGAGGGTGCCGGTCTCCGCGATGCCGAAGTTCGCCCCGGAGACGGCGACCTTGGTGGTCATGAACTTCTCACGCAGATACGCCCGTGCCGCCGCCGCGAGATGGGCCGGTACGGAGTCGAGCCCCGGGTCGACTCCGGGGATCTCCTTGAGGAAGATCTCGCGGATCTCGTCCCGGTTGCGGTGGATGGCCGGCACCAGGATGTGCGACGGCTTGTCGTCCGCGAGCTGCACGATCAGCTCGGCGAGGTCGGTCTCGTGGGCGGTGATGCCGTGATCGGCCAGGTGCTCGTTGAGGCCGATCTCCTGTGTGACCATCGACTTGACCTTGATGACCTCCTCGCTGCCGGTGGCGGCGATCAGGCGGGTCACGATCGCGTTGGCCTCGGCCGCGTCCCGCGCCCAGTGGACCGTGCCGCCCGCCTCCGTGACCTTCTCCTCCAACTGTTCCAGCAGTTCCGGGAGTCGGTTCATCGTGTCGGTCTTGATGGCGGAGCCCGCGTCCCGCAGCTGCTCCCAGTCGTCGAGTTCCGCCGTGACGGCGATCCGCTTGGCGCGGATGGTGCGGGTGGCCTTGCGCAGGTTCCTTCGCAGCTGCTCGTTGCGCAGCTCACCGTGCGCGGCTTTCGGGAACTTCTGCTCCCCGCGCAGGTTTCCCTCGCCGTACGGCGCGCGGGGCGGCGCGGCGGGCATGCCGAGAAAGGTGCTGCGACTCATCGTGCGACCTCCGTCAGGGGGTACGGCGAGGTACGGGTGGCGGCGAGGATCTGAGCGAGGTGCAGGGTCGTGGTTCCGGCCCTGATGCGGGAGAGCCCGCCCCCGATGTGCATGAGGCACGAGGAGTCGCCCGCCGTACAGACGGCCGCGCCGGTGCCGGTCACCGCCGCGACCTTGTCGCCGAGCATCGCGGTCGACGTCTCGGCGTTCTTCACGGCGAAGGTGCCGCCGAAGCCGCAGCATGCGTCCGCCTCGGGCAGTTCCACCAGGTCGATGCCGTCGACGGCGCGCAGCAACCGAAGCGGCTTGTCACCGACGCGCAGCATCCGCAGGGAGTGGCAGGTGGGGTGGTAGGTGACCCGGTGCGGGAAATAGGCGCCGACGTCCACGACACCGAGCACGTCGACCAGCAGCTCGGACAGCTCGTACGTCTTGGCCTTGACGCCGGCGACGCCGGACCGCAGCGCCGCGTCCCCGTACCGCTCGGCGATGATCTCGTGCTGATGCCGTACGGAACCGGCGCACGAGCCGGAGGGCATGACCACGGCCTCGATGGAGCTGTCGCCGAACTGCTCGGTGAAGTTCCGCACGAGGGGGACGGGCTCCCGCTGATAGCCCGTGTTCACGTGCATCTGCCCGCAGCAGGTCTGCCCCGGTGGGAAGACCAGCTCGTGGCCGAGCCGGCTGAGCAGCAACGCGGTCGCTTTCACCGCGTCGGGGAAGAGTGTGTCTCCGAGGCAGGTGGCGAAGAGTCCGATTCGCACGGGAAGGCCTCCACGATCTCGTATGGTCCGACCATACTAACGACAATCCATAATTTGGTCTTTGGCAGTGGGCAGTTTCGCCCCATGCGTTGGTGCGCTGTCGACCGTGCTCCGGGCGGCGGACGGGCCGGCCCCCAGAAGGGACCGCCCCCGGGCGGACCGGCGCGGCTGTTACTCCGCCCCCGGCTCCTCTGTCCGCGTCGTCTCCGTGTCCTTCACGAGCTTGCCGTGGAAGCCGCGGATGTGGCGCTCGGCGAGATCGGCCGCTCGGGCGCCCTCGCCCGCGCGGACCAGGCGCAGCAGTTCGGTGTGCTCGGCGTTGAGAGCGGCCGCGGTCACCGGCCAGGTCCCGTCCGCCTCCTCCGCCTCCAGAATCAGCGTGCGCACGGACTCGCGGACCGCGGACGTCAGCGTGGAGATCAGCTGATTGCCGGAGCTGCGTGCGATCTGGATGTGGAAGCGCGTGTCCAGTTCGTTGAACTCCGCCACGTCGATGTCGTCCCGCTGCATCCGGTCGAGGATCTCCGCCGCCTCGGCGAGCAGTTCCTCGGGCGCCGAGCGGGCCGCCGCCTCGAAGCTCGACCGCTCCAGCACGACCCGGGCCTCGAGCACGTCCTGGAGGTCGTAGCTCCCGAGCGCCAGATGCAGTCGCAGCAGCCGGCCCAGGGCGTCGTCGGGATTGCGGACGATGCGCGCCCCGGAGTCGGGGCCGCGCCCCACCTGCGCGGCCAGTACGCCGATCGTCTCCATCACCCGCAGGGCCTCGCGCAGCGCGGACCTGCTCACCCCCAGGACAGGTGCAAGCTCGCGCTCGGGCGGCAAACGGTCGCCCGCCTTCAACTCGCCGGACAACAGCCGTTCCTCGATGCTCTCGAGGACGAGCTCATGTGTCCGTGACTGCCGCACGGGACGCCATTCGGCTGCCATCGCCCCACCTTCCGGACCTGCTTGTCGTTGGGTCCGAGCGTATGTCACGGCTTCACTATGGTCCGACCATGAACGTGTCGGCTGCCGTGGGCGACGAGGAGGCACCGACGCAGGCCGGACCTGGCATCGCGCATCAGACGCTCCTGCCTGCGGGGGCGAGCCGGGCGGCAGCCGCGTCCCATGCGGCGGTGTCGCCGCTCGGGGTGTAGCGCCGGAGATGCTGGGTGGAGGCGATGAGCCGGCGCATCGCGCCCAGGTCGGACACCAGCCCGGCCGCTCTGGCCTGAATGAGGATGTTGCCGAGGGCGGTGGCTTCCGTGGGGCCGGCGATGACGGGGAGTCCGGTGGCATCGGCCGTGAACCGGCAGAGCAGTTCGTTGCGGGAGCCTCCGCCGACGAGGTGGATGTGCGTGATGTCGCGACCGGCGAGTTCGGCCGCCCGGCGCAGGGTGCGGCGGTGGGCCAGGGCCAGGCTCTCCAGGATGCAGCGGACCACGGCGCCTCGGCTGTCCGGGACGGGCCGGCCGATGCGGCGGCAGTGGTCCCGGATCCGTTCCGGCATGTCGCCCGGGGTGAGGAACTCGGGGTCGTCCGGATCGATGATCGCGCCGAACGGCTCGGCGCGGGCCGCTTCGCCGAGGAGCGCGGGAAGGTCTGCGGACCGGCCTTGCCTCTCCCAGGTCCTGCGGCATTCCTCCAGCAGCCACATGCCCATGATGTTGCGGAGGTACCGGACAGTGCCGTCCACGCCCAGCTCGTTGGTGAAGTTCGCGGCCCGCGAGTCTTCTGTGAGGACCGGGGCCTCCAGCTCGAGGCCTGCCAGCGACCAGGTGCCGCACGAGATGTAGGCGAAGTGCGGCTCGGTGGCCGGAACGGCGGCGACGGCGGAGGCGGTGTCGTGCGAGGCGACGGTGACCACGGGGGTCCGGGCGTCGAGGCCGGTACCGGCGGCGACGTGCGGCAGGAGCGTGCCGGCCGGGTCACCGGGGCGGCGGAGCGGGGGCAGCAGAGCGGGGTCGATGGACAGCCGGTCGAGGAGTTCCCCGGACCAGGTGCCGGTGCGTGCGTCGAAGAGGCCGGTGGTGGAAGCGTTGGTCGCTTCCGCTCCGACGGATCCCGTCAGCAAGTGGATCAGCAGGTCCGGGATCAGCAGCAGGGTGCGGGCAGCCTGCAACTGGGCGGTGTCCGCGGCGGCGGCGAGCTGGAAGACGGTGTTGAACGGCAGGTGCTGGAGCCCGGTGGTCCGGTACAGCTCCTGCGGTCCGACATGCGGCCACACACGTTCGGCGGCGCCGTCGGTGCGGATGTCCCGGTAGTGGTAAGGGGGGCCGAGGAGGGCGCCGTCGGCGTCGAGGAGCCCGTAGTCCACCGCCCAGCTGTCCACTCCGATGGAGATCACACCGCCGGCGCGGGCGGCTTCCCGCAGACCGTCGAGGGTTCCCTGGAAGAGGGCGAGCAGGTTCCAGCGCAGCCCGTCGGGCAGGAGGACGGGGGTGTTGGGGAACCGGTGGGCCTCGCTCAGATCGAGGCTGTCCGGCCCGACTCGGCCGAGGATCACCCTGCCGCTGGTCGCCCCGAGGTCGACCGCGGCGAATGCGGAGGGAGAGCCCGAGGAGGTCGGGGTGCTGGTCACGTGGTGATACCTCCGCTGTGCGCGGCAACGAGTGAGGAACAGGAAGGGCACGGCATCGCGGGCCGGCGGCGCCGGCGGGACAGAGCCGCATGCGGCATCCGGCCGCCGGCCCGTGGTGCGCCCTGATGCCGCCGCGTCGGGCGCACCGGCATCAGGGCGGCTTCGGGTCAGCGCAGGAAGGCCGCGGCGACGCCCGCGTCCACCGGGATGTGCAGCCCGGTGGTGTGGGACAGGTCGCCGCCGGTGAGGGCGAAGACCGCGTTCGCCACGTGCTCGGGCAGCACCTCACGCTTGAGAAGCGTGCGCTGGGCGTAGAACTCGCCGAGTTTGTCCTCCTCCACCCCGTACACGGCGGCCCGCTGGGCGCCCCAGCCACGGGCGAAGATGCCGGAGCCGCGAACGACTCCGTCAGGGTTGACGCCGTTGACGCGGATGCCGTGCTCCCCGAGCTCGGCCGCCAGCAGCCGCACCTGGTGCGCCTGGTCGGCCTTGGTCGCGCCATAGGCGATGTTGTTGGGGCCCGCGAAGACACCGTTCTTGGAGGCGATGTAGATGATGTCGCCGCCCAGCTTCTGCGCGATCATCACGCGCGCGGCCTCGCGGGAGACCAGGAAGGAACCGCGGGCCATGATGTCGTGCTGGAGGTCCCAGTCCTTGGCCGTCGTCTCCAGCAGCGGCTTGGAGATGGAGATGCCCGCGTTGTTGACGACCAGGTCGACCCCGCCGAAGGCGAGGACGGCCTCGCGGAACGCGGCGGCGATCTGCTCCTCGCTGGTGACGTCCACGGTCACGGCGACGGCCCTGTCCGGTCCGCCGAGTTCTTCCGCGACGGTCGCCGCAGCCGTGCCGTCGAGGTCGGCGACCACGACGCAGGCGCCGTCGGCGACCAGCCGGCCGGCGATGGCCCTGCCGATGCCGGAGCCGGCGCCGGTGACCAGCGCGACCCTGGTGGCCAGCGGCTTGGGCGCCGGCATCCGCCGGAGCTTGGCCTCCTCGAGGTCCCAGTACTCGATGCGGAACTTCTCCGACTCCTCGATGGGGCTGTACGAGGAGACGGCCTCGGCGCCGCGCATCACGTTGATCGCGTTGACGTAGAACTCGCCGGCGACGCGTGCGGTCTGCTTGTCCTTGCCGAAGGAGAACATGCCGACGCCCGGCACCAGGACGATCGCGGGGTCGGCGCCGCGCATGGCCGGCGAGCCGGCGACGGCGTGCCGCTCGTAGTAGGCCCGGTACTCGGCGCGGTATTCGGTGTGCAGCTCCGCCAGGCGGGCGACCGCCTGCTCGAGCGGTGCGTCGGCGGGCAGGTCCAGGACCAGCGGGCGGACCTTGGTGCGCAGGAAGTGGTCGGGGCAGGACGTGCCGAGGGCCGCGAGGCGCGGGTGCTCGGCGCGGGAGAGGAAGTCCAGCACCGTCTCGGAGTCCGTGAAGTGGCCGACCTGCGGGAAGTCGGCGGACGCGATGGCGCGGACGTGCGGGGCGAGGGCAGCAGCGCGGACGCGCCGTTCGTCGTCGGGCAGCGGCGCGTGGCGCCCGGTCACCGGGCCGAAGGGCTCGGGGCGGCCCTTCTCTGCAAGGAACGCCTCGGCGGTGCGGATGATGTGGAGCGAGTTGGCCTCGCACTCCTCGGACGTGGCGCCCCACGCGGTGACACCGTGGCCGCCGAGGACGCAGCCGATGGCCTGCGGATTGGCCTCCTTGATCGCGGCGATGTCCAGGCCGAGCTGGAACCCGGGCCGCCGCCACGGCACCCACACGACCTTGTCACCGAAACACTCGGCGGTCAGCTTCTCGCCGTCGGCCGCACAGGCCAGTGCGATACCGGAGTCGGGGTGCAGGTGGTCCACATGGGCGGCGTCGACCAGTCCGTGCATGGCCGTGTCGATGGAGGGCGCGGCGCCGCCCTTGCCGTGCAGGCAGTAGTCGAACGCGGCGACCATCTCGTCCTCGCGCTCGACACCCGGATAGACGGCCTTCAGGGCGCGCAGCCGGTCGAGGCGCAGCGCGGCCAGTCCTTCGGCCTTCAGTGTGCCCAGGTCGCCGCCGGAGCCCTTCACCCACAGCAGTTCCGTCTCGCCGCCGGTGACGGGGTCGGTGGTGGTGCCCTTGGCGGACGTGTTCCCACCCGCGTAGTTGGTGTTGCGCGGGTCGGAGCCGAGCCGGTGAGACCGCGCCAGGAGCCCGGCGACTTCAGGGTGAATGGCGGAGGCCATGATGCTTCTTTCCTTCGGGATGGGGTGACGAGGGAGGTTGCTCGAGGACGCGGACGGCGTCGGAACGGCGGCTACGCGCCCCAGCCGGCCTGCTCGCCGCCCACGCGCTCCGCGGCGATCCGCTCCTGCCAGCCGCTGGCGCGGTAGGCCGCGACCGGGTCGGGGTTCAGGCCCTTCTCCTCACGGACCTCGGCCAGCAGGGGCCGCACATCGGTGTTGTAGGCGTCCATCAGCACGGCGTTGGCCGCCAGGACGTCGCCCTCTGCCTGCGCCGCGGCCAGCGCTTCGGCGTCGATCAGCAGTGCCTTGGCGGTGGCTTCCTGGACGTTCATCACCGAGCGGATGATCGCCGGGATCTTCGCCTCGACGTTGTGGCACTGATCGAGCATGAAGGCCACGCCGGTGGCCGGGTCCAGGCCGCCGTTCTTGATGACTTCGTGCAGGATCCGGAAGAGCTGGAAGGGGTCGGCGGATCCGACCATCAGGTCGTCGTCGGCGTAGAAGCGGGAGTTGAAGTCGAAGCCCCCCAGCTTCCCCTCGCGCAGCAGCAGGGCCACGATGAACTCGATGTTGGTGCCGGGTGCGTGGTGGCCGGTGTCCACGACGACCTGCGCCTTCTCGCCGAGCTTCAGGCAGTGTGCGTAGGCGGTGCCCCAGTCGGGGACGTCGGTGGTGTAGAAGGCGGGCTCGAAGAACTTGTACTCCAGGAGCATCCGCTGGTCATCGCCCAGGCGCTCGTAGACAGTCTGGAGCGCCTCGGCAAGGCGGTCCTGGCGGGCCGCGACGTCGTCCTGGCCGGGGTAGTTGGTGCCGTCGGCGAACCAGAGCTTCAGGTCACTGGAGCCGGTGGCGTCCATGATGTCGACGCACTCCAGCAGGTGGGCCACGGCCTTGCGGCGCACGGCGGCGTCCGGGTGGCAGATACTGCCGAGCCTGTAGTCGTCGTCCTGGAAGGTGTTGGAGTTGATCGGGCCCAGTTCCAGACCACGGTCCTTCGCGTGCACGGACAGGGCCGCGTAGTCGTCCACCTTGTCCCAGGGGATGTGCAGCGACACCCGGGGGGTGACGCCGGTGAACTCGTGGACCTTCGCCGCGTCGTCCAGCTTCTCGCGCGGCGAGCGCGGTACGCCGGGCTGCGCGAACACCTTGAACCGCGTTCCGGAGTTGCCGTAACCCCAGGAAGGCGTCTCGACGCGCTGGCCGGCGAGTGCTGCTTTCACGGCAGTGATGTCAGGCATGTCCACCTCTAGATACGCAAGTTGCCCCGTCGCGGGAGCCCAGAGACCCAGTGACGTTGAATCGATTCAGGATGCCGCTGAAGCTAGTGCTTGACGCAGTTGCCGTCAAGGACTCCTGCCGCGCCTGTCGAACCCGATGCCGCCCCCTGGCCACACAGGGCCCCAGGACACCCCACGGCGTAGCAACGTGCAGTTCACAGCCGTCTCCCACCGCCTCGGCCGCTCCGCGTCGGGGAGTTCGGGCGACCACGTGGGGCTCAACCTCTTGACTGCCCGGACACGCTGGAGCTAGCTTCCGGGCAACCCCATTGAAACATTTCACAGCGGGGTGTCCGCTCGGCACACGTACTGGAGAGAACTCATGACTCATCCCGAACCGGAGACCACTCCGGTGCTCGCCCTGGAGGGAGTGAGTAAATCCTTCGGCGCCGTCCGGGCCCTGCGCGACGTCTCCCTGCGACTGTACGCGGGCGAGGCCCATGCCCTGGCGGGCGAGAACGGTGCGGGCAAGTCCACTTTGATCAAGACTCTCGCGGGCGTGCACCGTCCGGACACCGGTACGGTCCTCCTCGACGGCAAGCCGGTGGATTTCCACAGCCCGGCGGACGCCCGCGACGCCGGGATCGCCGTGATCTACCAGGAGCCGACGCTCTTCCCCGACCTGTCGGTCGCCGAGAACATCTTCATCGGCCGGCAGCCCCGCCGCTCGCTGGGCAGGGTGGACCACCGTGCGGTCAGGAAAGCGGCGGCCGACCTCTTCGCGCGCCTCGGTGTCGCCCTCGACCCCGACCAGCCGGCCCGCGGCCTGTCCATCGCCGACCAGCAGCTGGTGGAGATCGCCAAGGCCCTCTCCTTCGACGCGCGTGTCCTGATCATGGACGAGCCGACGGCGGCTCTCACCGGCAGCGAGGTCTCCCGGCTGTTCGGCGTCGTCAGGACGCTCCGCGAGCAGGGTTCGGCGGTGCTTTTCATCTCGCACCGCCTGGAGGAGATCTTCGAGTTGTGCCAGCGGGTCACCACCCTGCGGGACGGTGCCCGGATCGCCAGTGAGCCGCTCTCCGCCCTTGACGAGGACGGTCTGGTGCGCCGTATGGTCGGCCGCGATCTGGAGGAGCTCTATCCCAAGCAGGTCACCGAGATCGGCGAGGTCGCCCTCAGCGTGCGCCGGCTGACGCGCGAAGGCGTGTTCACCGACGTGTCCTTCGACGTACGCCGCGGCGAGATCCTCGGCCTGGCCGGCCTCGTCGGGGCGGGCCGCAGCGAAGTGGCCCGGGCCGTCTTCGGTGTCGACAGGTTCGACGCCGGCGAGATCGAGGTGCTCGGCCGCAAACTTCCTCCGGGTGCTCCGAGCCTGGCCATGGCCGCCGGGATCGCCCTGGTGCCGGAGGACCGCCGCGCCCAGGGCCTGGTGATGGACATGTCCATCGAGAGGAACATCGGCCTCACCGGCTTCGCGGCGACCTCCCGGGCCGGGCTGATGAGCCGGCGTGCCGAGCGCAGCCGCGCCGTGGACTGGGCGACCAGGCTCCAGGTGAAGTACGCACGCCTGGCCGACGTCGTCGGGACACTCTCGGGCGGCAACCAGCAGAAGGTCGTACTGGCCAAATGGCTCGCCACGGCTCCCCAGGTACTGATCGTGGACGAGCCGACAAGGGGTATCGACGTCGGGACGAAGGCCGAGGTGCACCGCCTGCTGTCCTCGCTCGCAGCCGATGGCGTGGCCGTGCTGATGATCTCGTCCGATCTGCCGGAGATCCTCGGCATGGCGGACCGGGTCCTGGTGATGCACGAGGGCCGGCTGACCGCGGAGATACCTCGGTCGCAGGCGACAGAGGAGACCGTGATGGCCGCCGCGACGGGCCGCACCGACCGAGAGAGGAAGGCGGCATGACCATGACGGTCGAGCCGGTGCGACAGGAGGTCGCGCCCGAGTCCGTCGCCGCACGGCGGCTCGTGGACAAGATGTTCAAGGCACGCGAGCTGGCGGTCGTCGCCGTGCTGGTGCTCATGCTGGGCGCCACGCAGCTGTCCAACGGCGAGTTCCTGTCCCAGCAGGGCATCAAGGACCTGATGCTCAACGCGACCATCCTGGTGCTGGTCGCGGTCGGCCAGGCGATGGTGGTGATCACACGCAACGTCGACCTGTCGGTCGGCTCGGTGCTGGGCATCTCCGCCTTCGCCGCAGGCCTCTTTCTCCAGGACGGCGGCCACCCGCTCCTCGCGGTCCTGCTGGCTGTCGGCCTCGGCGCGCTCTTCGGCGTGCTCAACGGGGCGCTGGTGAGTCTTGGCAAGGTGCCGGCGCTGGTGGTGACGCTGGGCACCCTCTACATCATCCGCGGCATCGACTCGATCTGGGTGGGTTCCCGCCAGATCACCGCGAGCGATCTGCCCGACACCTTCGTGGACTTCGGGCACGACGGCATCTCGGTGGTGCCCTATCTCGCGCTGCTCAGCCTGGCCGTCCTGGTCGTCGTCGCCTACTTCCTCCGCGGCTACCGCAGCGGACGGGACATGTACGCCCTGGGGTCCAACCCGGAGGCCGCGCGGCTCGCCGGTGTTCCGGTCCGGGCCCGCATCATGACCGCCTACGTGGTCTGCGGCGCTCTCGCCGGGCTCGCCGGCGCCCTGTACCTCGCCCGGTTCGGCAACGTCGACTCCAACACGGGCAACGGGTACGAGCTCATCGTGGTCAGCGCCGTCGTCGTCGGCGGCGTCGCCTTCACCGGCGGATCCGGCTCGGTCTACGGCGCCGCGCTGGGCGCCCTGCTTCTGACCTCCATCAACAGTGTGCTCCCCGCCCTGGGCGTGAGTTCGGTATGGGTCACCGCCATCAACGGCTTCCTGCTCCTGCTGGCCATCGCCGTCGACCGGATCCTGGCGCTGCGGGTGGCCGGCGCCCTGCGCAAGAAGGCCGCACAGACGAGGAGTGCCCGTCATGCCTGACAACACCGCCAAGTCCCCCGTACTCTCCCGCCTCGGCGGCGCGGTGCGCTGGGACAGTTCGGTCGGCGTGCTGCTGGTCGTCCTGTTGATCTGTTCGTTCTCCTTCGTCGAGAACTTCGGCAACGCGCTGAACGTGTCCTTCCTCATCGGCAACACCCTGCCCATCGCCCTGATCGCGCTGCCGATGGCAATGCTCGTGGTGTCCGGCGAGGTGGACCTCTCCGTGGCCTCCACCGCCGGCCTGTCCAGCGCGGTGATGGGCGCGCTGTGGAACGCGGGCATGGCGATCGAGACGATCATCCCGCTGTGCCTCCTGCTCGGAGTGGTGTGCGGTCTGATCAACGGACTCCTCGTCACCCGGCTCGGCCTGCCGTCGCTGGCCGTCACCATCGGCACGCTCGCCGCCTACCGGGGCATCGCGCAGATCGTCCTCGGTTCCGACTCCGTGACCGACTTCCCGGCCCAGTACCTCGACTTCGGAGCGGGGCGGTTCGGGGACACCTTCCTCCCGTACGCCGTCGTCCCCTTCGTCGTGCTGCTGGCGATCGCCGTCGTCCTCCTCCACGCCACGCCCGTCGGACGCTCCCTGTTCGCCATCGGCGCTTCCGAGGAGGCGGCCCGCTTCGCCGGCGTCCGGGTCAAGCGGCTCAAGCTGGCCATGTTCGTGTCCACGGGTGCGATCGCCGCTCTCACCGGTGTCTTCTGGACCCTGCACTACGCCAGTGCCCGCTACGACAACGCCACCGGGCTCGAGCTGTCCGTGATCGCCGCCGTGCTGCTCGGCGGTATCGACTTCGACGGCGGCAAGGGCACGATCGGCGGCGCCATCGCCGGTGTGTTCCTGCTCGGCACGCTGCAGAACGTCATGAGCCTGCTGAACGTCTCCGCCCAGTCCCAGATCGTGGCCACCGGAGTCCTGCTGGTGATCTCCGTGCTCGCTCCCCGGATCGGCCGCCAGGTCTCCCAGGCCCGGGCTCGCAGGAGAACCGCCGCGTCCCCACCGCCGGCGGTCCCGTCCTCGTAACTCTTTGCCGCATCCCGGCTCAGGCCGGCCCCGCCCCGCTCTCCCTCCCGCACAGGTAAAGGAACGTCCCATGTTCACACCCACCGCCGGATCGCGTCGCCTGACTCTCGCGCTCGCCACCGTCACGGCCCTCGCCCTCGGCGCCACCGCCTGCGGCGGCACGACCAAGGACTCCGCGTCGAAGGACGGCGGCACCGCGGCCGCCGGCAAGGCCGACCCCAACGCGGAGACCAAGAAGGACCTCACCGTCGCCTTCCTGCCCAAGCAGGTCAACAACCCCTACTTCACCACCGCCGACAACGGCGGCAAGAAGGCCGTGGAGGAGCTGGGCTCGACCTACAAGGAGGTCGGCACCAGCAGCGGCACCGACACCGCCGGTCAGGTCAGCTACGTCAACACCCTGACGCAGCAGCAGGTCGACGCGATGGCCGTCTCCGCACAGGACCCCGGCGCTCTGTGCACCGCGCTGAAGCAGGCCATGAAGAACGGCGTCAGTGTCGTCACCTACGACTCCGACACCAACAAGGACTGCCGCCAGGTGTTCGTCTCCCCGGCCTCCGCCGAGGACCTCGGCCGCACCCAGGTCCAGTTGCTGTCCGAACAGATCGGCGGCAAGGGTGAGATCGCGATCCTGTCCGCAGCGCAGACCGCGACGAACCAGAACACCTGGATCGACTTCATGAAGGACGAACTGAAGAAGCCCGAATACAAGGACATCAAGCTCGTCAAGGTCGCCTACGGCGACGACGACGCCCAGAAGTCCTTCCAGCAGACCCAGGGACTCCTCCAGGAGCACCCGGATCTGAAGGGCATCATCTCCCCCACCACCGTGGGCATCAAGGCCGCCGCCCAGTACCTGTCCGGCTCCAAGTACAAGGGCAAGGTGAAGCTCACCGGCCTGGGCACCCCCAACGACATGCGCGCCTACATCAAGAACGGCACCGTCGACGCGTTCGAGCTGTGGGACCCGGCCAAGCTCGGCGCCCTCGCCGCCCACGCCGCCGTCGCCCTCGAATCCGGCCGGATCACCGGCGCGAAGGGCGAGACCCTCGCCGCCGGTGACCTGGGGACCTTCACCATCGGCGAGGACGGCGTCGTCTCCCCGGGCGAGCCGACCGTGTTCGACAAGTCCAACATCGACAAGTTCGACTTCTGATCCGTACGACAGGCTGTGGGGCCCCGGGACTCCCGGGGCCCCGCACCCGACGGCAAGGTGACTCGATGCAACGCGTCTGCTTCCTGCTGAAGGTCCGCTCCGAGAGGGTCGCGGAGTACCGCGACCGCCATCAGGACGTGTGGGCCGACATGCGCGCCGCGCTCCGTGAAGCCGGCTGGCACAACTACTCCCTCTTCCTGCGTGAGGACGGCCTGCTCGTCGGCTACCTGGAGACCGACGACTTCGAAGCCGCCCGCGCGGCCATGGAGGCGACCGAGGTGAACGCACGCTGGCAGGCCGAAATGGCGGAGTTCTTCGAGGAGCTCGAGGGACAGGCGCCCGACGCCGCCATGCGTCCTCTCACCGAAGTGTTCCATCTGGCGTGATCCAGGTCCTGGCTCCGTAGGATGAACGTTCCCTGTCGGACCCATTCGAGGACGGGGATGAAACAGCAGGAGACACACATGACGGACTCCATGCCGACTGTCGGCATCAAGGACGTGGCACGGGAGGCGGGGGTCTCCGTGGGCACGGTGTCCAACGTGCTCAACCAACCGAGCCGCGTCTCGCAGCAGACGCGGCGTCATGTGGAGCAGGTGATCGCGCGGCTGGGCTACGTGCGCAGCGAGTCCGCCCGTCAACTGCGGGCCGGGCGCAGCCGCGTGCTGGCGCTCCTCGTCCTCGACATGGGCAACCCCTTCTTCGTCGACCTCGCCCGCGGGGCCGAGCGAACGGCCCGGGACGCGGGACTTGCGGTCATGGTGTGCAACAGCGGGCAGAACGCCAAGGAGGAGGCGGAGTACCTCGACCTCTTCGCCGAACAGCGGGTCCGGGGGGTGCTGGTCACCCCTGCCGACCCGAGCGGGCAGAGCCTGCTCAGGTTCCGCCGGCACGGCATCCCCTACGTCCTCGTGGACCGGGTGGCGGGGGACGCGGAGGGCTGCTCGGTCTCGGTGGACGACGTCGCCGGCGGCGCGCTGGCGATCCGCCACCTCACGGGCGCCGGTCACCGCTCCATCGCCTTCATCAGCGGGCCGCCGCACCTGAAGCAGGTGCAGGACCGGCGGACGGGGGCGCTGGACGCTCTGGCTCAGGCCGGTCTGCCGCCCCATGCGCTCCAGGAGGTGCCGACCGAGCGCCTCGACGTGGCTGCCGGACGTGACGCGGGCGCCAGGCTGCTGGGCCTGGCGGAACGGCCCACCGCCGTCTTCTGCGCCAACGACCTGCTGGCCCTCGGTGTGCTCCAGTTCATGTACACGGCGGGCATCAAGGTTCCAGAGGAGATGGCCATCGTCGGGTACGACGACATCGAATTCGCCGCCGCGGCGACCGTTCCGCTGACCTCCGTCCGGCAGCCCGCCCGCACGATGGGCGCCATGGCGGCCGGCCTCCTTCTCCAGGAGACCGGTGATCAGGCGGACGAGCACCGGCACGAGCACGTGGTCCTCCAGCCCGAGCTGGTCGTCCGCGGCTCGAGCCTGCCGGCGCGCTGACGCCCCTGGGCATTTTCGCGGGTCACGGCCGACGCATCCGGTCGCGACGCCGGCGGATGGAAGGACGCACGGAGCCGGACCGGGCGGACGCCCGGTCCGGCTCCGTCTGCCGACTACGTCGGCTGCCCGGGCAACAGATCACTGCCGGCGGCGTACACCGAGGTGAAGGTCCAGTCACCGGAGCCGACCTCGTAGACCGCCTCGCCCTGCTCGGTCCGCAGCAGCTCCGCCCCGTCCGGGGCGGTGACGCCGCCCGAGGTGAACGGCACGCGTACCTCAGCCGTGCTGCCGGCGGGCACCGTCAGCCGCAGCCGGTAGCGGTCGCCGTCGCGCTGCCAGTCGGTGCTCGCGGTGCCGTACGGGGTGCGGCAGGAACCCGAGGCGGAGGTGAGGTCACCGACGACGGCCGGGTATTGAGACGGAAGGTGTGCAGCCGCTCCGTGTCGACGAACAGGAGGTAGGCGCAGGTGCGCCGCATGTTGGCGAGGAAGGGGCTCTCCAGGAGCCGCACTTCGGTCAGCGGGAAGGGATTGTGACCGAGGATCGTAGTTGGCGGGTGAAGCTCTCTTCGGTGCAGGTCGCCGGCAGGTGGAGGGAGCTGTTGGCGGATCTTGAGGGCGATAGTTGGCGGGGCCGGGCTCCGTCTTGGTCACGATGCGTGACTGATGGTGACGACCACCTGTCTGGCGTGTTCCTCGAGGGCCGTGCAGAGCCAGGAGGCGGGGACGGGTGGTTCTTGCGATTCCCAACGCCTGAGCTTCGTCGGGTGTGGCATATCTAGCGAGAGTGTTCGGTCGTGGGGCCGCATTGGTGGCTGGAAGACTGGTGCGAGAGCGAACTCGCTTCCCGTGATGTAGCTCCAGACGAAGGCGGATGCGCACTCTCGGGTGTGCTCGTTCGGCTTCCGACCTCGCCCTGGAGGGCGTTGTCGGCAGAGCTCGTTCCATGTCCTGTCGTCGATGGACCAGCGGGAGAACTGCATGCGGCGGGCCCGGTAATCGACCTTCTCCTGGCCGAGGACGTGCTGCGCCAAGAGTCGCAGCGTGGCCGGCAAGTCTCGGTTCTTGAGGTCGCGATGGGGATCCAGTGGCTTGATCCGCAGGCGGCTTCGGGTAGTCCAGGACGTGGGGATGCCGAGGAACGCTGCGGCTTCCAGGAAGTTCATATCGCTGATCGCCTGGACCAGGTGGACGGGCAGAACGCGCCGGAGTCGGTAGCTGGTGAGGGCCCGCTCGGGTTCCTCCAGGGTGGCGGCCAGCAACCAGGAGCCGGGGAGGCACTGCGGGATGTGCTCAAGAGCGATCCCGAAATCCGTGAGGGTGTTGGTAGGGGCGAAGACCTTCTGGGTTGTATTCGCCTTGGAGGCCTGCAGTGTCGGGGCCCCTGCCGGATCCAGTCGGCGGAGAGCCTGTGCCGGTAGACCTGGTCGATCCGGCGCCGGAGCGAGGGAGAAGCCTCGTGAGAGAGCATGTGCCAGGTCCTGCCCCAGCGGAGATCGTCGCGGGTGGGAAGATTCCGCAGCAGTTGGGGCAGCGCGCTGCGCGGTCCGGATGAATCCTGAGCGAGCAGGTGGTAGGCCGCAAAGAGGAGACCGGCGGTCGCGATGCTGTCACCCGGTGGTGCGCTCCAAACGGCTGCGGGTGGAGAGCCTGCGCTTTCGGTCGCTGGGCCAGGGCCGTGACCATCCTGCTTGCTGCGGTGCGAGATGCGCTTCCAGAATGGCCCGGGTCGCGGCGGGGGCGAGCTCGGCCGCGACGGGCCAGCCCGCCTGGATCAGGGAGATGGCGACCTGGAGATCGGCGAACCGCTGGGAGGCGAGCTCTGCGGGCTCGTCACCGTCCAGGAGGTCCAGGAGGACGGTCTGCAGGTCCGCGAGTTCCGGGGTCAGGGCCGCAGCGGCTGGCTCGGCGCCGTCGAGGCGGTGACCGCAGACTTCACGCTTGCCAGAGCCGCCCAGCCAGTTGCGGCACTGCGCGGGGTGAAGCCTCGGCGCGTTGGCGGCGGGCAGCAAGGTCAAGGGGCTCCCCGATCTGCCGCTGAGTGCGGGCAGCCGGCAGCGCGGGCACTCGCTGCGAAGGAAGGTCCAGTGATCAAGGCAGGCGAAGGTGACAGCCAGCCGCCACTGTCGCTTCCAGGGCCCGCCATGGCTGGCCTGGATCGGCGTTCCATCGCCTGCGAGACAAGCCGGGCAGTAGCGTGAATGGTTCATCAGCAACCAGGGCTGAGACAGCCTGTCGGGGGCGAGGAATGCTTCCCGGGCGGACCAGTGCCCGTGCAAGGGCGGGGTAGCGGTCGGCGTATGGCCGAAGCGTCAGCGCGTCGGCGTCCGCGGTGGTCATCCGGGTCACTTCGGCGAAGGCGTGCAGGCGAGCCGACTGCATCATCAGCAGATGCTCCGCTGAGACCCTGGCATGGGGATCATCTGGGGGATCAGCGTGACTCGCCGTGCCAACTGGTGCGGAGTCAGGTCAAGACGGTGGGTCAGGCGGAGAAGGAAGCCGGGCAGGCTTTCGTCGGGCAGGGGCTCAAGGCTCCTGGGCAGCGGGGCTTGGGCCGCGGGCATGAGTCAGCCCGTCCTGTCTTCGGCGGCGCGTGGTCCGTGATCGTCGAACACGGTGTTGCGAGGCAGGCGTTTCGCGCCGGAGGTCCGGCGGGCGGCGGGTGCCGGGGGCGGGGAACTGGGTTCGTCGGGGGCGTCGGTCATCTCTTCCCGGCGCAGGACGATCTCGTCGAGCAGGTCCTCGTCGAGGACCTCCCTGCCGCTGTCCATCGCTTCCTGGGCGCCGTCCTCGATGAGCCGCCCGAGCAGTCCGACGACGCCGCCGGTGCGGCGCATCAGGTATTCCGGCATGGTGCCGTCGATGAGCATGCCCCTCTTCGCGTTCAGCAGCCGCAGGTGCTGCTCGATCCCGTCCAGGTGGTTGACGAACGCCTGGATCTGCTTCGGCGTGGTGTAGCGGAAGCGGTCGAGCTCGATGAGCTCGAAGCGGTGCTCCGTCTGCGTGATCTCCAGGCCGTGGATGCGGGTCGACTCCAGTGGCGGCATCTCCCACTGCCCGGTCCTCTTGTTCCACTTGGACTCACGCAGCAGCCCGATGCCGGGGATGTTGACGGCGGTCAGGATCAGGGTGACGTCCAGACTCATGAAGGCCCGGATCAGGTCGAGGACGTCCTGATCGTCGGCCCGGTGCATCCGCAGCCGGCTGACATCGTCCAGGATCACCGCCTTGACGCCGTGGTCGTGGAGCGAGTCGGCGACCTGCCGTACCAATTCCGGCAGAGTCGCCGACTTGCGCATCTCGGCGCGGAAGAAGCCCAGGATGGAGGCGCAAAGGCTCTTCGGTGACGCCGTCACCGGAGTCGAGACATAGACAACCGGCGCGTGGACGTCACGGGTGCCCGGCAGAGTTCCGGGCTTGAGGTAGCTGTGCATCTGTAGCCAGTGGTCCTCGAAGACGGCCGCGGTCGAGCAGACAGATGCCGTCTTGCCGTAGTTGCCCCAGCCGCTGACCATGACACCGGCGCGTGTCGGGTCGTCCTGTTTCATCGTGTTCCCGCGCAGTCGGCGCCGGATCAGCCTGCCGACCTTGTCGTGCATGGGGGTGTCCTGCAGCGGGAGGTTCGCGTTCGTCAGGTGGCGAAAGAGGTCATAGTCCGCGCGGCGGCTCTCCGGGGTCATCCTCCACTGCTGCGGCGAGATCACCGGAGCGGGAAGTAGCATGCCGCGGCGGGATCGGTAGCTCTGCCAGCCGACGTAGGTGTCCCGCGGTGGGTGCCCGCCCAGGATCAACTCGGCAATCTTGGACCGTGAGGGCAGGCCCTCCAGCGGATCACCGTGGGAGAGGGCTCGGGTCATGCGTCGTCCTCCCGGACAGTCGTCTCGGCGTCCGCGTCGTCGCGCGGCGGAGGCAGGAACATGGGCCGCCGGTTCAGGGCCTCGTGCAGCGTCGGCGGAGCCAGGGGCCGGGTTCCGGCGAGTGCTTCTTCCCGTCGCCGGCGGCGGTCGGTGTCGACCGCCCGGTCGATCATGCGGGCGTGCTCTGCCCAGGCCGCAGGCATCCGAGCCGCAGACGGCTCGTCCGCGGTGGCGGGCGCGGTGGGGCGGTCCGCCGCTGCGGTCTGCGCGCGAGCGATCTCACGGGCCTGGGCGACGCGCCGCTTCTTGCCGGCCTTCTTCTCGGCCTGGCTGGGCCATTGGTCGACGGGCGTGACCGAGCCGAGGATCTCCAGCAGATGCTCCAGGAACTCGCTCTCGGAGTGGATCCTGATCTTGTTCGCCTTCACGTGTCCCAGGAGAGCGTCGGCGGTCTTGTCGGAGAAGGCGGGAATCTCGCCCTCGGGCGGAGCAGTCCTCGCCAGCGCAGGATGTGCCAGGTCTCGTGGTCGGCAGGGTCCTGGAAGAACACCTGCCGGCGGTCCCTTCGGTCACTGCGGACCACCCACTGGCCAGCGTATTTGCCGCCTCGGGCGGAGGGCTGCTGGAAGCGCGGCTCGTCGAGGACGGGGTCCCCAGGTGGCGCCAGGCGCATCAGGCCAAAACCCTGATCAGCCACTATCGCCGACGATGCGACCCACTGCCACACAGACGGCGCTTCGGTCGTGCACCGTTCCTTTGCGTGTCAGGACGTCGGGCGGCGGTCACGCCGCCGCGTTCAACAGATCGGCGAGGATGCCGGGCCGTTCCAGAGCGATGAAGTGGCCCGCTCCCGGCACCTGCGTGAAATCGGCGGCAGGCAGCAGCTCCTTGTCGGCCTCCCGGTCCGACGTCCGGGACCAGTCCTTCTCCCCGTAGACGAGGTGGACGGGTGCCTTGACATCGGGGTAGCGCGAGCGGGCCGCGATGAGGCTGGGCAGGCTCTGGTACACGGCCCGGGCGACGGTCGGGTAGCCGGGGCGGCTGCCCACCTGAAGGAGCTCGTCCACGTAGTCCTCCCGCAAAGCGGTCTTGTCGCCGAGGCCGCCCTGGAGGATCTTGCGGAGGGCGGCCTTGGGCTCCACCCCGGCGATCACCGGGCCCACTCCCGCCATGAGGACACCGCTGACAACCACGCGGGCGAGGAGACTCGACCGGGCGATTCCGTCGCGGAAGTCGTACGTGTTGACCGCGACGACGCGCCGTACCCGTTCCGGCAGATCGGCCGCGGAGGTTAGGGCGAGCACCGCCCCCATGGACTCCCCGACCAACGTCACGTCGTGGAGGTCCAGTTCGGTGAGGAGCCGCTTGACGCCCGCGCGCATTGCCGGTTCGTCGTACGAGGCGCCGGGCAGGATCTCCGAGTAGCCCATCCCCGGCAGGTCCAAGGCGTACACGGTGTACTGGTCCGAGATCAGGGGGATGAGGTGGCGGAAATGCTCGGCCTGGGTGCGCACGGTGTGCAGCAGGACCACGGGAGCACCGGTGCCCGCCTTGAGGTAGCGCAGTGTTCCCTCACGGCTGTGGCGTCCTGCGCGCGGGGCGATGGTGTGGCTGGTGGTCCCCGGAATGTGAATCGTGGGACGTGGCTCTGGGCTGGGCATCTCGCTGGCCTTACTTTGTGTGAACTGCTGCGGACAGGTGATTCGGATACGGTTCGCCCGAAGGGGCGTGACCATGGCCCAGCCCTTGGATTCGTTGAGAAACCGACCGGTTTCCATCACGCTCGCGCAACAGCGGGTACTTCTTCGGGGCAGGCATCGTCTGGGCTCCTCTCATGAAACCCTTCTGACCCTCTGTCAACACCTTCCGCATCTCCGGGGGAAGCTCACCCATCGAAGATCGGTAACCAGGACCGCCGACTGCCCGACCCTGAGTGTTCGAGAGTAGTCAGGGTGACCGAAACAGCGCCTGACAGGACATCTCAGGCCGAAAGGGCGGCTGGCTGGCACGGCTTGGAGAATCCGGGCTCGCAGACAAGCACTGACGCAGCGGCACAGTGACATCGATTCCCATCGACATTGATCATGAAAACGCGCGCCAGGTGACTCCCGAACTCAGGTCGAAACGACATCCACGGAAAGTGACACAGCCAGGCGGGTTCTTCTCGTTGTGGCGGGCGGCGTTCTCGGCGTCCGGCAGGGCCGTTGCCCTGGGTTCACGTCATGGAGACGACGACCTTGCCGGCCTTCGCGCGGCCTTTCTCGACGTACTCCATGGCCTGAAGGGTCTCGTCGAAGGGGAAGACCCGGTCGACGACGGGGCGGATCTTCCCGGCGTCGATGAGGGGGGTGAGTTCGCGCAGCTGGTCGCCACTGGCCTTCATGAACAGGAAGGAGTACGTGACATCGAGACGCTTGGCCTGGCGCCGGGTCCTGGCGCTGAGCGCGGCGATGCCCAGGCGGAGCACCAGGTTCGAGCCGAGTTCGCGGGCGGTGGTCGGGTCGGGCGGGCCCGCGACGGAGATGGCCAGGCCGCCGGGCTTGAGGATGCGCAGGGACTTGGCGAGGTTCTCGCCGCCGAGGGAGTCCAGGACGAGGTCGTAGCCGGTGAGGAGTTCGGAGAAGTCCTGGGTGCGGTAGTCGATGACCTCGTCCGCGCCGAGGTCCTTGACGAGGTCGATCTTGGCGGTGCTCGCGGTGGCGGCCACGTGCGCGCCCAGTGCCTTGGCCAGTTGGATGGTGATGGATCCCAGGCCGCCGGCGCCCGCGTGGATGAGGACCTTCTGGCCCGGCTGGACGTTCGCCCGCTCGACCAGGGCCTGCCAGGCGGTCAGCGCGACCAGGGGGAGGGAGGCGGCCTCGGTCATGGTGAGCGTGGCGGGCTTGGGCGCCAGGTCGTCCTGGTGGACGGCGAGGAGTTCGGCGAAGGTGCCGATGCGGTCCTTGTCGGGCCGCGCGTAGACCTCGTCGCCCACCGCGAAGCGGGTGACGGACGATCCGACGCGGACGACGGTCCCGGCGAGGTCGTTGCCCAGGACGAGCGGGAGACGGTAGGGCAGGATCGACTTGAGGTCACCGTCGCGGATCTTCATGTCCAGCGGGTTGACACTCGCCGCGTCGATCCTGACCAGGACGTCGTCGGCGCCCACCTGGGGGTCGGGTATCTCGGCGGCGCGCATCCCGGCCGCAGCACCGTACTTCTCGACCATGAAGGCCTTCATCGTCATCTCCGTTCGTGTGGTCTCCCGTCCAAGCGGGAGGGGAGTTCTGTCCGTGAGGGGTTTGTCTCGTTACGGGACGGTTTGTGGTGTTCTTCTGGTCCGCGCGCTCCGCGTCGGCACGGCAGTGGCCAGTGCCTGCGCGGAGAGCTCTGCGTCGGCCGTTTTTCCGGGCTCAGGCCACCGGCACGACCGGGGCGATGACGCTGCTCGCGTCGCCGCCCTGGAGGAGTCCCAGCGAGCCCGCGATGCCCTCGCGCGGTACGCCGAGCGGCATGGCGCTGACCTTGTCGAGGGGCGCGTACTGCTCGTCGGTGAGCTGGACGTCGAGGGCTGCGAGGTAGCTGTCGGCGCTGTCGAGGAAGGTGCCGCCGGCCTCGGCGAACCGGTCGAAGATCCGGCGGGCCTCGTCGGGCTCGGCGCCGGCGCCCCAGCCGGTGCCGAAGTTCGCGGTGCCGAGCGCGTACTCGGAGACGCGCAGTCCGGTCTTGCGGCCGAAGGCCGCATAACGCATGAGAAGTCCTTGCGCAAGGGGGCCTGGAAGGCCGTCGTGCCGTGGTGGAGGGGGTGAGCGTCAGCCCGCGTTCGGCTGGGGCGCCGCGGACAGGCTCTGCTTGACGTACCTGCTGGTCTCGTCGGCGAGGATCTCGGGCAGGCCGGTCTCGATGCCGTAAAGGGCCTGGGCCGCGACGTCGGCGGCGGCGACCTTCTGATCGGCGGGCACGCCGGCGGCCATGTCGGTGTCCATGTAGCCGACGTGCAGCGCCGAGACGGTGATCCCGCGGGGCGCCAGTTCCTCGCGACTCGCGTCGCTCAGCGCCCAGGCGGCGGCCTTGGAAGCCGCGTAGGAGCCGAGGCCTGCCGGGTGGAACCAGGACAGGGCGGACAGGACGTTGAGTACGGCGCCGCCGCCGTTGCCCTCGATGACGGGAGCGAAGGCCCGTGTGGCGACGAGCGGGCCGAAGAAGTTGGTCTCCATCTCGCGACGTACCTCGTCCAGGTCGCCGCCGACCAGCGTCGCGCCGGTGGAGATGCCCGCGTTGTTGATCAGAAGCGTCGCGTCCGACGCGATGCGGGCGGCCTCCAGTATCGACTCCTGGTCCGTCACGTCGAGGCGCAGTGGGCGGACGCCCGGCAGGTCGACCGTCTCGGGACGGCGGGCCGCCGCGTAGACCTTGGCGCCATGCTCCACGAGCTGGGCGGCCAGGTGCCGCCCGAGGCCCCGGTTGGCGCCGGTGACCACCGCGACCGCGTTCTTGAGTTCCATGCTCGCTCCTGTCCTTCGCAGGCGCCGTCGGAGCACCCGCGTCAATTAGATTGCAAGCACAATCTAAACACAGGGCTATGATAGATGCCAGTCGACATCCAAACGGGAGGTGGCCATGGGCCGCGTATCGCAGGCGCAGGCGGAGGAAAATCGCAGGCGGGTGGTGGACACCGCGTCGCGGCTGTTCCGGGAGCAGGGCACCCACGTCAGCGTCGCCGATCTCATGAAGTCGGCCGGCCTCACCCACGGCGCCTTCTACAAGCAGTTCGCCTCCAAGGAAGCGCTCGTCGATGAGGTCACCGCCCACGCCTTCGATGAGATCGCACGGCGCAATGCGGCCGGGCTCGAGCGGCACGACGGGCAGCGGGATGCCGCTCAGCGGGCCCTGATCGACGCCTACCTCTCCGTCGAACACCGTGACAACGCGGCGGACGGCTGCCCGGTCGCGGCTCTCGCCACCGATATCGCGCGCGGACCCGAAGGCCGCGAGGCGCGCCGTACCTACGCGGAGGGCGTGGCCGACTTCGCCGCGTTCCTCGCCCCCGCCGAGGCCGTCGCGGACGGCGAGGGCGTCGGTGGCGTCGGGGGCGGCGAGGGCGGCCTCGCCCGGCTGTGCACCCTGGTCGGTGCTCTGGTCCTGTCCCGGGCCACCCAGGGCTCCCCGCTCTCCGAGGAGATCCTCGCCGCCGCGCACGCGGCCCTGACGGAAGCCGGCTGACCGGGGGCCCGGCATCGGGCGCCGCGCGGCGTGTGCGCACCGGCCTCACCCGCGAGGTGACGCGGGGCCCGAGGCTTCCGTGCTCGCGGCCTGATCGGTCTGGCGTAGTTCCGTGCTCCCTACGGCAGTTGTCGTGCAGATGCGACACCTATCGTGCTCAGGCTCATCACAACGCAGCGTTACCGAAGCAAGATCCGCCAACTACTGTGCTCGTCCGCCAAGTAAAAATCTCGGTCGCACGGATCGAGCGCCGGCCGGGCGACGGCCGCGGTGGCCGCGGCGTCGGCGTCGGCGTCGGCGTCGGTGTCGGTGTCGGTCGACGGTCCGGCGTTCGGGACGGCGGCCGCCACGGTGGAGGCGGCCGCGGCCGCGGCGGCGGTGACGGTGACGGCGAGGACGTGGCGGCGGGTGGGGCTGGGCGCATGGGGTCGCGCGGACAAGAGCCGGCTCCTTCGGGGCAGGGAAGAAGCACTCGGTGACTGGCCGTTGCGCGCAGGGGCGGCGGGACGCGACGCGGTCCGATACAGCCGACCCTGCAGCGAGTTGAAACGTTTTTGTCACGCCGAACGGAAAGGTAGGCGGAGGCTTCATACGCGTCAAGAGTTCCGGCAAACACTCCCGGGCCCGGGGACCTCGCACGACGTTCCGAGCCCGGAAAAATACCTGCTGGTAGCGCCATCTGACACGACGATACGGAGGACTGATCCGCCTCGGCCAAGGCCTTGCGGGCCACGCCGCGGCCTGCGTATGTTCCAACCCGGCAATTAAAACGTTAAAAAGTAGGTGCGCGATGAGACACATCCCTGGACCGGAAGACACATCGGCGGACAGCAGTCTTCGGCGGCGGGCCCTGCTCAAGATGGCGACAGCGGCCGGTGTCGTGGCGGCGCTACCAGCAGCCACGGCCGGAGTCGCCGCAGCCGCCGGAGCGCCTGCTGCGCCCACGACGGCGCCTCACTCCGGCGGTGCCTTCGCCCGCTCGTTCGCCGCCCCCGGGGCACGGGTGCGCCCCAAGTTCCGCTGGTGGTGGCCGGACGCGCTGGTCGACGCGGACGAGATCGAGCGCGAGATCGACCAGATGGCCGCCGCCGGCTTCGGTGGCGTGGAGATCGCAGCGGTCACCCACAGCGTCTCCGAGCCGATCAACCCTTCCCGGCACGGATGGGGCACACCGGCCTGGGTCGCCGCCGTCGAGACGGCCCTTCACCAGGCCGCCAAGCGCGATGTCGTCGTGGACCTCACCATCGGTCCGGCGTGGCCCGCCGCCGTACCGGGCATCACGCCCGACAGCACCGCCGCGACCAAGGAGTTGGCGCACGGCGTCGCCGTCGTCACCGGCGGGACGGCGTTCACGGGACCCCTCCCCGAACCGGTGACCGCCGCGGCCACCGGCGTCACCGCCCGGAAGCTGCGGTCCGTGCAGGCCGCCCGCATCGTCGCCGGGACCTCGCCCGCCGCCTTCCCCGCCCAGCTCGAGAAGACCTCGGTCACCGACCTCACCCCGCATGTCTCGGCGGACCGGCTCCACTGGACCGCACCGGACGACGGGACCTGGCTCGTCATCGCCTGCTACGAACGCGGCTCGGGCCAGCGCCCCGAGGGCCCCGCGCACACCAGCCCGCTCAGCTACGTCGTCGACCACTTCAGCGAAGCCGGCACCCGGGCAGTGATCGACTTCTGGGAGAGCCGCATCCTCACCCCGCGCATGCGCAAGCTGCTGCGCGAGACCGGAGGCGCCCTCTTCGAGGACTCGATCGAGATGGAGACGCACGCGACGCTGTGGACGCCGGGCATCGTGGCCGAGTTCGAGCGCCGCATGGGCTACTCGCTTCTCCCCTACCTGCCCGCGCTGCTCCAGTCGAAGGAGAAGTACGCCTTCTCCTTCGACGCCACCACCAACAAGGCGGTCCGCCGTGACTACATGGAGGTGGTCACCGAGCTGTACGTCGAGAACCACCTGCTGCCGGTACAGAAATGGGCCAACGGCCTCGGCCTCGAACTGCGCATCCAGCCGTACGGCCTGCAGACCGACGCGATGTACAAGTCGGCGCTGCTGGACGTGACCGAGGGTGAGTCCCTCGGGTTCAAGAACCTCGACGACTTCCGCTGTCTGGCCGGCGGCCGGGACATGGGCGGCAAGCTGGTGCTCTCCAACGAGGCGGGCGGCACCGCGGGCGGCGCCTACGCGACCACCTGGGACACCACGCTCAAGAAGCTCGTCACCCAGTACGCGGCCGGCGTCAACCAGGCCGTGTTCCACGGGTTCGCGTACGCCGACGCCCCCGGCGCCGCCTGGCCGGGATTCGCCGCGTTCGCGCCGTACAACGGCGGCACCGGCTACGGCGAGGCGTGGGGTCCCCGCCAGCCCACCTGGGGTCATGCGGCGGACATCGCCGGATATCTGAGCCGTACGCAGCAGGTCCTCCAGACCGGCGTCAACAAAGTGGACATCGGCGTGCTGTGGCAGAAGGGCTACGCCGGATCCGGCCTCGGCGCCTCCTGGTTCTCCGCCGACGGCGTACCGGTCGGCTGGACGCATCTCTTCCTCGGCCCGCGTCTGCTCTCCCTTCCCGGCGCTGTCGTGCGCGAGCGCCGGTTCGCCCCGGACGGCCCGGCGTACAAGGCGCTCCTCGTCGACGGTGACGTCATGATCGGCCGTGAGCACACACTCCAGCTGGACGTCGCGGAGAAGCTCGTCGGCTACGCGAAGCAGGGCCTTCCGATCATCGTCATCGGCGACTGGAAGGACGGACACGTGCCCGGCCTGCCGAGATCCGGCGACAACGAGCGTCTGCTGCGGCTGATCGCCGAACTGCTGGCGCAGCCCAGCGTGTTCAACGTCCCCGATCGCCCCGACGTCCCCCAGGCCATCGCCGCGCTGGGCCTGAAGCGCGACGTCGAGTACGCGCAGTCGTCGATGCTCCTGCACACGCACCGGGCCGACACGGAGGCGGACTACTACTTCTTCGCCAACGACGCCGTCAGCAAGAAGGGTTCGACCGGCACGCCCATCAGCCACGACGTCACGCTCACCACCCGCAGGCCGGACGTCGTCCCGTACCGGCTGGACGCCTGGACCGGCACCATCGAACCGCTCACGTGCTACACCCGTCTCGACGACGGACGCATCCGGCTCCGCATATCTCTGGCGCCGGGAGCCACGACGATCATCGCGACGGCCCGGGCCGGCAAGTGGGCTCCCGGCCCCGCACCCAGCTGGAACGCGACATCCAGCCAGGCGTCCGAGGTCCGCCGCACGAAGGACGGCCGGCTGGAGATCCGAGACGGCCGGCCGGGCACCTACGCCACCACGCTCCAAAACGGCACCACCGTCAGCGCCACCATCGAGGACGTCGCCGAGCCGATGGCGCTCACGCGCTGGACGCTGACGGCCGAGGACTGGACGCCCGGGGCCACCGCGTCGAGCACCACCAAGCACCTGCGCACGATCGAGCTCGACGGGCTCAGGCCCTGGCCCGAGATCCCCGAGCTGGCCGATTCGTCGGGCGTGGGCAGGTACCGCACCACTGTGACGCTGGGACCGGCCTGGACCGGCGGCCACGGAGCCCTGCTGGAACTGGGCGAGGTCTTCGACACCTACCGGGTCACGGTCAACGGACGCGCACTGCCGCCCGCGGACCAGCTGACGGCCGTCGTCGACGTCGGCCCGTGGCTGCGCCGCGGCACCAACACCATCGAGGTGGAAGTGGCCACGTCGCTGCTCAACCGGCTGCGGGTCTCCAACGCACCGGTGTTCGGGGTCGCCAAGCGGCAGAACTACGGACTGGTGGGGCCGGTACGACTCGTCCCGTACGGGCGGGCCGTCACGGAAGTCTGACCGTCCGCACCGGCCGGCGGGTCGGCCACGGACCGACAGCGGTCGAACACGGCCCGGACTCGGCGCCTCCCGGAGGGCTGAGCATGCGCTGTCGAACTCGCGGAAAGGGGCCGCCCGATGTCTTCCTGAGACATCGGGCGGCCCCTGCGCATCGGACCTGCCCACCCCCGGTTTGCAGCAACCCATCGGCTACACGCCGACCTGCTCACCGTCCGAGGCAGGAGCGGCCTTGTTCGGTGCGGCTGCGGACTTCTCGCCACGCATGACCAGGAGGGTGATGACGCCCCCGACCGCGGCGATCACGGCGGCACCGACGAACGCGGACGAGAAGCCGTCGGTGAGGGCGGGCAGGTTGCCCGGCTCACCGGCTCCCTGGGACATGGCGAGTGCGGTCAGCGCGGCCAGGCCGAGGGCAGAACCCACGTTGTAGGTCGTGTTGACGATGCCGGACGCCAGACCCGCCTGCTCCTGCGGTGCGCCGGACATGGCGGCCATCATGGCCGGGATGTAGGCGAGCGACATACCGAGCGCCGCGACGAGCGACGCGGGAAGAACGTCGATGAGGAACGTACCGGTCGGCTCCACGGCCGACAGCCAGAGCAGGCCGGCGGCGAGGACCAGCAGACCGCCGGCGATCAGCGGCCTGGCCCCGAACCTGCCCATCAGCCGGGCCGTGATGGCCGTCATGAAGATCATGAGGAGCACCGTCATGGGCAGCAGCGCGGCGCCGGAGGCGAAGGCTCCGTAGCCGAGGACCTGCTGGAGGTAGAGGTTGAGGAAGTACCACATCGGGATCCACGCGGCGCCGAGCAGCGTCATGGCCAGGTTGGCCGAGCCGAGGCGCGGCACACGCCAGACCCCGAGCGGCATGAGCGGCTGACGCACCGACTTCTGGATCACGAAGAAGAGGATCAGCAGCGCCGCGGCGCCTGCCAGTTGCAGAACCGTGCCGGTCGAGGCCCAGCCGACCTCCGGCGCCCGGACGACGGCGAAGACGGTGAGCGCCAACCCTGCGGTGACGGCGACCGCGCCCAGTACGTCGACGGAACCGCGACGGCTCTCGACGGGCGGCAGCAGCTTGGTCGCGGCGAGGGTCGCCAAGCCGATCGGGACGTAGATGATGAACACCCAGGGCCAGCTCAGCCACTCGGTGAATACGCCGCCGAGGAACACGCCGGCCGTTCCGCCCGCCGGCGCGGCGGCTCCGTAGAGGGCCATCGCCTTGCCGAGTTCCTTCGGGTTGTGCCCGAAGAGCATCATCAGCAGCGTCATCGCGGCCGGCGCGATGAGCGCGCCGCCGACACCCTGGACCGCCCGGCCGACGACCTCGACCGCGGCTGTCTGGGCCGCCGCGGCGACGACGGAGCCGGCGATCATGACGACCCAGCCGGCGTTGAACACCTTGCGTGCGCCGAGCAGGTCTGAAAGACGTCCGCCGAGGAGCAACAGGCCGCCGAAGGCGATGACGTACGCGTTGAAGACCCACTGGAGCTCGCCCTGCGAGAAGCCGAGGTCCTTCTGCATCTCGGGGAGCGCGACCCCGATGATCGACGTGTCCATGATGACCATGAACTGGGCGGCCGCGAGCACGCCGAGCGCCCACCACCGCCGCGGATTGACCGTTGGCATGACCGTTTCTCCCTTGGCTCGCTATATACCCCCTGGGGGTATCTTTGAAGCGCACCGTAGCATACCCCTGGGGGGTACGCGAGAGACTTCACGACCTGTTCTCGGTCAGAAGGACATGCGGCGGAGACAGCAGGCACCGCAAGCAGGGCGCGCACCGGGCGCTGGGCTGCGCGCCGACGGGACCCGTCGGCACCACCGGCGCAGGCCTCCAGGCCCGGCACGCCCTAGCTCCAGTCGATGTCGGACTGACGCTCCAGCGGGGTCCGGTCCTCCACGGACTCCGGGACCAGCAGCGTGTCCGCCGCGGTCATCGCGGTGGGGAAGCGCAGGTGGGTCCGCGTCCGGATCTCGGACAGCTTGACCTGGAAGACCCGGAACTCGTCCAGTTCGAGGGCTTCGGGCACCTCCAGGTTCTGCGTCAGCAGGAACGCCTTGCACTTGAGCTTGCCGCCTTCGGAGAAGACGAGCACCTTCCAGAACTCGCGCGGGAGCTTGACCCCCCGGAAGACCCGGTCGTCCTCGTGGAAGACCGGCCCGCCGAACACGCTGACCTTGAGCTCGTCGACACGGACGTCCTCGAAGACCGCGTCCTCGAGGTGGCCCCAGATGCCGTTCCGCCCGCTCTGGTTGAAGTCGTCCATCTGCGGAGTGATGTTGGTGTAGAAGAACGAGTCCTTGTTGGCCTTCTTCGCCTCGGGCAGCGCGCCCCACACCACATCGGCGCGGCGCGCGATGTGGCCGCGGTCGAGCCGGTTGTTGCGGCCCTTGTAGAGCTCGTTGCTGACCTGGGCGGCGGCCGGAAGGCGCGGGTCCTTGACGAAGTCGATGCCCTTCCGGTCGAGCTTCTTGAGGGTGCCGCCGTCGATGTTCCAGGCCACCCAGACGGCGAAGCGCCGCGACGTGCTGAGGGCCAGCGAGAAGTGCGTGTAAGGGATCACCTCGGACCCGTTGATCCGGACGGCGTCCTCCTTGATCGATGCGTTGAGCTGCGGGGTTGCGATCGGTACCGCGAGGAAGCCCGGGTCGTACCCGGTCAGGGCCTCCAGCGATTCGGGGTCCGGCGGTGCGAGGGTGATCTTCAGTTCGTCGAAGACCGCCTGGGGGAGGCAGGCCAGAGCGCGGTCCTCGGGGTCCTCGTCCGCCTCGCCACCGAAGTGAAGACCCGCCATGACATCCGTGGGCCTTCCGGAACGGCCCGTGAACATCCAGACGGATCCGGAGTCGCCGGGCAGGCTGATCTCGTCTCCTTCTGCCGGGTGCCTGGGGTCGGGGCCTATCTCGAAGCATTCGATGTCGCGGACTCCGACCGACCCCCCGTAGTTGATGCTGACGATGGCGAAGGGCCTGCTCACGAGGCCGTGCGTGACCCCCGTGGTGCGGCCGCTCTTGACGACCTTGTCGTCGATCTGCGGTTCGCCCAGCTTCGTCGGCGTGACGTCGAGGTCGAGGATCTCCCTGGCGAAATCACGATCGGTGACCGTCGACACGGCGCAGTCGCCGACCCTGCCGAGGTGGGCGCGCTTGAGCCTGCCGAGACGGTTCATGGCGATGCGGCTGTCGTCGGCCTTGCCGGGTTGCACGACCACGTCGCCGAGTTCGCCCTTACGGCCGTTCAGCACGTGCCAGTTGCTCAGCAGGCACGGCGAGCCGTCGTTCCTGTCGAAGGCGACGCACCCGAAGGTGCCGGCGCTCACCTTGACGTTGCCGACGCTCACGCCGGGGCGGACCGGATCGACGCGCTTCTGTCGCTGCGGCGTCTCGCCCTCGGCCACCACGAGGAAGTGCGGCTTGTAGGAGCGCTGGACGACATCGGTCGGCACGGTGACGCCGTCACCGATGTCGATGGTCGCGGGGATCTCGGAGGTCTTCAATTCGTCCAGCCCCTCCGGCCGGACCTTTTTGTCGACCGTGAACTGAAGGGCCAGTTCCTTGCCCCGTTTCCCGTTCTTTTCCTTGTACCCGATACCGATCGAGGACACATTCGGGTCGCGGAGGAAGCCCGATCCCCGGGTACGGATGAACTGCTTGAGGTCGCTGATCAGCTTGTTCTGACCGCTTGGGGAGGGGCCGGGATCAGCGGACGCACGCTTCTTGGCAGCCATGGAAGGCTCCCTTCACGCATGGAGTTCAGGCGTGAGAAGCCCGACCGAAGTCATGGGGACCCAGCGGTGGTTGAACCCGAAGCGAACGGCCCGGGCTTCCCGCTCTGTCGTGCACCTTCCAGGATACGGCAGGGCCCGAACATGTAATGCCGTGCACTGCACGGAAAACAGACGAATATTCAACGATATTTGATTGCATCGCCTACAACTCTGAACAAGTTTAACGTTGTTCAGGGGGCAAAAGACGGCTACAAGCGATGGGAGCAGCAGCCATGGGCAGGCAGATCAATGACGCCTTCGAAACCTACAGAGCAGTCGCTGACATCGGCCGCGCCGAGGAGCTCGCAGCGACCACGTCTCCGTTCCAGATCGAGGTGCGGTTCCTCGGAGGGCTGACAGGCAGCCAGAAAAGCGTTTTCGCCGAGGCCGCGGACCGTTGGGCGCGCGTCATCGTAGGAGACCTGGAGACCGCGATCATCAACGATCTCACCGGCAGGGTCGTGATCGACGATCTCCTGATCGACGCCGAAGGCGTGCCGATCGACGGTGTCAACAACGTCCCCAACATCCTCGGACAGGCCGGCCCTACGCGGTTCCGCAGGGACGACGCCGCCAGCGGAGCGGGACTTCCCGTGAAGGGGCGCATGATGTTCGACAGCGCCGACCTGGCGCAGATGGAAGCGGAGGGCTCACTCCTCGACGTCATTACGCACGAGATGGGACACGTACTGGGAATCGGCACCGTCTGGCAGGACTTCGGCGTCCTGAAGGACTTCCCCGGCGACGACCCCACCTTCGTCGGACCGGGCGCCATGAAGGAGTTCGGCACACTCACCGGAGAAGGGCCCACCCCCGTGCCCGTCGCCAATGTCGGCGGCGCCGGAAGCGCGGGCGGCCACTGGCGCGAGAGCGTCTTCGACAACGAGCTCATGTCGCCGAACATCGACGGCAACGACAACCCGTTGAGCCGGCTGACGGTGGCGAGCCTGAGCGACCTCGGATACACGGTCGATCTCGACGCGGCACAGGACTACGAGCTGCCGGATCTTCTCGGGATCGCACGCTCCGGCCGCGTACCGACCTCGGTGCCGGAGCACATGGTGCTGCCGACCATCCCGACCCGTGTCCCGGCGGAAAGGCCCTGACGGACCTGGCCCGGCCGGCGTGCGGCGCGCACTGCGGCCGGCTCACTCACAGCGAGACGCACACCGTGCCGATCGCTCGACCGGGCACTTCCGACCGGGCGTCTCCTTGCGGCTCCGTCCGGGCGGACGGAGGGGAGGCTTCCACCGGTGGGCGGGACCCCCGGACGACGTACTGTGAGTGGTCAAGCACTCATATGAGTCGGAGCAAACCGGGCCGGTCGGCGCACAGCAGCCGCCGGCCCGGCCTTCCGGCGGTCAGCTCTCGCTCGGGGTCAGCACGACGAAGTCCGCGTTCGACGGGTCGAGGCAGACCGCCAGACGGCCGACGCCCTCCGCGTCCTCCGGCCCCATCTGCACGCTGCCGCCCTTCTCGTTGACCTGCGCGACCGCGGCATCGCAGTCGGCCACCGCGAACACGGGGTGCCAGTACGGCTTCCCGTCGGCCAGAGCGAGGTCCTCCTTGCGGAGCTGCATGAGGCCGCCGTGCATACGCTCCTCCGGCTGCCCGGCGGGAGTGATGAGGGAGTACGTGCCCCCGCCGCCCGGCAGCTCCATGTCGCTGAACTGCCAGCCGAAGATCCGGCCGTAGAAGTCCTTCGCAGCCGCGACGTCGCTCGTGTACAGCTCGGTCCAGGACAGCGAGCCCGGCTGGTCCACAAGGTCGACGCCCTTGTTCTGCCCGGGCTGCCAGACGGCGAACTGGCCCCCCAGCGGGTCGCTGTACTGCGCCATCCTGCCCCACTCGTCGAGGTCCCTCGGCGCCACCCGTACCGTGCCGCCCGCGCTCTCCACGGCCTGGGTCGTGGCATCCGCGTCGGCGACGCAGTAGTAGATCATCCAGGCGGGACGCGCGCCCTTCTCCGTGAGCTTGCCGAGCCCGGCGACGATCTTGCCGTCCTTCCGGAACATCCCGCCCTCCATGTCCTCCCCCTCCCCCATGGACTCGTAGTCCCACCCCAGCACCGCGCCGTAGAAGGCCGCGGCGGCCGGGACGTCTGGGGCACCGAGGTCCAGCCAACAGGGGGAGCCGGGGACGAAATCAGTGGTGATCACGACGATTCCCTTTCGCAGATCAGGTCTCGTCCCAGACTGACACCCGGCATCCACACTCCCCCGTCGGCTTGGCCGTGACGTCCCTCCACCAGATCCGTGAATGCACCAGATCCGTGAATGTCGTCCGCCCGGTCCTTGCGATGCCCGGGGGCGGCGGCAGCCGGCGCGCCGAGCCGTGGTGGGGTCCAGCGTCCGACCGTGGCGGCCCGGGCGCTGTCGGCACACGACAGCAGCGCAACTGCAGCGCGACCAAGATGGTTTCACGCGCTGCGATTGCCTAATCTCCTTGTGACCTCTTGGGCACGGCGACGCAAAGGACACGGGGATGAGCGGAAACGGGGGCGGTGCCGGGGCGCCCTGGAACCCGTACGGCGGCGGGCGCCCGCCGGGACCGGGCGGGCCACCCCTGCCGCCGCCGGGCCCTTGGCCGCCTGCCCCGGCGCCTCGGCGCCTGACCTTCGGGCGTCTCTTCAACCCGATCGCCGTGGGGCGCGCGGTGTTCACGCCGTCCCGTCCCGACCGTGTGCACGACCCGATGGTGAAGAAGGTCCAGGTCGTCCGGACGGTCGTCGGCCTGGTCGCCGTCACGTGGATGCTGCTGTCCTACGGGCTGGCCTCGGACGCCGACGCCGTGGTGGACGACCGCTTCGGCCAGATCCGTACGACCCTCATCGTGCTGGCGGTGACCTTCCCGGTCGCCGTCGCCGCTTTCGTCGCGGCGGCCCGCCCGCCCAACCGGCGTCTGTTCCTGCGCCGCGTGGGCAAGCCCGCCGGGGCGCTGCTCGCGCTGGTCGTCACCCTCGCCGTGCCGAGACTGATCACGGGGCTGGGCTACGTGACCGAGGACACGAACTGGACGGCATCCGCAGGGCGGGTGGTGCTTCTCTTCGCCCTGGGCGCGTTCCTGCTGTGGCTCGCCCCGTTCGGTCTCTACGGCATCGCGCAGTCGCTCGTGCACGTCTTCCGGACAGCGGACCTCCACGAGACGGTTCCGCCGCTGCTCGCGACGCTGCTCGTGTGGGAGGTCGCTCTCTTCGACCTGTTCCGCGGCGCCTACGACAGCGTGCCGTTCTGGGTGCGGATGGCCTTCACCCTGGGAGCACCACTGTCCGTCACCCTCGTGGCGATGTGGGAACTGCGGCGGCTGCGCACACGGCACGGCATCACCCTGCGCGGAGCGCTGCTTCGCTGAACCGTCACGACGAAGGAGGTCCTTCGGGGCGGGCGCTCGAGTCCGCCGTCCGGCCGCCGCCGTCACGTCCAGGGCGTGACGGTCAGCCGGATGCGAGCCTGCTCGCCGAGGATCGGCTGCGCGGAGGCGGGCAGCGGAATGTTTGCCACCCAGGTCCCCTCGCTGGTGTCCTCGTCCTGGAGCGAAGCGCCGCTGGGCTCATGGCTCCTGATGGTGCCGCGGATGAGTGAGTTCCAAGCGGCCCATGTGCCCTCACCGATGTCGACCACAAGGGTGTCGTCGAAGTCGGCGGTCTGCTCGAGGTGGTCGCTGAAGCTCAGCAACCCGCGCCTTTCACGCAGCGACAGGACGCGCAGCTGGAGCGCGTAGCGCATGGTCGTGTCGCTGCCGTGCGGCCGCAGGCCGCTGCACAGGAACACGGTGGTCAGCGGAACGTCCGCCAGGGCGCCCGACGAAGGCAGTTGAACAGGGCACCAGTGCTCGGCCGTCTGCTCGTGCATGACGATCGGCAGCCCCCGTACGGACAGCCGGACCTCGGCCTGCCAGGTGGTCCCTTCGACCGACGGAAGCCGGCAGTCGGCGAGCGTGGCCTCGACCTTGCGGTCGCCGAAGAGGAACCGCCGCAGGTTCTGGTAACCCTCCTCCGAGTTCACGAGGCCGTAGCGGCCGCTGTGGCTGCGGTGCACGAACGCCCTGTGTGCGCCGGGGACATAGGCGTTCTCGATCTGCACCAACCCGTCGCTGTGCGCGCCGACGACGGCGGCGGAGAGGCCGAAGGCGACGTCGTAGTCCTTCGGATTGGTGCCGACCAGGCAGAAGATGCGAGAGCGAGGAAATGCTTTCGGGTGCGTACTGTCGCGCTCGGGCATGTCCCGGGCGCGCCAGTCCGGTGGGCGTCCCTGTGGATCGTGGTCCGATGTCGGGGTCAGGTACTCGTACATGCGCTCCGGCCCGAACACCTCGGCACCGTTGAGGCCCGTCGCGTCACGCACCCTCTCGAAGAGGCCGAACCCGGCGTCGAAGGTGATGCCTCCGTGCGGTGATCCGTACGTGAAGACCTTGGCCACGCAGTCGGCCGGATCACGGCCGGCGTCGGGGAGCAACTTCTGCAGGAGGCAGCGGCAGATGAGCCCGCCCATGGAGTGGGCGACCAGGTGGACGTGCGTCGCCCCCGACTTCTCGCGAAGCTTGTCGATCAACTTCAGAAGGTCCGCGGCGGCATCCTCGATCCGGAACTTCTTCGGCTCCGCGCCCCACGTAGTGGCGGAGACGTCGTAGAAACGCAGAATCCAGATCGAATTGGAGGGGACGCTTTCATGGGTGTCCAGATAGGCATCCTGGCCGCCCTCCACCAGAATCCTGTAATCCTCGTCGAGGATGAGCCGCAGCAGCGGGCTTTCGAACTGGTGGAAGCTGGGCACGTTTCCCGCTCCCACTCGGACATGGGTGGAGCCCTCGTTGAAGCCGTAGAACGGGTCCTTGACGGTTTTGTCTATCCCTTCTGTGTCGCCGGCGAATCCCCGGACGTACACGATCGGGAGCCTGGTCGTGTCGGGCATGGGAACCTCGCTGTCCCCGGGCGGCATCTGCTTCCCGGACACCGCCCGTCTCGCTCCTCGCCGCCGACCGGTCGATGAGGGTGCTGCGGTGCGCCACCCCCGGTGCGGGCGCTCGGCTGATGTGACCTGTGTCCAGTGGATGAGCCGTGGACGAAGTCACGGAAATACCCCGCCCGTCGGGGTCCGGTCCCTCACCGCTTCCCGCGCCGGGACGGCGATATCGCCTTCAGTTTAGGCGCGATCAAGGGGGTCTACTACCGGAGTTCCGCGGATGGAACGCCGCGATTATCGGTTCGCATTCAACGAACCACGCATGAATGGCTTCGCATTCAACGAGCCGGACCAATTGAAGAGTGAATGGAGGCTGTCGGTCGTCAGGGCACCGGTCTACAGTGGGAATCGAGCTGGTCTGCACGACTTCAGATGTCTGACGACACCTCGAAGTTCGTCACCCTGCCGAAGGTGACCGGTCGCGCCGTTCGGAATCCCGCGGCCCCCGGCCATCGGTCGGCCGCCCTGTACGTCGGGACTTCCCGGCTCCTCGGGCTCGAAGCAGGAGCCGGTTCGAATTCTCGCAAGGAGAATCATGGCCACCCCACTCTCACCCGACCGGTTGCTTGCCGCGCTGCGCGCCGAAGGACTCACCGTTGTCGAACACCGGTCATGGCGAACCCACAACCGCAACCACAAGGGCCCCTGGGGCCCGCTGCACGGCGTGATGATCCACCACACGGTCACCTCCGGCACCAAGACCAGCGTGGAGCTGTGCTACAACGGGCACTCCTCGCTGCCCGGGCCGCTGTGCCACGGAGTCATCGCGAAGGACGGCACCGTACACATGGTCGGCAACGGCCGTGCCAACCACGCCGGGAAGGGCGATCCCGACGTCCTGCAGGCGGTGATCGACGAGGTCGCGCTGCCTCCGGACAACCAGGCCAAGGCCGACGGGAACGCTCACTTCTACGGCTTCGAGTGCGTGAACCTCGGTGACGGCCAGGACCCGTGGCCGCAGGCGCAGGTGGAGGCGATCGAGAAGGCGGCCGCCGCCATTTGCCGAGCGTTCGGCTGGAGCGAGCGCAGTGTGATCGGCCATCTGGAATGGCAGCCGGGCAAGGTCGATCCGCGGGGGATCGAGATGGCGGCAGTGCGCCGGCGTATCGCCGACCGCCTGGGCGTGGCGGCAGCCGGCACCCGGTGAACTCGGTGCCGCCCTGGAACTTGTAATGGCGAACACATGGCGGTCGATCTCGTCGTCCTCCAGATGCAGCGAGGTGAACGGGGGCTGGAAGGCCCGGTGTCCCCGCGGGGCGAGTTCGGGATGTGCCTTCATGAGTTGCTCACCAACCCCGTAGGGGTTCACCGAAGTTGAGGTATCCGCCGAGGAGGACGGACCCATGATGGGTGGCAGAGGCGGTACAGACCCCGACGTTACGGTCAAGGGATCCTCCTGGTATCAGCGTGCAAATGCTCACGTGGCACATCTCCAAGGGCAGCTGAACAAGTTCGAAGAACGACGGAAGTCCGGGGGGAAGGTGTCCGCCGAGGATGCCAGGACCGTGGCAACAGCGAATGCCCACCTTGATGCCGCCCGGAATACATTGCGGGACTGCTCCTGGTGGCAACGCCTTCTGGGCGCATCGGCGGACAGGGCTCTCGCGAATGTGCACGAAGCAGAAGTGGCTCTGCTCAGGATTGCCCCGGAAGCCGAGCTGCACGACAAAGGCCTGTATGCCCTCTCGCACGCCAAGCTGCACCTCACGCATGACGACGTACTTCTGCAGCAGCTCAGCGCCGCGTTGCACAGCCCTGAACGAAAAATATTCGGCCTCAGCCGGGCACCAAAATCACTGGGCTCGAACGACAGGGAATTGGCGGCCCTCACGCTGCACGCCGCCTACCAGGCGGAAGAAGCAGAAAGAGCACGAGTCCGGAGCTTCACCCAGATAGTCGTCATGGCCGCTGGAGCTCTCTGGCTGATAGCCGTGGCCCTGGGCATATGGGGCATCTTCGCCCCGGACGTTGCCGAGCGAGTGTGCTTCACGAACACGGAGGGGACGCCGGGCAGGGGAGGCGCGACCAAGGTCTGTCCCTTGGGAGAGACACCGAAGGCGGCAAGCATCTTCTTTCTCGAATTCATCGGACTGTTCGCGGCAGCCGTAGCGGGGGCCGTGTCCCTGAAGGGAGTCAGAGGCACTTCTGGGCCGTACCACGTGGCAACAGGGCTGATAATCCTCCGGCTCCCCGTCGGGGCGCTGACGGCGGTGGCGGGGATACTCCTGATGAGTGGCGAGTTTCTTCCCGGCCTGACCAACCTCGACACGTCGACCCAGGTATGTGCGTGGGCCTTCGCCTTCGGAGTCCTGCAAGAGTCCGTCACGCGCGCAGTCGACCGGCAGGGCCAGCATCTGATCGACAACGTCAAGGCGCCCGGCAGTAATGTCGGGGATGCCGAAAAGGAAAAGGAGGAAAAACGCGCACGAGCCCAAGGACCGGCCAATAGATAGGTGCAGCGGAACCGGGCGGGTAGGGCTTCGCTACTTGCACCGCTCGCCCGGCGGCCGGAAACTGAAGATGACGGGCTTCCTTGGGAGCAGGGTGGCGGTCACGAGGAACTGTTGAGCGAGGCGATCAAACTGGCATCCCCTCCCCCCCGGTTGTGGCTGCTCGGCCAGTTCCGACTGGAATTCGGGGCCGAGCCCGTGGAACTGTGCCGGAACGCCCAGCGCCTGCTGGCCTTCGTAGGACTGCGGGGACGGGTGTCGCGCACGGTACTCGCCGGCATTTTGTGGCCCGAGGTCACCGAAGAGCATGCCCGGGGCAGTCTGCGTACGACTCTGTGGAAGTTGCCGCGCGGCGATCGACCTTTGGTCCAGTGCTGCGGCGACTGGCTCGTGGGCACGGAAACGATGCAGGTGGACGTCCACACCTTCACCGAGACGGCACTCGGCGTCGTACAGGGCCACGGTTCACCGCTCCCCGGTCACCTGTCGCTCGGGCTGCTGGGAGGAGAGGATCTCCTGCCCGGCTGGGACGAGGACTGGGTGCTGCTGGAACGTGAACGCCTGCGTCAGTTGCGGTTGCACGCGCTCGACGCGCTGGCCGAGACGCTCGTCAGGCAGGGAATGCCGGCCCTGGCGCTGGAAGCGGCCTGGGCGAGTGTGCGCGCGGAACCACTGCGGGAAAGCGGCCATCGGGTCGTCGTGTCGGTGCACCTCGCAGAGGGCAACCTCAGCGAAGCGTTCCACCACTACCAGGCGTTCCGCCAGTTGTTGAACGAGGAACTGGGTGTGGAGCCGTCCCCCCGGTTCTCCCGGATGCTTCCTGTGCACCGGCGGGGCCGCGCCCTTGGTGACCGACCGTGAGCCGTGGTCTCCCGGCCGGACGACGGCGGTTGACGCTGAGCTGACGGCACGTCCGTAGCCTTGGTCGCGAAGGCGCGCCGGCATCGGTCGTCCTTCCGTACGTGGCGGACGACCGGGCGCCGGGCCGACATCGACCAGGAGGCCACCATGTCGCGGCGCCTCGCGAACAGACATCGGTGAATGCTGAGCCGGCGGCGGACCGTGTCCCGACGGCCCGTCCTCCACGACACGTCCGCACCGGCTCACCGTGCGGCCCCTGGAACCACGAGAGGAGGGGAGGCGTCATGGTCGCCCTGTCCAGCGTGCGCTTCGGCCTGAAGAACGAGGACGTGCGGATCGTACAGAAGGCCCTGATCGCCAGGGGTCACAGGATCCCGGGCGGAGCCACCGGGCTCTTCGGCGAACAGACCAAGGCCGCCTACCGTGCCGAACAGATCGCCCAGGGCTTCAAGGGAGCGGACGCCGACGGCATACCCGGGTGCACTTCCCTCACCGCACTGGGCCGTCACGCCGGCTTCACCGTCGACTGCAGAGGCGCCCGGCCCACCGCCGGCAACGGCAGGATCAGCCTCAGCCAGGTGACCTACGACGACCCTGACGACGACGCCGGGGAGGCTGCCATGCGGCGCTACGCCAAGAAGGCGTGCGAACTGACGGGAATGGAAACGCGGTTCGGCGTCCCGGCGTTGACCACCATCACCCGGCGCGAGTCCATCCACAACCACCCGAGGTTCAGGGTGAACCTGGTGGACGCCAACGCGCGCGGCCGACTCGCGCCGGACGGCCACCCGCAGAACTGCTCCCGCGGCGCCACGCAGTGCGTCCCCGCGACATTCGCCACGTACCACCAGGCGGGCACGGCGACCACGCCCTACGACGTGGTCGCGGACATGTGCGCGACGATCAACTACGTGCGCGACCGCTATCACGTGAACCAGTCGGGCTCGAACTTCGCCGCCCGTGTACAGCAGGCGGACCCGAACCGGCCTGCCCGCGGATACTAAGGAGACCGCCATGGTCGCACTCTCCAACGTCCAGTTCGGCAAGAAGAACGCGGACGTCCGCACGGTGCAGAAGGCCCTGATCGCACGGGGCCGCAAGATCCCTGACGGAGCCACCGGGCTCTTCGGCGAACAGACCAAGGCCGCCTACCGTGCCGAACAGATCGCCCAGGGCTTCAAGGGAGCCGACGCCGACGGTGTGCCCGGCTGCAAGTCGCTCACCACACTGGGCCGTCACGCCCGCTTCACCGTCGACTGCAAAGGCGCACGCCCCGCCGCCGGTGGCGCGGGCGCCCCGAGCAAGGGACGCGTGAAGTCCCCTGTGCCCGGCCACAGGGTCACCTTCGAATTCTTCTCACCCGGCCCGTACAAATGGAAGCCGGACGGCATCGGCCGGCACACCGGCCAGGACTTCGCCGCCCGGTCGGGCACCCCGGTGATCGCCGTACGCAGCGGCACCATCGCCTGGTCCAACAGCGCGGGGGGCGCGTACGGCCAGTGGATCGGACTGCGTGGGGACAACGGTCACATCTACACCTACTGCCACCTCTCACAGCGGCAGGTGAAGGCCGGCCAGAAGGTCGCCGCGGGCCAGCAGATCGGGAAGGTGGGAAACACAGGAAACTCCACCGGGCCGCACCTGCACTTCGAGATGTCGAAGGGGCGTGAATGGGCCTACGGCCAAGTCGCCAAGCCCCGCTACTGAGGCCGGGCCGCGGCACCGTGCTCGCGGGTCGGGCCGCGGCTCCGTGCTGCGCTGGACGGGTCAACCTGGTTTGCACGCACCCGGGGCGAATCTGATCGTGGCCCCATGAACAAACCCAAGGTGGTGGTGCAGCCACCGGACGGCCGCGGCCTGCGCGAGGTCACCATGGGTGGCCAGACGGTGGGCAGCGCCTGGTCACTGCGGGGGTTGAGAAAGCTTCTCCGTCGCCTCGGTCATCCGGAGGACGTGGATGTCGAGGACCGGTCACTCATAGTCTGGCTCGGCGGTGACAGCGGGACATGGCCGGCCCCCACCGGGCGGAGGCGCGCGACCATCGCGCTCATGATGGCGGGTCTGCTGGGCTCCATGGTCCTGCTCGTCGCCGTGGGGATGCCCGACGCCATCGGGGCCCTGACTTTCGCGGGGCGTGTCACCGGGTTCTTCTTCGCCTTCGCGGGGGCGGTGCAGGGCGTGGCGGCACTGGCGGTGCTCGATTACTGGGGAAAGCGCCGGCTGAGATTTTCCGGAGCAGTGATCCTGCTCGGCGCGTTCATCGCGCTGGTCACCAACGGCCTGCTGTCATTCATGTGGCTCGAGGAAAGAGAATACACACCCTATGTGCTGACGTACCTTCCGCTCACAGGCTGGTCCATCTGGGCACTCCAATTGCTTCTCAGGGAGAGGGCATGGACAGGCATTCCCTATCCCAAACAATTTGCGGCCGGTGTGACAGCAACGACGCTTCTGGCCACCTTCAACCTGGCATATTCTGCGCTCTATCAACCGACCTCGGCTCCGGTACTGTTCGACCTTGAAGTGAAATTCGGGACGCCGCAACCGGATGCGAAGCGGCAGATCATCCATCTCCCTGTCACCTTCCGGGCGCGCAATTCCGGAAAGGTTCCGGCTTACATCGCGAGCGACAATTACGGGATCTACGGGGTTTCCGTGAAGTACGCCAGTGACGGCAGCGGGCTCCGGGAGTGGAGAAGGATGATGGACGCCGATACGGAGGGATCAAGAGTAGGGCGCTACGTGAAGTCCCCCACCCGGGAGACGATCAGTGCCGCACGCTTCTACGGGCCCAGCAACTGGCTCGAGCCCGGTGAACAGTACGTCAGAGAACGAGTCGTCCAACTGCCCCGGTCCGCCACGTACGACATGATCGAGGCCGACCTGACCATGACCGTCATGCGGAAGGACCGCGGGCGGATCGACGACGCATTCGCGATCCCGCATTATTCCTGGCATACAGACACGCAGTTCTACTGCCCTCCCATTGAATGTGATGACCACATCATCAACCGCGGCAGGGTCCTCCACAACAACAACATGATCAATGTGACCCGCCGGCCTCGATACGTGGTTTCCTACTACGGGTGGACCGGATCCGGCGCCGAAAACGAATTCTATATCTTGTCACACAGACCACGAGAAGTCATTGATTTCAGGAGGGGGGCGGCAGAAGAGGACGAGCGAGAAAGAGAAAGGTATGGCGTTGCTCTCACCAATGCCATGGCCACAATTCCCTTCGCACGGCTCCTGGGGACGAACAGCAACTGACCAGTAGCGATAAGCGCGACCGCGCGGGGCCGGACCCGATTGATCGCGACACCTTTCACCTCTCACACATTTCCCGGTTCAAACAGTCACGGGCAACCAGCGGGCCGCGTTGCGGGATGCGCCGTCCGGGTAAAGAGTGGAAATCAGATCGCTCAAGCCGATACAACCGAGCAGCGCATCTGGAACACATCATGGCCATAGTCGCCCGGCGCAACCTCTACCGCGTGGCTGGAGCATGCGCCTTGGCCGCCTCGCTCGCACTGCCTGCCGGAGTGGCGACTGCGGCGGCAGCGCCTCACACCGGCGGCGGAAGCACGGCGGCACCCATTCAAACAACGCCTCCTCCCCCGCCGCCGGACGAACCTCCCCCAACGCCGGATACGCCTCCTCCCCCGCCCCCGGACGAACCTCCCCCTCCACCCGACACGCCTCCTCCCCCGCCCCCGGACGAACCTCCCCCTCCGGGGGACACGACCACGCCGGGCGAGACCACCACACCGGGAGAGACACCAGGTCCTGACGGGTCGCCGGGGACCGGAGAATCGGACCCATCGGTCTCCGGACAACTGGCTCAGCAGAACGAAGAGATCGAAACGGCAACGGCGAACCTGAAGGAGGCAGGAAAGAGCGCCCCTGCGGAACTCGCGCAGGCCGTGCAGCAGCTGACTGCCACGCTCAGGACGGTCCAGGATCCGATGACGGCACCGCAGGAGCGTGAAGAGGTCACCGATATCGCACAGCATGTCACCTCCGCGCTGGCAGTGATCAGCAACCGTGAGACACCCTCTGAACTGAGGGAGCAGCTGACCCCGATCGTGCGGCAGGTGGCCTCCGCGGTGACGGGCAGCCACGATCCGCGGGTGCCGCCCGAGCTGCGGGCAGGCACCATCTCGGCGGTGGAGCGGGCGACTTCGGCTTTGGACGTGATCAGTGACCCCGGGACGCCCCCCGAACTCCGGACCGAGTTGCTCCTGATCCTGAACCCGCTGACCGCCTCACTGACTCCGGAAGGAGCCGGTGGGTCAGGCGGATCGGAGAGCTCCGTCCCGGAACAGCCGACGGGGCCGCAGGGACCGAAGGCGGAGCTGGCCGGAGCGACAGAAATGGCGAGCGATCCGAGCATCCCCGCGGCGCAACGGCTCGACCTCGCGAGGACCACGGCTCGGGCCGCCTCGTTGCTGCCACAGATGGGTGATTCCGGTGGACCTCGGGAGGATCGGGCGAAGGCTGAGGAGGTCTTCCGCGAGCAGACCGAAGAGATGAGGGAGAAGCAGGAGGAAGCCGCTTCCGCCAGGGGTGTGCCGGACGTACCGCTGGGTGAGGCCGCGGAAGTGTGCACCAACGCCATATTCACGACCGTCTCCGATCGTGCTCTCGCGTTGAGTCTGAGGACTCTGCTTCCCCCGAAGTGGGAACTCGAGGGAGTTCGGGACTTCTGGAAGGCGAGAGACAAGGAAGACGACTCCCTCGACGTCATCGCGCAGCTCCGGACCGGAGAGCACGCCGACGCGCCGTTCGATGTGCGCCGGCTCACCCCTCGGCTCGCCGAACTCGTTCCGGCACGCGATCTGTTCGGGCGGCTCGGCATTCCGGCGCTCCATTGCCTGCAGGCCGCCTGGCACCTCGACCAGGCCGGGATCACGGCGGGGACCTGGGTCGAGAAGGCCCACGAGAAGAAGGGGGACAGCTGAGCCTGCCCGACCGGCCCGCCGGCCCGCGCCGAGTGGGCGACCCCCCGCCCCACGGAACCGTGGCCCTCATGAGGAGCCACGGGTGGGCCAGGAACCGGCTGTCGGACGGCTGAGCGGGCTCCTACGGGTTGGCCGTGGAGACCACGTACACCCAGGGGCGGTCCGGCTCCGTCAGGTCGACCATGATGTCCTTGCTCGGCCGCGGGTCCTTCTGGTTGTGGACGGTGCCGGCCCAGGCACGGCCCTTCAGCTTGAAGTTCCAGCCGACCACGGCCGAGTCCCGCTCGCTGATGGTGACCTTGCCGTTCTCGAGTGCCGCGCGGCTCGTCCCCGCTCCCTTCAGGAAGCTGTCGAGGCCCTTGGCCGAGGTGCGGAACTGGACGTACAGCCGGCTGGTCTTCCAGTTGCTGGTCTCGAAGTAGGAGACGCGCTTGGCGCCTTCGGGGACCGGCACCTCGAAGATGCGGCGCTTCATGATGGAGGGCCAGAAGTCGCGCAGGCCCTGGGCGGCGGACTCCGCCTCCTTGTCACGGCCACTGGCGCGGCTCTGCCCGGCGGAGATCACCAGGTAGCCGGCCGGGATGCCGATGAGCAGCACGATGACGATCGCGGTGATCCAGCGGCGCACGATCATGTGGCGCCGGCCCTCGGGGGTCGGCGGAGTGGGCTGCGGCGTGGGCTGGCGGGTGGTCAGCGTTGTCATGACGGCGGTTCCTGGGTGGGGCGTACAGAACTCGGGTTGCGCAGGGCCTGGGCGTAGCGCTCGTAGCGCTCGTGGCGTTCCACACGGCGGCGGTTGGCCCGGCGGAAGCGTCGGGCCACCAGCCGCGCGAGGTCGGCCGCGCCGACCATACCCGCTTCGGGGCCGAGCTGGGCCTTGGCGATCCGGGCCTCCGGGCGGTAGCCGCGGCCCGTGAGATGACGGCGGAACGCTTCTCTGGCGGGGCCGATCAGCAGATCGTCGGCGGCGCTGACGCCGCCGCCGATGACGAAGCACGACGGGTCGAGGGCGGCGGCGAGGTTGGCGATGCCGACACCGAGCCACTGCCCGATGTCCTGGAACAGCTCGACGCACATCGCGTCGCCCTCGCGGGCCAGCTCGGTGATGAGCGGCCCGGTGATGTCGCCGATGTTGCCGCCGACCCGGTCGATGATGCTGTAGGCGACCGGCGAGTCGGCGGCGGCGAGCTCGCGGGCCTCACGGACCAGGGCGTTGCCGGAGCTGTACTGCTCCCAGCAGCCGCGGTTGCCGCACGGGCAGCGGTGGCCGCCGGGCACGACCTGCATATGGCCGAACTCGCCGGCGACACCGAACTTGCCCCGCTTGACCTGGCCGTCCTCGAGGATCGCGCCGCCGATGCCGGTACCGAGCGTGATCATGACGATGTGGTCCTCGCCACGTCCGGCGCCGAAGCGCCACTCCGCCCAGGCGGCGGTGTTGGCGTCGTTGTCGACCAGTACGGGGACGGCGAGACGGGCGGAGAGGGCGTCGCGCAGGGGCTCGTTCCGCCAGGCGAGGTGGGGTGCGAAGAGCACCTTGGAGCGGTCCGCGTCGACCCAGCCGGCCGCACCGATGCCCACGGCGTGCACGTCGTGCCGGTCGGAGAGGTCGAGCACCAGCTCGCAGATGGTGTCCTCGACGACCTTGGGGCTCTTGGACTTGTCGGGGGTCTCGGTGCGGATCTTCTCGAGGATGAGTCCGTCGGCGTCGACGACGCCCGCCATCACCTTGGTGCCGCCGATGTCGATGCCGACCGTGGGTACGCGGGGCGCGGTGAGGTGCGAGCGCCGCTCGCGCGTGCCGACCGTCTTGAGGACGGTGGCGCGGGCGGTGCCTCGGTTCGTGAAGTCGCGGTACGTACTCAAGTCGTCCCTGCGGGGTCGTGGTGGCCGGTCGGAGTCCCGGGTCGGGCGGCGCCCGCCCTCCCGATGCTAGTAGGCCCGCGGGCTCAGTCCTTCCGGCGCGCCTCGCCGGCGGGCTCTCCGGTACCGGCGGCGTGGCCGCCGAGATGGGTGGGCGCCGGGGCGCGCTCCAGCTCGTGGCGGAGGTCCTCCAGCTCGCTTCCGCCCGCCATCTGCCGGGTGAGCTCGTCGAGTGTGACGCTCTGCTTGGTGTGGCTTCCGGACATCACACCGCGCTTGAGGAGCACGAAACGGTCGCCGACCAGATAGGCGTGGTGCGGGTTGTGGGTGATGAGCACCACGCCCAGACCCGCGTCGCGGGCCGCGGCCACATACTTCAGCACCACGCCGGACTGCTTCACACCCAGTGCGGCCGTCGGCTCGTCCAGCACCAGTACCTTGGCGCCGAAGTAGACGGCGCGGGCGATGGCCACGCACTGCCGCTCACCGCCGGACAGCGTCCCGATGGGCTGGTCGACGTCGCGGAGGTCGATACCCATCCGCAGCAGCTCGGCCCGGGTGGTCCGCCGCATCGTCTCCACGTCGAGGCGCTTGAAGGGGCCCTTGCCGCGGGTCGGCTCAGACCCGAGGAAGAAGTTGCGCCAGACCGGCATCAGCGGGACGACCGCCAGATCCTGGTAGACGGTGGCGATCCCCCGGTCCAGCGCCTCGCGCGGGCCGGTGAGGGAGGTCTCCTCGCCCTCGATGCGCAGGGTGCCGGCGTCGTGCCGGTGCAGTCCCGCGATGATCTTGATCAGGGTCGACTTGCCGGCGCCGTTGTCACCGAGGACACAGGTGATCTCACCGGCGTGGCACTCGAGGGAGACACCTTCGAGGGCCCGGATGTTGCCGTAGTACTTGCTGACGTCGTCGAGCTCGACAAGGGCACTCATTTAGGTGGTCGCCTCCGCACGCTTGCGTACCCATGCGTTGAGCAGGGTGGCCAGGAGGAGCATCGCTCCGAGGAAGAACTTGAACCAGTCCGGGTTCCACTCCGCGTAGACGATGCCCTTGCTGGTCATGCCGAAGATCAGCGCGCCGACGGCCGAACCGATCGCCGAGCCGTAGCCGCCGGTGATCAGACAGCCGCCGATGACCGCGGCGATGATGTACGTCAGCTCGTTGCCGACGCCCTCCCCGGACTGCACGACGTCGAACGAGAACAGCAGGTGCTGGCCGGAGACCCAGGCGGCGAAGGCCACACCCATGTACAGGAGGATCTTGGTCCGCTTGACCGGGACGCCCACGGCGCGGGCCGCGTCGGCGCCGCCGCCGACCGCGAAGATCCAGTTGCCGAAGCGGGTGCGGAGCAGGATCCAGGTGGCCAGCGCGATCAGCACGACCCACCACACGATGGTCGCCTTGATCGTCGTGCCGCCCACGGTGAACTCGCCGAAGACGCTCTTGGCGGACGGGAAGCCCTCCATGTCGCCGATGGACTTGGTCGAGACGGTGCCGCTGATGAGTTTGGTGAGGCCGAGGTTGAGGCCCGTCAGCATCAGGAACGTGCCGAGCGTGATGATGAAGCTGGGCAGTTTCGTACGGGTGAGCATCAGGCCGTTGAAGGCGCCCAGCCCGAGGGTGACCAGCAGGGAGACAAGGGCTCCGACCCAGACGTTGGCCGTCATCTGGTAGCTGAACATCGAGGAGATCAGCGCGGAGCTGGTCACCATGACACCCGCGGAAAGGTCGAACTCCCCGCCGATCATCAGCAGCGCGACCGGCACGGCCATGATGCCGAGGGTCGAGGCCGCGTACAGGACGGTGGCGAGGCTGGACGTCCGCAGGAAGGCGTCCGCGACGACGGAGAAGAAGACGAAGACGGCGACGGCGCCGACGACCGAGCCCAGCTCGGGGCGGCCCATCAGCTTCCGCAGCGGGGACGTGCGCAGCAGCCGCTCGTCCGTCCTGTCCGGCGCCTTGTCGGGTGTGGCCGGTGGTGCGCTCGTGCTCATCGGGTCCCCCGCTCCGTGAATTCCTCGAGCTCGGCGGCGTCCTTCTCGGTGATGATCTGGGGTCCGGTCAGGACGGGCCGCCCTCCGCCGAGGACGTCGGCGTTGTACTTGTAGAGCCACAGCAGGTCCACTGCCTGGTAGCCCTGGAGATAGGGCTGCTGGTCGACGGCGAAGCCGAGCGTGCCCTCCTGGAGTGCCTTCGCCACCTTGGGGTTGAGGTCGAAGGTGTCGATCTCGGCCTTGGACCCCGCGGTCCTCCTGGCCTGGACGGCGGCGTCCGCGAAGGGCGCGCCGAGGGTGACGACGGAGTCGATGGACCGGTCGGCCTGGAGCTTCGCCTCGATGGAGGCCTGGACGTCGGGCATGTTGGTGCCGTCGACGTACAGGTTCTGCATGTCGCCGCCGAAGGTCTTCTTCGCGCCCGCGCAGCGCTGCTCGTGGCCCACGTTGCCCTGCTCGTGCAGGACGCACAGGGCCTTCTTCTTGCCGCGCGCGTCGAGCTCGTCGCCGACGGCCTCGCCGGCGATCGTCTCGTCCTGGCCGATGTGGGTGAGGGCGCCGTACGCCTTGGACTGCTCGGATCCGGAGTTCACCGTGATCACGGGGATGCCGGCCTTGCGGGCCTTGGCGACGACGGCCTTCATCGCGTCGGGCTTGGCGAGCGTGACGATCAGCGCGTCGACCTTCTTGGAGATGTAGGAGTCGACGAGCTGCGCCTGCTGCTGTCCCTCGTCGCTGTGGGCGTAGAGGAAGTTGATGTTGTCCTTGGCGGCGGCCTGCTCGGCGCCGCTCTGGACGATGTCCCAGAACGTGTCGCCGTCGCCCGAGTGGGTGACCATGGCGAAGGTCCAGCGCGGCGTGTTCACCGCGGCCTTCCCGGCCGCGGCCTGGGCCTTGCGGGCGTCCTCCGCCCGCTTGCCGCCGGTGCTGCTGCATCCCGCGAGGGACATGCCGAGTACCGCCGCCAGCACCGCGCCGAGCGCGCGTACCCCTGTCCTTGCCCTTGCCACGACGTGGTGCCCTTCTTGCCGTACTCGCTGTCCTGCCTGCTGCGGCCGGCCCCGGGACGGACCCGGCCGGCCGCCCAAGTATCGGTCATCGCTGGTCGCGGGGTCGGCAGCGGGGGCGGGCAGGCGGCTGCGGGGGCCGCTTCGAGCGCGTTCACCGCGTGCCGTCGGCCGTGAGCTTCTCGAGCGCGGGGACATCCTTCTCGGTGACCAGGGCGGGACCTGTGAGGATCGGCTTGCCGCCGCCGATCACGTTGCCGTTGACCTTGTTGAGCCACAGTTCGTCGACCGCGAGATAGCCCTGGAGGTAGGGCTGCTGGTCGACCGCGAAGGCGATCTCCTTGGCCTTGAGACGGGCGACGACCTCCGCGTTGAGGTCGAAGGTGCTGATCTCCGCCGCCGACCCTGCGCCCTGCTTCGCCTTCACCGACGCGGCGGCGAAGGGCGCCCCGAGGGTGACGACGGCGTCGATGTCCTCGGCGCTCTGGAGTTTCGCCTCGACGGAGGAGGTGGTGGCGGGCATGTTGGTGCCCTCGACGTTGAGGTTCTCGACCGTGCCGTCGAAGGTCTTCTTCACGCCGGCGCAGCGGGCCTCGAGGGAGACGTTGCCCTGTTCGTGGATGACGCAGAGCGCCTTCTTCTTCCCCTGGGCGTTGAGCTCCTCGCCGACGGCCTCGCCGGCCACCGACTCGTCCTGGCCGATGTGGCTGAGCGCGCCGAGGCCGTCGGAGAACTCCGCTCCGGAGTTGATCGTGACGACGGGGATGCCCGCCGCCACGGCCTTCTTCACCACGTCGCTCATCGCTTCCGGCTTGGCGAGGGTGACGATGATCCCGTCGACCTTCTGGTCGATGTACGTCTGGACCAGCTGGGCCTGCTCCTTGCCCTCCGGGTTCGCCGCGTAGAGGAAGTCGACGTTGTCCTTGCGTGCGGCGACCTTGGCCCCGCTCTGGACGATGTCCCAGAAGGTGTCGCCCTGACCTGAGTGCGTCACCATGGCGATCTTCATCCGGGGGGTCTTCGCGGCCTCGCCGCCCGCGCCGTCCCCCGACGGCTTCTCGTCGGCGTCCTTGCCACCGGAACTGCTGCATCCGGCGACGACGACCAGGGCACATGCGGCGAGCAGGGCTGCTGCCGTGCGGGGGCTACGCATGGTGGGTCCGCCTTCTCTCCCGGCCGCCCGGTTGCGGCTGGGTGAGTTTCTACGGCTGCTCCGCGACCCCGTCAAGACTTTGTCCGAACATTCTTACGCGAGAGCCCCGCCCGCGGCCGGAGACGCGGTGATCTACGGCCGCACAAGGAGCTGGAACTCGAAGGCGTAGCGCGAGGCGCGGTAGACGTGGGAGCCGAACTCGACCGGCCGGCCCGTGTCGTCGAAGGTGGCGCGTTCCATCGTCAGGAGCGGTGCTCCGGCCGGCTCGCCGAGCAGTTCGGCCTCCTGCTCCGTCGCCGTGCGGGCGCCGACCGACTGGCGGGCGCTGTGCAGGGTGATGCCCGCGGCCCGCATCATCCGGTAGAGGCCGGTGGACTCCAGCCGTTCGGTGTCGCACTCGAGGAGGCCGGCCGGCAGATGGTTACGGAGCCGGGCCATCGGCTCGCCGTGGGCGTAGCGCAGCCGCTCGATCAGCCGCACGTCGCTGCCCTCGGGGACGCCGAGGGCGGCCGCGACCTCGGCGCTCGCGGGCTCGATCTCGTTGGTGAGCACGACCGTCGCGGGCCGCTGGCCGGCCGCCTCCAGGTCGTCGTAGAGGCTGCTGAGCTCCAGCGGCCGCCTGACCTGGCTGTGCACGACCTGGGTGCCGACGCCTCGGCGGCGCACCAGCAGTCCCTTGTCGACCAGGGACTGGATGGCCTGGCGGACGGTGGGCCGGGACAGCCCGAGCCGGGCCGCGAGCTCTATCTCGTTGCCGAGCAGACTGCCGGGGGTGAGCGCCCCCCTCTCGATGGCTGATTCCAGCTGCTGCGAAAGCTGGAAATAGAGCGGGACCGGGCTGGTCCGGTCCACGCTCAGCTGGAGCGACAGCGACGGTCCCGTCTCGTGTCTGGGCTGCTTGGGCACGTGAGGGAGCGTAGTCGCACGCCATGTTGACGGGAAGTCGTGAGGTTCGATTGTCAGGACAAAGTCTTGACAGCGCGGTGGCCCCACCTCCACCTTTGGGCCATGCGCATCGGACTCATCGGGACGGGACGTATCGGCAGCTTTCACGCGGGGGTGCTCAGCCGCCACCGCGAGGTGGGTTCCCTGGTCGTGGCGGACACCGACGCCGTCCGGGCGGCGGAGGTGGCGGACCGCTGCGGCGCCACCGCCGCGCCCAGCAGCAACGAGGTCTTCACATGGGGCGTGGACGCGGTGGTGATCGCCTCCGCGACCGCCGCGCACGCCGAACTGATCGCCCGTGCCGCGCGCGCCGGCATCCCGGCGTTCTGCGAGAAGCCGATCGCCCTTGACCTGCCGGGCACCCTCGGGGCGCTGCGGGCGGTCGAGGAGGCGGGGACCGCGCTCCAGCTGGGCTTCATGCGGCGCTTCGACGCCGGCTACACGGCGGCGCGCGAGCTGGTGCGCTCCGGCCGCCTCGGCCGGCTGCACACCGTACGGGCCATCACGTCCGACCCCGCGCCGCCGCCCGCGGCCTACCTGCCGCTGTCGGGCGGCCTGTACCGGGACTGCCTGGTCCATGACTTCGACATCCTGCGGTGGGTGACCGGCCGTGAGGTCACCGAGGTGTACGCGACCGGCTCGGACGCCGGCCACCCGATGTTCAAGGAGGTGGGCGACATCGACACGGCGGCGGCGCTGCTCACGCTCGACGACGGGACGCTGGCCACGGCGACCGCCACCCGCTGCAACGGCGCCGGCTACGACGTGCGGATGGAGCTGGCCGGCGAGCTCGACCAGGTCGCCGTCGGCCTCGACGACCGTACGCCGATCAGCTCCACGGAGCCGCACGGCCTGCCGCCCGTCGACAAGCCGTGGCCGGGCTTCCTCGAACGTTTCGCCCCGGCGTACGAGGCGGAGCTGGACGCGTTCGTGCGTCTGGTGGCGGGCGAGGCGGAGAATCCGTGCGACGGCCGGGAGGCACTGACGGCGCTGCGGATCGCGGAGGCCTGCGAACTGTCCCGCCGGGAGCACCGTCCTGTCCGGCTGGAGGAGATCCCGGCGGACTGACACGGCGGGCCGGTCACCGGCCCGCGGACGTCACGATGTCCCCGCGGACAGGACGGTGCCCTGTGCGACGGCGCAGAGGATCTCGTCCCCGTCGGCACCGACGGTGAGCAGATCGCAGCGGACGACGGCCTGCCGTCGTCCGGTGTGCACGACGGCGGCACGGGCGACCAGCGTTCGTCCGGTGGCGGGCCGCAGGTACTGCACGGAGAAGCCGCCGGTCAGCACGGCCGGCCCGAGGGTGGTCCCGGCGGCGAAGGTGATCGAATTGTCGGCGGCGTACGCGAGGACTCCGCCGTGCAGATATCCGTTCTGCTGGCGCAGGTCCTCACGGACGTCCACCTCGAGCACGGCCTCACCGTCGCCGAAGGCGGTGATCCGCGCGCCGAGCAGTCTGCTGAACGGCTGGCTGTCGAGCACCTTGCGCGCGGTGTCGAGATCAAGTCCGGTCATGTGCGCACTCCATGGAAGTCGGGTCGAGGGCGTCGAGCACGGCACGGAGCGCGGCTCGCGCCTCGCTCTCCGTGCCGTCGGCCGGCCGCGGTTCGTCGAGCTGTTCGATCCAGGCCCGGACTCCGGCGGACGGGTCCGGCGCGGCGAAGGCGAGCGCCCCGGCGCTCGCCGCCTGCTGCCGCTCGTGGGCGTCGTACCAGCAGGTCCACTCCCAGCCGGGCCAGCCGGGCAGCCGGCGGGCGGCCGCCGCCCCGCCGTGGAAGTTCCCGCGGGTCCAGGCGGCGACGCGACGGGCGGGTACATCGATGTGCACCCCCCCGTAAGGGATGCGGAGCAGCCTGGACACCCGGGTGACCGGCAGCAGGTGGCGGACGACGTCGGGGCCGTGTGCCAGCACGTCGGACACGTTCTCGCCGAAGACCGCGTGCGCCTGCGGACCCTCCCGGTAGGTCATCGTGACGGCGATCGTGAAGTCCGGCTCGTCGGGGGAGGCGGCGAACAGCGGGCCGCCGGGCCGGGTGCCGAGTTCCGAACGCACGGACTCCCGCTCCAGGCCCACGTGGGCGACGACGTCCTCCAGCCCGTCGTACGCCCAGCGGACCTCCCAGCCCGGCCAGGTCCTGGCGAGGACGGCGAACAGGGTCCGTCGCTCCTCGTACGTCTCCAGGTGCCAGGTGAACAGCAGCAGGACACGGCGGTCGTGGTCGACGACCGCCGCGGCCTCGCACGAGATGTCGTCCATCCAGCCGCGGGGCCCCACGGGCTCCAGACCGGCGATGAAACGGCCGAACTCCTCGGGCCCTTCCGCCGCGTCGACGGCCAGGCGCCGCCCGCCCCGGCGGAAGTAGAACTGCTGCCAGGCCCCGTCCCTGACCACCACATAACGTGCCCGCTCGGCCACGGCCGGCCCTACCAGCGCACCGGCAGCCGGCGGACACCACGCATCAGGAGGCCCGGCAGCCATTCGTACGTGTCCGCCGGGGAGTCCAGGGCGAGGTCGGGGCAGCGTTCCAGGAGGGAGCGGACGGCGATCCGTGCCTCCAGACGGGCCAGTGGCGCGCCGAGGCAGAAGTGGATGCCGTGCCCGAAGGCGAGATGGCCCCGGGTGTCCCGGCGGATGTCGAAGCGGTCGGGGTCGGCGTACCGGGCCGGGTCGCGGTCGGCGGCCGCCAGGCCGATCAGCACCATCGCGCCCTGCGGAACGACCTGGTCGCCGACCGGCACGGGCGCGGTGCTGAAGCGGACGGTCGCGGTCTCCACGGGTCCGTCGTAGCGCAGCATCTCCTCGACGGCGCCGTCGAGGAGGGAGAAGTCGGCGCGCAGGGCGGCGAGTTGGTCGGGGTGGGTGAGCAGGGCGCGCACACCGTTGGAGATCAGGTTGACGGTCGTCTCGTGGCCGGCGACGAGCAGGAGGTAGGCGAGGGCGCGCAGTTCGGCCGTGGAGAGCCGGTCGTCCTCGGCGGCGGGACCGTCCGCTTCGGCGGGGCCGGGGAGGGTGCGGACGAGGGCGGAGAGCAGATCGCCCGTCGGGGCGGCGCAGCGCTTGTCCTCGATGAGTTCGTCGAGGTAGACCGCGAGCTGCCGGACGGCGTCCTCCCCCGCTTCCTGGGAGGTCGGGGCGACCACCTCGTTCGACCACTTGCGGAAGGCGTCGCGGTCGGCGGCGGGGATGCCCAGGAGTTCGCAGATCACGACGATCGGCAGCGGGAAGGCCAGCGCGTCGACGAGGTCGGCACGGCCGGCCGGCAGCATCTCGTCCAGGAGATCGTCCGTGATCCGCTGGACGCGGGGCCGCAGCGCCTCCGCGCGACGCGGGGTGAACTCACGGCTGACCAGCTTGCGCAGCCGGGTGTGGTCGGGCGGGTCGAGCACGAGGAGGTTGGGGCCGATGACCTGCTCGTCGAGCATGGTCACGCCTATGGTGGCCGGCGATTTCGACAGCCGCGCGTCGGAGAGTGCCGCCCGTCCCTCCTCGTGGCCGACGATCAGCCAGAACTCCCCGCCGTCGGCCCCGCGCACGCGGTGCACGGGGCCCGATTCCCGCAATCGCGCGTAGTACGGATACGGGTTCGCGGTGAAGTCGGGCCCGTACTGGTCCAGATCAACGATGGTCACCGGCTCACCCTACGTGCGTTCCTCGTCGTCGAGCAGGCCCGCGTCGTGCGCCAACAACGCGATCTGGACACGGTTGTTGAGGTCCAGTTTGGCCAGGATGCGGGACACGTGCGTCTTGACGGTGGCGACGCTCATGTACAGCGTCGCCGCGATCTCCGCGTTGGAACCGCCGCGGCCGACGGCGAGCGCCACCTCCCGCTCGCGGCCGGCGAGCAGTTCGAGACGGCGCAGGGCCGCGGCCCTACGGGTGTCGGCGCCGCTGCCCGCCACATGGGTCATCAGCTGCCGGGTGACCGCCGGGGACAGCACCGGATCGCCGGCGGCGACCCTGCGCACCGCGGCGACGATCTCCGCGGGCGGCGTGTCCTTCAGCACGAACCCCGCCGCACCCGCACGCATGGCCCGCAGCACCTGTTCGTCGGCGTGGAAGGTGGTCAGCACCACGACCTCCGGCGCATCCGGCCGGCGGCGCAGCCGCTCGGTGGCGGCGAGGCCGTCCATGACCGGCATGCGGATGTCCATCAGGACCACGTCCGGCCCGTGCCGGTCGACGAGTTCCGCCACCTCGGAGCCGTCGGCCCCCTCCCCCACGATCTCGATGTCGCCGGCCCCGCCCAGCATGAGGGCGAGGCCTGCCCGTACGAGCGGGTCGTCGTCCACGACGATCAGCCGGATAGTCATGCGGACCACGGTAGCCAGGCCCGTACCCGGAATCCGCCGTCGCCCCGCACACCGTGCTCCAGCCGTCCGCCCGCGAGGGTAGCCCGTTCGGTCAGGCCGATCAGGCCCTGGCCGGATCCGGGGACCTTCGGGACCTCGCCGGCCGGGGCCTCGTTGTCGACCTGCACGGTGATCCCCTCCCCCGGGCTCCCGCTCAGTGAGAGGGTGACGTCGGTGCCCGGGGCGTGCTTGCGGGCGTTGGTCAGTCCTTCCTGGGCGATGCGGTACGCGGTACGGCCGGTGGCGGCGGGCACGCCGTCCGGGTCGGCGACGGCGTTGTCGAGCGTGACCCTCATACCGGCATCCCGGGACTCACCGACCAGTGCGGCGAGGGTCGCGAGCGTGGGCTGGGGCCGGTCAGGGCCGTCGCTGTCACCGGGGGCACGCAGCACGCCGATGATCTGACGCAGGTCCTGGAGCGCCTCGTGTGCGCTGTCGCGGATCACACCGGCGGCCCTGCCGACCTCCGCGGGCGGCGCGTCGGGCCGGAACTCGAGCGCTCCGGCGTGCACGCTCAGCAGTGTGAGCCGGTGCGCGAGCACGTCGTGCATCTCGCGGGCGATGGCCTCGCGGGCGAGCCGCTGCGCCTGCGCCGCGCGCAGGGCGGCCTCCGCCTCGGCCCGCCGGGCACGTTCACGCAGGGCGATGACCAACTGGCGGCGGGCGCGCACCAGCATGCCCCAGCCGACCATCAGGAGCACCAGTACGACCCCGGCGACCGTGGAGGCGAGGAAGGAGACGCTCGGGTCCGGCCGCAGGAGGGCCTGGACCGCGCCGGACACCATCGCCAGCACTCCGATGACGGCGACGGGCCGGAACGGGCGGTGCACGGCGAGGCTGAACAGGCTGAGCATCAGCGCGCCTCCGGCCGCCGGGGCGACCGCGGAGACGGCGACCATGGACGCGGCGAGTGATACGGGCGCCCGCCGGCGGACCCACAGGGCGCAGCAGGCGGCGGCGCCCAGCAGCTGATCGGCGACGATCACGGCTTCGGAATTCCCCGCCTGGGCACTGGCGTCGGCGGCCAGCACGCCGATCAGGGCGGCGGCCAGGAAGACGAAGGTGTCGACGACCCAGTCGCGTACGGTGCGCCGGGGCCTCGCCCTGCCCTGGTTGCCGGGCAGGTCGGGGTCGGGTGGGTCGGCCATGGCCGAGGGCAGCAGCCATGGGTATTCGGCGCGGATCATGTCGACAAAGCTACGAGGCCCGTGGCTCGGATGTGCCCTTCCGGGCGCCGGAAGCGACCAAAGTCGCGGGACCGGATACTTTCGTCGGCCGTGGTCGGTGCCGACGCCGGACGCGCGCGGACGCAGCACCGCGCGAGGCTGCGGGCATGAAGAAGATTCTCGAGGTCGGCGGGTTCCTGCTGTTCGTGTGGGGCGCGGCGGGTGTGGCCCACGAACTCACAGGCTGGTTCAAGCTCTGGGGAGTCGTGCGGCGCCTGAGCTTCCTCGACGGCCATGAGCTCTACGCGAGCATCGTGCTGGCGGTGCTCGGCGGGGTGATGATGGTGGCGTCGGACCGGTTCCGCTGAGGATCAGGTGCCGGCGCCCTGGTCGCGCCCCGCGTCCGACCACGCCGGCGCAGCGCGCCGCTTCGGGGCGGGACCGCGCCCGGCGCCGGACCGCGCCGAGCCTGACCGCGCACCGCCGCACCGGGCCGCACCCGCGTTGCCGCCGTCGAGCCGGGACATCGCGGGCCGCGCCGACCGCCGCCGTCAGGCCTTGTCCTTCGCCGGCCGCTCCGCGTCCATGAGCCGGGCGACCTCCGCCGCGTGCTCGCTCAGGCGGTTGCCGACGCTCCCGCTGGTGTAGAGCGCGGTGCCGACGACCGCGACCGGCACGGACAGGCCGAGGATGCCGAGGAGTTCGGGCCAGTCGCGCTCGGACTCGCATGTCGCGTCCTCGCCGCCCTCGTTGGCCGTGCCCCACTCCGTCAGCAGGCGGGACTCACACTCCTTGCCCTCGCCGTACGTGCTGTCGAGGGTGTACGGGAGGAGCAGCAGCACGCCGAACCACACCCACAGCAGCGCCGCCACGGACAACAGGGCGAAGCCCCAGGTCTGCGTCCGCTTGGCGCGGGCGCGGAAGGCCATGTCGTACTGAAGCGATCGCATGGGCGTCGAAACTAGCAGTCGGCCCTGTCGGCTGCGCGGCGCCCCCAGGTCGTCCCCGCGAGCACCAGAGCCGCGCCCACCAGGCCGACCGCGCCGATGTGTTCGCCGCCGATCGCGATGCCCGCGGCGGCGGCCCACAGCGGCTCGGTGCCGAGGAGCAGACTGACGCGGGACGGCGAGCTGCGGCGTACGGCCCACATCTGCACGAAGAACGCGAACAGCGTGCAGAAGACGGACAGGAACACCAGCCCGGCCCATTCACGTGGCCCGAAGCCGACGGCCACCGCCCACGGTGACGCCCCGCCGCCCGGCAGAACGGCCAGCACGGTGAACACGGCGACCGCCGCCCCGAGTTGCACCGTCGTCAGGGAGAGGGAGTCCGCGCCGCGGACCGCCTTGATCCTGGCCATGGCGAGCACATGGACGGTGCGGACCACGGCGGCCAGCAGCATCAGCAGGTCACCGGTGGAGGGGGTGGTGAAGCCCGCCCCCTGGGTCAGCAGCACCACGCCCGCGACCGATACGGCGGCCGCGGCGAGGAAGGACGACGGGGGCCGGCGCCGGGTCACCGCCGCCTCGGCGAGCGGCGTGAAGATCATGGTGAGGCTGATGATGAGGCCGGCGTTGGTGGCCGAGGTGTGGACCACGCCGTAGGTCTCGAGCAGGAAGACGGCGCTCAGGACCAGTCCGAGCAGCCCGGCCCCCCGCCACTGCGCGGCGGTCAGCGACCGCAGCCTGCGCCGTCCCGCCACGGCGAGCGCCGGCAGGACGAGCGCGAACCGCAGGACGAGGACGGCCACGACGGTGTGCGTGGTCGTGATGCCCTTCGCCGCGAGATAGCTGGCACCCCAGACGACGGCGACGACCAGCACCGGCAGGTCGGTGAGCCAGGCCCGGCGGGGGGCGAGTGCGGGTGCGGGTACGGCGATCGACGACACCTGGTCTCCAGCGGACACGACGGGGTGGAGACGTCAGCGGCTCGCACACGGGAGCGATCACCGTACCGGGACCCGCGCAGGGGTTGCTACAGCTCCTCCGCGTAGCTGCCGTACTCGGGGCGGCCGGCGAGCTCGTACGTGTGGATCGCCGCACCGCTGCCCGTGGTCCGCGCCTCGAGGTGCCTGAACGCCGTGGGCCTCGCACCCTCCGGGAACAGGCGCATGCCCGTGCCGAGCACGACCGGGAAGACGACCAGATAGAGCTTGTCGACGAGGTCGTGCGCCATCAGGGTCTGGGCGAGCTTGCCGCTGCCGTGCATCTGGAGTTCCCCGTCGGTGCGTTCCTTGAGTGCGGTGACCTCCTTGACGATGTCGCCGCGGATGACGGTGGTGTTCTCCCAGTCGGCCGACTCGAGAGTCGTCGAGACGACGTACTTGGGCAGGGCGTTGAGTTTGCCGGCGACCGGGTCGGCGGGGTCGGTCTGCTTGGGCCAGTAGCTCGCGAAGATGTCGTAGGTGCGGCGGCCGAGCAGAAAGGCCCCGACCCGCCCGAAGACCTCGTTGATGAACTGCCCGAAGTCCTCGTCCCCGTACGGCACGGACCAGCCGCCGTGCTCGAATCCGCCGGTGGTGTCCTCCTCGGGCCCGCCGGGGGCCTGGTAGACGCCGTCGAGGGTGAGGAACTGGGTGAGGGAGAGCTGTGCCATGGTTCCTTCGCCTTTCATCGCTTTTCAGCGGGTTTCGATGAGTCTCACAGCTCTGACCGCACCGGGCCCCCGAACTCATCGGCGCGCCGAGCGCGATGTCCGATCACCGCCAGCACGGGGCCACCGGAAGCGATGTGATTGAAGCCGCAACCACTTAGCGGATGTTGGAGGCTCGGATGAACGGCAAGGTGGCTCTGGTGACCGGCGGAAGCCGCGGGATCGGCGCGGCGACCGCACTGCGGCTGGCCCGTGGCGGGGCGGATGTCGCGATCACCTATGTGGCGGGGAAAGAGGCCGCGGAGGAGGTCGTGCGGCGGATCGAAGAGGTGGGCCGGCGCGGGGTGGCCCTGCGGGCCGACTCGGCCGACGCCACGGAGGCGGCGAACGCCGTGGACCGCACCGTGGAAGCCCTGGGCGGGCTCGACATCCTCGTCAACAACGTGGGTGTGGGCCTGCTCGGGCCGCTCGAGAGCATCACGCCGGCCGATGTGGACCGGGTGCTGGCCGTGAACGTACGGGGCGTCTACCTCACGTCCCGTGCGGCCGCCGCACGGATGGGGAGCGGCTCGCGGATCGTCACGATCGGCACCTGCATGACCCAGCGGGTGCCGGGCCCCGGGGGCACCCTGTACGCGATGAGCAAGTCCGCGCTGATCGGCCTCACCAAAGCGCTGGCGAGGGAGCTGGGCGGGCAGGGCATCACGGCGAACATCGTCCACCCGGGTCCGGTCGACACCGACATGAACCCGGCGGACGGCCCGTACGCGGACCCGCAGAAGGCGGACACGGCGCTCGGTCGCTTCGGGCGGCCGGAGGAGATCGCGTCGATGGTCGCGTATCTGGCGGGCGGCGAGGCGGAGTACATCACCGGCGCCGAGTTCTCCGTGGACGGCGGGCACGCGGCCTGAGACATGCGCGCGGGGCGCACCGTTGCTGTCGGCCGGTGCGCCCCGCGGGGCCGGGGAGGGTGTCGTACCTCCCCGTTCTGTGGCGGCTGTGCGCCTCCGGGCTCCTGGCGGACGCCTGCCGCCGGGCTCCGGCGGGTGTGAGCCGCCGAACTCGTGACGGACGCCCGCCCGCAGGGCTCCGCCGGGCACTGTCGGCCGACGCCCGCCCGCAGGGCGCTGCAGGGAACCCTCTGCCCACGCCGCCGGGCTCCGCCGGAAACGATCAGCCGCCGAGCTCCTGGTGACGGGCCGTCAGGCGGGCCGCGCCCTGCTCGGTCAGGGAGCCGAACAGCCGCAGGCGGGAGATGCCGCCGTCGGGGTAGATGTCGATCCGCACATGGGTGCCGACCACGGGGGCGTCGAGCACGAAGCGGTGGTTGGTGTCTGGCTGCAGCCGGGTGCGCCGCAGGACCTCGCGCCACTCGCCCTCGGCGCCGTCCCGTACGGACAGCGCCGCCCAGCCCGCGCTGTTGCCCTTCAGGTACGCGGTGTCGATCTCGACCGCACGGATCTCCGCCTGCCCGACCAGCTGGTAGCGGATCCAGTCGTTGCCCTTGTCGCGGCGACGGCGGGTCTCCCAGCCGTCGTCCATCTTGCGGGAGCGGCCGGGCTGGATGGTGTTGGTGGCCGGGGAGTAGAAGCGGTCGGAGGCGTCCTCGACCTGGCCGCCGTTCTCGAGCGCGACGAGGTCGAAGGTGCCCAGCGCGCCGAGCCAGGCGGGGTCGGGCACGACCTCGCCGTGGACGCGCAGGCGGGCGATGCCGCCGTCGGGGTGCTGGTTGACGCGCAGGTGCGTGAAGCGCTGCTCGACGTCGACGGCGAAGCCGTTGGCGGCGTGGCCGCCGACGGCGGTGCGCGGGACGAGCGTCGTCCACTTCACGTCGTCGCCGAGGAGCTCCTCCGGGGAGGGCGAGCCGGCGACCGAGGTGCCCTCGATCGACACGGCCTGCGGGTAGTTGCCGCGGAAATGCGCGGTGTCGACGACGATGCCGCGTACGACGCCGGGGGCGCCGAGGCGCACCAGTGCCCAGTCGTGGTCGTCGTCGGTGGGGTGGGGCTGCTCGGCACCCACGCCGCGGCGGCGGCGGGTCTCCCAGCCGTCCATGATCTTGCCCTTGTGGCCGAAGTGCTCGGGGTCGAACTCGGCGGGCTCCGGCTTCAGCAGGTTCTCGCGCTCGGCGAAGAACTCGTCGTTGGCGGCGACGACGCCCGCGCCGAGGCGGCGGTCGGCGAGGTCGGCGTACTGCGTGAACGGGAAGTCGGCCGCACGGTAGTCGGCGTACGGGTCGCCGCCGCCGTAGGGGCTGGCGTCACCGGTGAAGGAGGGGATGGTGGATGCAGACACGGTTCAGTTGTTCCTTTCGAGCAGCCGGCCCGTCGGCTCGGCCAGGTTGCCGTTCTCCACGATCCGCTTGCCGCGCAGCCACGTCGATCCGACCACCCCGTACAGCGTCCTGCCCGCGTAGGCGGTCACCTGGTTGCGGTGGTGCAGTTCCGCGGGGTCGACGGTGAAGGTCGCGTCGGGGGCGAGGACCGCGAAGTCGGCGTCGCGGCCGGCCTCGATGGCGCCCTTGGTGCCGAGGCCCGCCAGGTCGGCGGGGGCCTTCGCCATCCAGCGGACGACGTCGTCGAGGGTGTGGCCGCGCTTGCGGGCCTCGGTCCAGATCGCGGGCAGGCCCAGCTGGAGCGAGGAGATGCCGCCCCAGGCGGATGCGAAGTCCGGGGTCTTGAGGTCGGTGGTGCAGGGAGAGTGGTCGGAGACGATGCAGTCGATCGTGCCGTCGGCGAGGCCCTGCCAGAGCGCGTCCTGGTTCGCGGCCTCCCGGATCGGCGGGCAGCACTTGAACTCGGTCGCCCCGTCCGGGACCTCTTCCGCGGTGAGGGTGAGGAAGTGCGGGCACGACTCGACGGTGATCGCTACGCCCTCCCGCCGGGCCTCGGCGATCAGCGGCAGTGCGTCGCTGGAGGACAGGTGCAGGACGTGGACGCGGGCGCCGAGCCGCTTGGCGTGCGAGATCAGGTTCCCGATCGCGGTGTTCTCGGCGTCCCTGGGCCGGGAGGCGAGGAAGTCGGCGTATCTGGGCCCGCTCCGCTGCGGCGCGGAGGCGAGGTGGTGGGGGTCCTCCGCGTGCACGATCAGCAGGCCGCCGAAGCCGGAGATCTCGGCCATGGAGCGGGCGAGCTGCTCCTGGTCGAGCTCGGGGAACTCCTCGACGCCCGACGGGGACAGGAAGCACTTGAAGCCGAAGACTCCGGCGTCGTGCAGCGGCCTCAGGTCCTTGACGTTGGACGGGATCGCGCCGCCCCAGAAGCCGACGTCGATGTGCGCCTTGGGGCGGGCCACGTCGCGCTTGACGGCGAGGTGGTCGACGGTGGTGGTGGGCGGCAGGGAGTTGAGCGGCATGTCGAGCAGGGTGGTGATGCCGCCTGCGGCGGCCGCGCGGGTGGCGGTCCAGAAGCCCTCCCACTCGGTGCGGCCGGGGTCGTTCACATGAACGTGGGTGTCGACGAGGCCGGGGAGGACGACGTCGTCACCGAAGTCCTCGAGCCGGGCCCCGGCCGGCACGTCGGCGTCGTACGGACCCACCGCGGCGATCCGCCCGCCGGCGACGGCTACCGTCGCGGCGCGCGTCCCCTCGGGGGTGATCACGCGCGTCGAGCGCAGCACCAGGTCCACTTCCACGTCGGACACCCGCTCCCCTCACTTCCACTGCTCAGCGAAAATTCAACGAACTGTTGAAGGAGTCTTCCCCTCTCGTCGATACCCGTCAAGACCCGCCCGGGCCGGAAGATCACGCTTGTACGTTTCCACAAAGTGGAAGTACAATTCCACTGCGACGTGGTCGCTTCAGCCAGGAGCAGGCCCGCGCATCACCGCAGACACAGGGACAAACACGCCCTGACCGGCCACGACGCGACTCTGCGGGCGATGTTTCCCGGAGCCGCGCCCGGTAGGCTGCAGCCTTGCCCTGCCTGCCCGAAAGGACCGCCGACGTGCCGACGTCCAGCGCCAGCGCCACCGACGCAGCCAAGCCCGCCGCCAGCGGCGGCGTGCAGTCCCTTGAGCGCGCCTTCGACCTGCTCGAACGAATGGCCGACGCCGGTGGCGAGGTCGGCCTCAGCGAGCTCTCCGCCAGCAGCGGTCTGCCGCTGCCCACGATCCACCGTCTGATGCGCACGCTGGTCGCCTGCGGCTACGTACGCCAGCAGCCCAACCGCCGCTACGCGCTCGGCCCCCGGCTGATCCGCCTCGGCGAGTCCGCCTCCCGGCTCCTCGGCACCTGGGCCCGCCCCTACCTCGCCCGCCTCGTCGAGGAGACCGGCGAGACGGCGAACATGGCGCTGCTCGACGGCGACGAGATCGTCTACGTGGCGCAGGTGCCCTCGAAGCACTCCATGCGCATGTTCACCGAGGTCGGCCGCCGGGTGCTGCCGCACTCCACCGGCGTGGGCAAGGCGCTGCTCGCGCACACCCCCGCGGAAGAGGTGCGGGCGCTGCTGGCCAGGACCGGGATGCCCGCCGCGACCGAGAAGACGATCACGACGCCGGAGGGCTTCCTCGAGGCGCTCGAGCAGGTCCGCCGCGCCGGCTACGCGGTCGACGACAACGAGCAGGAGATAGGGGTCCGCTGCCTCGCGGTCTCCGTGCCCGACTCCCCCACCGCCGCGGCCGTCTCGATCTCCGGTCCGGCGGGCCGGGTGACGGAGGCGGCGACGGAGAAGATCGTGCCCATCCTCCAGGAGGTCGCGCTCGACCTGTCGGCGGCGCTGGCCAACACCAACGCGCAGAGCTGACGACGCCGAAGGGCCGGGGTCCGGGGCCGGTAAGCGTCGTGGATACCGTAGCTGGACCTCCGGCGGTTGCGGCCGGCGCGCTCCCCGGCTGACTGAGCACGGTGGGCGCTCGCGCCGGTAGCGCCCGTCGGCCGCTGTGCTCAACCGCCCGAGCGCGGCAGGCGCGCGCACCGGTACTGCCCGGCCGCCGGTGCGTTCCCCGGCTGCCCGCGGGCGGGAGCCGGGCGCGCCGGTACCGCCCGGCGGCCCGGGACGCTATCTGGTTACCCGAAGAGGCCCCTGTACCGCCCGGCGGCGTACGCCGAGTAGGACGAGGCTGCGAAGACGGCGGCCGTCCGCGTTCCGGCAGGCCGGAGCCGCTCAACGCAGTACGGCCGCCAGCAGGTCCGCCCCCAGCGCCGTCAGATCGGGCAGATTGAGGTGGTGCCGGACGTAACGACCCTGCCGCCGGGCGGTGAGCAGGCCCGCGCGGCGCAGGACCGCGAGGTGGCGGGAGACCTCCGGAGGTGAGAGTTCCCAGGCGTGGGCCAGCTCGCCGGTGGTGTGCGGGCCGCGGGCCAGGGTGCGTAGCAGCCGAAGCCGTACCGGATGTGCGAGTGCCTCCAGCCGCAGGGTGACCGTTTCCAGCGATACCGGCTCCGAGGGACCCGGCTCGGCGACGGGGTACTGCACCACCGGCTGCCACCCGGGCGCGTGCACCACCACCAGATGAGGGCTGCCGAAGACACTGGGGATGAAGGTGACACCGGCGCCGTGGGCGGCGGTCGCCTTGTCCTGCAACTTGTCCACGATGATGCAGTCGCCGTCCGGTGCCAGGGTGAGGGCGCCCGAGACCGATGCGAGCGCCGCGCCGATGCCCCGGCGCTTCAACAGGTCGTTCTTCAGGCGCAGATCGGTGGCGAGCTGCACGGCGACGCCCGTCCACGCGGCGTCGAAGAAGGCTTCCGCGCACTGTTCGAGGGTGCGGCGCACCCGCGCCCGCACAGCGGCCGGGTCCGCGAGCAGCCGTTCGGCGAAGGCCTCTTGCCGCGCACCGCGGGCCTGGGCCAGGTCCAGGGCCCGCTCGCGCGCGGTCGCGTCGGTGAGCGGCGACGCCCCGGCGGAGTGGACCCGGTTGCTGCCGCACGTGGCGACGAGCGCGGCGGTCGCGTACGTCTCGTCGTCGATCCGGTCCACGTCGTCCAACTCCTCGGCGAGGGTCGGCCGAGGCCTGGCGGGGATCAGGAAGTCGGCCTGAGAGGACCGCCAGAGGAACTCCGCCTCCCGCAGCCGCTCTGCCAGCTCCGGCCGCAACCCGGACCAGACGTCCCCGGCCCAGCCGGCGTGCTGCGGATGATGCCCGGGTTCGGCCAGCACGTGCAGCATCGCGGTCAGTTCGGCCAGCGGGGAGGCGGCGAACCGCAGCCGCTCGGACGGCAGCCCGCCGATGTCGATCCTCAACGTCATCCCCTCAGCATCACCGACCGGGCGACGGCGACGGGGCCCGGTTGACGGTGTCCGTCAACCGACGTGGCAGTCCCGGCATCCGAACGCACCGTTGCCGCCATGCCGACCACCACCAAGATCCGGCCCCGCACCCTCGTCCGTGCCTCCGGAGGCCCCCGCTACGCCGTCGCCCTGGCCGTCGACGCGCTCGGAACCGGACTGCTGCGGCCCTTTCTGCTGCTCTACGGGGTGACCGTGCTCAGGTTGTCCGCGCCGGCCACGGGCATCGCCATGACGCTCGGCATCGTCGTGGGTCTGGTGTGCATGCCCGCGGTGGGCCGATGGCTGGACCGGGGCGCACGCAGCACGGTCGTGGCGGCGTCGATGCTGGTGCGGGCGCTCGGCGTGGCGCTGCTGCTGTCGACCCCGGCGGGTCACGTATGGCTGTTCGCGACGGCGGCGCTCCTCCTCGGCATCGGCAACCAGGCGTGGCCGGCCGCCCACGCGGCCCTCGTGGCCACGGTCGCCCACGGCAGGGACCGCGACGCCGCTCTCGCGGCAGGCCGCGCCCTTCGCAACGCCGGTCTGGGGGTGGGCGCGCTCATCGCCACCGCGTGCCTGGCGGGCGGCACGACCGCCCTGCAGGCGCTGGCGGCCGTCACCGGGCTCGCCTGTCTCGTTTCGGCGGCCTTGGCGTGGTCGATCCGCCTGCACGCGCGTCCGGCCGCTGCCCCGGCCGAGGACAAGACCGACGGGCCCGCGCCTCGGATGCGGGCGCTGCTGGCCGCCAACGTGGTCTACGTCTTCTGCCTCAACGTCCCCGAGATCGCGCTCCCTCTGGTCCTGGTGACGCAGCTGCACGCGTCGCCGGTGTGGTCGGCGGCCATCTTCGTGGCCAACACGGTGCTGGTGGTCACCCTGCAGGTTCCCCTCACCGTCCTGATGTCCCGCTTCCCCCGGCGGCATGTGCTGGCTCTCGCCGGCGTGGTGCTCGCCGCGTCCTATCTCGGCTTTCTCGCGGCCACCTCCTTGGGACACGGCTGGGGCGCCCCCGCAGTCGCCGCGGTGTCCGTGGTCTGCACGATCGGCGAGATCATCTACGCCGGCAGCGCCACCGCGCTCGTCACCGCCCTCGCTCCGCCCCACGTCCTGGGACGTGCCCTCGCCCGCTTCGAGCTCTCCACCGGCTTCGGCCTCGCCGTCTCCCCGGCGGCCATCACCGCTCTCGCACCCCACGGCGCGGCCGCCCTCTGGGGGAGCCTCGCCGCTGCGACGCTCGTCTCCGCCTCCGCCGTCGCCACCGAGAAGGACCAGGGGGCGCGGCTCAGCGGTTACCGCCCCCGGACACGAGCAGGCTCATGAGCCCGCACATCGTGTCCGGCCACGGTCCGAAGCACCGGTGGACGAGAACCGGGACCGCGCGAACGCGGTCCCGGGCCCCGCGCCGTGCCTCAGACCAGCGTCAGCGCGTACACCTCCACCCGCGGGTCGTCCGGCAGGCTCAGCGAACGCACCGTCTTCCCGGCCTCGAGCGGCGCCGATGTCGCGAACAGCCGTACCGAAGGACCGTCGACGCCCTGGCCCCGCCGGATCCGGTGGTCCATGTCGAGCGCGACGGTGCTGCCGCCGGGTGCCGAGCCCGCCCAGTCGCCCACGGTCACGGGCAGTTCGGCGCTGGTGCCGTCGGTGTAGCGGACGACGATCGTCGTGGCCACCGTGCCGTTGTGGGCGGCCGCCACCAGCCGGAGCGCGCTGTGCCGCCCCGCCGGCAGGAGCATCGACTGCCCGCGCGCCTCGGTGAAGTTGGCGGCCGTACCGGACGCGTCGGGCGCCTGGTACGTGACGCCGTCCCAGGTCACCGGGCCGGCCTTCGGCAGCAGTGCGGCATCGTAGCTCCAGCCGCCGCCGTCGAAGTCACCCTCGTCGGAGGCGGCGACGGTCGCGGTGCCGTCGTGGTTCGCCTCCCGGGAGAGATCCACCGCGCACTGGCCGCCGTTCGCCGTCGCGCACCGGTTCGGCTCACGGACCTCGACGGTGGCCTCCCGCACCAGGCTCTCCACGCCGGTGCCCGTCACCTCGATGCGCACCGGGTAGGAGCCCGGCGCGGTTCCCGCCGGCACGCTCACCTCGGCCTCCACCGTGCGCTGCACGGGCAGCCGGCGGGAGTCGAGCGTGAAGGACGTCGGCATCCGCACCGCCCAGCCCTCAGGGGTCCGCGCCCGCACGGTGACCCGCAGCGCGCCGGGAGCCTGGCCCAGCACGTCGAGGGCGAGGTGGGCGGTCTGCGGTGTGTCGCCCCGCGGTACGACGTCGGAGCCTGCCCGCAGGGAGGCGTCCAGCCGGCTGCGGGAGTCGGCGGCCGCGCGGTTCACCGAGGGCGGCTCCGCGCTCCTGCCGGTGCCCCAGGAGGACGGCTCGTCGCCCAGTTCGTGGGCGAGGGTGCCGCCGTGGGCGACGGCGTCCCAGTCGAGCCAGGTCCGGCGCAGGTCGCGGCCGTCGAACGAGGACCGCTGGATGTAGCGGGTGGTGTCGCTCGCGCCCGGCGCCTTGATCGTCAGGGTGCCGCCCTGCTCCTCGCCGTACGTGCCGACGCGGACGGCGGCGGAGGAGAACTGCGGGCTGGAGACGGCGAGGAAGTCGCCGCCGCTCATCGTCGGGTAGAGGCCGAGGGAGGAGAAGACGTACCAGGCGGACATGGTGCCCAGGTCGTCGTTGCCGGTCATGCCGTCGGGGCCGTTGGTGAACAGGGTCATCGCCGCGCGGACGACGGTCGCCGTCTTCGCGGGCGCGCCCGCCCACAGGTACATGTACGGGGCGTGCAGATCGGGCTCGTTGTTCGGGTTGTAGGTCGGCTTGCCGTAGTAGTCGTACGGCGCGGAGATCCAGTCCTCGCGGGCCGTGCGCTCCGGATCGGTGAGCAGCTTGTCGTACGCGAAGAAGGAGTCGAGCCGCTTCTCGGTGGCGGACCTGCCGCCCATCAGAGTGACCAGACCGGCCGGGTCCTGCGGCACCAGCCACTGGTACTGGTGCGCGCCGCCCTCGTGGAACTGGTGGGCCGCCTCGACCGGGTCGTACGGCGTCAGCCACGTCCCCTCGGCCGTACGCGGCCGGAACTGACCGATCCGCGAGTCCCACAGGTTGCGGTACCACTGGCCGCGCGCCGCGAATGTCCGGGCGTCCTCCGCGTGGCCCAGCTCACGGGCCATCAGGGCCAGCGAAGCGTCGGCCGCGGCGTACTCGAGGGTCGCGGAGGCGGGGTGCTTGCAGTCGTTGTCTCCGCCCTTGTCCGCGCAGTCCTTGCCGAGCTCCAGGCCGGAGGGGACGTAGCCGCGCTCCTTGTAGTGCTCCACCCCGGAACGGCCGTTGTAGGGCGAACCGGCGGGCGGGGTGCTGGTCGCGTTCTTGCGCAGGAGTGCGTACGCCTCCTCCTCGTGGCCCGTGAGCAGCCCCTTGGACCAGGCCTCGACGAGGAACGGCGTCACGGGGTCGCCGGTCATGATGTTGGTCTCGCTGTTGGCGAGCGCCCAGCGCGGCAGCCAGCCGCCGTCGCGTCCGGCGGCGACGACCGAGAGCGCCACATCACGGGCCACCTGCGGCTGGAGCAGCTCGAGCAGCTGGTTCTGCGGCCGGTAGGTGTCCCACAGGGAGAGGTTCTGGTACGGCGTGAACCCGTCCGCGGTGTGCGCCTTGCCGTCGAAGCCGGCGTAACGGCCGTCCACGTCGCCGGCGAGGTTCGGGTGCAACTGGGCGTGGTAGAGCGCCGTGTAGAAGGCCCGTTGCCGCTCGACGGTGCCCCCGCCGACCTCGACGGAGCGGAGCTGACGCTGCCAGGTGGCCCGCAGATCGGCGCGGGTGGCGTCGAAGTCGTACGAGTCGCCGGTCTCGGCCGCCAGGTTCTTGCGCGCGCCCTCGATGCCCGTGTACGACAGGCCGACCTTGACGACCACGTCGCGGTCGTCGGCCGCGTCGAACGTCACCCAGGCGCCGTTGCCGCCCTCGCCCCCGGCATCACGGCCTCCGGGGGTGCGGGCGTCGCCGCGCCAGGTGCCGTGCGAGGCGAAGGGCCGGTCGAAGGTGGCGGTGAAGTGGACGGTGTGGCGGTCCTTGCCGGCGCAGAAGTTCCCGGCCTCCACGCGGCCTTCGACGGTGCGGTCGCCGATGACACGCACCTCGGAGTCGTACACCCGCTGGTTGGCCTTGCCGGTGTTGAACAGGACGTTGGCCTGACCGGTCGCGGGGAAGGTGTAGCGCTGCCAGCCGGTGCGGGGCGTGGCGGTGAGCTCCGCGTCGATGCCGTACGTCTTCAGGCCGACGCGGTAGTAGCCGGGCTCGGCCTCCTCGTCGTCGTGGGAGTAGGCGGACCGGTAGCGGGACGGATCGACGGTGTCGACCGCTCCGGTGGTGGGCATCAGGGGCAGTTCGCCGGCGACGGAGCAACCGACGCCGGAGAGATGGGTCTGGCTGAACCCGTGGATCCTGTCCTGCTGGTAGTCGTAGCCGCCCTGTCCGCCGGTGTCGGGGCTGACCTGCACCATGCCGAACGGGGCGCTCGCGCCCGGGAAGGTGTTGCCGAAGTTCTGCGTGCCGACGAAGGGGTTGACCAGCGCGGCGGGGTCCTCGGCCACCGGCGCGGCGGCCTGCGCGGCGGGAGCGGGGGCGAGGAGCCCGCCCCACGCCATGGCGGCCGCCAGCGGAAGGGCGGCGGCCCGCGTCGTGCGCGCCCGTATTCTCCTGAGCAGTGGGTGCATGGGCGTCCCTCTCCTGAAATCCATGGACCGGCGCGGAGACTTGACCATGCATCTGACATCGTTGTCAACGCCCTGGACCGATTTCCCGGCCGGCCGGAAACGGATTCAGCGCGGTCGTTCGGCGGGACGCGGCGAGCGCGGGGGTCAGCCGGCCGTCCGCCGTGGTGGCCGTGCGGTCCGTCCGTTCCGGATGCGTCCGGTCGTGCGTCACCAGCACCGTCGCCGTCGACCGCTCGCGGGTCAGACGCACCGGCAGATCCAGGTACCGGATCTCGAGCGCCGCTCGCCGGCCGGCGCGCCGCAACGGCTGTGTGCCCGCGCCCACGGGCCCGCGGTGCGGTTCGGTGTCAGCGGCACTGCCGTCGACCTGCCGACGGCCTACGACGTGGCTGCTGCGGACCGCTTCGCTCTTCCTGAGCCGGGCGACGGCGAAGTCCCACCTCGTACACATCCACGCCAAGCCGGGGGTCGATTCCCGCACGTCCGCGGTGGCGACGGCGCGGAGCTGATCCGACGGTGATCCCGCACGGTCCCGCCGACGGGGGCGCGAACCCGGCGCGGCCGGGTTCTGCGGCGTTCCCCCCTCGCGAAGCGACCGGTTTCCGGCCCTGCGGCTCGGGCAGCCGCAGAGGTGGAGACTACGAAAGGACCGACATGAGTGCCGGAGAGAAGGCCAAGGCCAAGGCCGAGCAGGTTGTCGGCAGGGCCGTGCGGAAGGCGGCCCACGCGATGGGCAAGGAGACCACCGCGGCCAAGGGCGCCGCCCTGGAGACACGGGGCAGGGCGCGCGAAACCAAGGAGAATTCGAAGCACGGATTCAGGCGCTGACCGCGTCACCGCGTGCGCCGGGACGCCCACCGGGGGCGGCGGCACGGGCGCGGCCGGGACACCCGCCGTATCCTTCCCGCCGCCCGGCGGACCGGATCCGTGCGGAGCACGAGGAGCGAAGAGATGCGTGTGATCACGTAGTCCGTGGAGGCGGGCGCACCGGACGGCATCCGGTGGACCCGGCTCCAGGGTCGGCCACGGCGCCGGCCGTACCGTGTACCCACCGGTGGACGCCCGTCTCCGCCATCGCGCGGCGGTGGCGGAGACGGGCGTCCACCGGATCAACGGCGCTGCGGCGGTGCCTCACCGAAGAGGTCGACGGCGGCGCGCACCTGCATCAGCGCGGGCGACAGCGCGCTCACCGAGCCGACGGCGCCCGCGATCAGCAGCAGCGAGCGCCGCATCCGCGGGATCTCGGGGTCTCCCGCCGCCACCATCGCCGCCAGCACCGCCAGTTCGTCCTCCGCGATCCCCCGGTCGCTGAACTCGGCGGGATAGCCCGCGAGTTCGCGTCTGAGCCTGGCGACGGCAGCACGCAGCTCCGCCGCTCTCGGCTCCTCGCCACTGCCCCTGCCTGTCACCCGCGTCTGCCCCACGCTCCGCAACAAAGCCAGCCCCTCGCACGTCCTTGTGCACTCCACGGTCCCGCCGGGGTCGTGGTCAACGCCCGAGGGGTGCGGGCCAGTTAACGCCATCCGGGTGACGGTGCGCCACCGTGCGGACGCAATTCAGGACGTCGGAACGACGTCCATCGCGTTGCGCCACACGGTCACATCGACGGAGATGAACTTGCTGGGGTCGTTCTCCGGCGACTTGCCCTGGTAGGTGAGCAGGCCGACATGGCCGGAATCCGTCAGCACGCAGATCTGGGAGCCCTTGGAGAGCAGCCCCGTTTCGATGGTGGTCGTGTAGCGGGTGTCGTTACGGCAGGTGTCGAGGTCGCCGGTCTGCCCGGTGCGGAGCAGGATCATCCGGCCGGTCTCGGTCTCGACCTGGTTGAGGTCGCCCTCGTACTCGAAGTCCGCGTTGGAGTCGTCGTTGACGGGCTTGACCGGATCGTGGTCGAGGAAGACGTGGTAGTTGTTCACGATGTCGAGCCCCGTGTAGGTCTTGGGCTCGGGGTCGGGAACCACGTCGCCGGGCGCGGTGTCGAGTCCGTCGCCCTCGTTGCCGGGCGTGGAGGCGCCACCGGACGGGGTGCTGCCGGCGGGCTTGGACGATTCGGGGGCGCCCTTGTCCTGGCTCTCGGTCTTCTTGCCCGAGTCCTTGTCGGAGAGCGCCAGATACGCGCCGCCGCCCGCGGCGCCGCCCAGCACGAGAGTGGCCACCAGCGCGATGGCGAGCGTGCGGCCCTTCTTCTTTTTGGGCGCGGCGTCCGGTCCCTGCTGTGCGACGGTGCCGTACGGCTGAGGGCCGGTGTGCTGGTGGTGCTGCGCCGTTTGCGGGTAGCCGTAGCCGGGGGCCTGCTGCGCCGACTGCGGATAGGCGTACGTGGGCTGCTGCGGCTGGGTCCCGGGCTGCTGGTGAGCGGCCTGCTGCGGCTGCATCATGTGCTGCTGCGGCTGGGCCGGCGGCTGCTGGTGCGTCTGAGGCTGCGGGGCGGGACCGAATCCGGGCGGCGGCGTCGACGGCGCGGCGTGCGCGGTCGGCTGGTGGGTCGGGGCGGGCGCGGCCGGGGCCTGGGGGGCCGCCGTCGGCGGGGTCACGGCGGGCTGGCCGGCCGCGGGGGTGACCGGCGGCGCGGGCGCCGCCTTGCGGGTCGTGATCTCGGCGGCGACCGCGCTGGGCAGCCACTCCTCCGGGCGCCGCAGCACCGTTTCGGCGTTGGCCGCCTGGCAGATGCTCAGGATCTCGGCGACGGAGGGCCGGTTCTCCGGCTCCTTGACCATGCAGCGTGTCACCAGCTCGCGCAGCTCGTCGGGGAGTCCGGTGAGGTCGGGCTCCTCGTGCACGATCCGGTAGAGCACGCCGTGCGAAGTGCCTTCGCCGAACGCCGCCTTGCCCGTCGCCGCGTACGCCGTGAGCTGGCCGAGGGCGAAGATGTCGGTGGCCGGGGTGACATGGCTGCCCGCGGCCTGCTCGGGCGCCATGAACGACGGTGTGCCGATGGTGACCCCGCTGCTGGTGAGCGAGGTGGCGTCGGCGGCGCGCGCGATGCCGAAGTCGATGACGCGCGGGCCGTCGGCGGCGAGGAGGACGTTGGCGGGCTTCAGGTCACGGTGGACGATGCCGGCGCCGTGGATGATCTGCAGCGCCTCCGCGATGCCGGCCACCAGCAACAGCACCGTCTGCACGGGCAGTTTGCCGTGCTGGGCCACGGCGTCCGCGAGGGACGGACCGGGGACGTAGGCGGTGGCCAGCCAGGGCTGCTCGGCGTCGGCGTCGGCGTCGATGACGGGCGCGGTGAACAGGCCCTGCACCCGCTGGGCGGCCTGTACCTCCTGCGCGAAACGGCGCCGGAACTCGGCGTCCTGGCCGAAGTCGGGCCGGATCACCTTGATGGCGACGGCGCGTCCTCCGGGCGTGTAGGAGAGGTAGACCTTGCCCATGCCGCCGGCGCCGAGGCGGGCGGCGAGCTTGTATCCGGCGACGTGCTTCGGATCGTCCTCACCCAGCGGCTTGAAGACCGTTCCCTGGTGTGCGCGGCCACTCATCGACTCTTGATCCCCCATGGCGAACCTCAGTATGGAAGGTGCACCTTATCCAAGTCGCACCCTGCTCTCCACGTCGGACGACGCCCGCCCCACGGGCGGTTGCAGGAACGCGTGGGCAACGCCCGTTCGGAGCAGCGTCCCACGGGGCGGATGTCCGTGTATTCGCCCTCTTATGGGATAAGGAGTCCCCATGTCCTCTCCCCGTACTCCGACGGACCCTCACCAGCCGGTCGTCGCCGGATTGTTGCTCGCGGCCGGCGGCGGCAGGCGGCTGGGCGGCCGACCGAAGGCGTTGCTGGAACACCGCGGCAGTCCGCTCGTCGAGCACGCCGTGCGGACGCTGCGCGAGGGCGGCTGCGGTCCGGTGCATGTGGTGCTGGGCGCGGCGGCGGACCGCGTACGGGAGGAGGCGGACCTGACCGGATGCGTGGTGCGGGACAACCCGGCGTGGGAGGAGGGGATGGGGTCGTCGTTGCGGGTGGGGCTCGCCTCGCTGGGAGCGGCGGACGCGGCGCTGGTGCTGCTGGTGGACCAGCCGGGGATCGGCGCGGAGGCGGTGGCGCGGGTGCGTGCGGCCTACCGCTCCCGTTCGTCGCTGGCGGCCGCGGCGTACGGGGGGCGGCGGGGGCATCCGGTGCTGTTCGGCGCGGACCGCTGGGACGGGATCGCGGCGGGGGCCGAGGGCGATCAGGGGGCGCGGGCGTATCTGCGCGCCCATGCCGACGCGATCACGCTCGTCGAGTGCGGCGACGTGGCACAGGAGTACGACATCGACACCCCGGAGGATCTCCGGTACCTGCTGTGAACGGCGTGGCACGGTGCGCCACGGTCTGTCGACCCGGAGAATCTCGATATCAACAAACCATTGAACTTCCACCATGCGGTAACTAGTATCCACTGATCAGAAGCGCCTGACTGCTCGGACGGCGCCTTCGGCCGTACCCCGGAGCCACTGGCACTGAGTGCCGTCACCGGCGACCCGGCGGCCGCACGGCGCCCCCGCACCGCCCGTGAAGCATGCGAAGCATGTGAAGCTCGCTGAAGGAAGTGACAGCTCATGTCCGCACCAGCGCCGTCCCCGCTGGCCATCGTCGAAGCCGAGCCCCTGCCCCGGCAGGAAGAGGTCCTCACCGACGCGGCCCTCGCGTTCGTGGCCGAGCTGCACCGGCGCTTCACCCCGCGCCGCGACGAGCTGCTCGCCCGCCGCGCCGAGCGCCGCGCCGAGATCGCCCGCACCTCCACCCTGGACTTCCTCCCGGAGACCGCCGCGATCCGCGCGGACGACTCCTGGAAGGTCGCGGAGGCCCCCGCGGCCCTGAACGACCGCCGCGTGGAGATCACCGGACCGACCGACCGCAAGATGACCATCAACGCCCTCAACTCGGGCGCGAAGGTCTGGCTCGCCGACTTCGAGGACGCGTCCGCCCCCACCTGGGAGAACGTGATCCTCGGCCAGCTCAATCTCATCGACGCCTACGAGCGCCGGATCGACTTCACCGACCCGAGGTCGGGCAAGACGTACGCCCTGAAGCCCGCGGCGGAGCTCGCGACCGTCGTGATGCGCCCGCGCGGCTGGCACCTCGCCGAGCGCCACATCACCGTGGACGGAATCCCGGTGCCCGGCGCGCTGGTCGACTTCGGCCTCTACTTCTTCCACAACGCCCGGCGCCTGCTGGACCTCGGCAAGGGCCCGTACTTCTACCTGCCGAAGACCGAGTCGCACCTGGAGGCCCGCCTCTGGAACGACATCTTCGTCTTCGCCCAGGACCATGTCGGCGTCCCGCAGGGCTCGGTCCGCGCGACCGTGCTGATCGAGACGATCACCGCGGCGTACGAGATGGAGGAGATCCTCTACGAGCTCCGCGACCACGCCTCCGGTCTGAACGCCGGCCGCTGGGACTACCTGTTCTCCATCGTCAAGAACTTCCGTGACGGCGGCGAGAAGTTCGTCCTCCCGGACCGCAACGCGGTGACGATGACCGCCCCGTTCATGCGGGCGTACACCGAACTGCTGGTGCGCACCTGCCACAAGCGCGGCGCGCACGCGATCGGCGGCATGGCCGCGTTCATCCCGTCCCGCAAGGACGCCGAGGTCAACAAGGTCGCGTTCGAGAAGGTCAAGGCCGACAAGGACCGCGAGGCCGGCGACGGCTTCGACGGCTCCTGGGTCGCCCACCCGGACCTGGTGCCCATCGCGATGGCCTCGTTCGACGCGGTCCTCGGCGACCGGCCGAACCAGAAGGACCGCCTGCGCGAGGACGTCTCCGTGGCGCCCGGCGACCTGATCGCCGTCGACTCCCTCGACGCCAGGCCCACGTACGAGGGCCTGCGCAACGCCGTCCAGGTCGGCATCCGCTACATCGAGGCGTGGCTGCGCGGCCTCGGCGCCGTGGCCATCTTCAACCTGATGGAGGACGCGGCGACGGCGGAGATCTCCCGTTCCCAGATCTGGCAGTGGATCAACGCGGGCGTCGTCTTCGAGAACGGCGAGCGCGCCACTCCGGAGCTGGCAAGGAAGGTCGCGGCGGAGGAACTGGCCGCGATCCGCGAGGAAGTCGGCGAGGAGGCCTTCGCGTCCGGCAACTGGCAGCAGGCACACGACCTGCTGCTGAAGGTGGCCCTCGACGAGAACTACGAGGACTTCCTGACGCTGCCCGCGTACGAGCAGCTCGTCGGCTGACGCCTGCCCCCCTGCGCCGCGCCGCGCTTCGCACCACTCCCGCACCGCCCCCGGTACCGCACAGCACCGGGGGCGGTGCCTGCGCTGTCCGCGGGCGGAGTGGTGCGCTCCACCTGAAGGTGACTATCGGTCAACTTCTGGCCGGAAAACCTTACGCCGCCGCCCCTCCTTCACAGGAGACACACAGGTAACACCGCCGATGAGCACGAGATTTGCACAGCAGGTTCGACCAAAACTCCCGCACATGCTGCCGTGGAGTCCGGCCCGAGCGCTGAAATCGGCTCTTGCTCATCCAGGTTGACCTGTGCCTATGGTGATCGCCGCGCGCGTGGTGGATCTTGACCAATCCACCGTGGCGCGCACACCAACCGGCGGCCGGGGGAACAGTGCCGCCACGGGGAGGGATGAACCGTCATGCCGCGACACCGGCTCACCACGCAGGCCGGCTCCGACCAAGCTGCCTGCCGCGCCTGTTCCGACGCCGGAACAGTCGCCTGATCCGCGCGCACCGGTTCCGCCTCCTCCGACGGGCCGCCCCCTACTGCCCTCGTTCACCACGAAGGATGCCTTGTGCGCCCCAGACCAGGGTTGCTCAGACCCCGATCACGCAGATCTCCGATACTCACCCCCCTCGTCACCTCCGTGGCGGCGCTCGCCGTCCTCGGCGGCCTGGCCGCCCAGCCTGCTCCGGCGCAGCAGTTCGCCGGGCAGCGCACCGCCGCGGCGAGCGACTCCTACGACTGGTACAACGACACCCCCGCGGAACAACTGCGGCAGGACCAGTGCCTGATGTCCGACGTGCTGCGCCTGGGCGGACCGTCCATGGCCGCCGTCGCACAGGACGGCCTCAACCAGCCGCAGGACAAGCTCCGCGCCCTCGCCGACCGGCAGCACTGGGAGAACACACCGCTCGCGCAGGCGTACGCCAAGGACCGGGACGCCGCGGGCAAGGAGCTGGACGCCCTCCACGCCGTCCGGGACGGCTGGCAGGCGCCTCTTCAGGGGCTGACCACGCCTGCCGGTTTCACGGAGACCGGCTTCCACTGGCCGCCGGGCACACGTGAGGGGGAGGACTTCTACGCCCAGACCGGTCTGACCAAGTGGACCGCCGACCGGTTCTGGAAGGACGAGAGCGACTTCTACGAGGACCCGACTCCGCCGGCGGACGACGCGACACGCAAGGCCGTCAGCGATCTCGGCACCCCCCTCTACCCGGAGGACACCGACCCGTCGCTCCCCTCCGACGAGTGGAACCGCGCCCTCGTCGAGCGCGCCGCCTTCGAGTGGCTGAACGAGTCGGGCATCGACCCCACCGGCGCGGACGACGCCCGCGTCTTCCTCTCCTCCGGCGGCTTCCCCCGCACCGCACCCGCCGCGGGTTCGGCCGAGTTCCGTATCGCGGTCGAGGACCTGAAGACCCGGTTCGCGTCCTGCGCCTGGCGTGACCCGCTCGACCCGAACAAGGTTCTCGAGCCCCTCAGCGCCACCGCCGCCGCCGAGTGGCAGCAGGAGATCGCCTCGCAGGCCGTGCAGCGCAACCAGCTGCTGGACGCCAACAAGAACGCCACCCAGGCACTCGCCGCCGGTTCGAAGGCGCTGGGCGAGATGCTGGGGCATTCGTGGGTCGCCGACCACCTGGCCCGCTGGCAGGACTTCTGGTCCCCGGGCGGTGTCGGCTGGATCGGTGACAGCCCCGTGGTCGTCGAGCTGCGCGGCACCACGGGCAAATGCCTCGACGTCGAGGGCGCCAAGAAGACCAATGGCACCCCGGTCCAGGTGTACAAGTGCAACGGCTCGGCCGCGCAGCAGTGGCTGGTCGAGGGCGACGACCGGGGTCTGCACCTGCGCAACGTCAACTCCCAGAAGTGCCTGGACGTGTCCGGCACGAACTCCGCCGACGGCACGAAGATCCAGATCTGGACGTGCGGCAGCAGCCCGGCGCAGACCTGGGAGTACAACGTCCGCGCGACCACGCCCCTGAGGAACGTGGGTACGGGCAAGTGCCTCGACCTGCCCAAGTACGACGACAGCGTCAACGCTCGGCTGTGGACTTGCAGCGGCGCCGCCCCCCAGCGGTTCGGCATCGAGCCGTCCGGCCACAGCGGGGAGGCCATCCCCAAGGCCCAGTTCGACAAGGCGAAGAAGGGCGTCGCCGCCGCCCAGGCCGGGGCGAAGGCGCAGCTCGCCGTCCTGAAGAAGCACGCCGCCGCGGCGAAGACGGCGGCCACCGCCTCCGACACCGCGGAGCAGGCCGCCTACGCCGTCGCGGACAAGAACGGCGCGCCGCGTGGCCGCGGCCTGCTGGTCGGTCAGCAGAAGGCGCAGGTCACCCAAGGCGCGGCTGCCGCGCTGGAGGCCATGGTGAAGGCCGGCGAGACCGCCGAGGCCGCCACCCGCGCGTCCGCCGGCGACAGCCACACCATCGCGCAGCGCGCCTTGGCGCAGGCCGCGCAGTCGAAGGCGGAGTTCCGCAAGGAGGCGGCGCACACCGCCGAGTTGCAGGCGAAGGCCGCGGCGGACGCCGCCAAGGTGCACCGGGACAACGCCAAGAAGGACAAGGAGACCGCCGAGGCCAAGCTCGCCGAAGCCGTGCAGGCGGAGGCGGACGCCAAGGCGGCGGCTGCCGAGGCGCACGCCAAGCGGTTGTCGGCGGAGGCCGAGGAGAAGACGGCCGAGAAGGAGAAGGCGACCGCCGCGGCCAAGCAGTCCGAGGCGGCGCATCACCGTAAGACCGCCGAGGCCGAGGCGTCGAAGGCGCAGTCGGCCAAGGAGGCGGCGGAGTCGGCCGAGGGCACTGCGGTCGAGAAGAAGAACGCGGCGGAGAAGGCCCGCGACAAAGCGCGTGATCTGCGGGACGACGCGTGGGACGCGGAGCAGAAGGCGAACGCGGCGCGTGCCAAGGCGATCGCGAAGGAGGCGTTCGCGCAGGCGCACGAGTCCGATGCCAACGCCAAGGAGTCGAGGGCGGCGGCCGACGCGGCGGCGGGGCACGCCGATGACGCGGAGGCGGCGGCGGGCCGGGCCCGTACCGCGGCCGACTCCGCGACGCAGGCGGCGGCCGACGCGGACGCGGCGGCCACCCGTGCCGAGGCGGCCGCGAAGCGGGCCCGCTCGGACGCGGATGCCGCGCAGGCGGCGAAGCTGAAGGCGGACGCCGCGGTGCGGACCGCGACGAGCGCCGCCGCGGACGCGATCCAAGCCTCCAAGCACGCCGCTTCGGAGGCGCAGACCGCGGTCAAGCTCGCCAACGAGGCGGACGCGCGGGCCAAGGCCGCCAAGGGCCATGCGGACGAGGCGAACATGGAGGCCGGCAAGGCTCTGGCGGCAGCGGCGAAGGCGGCGGGCTTCGCCCATGTCACCGCCCAGGCCGCCGTCGACGCCGGGAACGCCGCCGCGCAGGTCGCCAAGCCGGCGAACGACGCGATCCAGCTCGGCTCCCCGTACGCCACCACGGACTCGGCAGCCGGCCTGGTCGTGCTGACGGGCCAGGCGTCGAAGTCGATCGCGGAGCAGCAGAAGGCCGTCGCCGACGCGCACGCCAAGAACGCGCAGCAGGAGGCCGCGCTCGCCCAGAGCCTGGCCGAGGCCGCGCAGGGCGACGCGAAGGCCGCGTATCAGCACGCCGCGAACGCCGCGGGCCACGCGGCCCGCGCGCGTACCTACTCGAAGGAGGCACTCGGCTACGCAGCCGACGCCGCCAAGGCCGCGTCCAAGGCGGCGGCGTCGCTGGCCCGCACGATCGAGTACGGCCGCCAGGCCACGGCGGACGCCGCGGCCGCGGACAAGGCGGCCGGCCGCGCCGAGGGCCACGCCAAGGACGCCCGCGAGTCCGCCGACGCGGCCGCGCTGGACGCCCAGGCCGCCCGCGACGCCGCAGCCGCGGCCGAGCAGGCCGCCAAGGACGCCCGCGCGGCGGCCACCCGCGCCGACGCCGCCGCCTCCGCGGCCGAACAAGCGGCGAAGGACGCCCAGAAGTACGCCGAATCCGCCCAGCAGGCAGCGGAATCCGCCGAACGCAAGGCCGCCAACCAGCAGGTCTCCACGGGAGCCGGCACCGGCATCGGCGGCACCTGGTACGTCGTCGACGAAGACACGATCAAGGTCACCGACGCCAAACAACTCAACGACTGCGTCATCGAGATCGGCTTCGAAGGCTGCACCGTCACCTTCGACGTGACGTTCACGGCGACCGTCGACTTCTACCTCTGCACCGACCCCGAGGTGCCGGCGACGGCGTCCGGCTGCCCGCCGGAGAACACCCTGCTTCTCGAGACCAAGACCTTCCCGGGTCTGAAGCAGGAGGTCACCCGGTACTTCAGCAAGCTCGACCTGATCCAGCAGACGGTCGTCTACCGGCTCATCAAGGCCGTTCTGGTCCAGGACTTCGTCGACTGCTATCACGGCAGCGCCGGCGCCTGTGCCTGGGCCGCGTCCAACTTCATCCCGGGCAAGGCCTTCGCCAAGATCGCCGAGGGCATCCGTGCCCTCGACGCCGCCATGCACACCGGTGTCGGCGTCGCCGACGCGTTCAAGGCGCTCAAGACCCTGGACCTGGACCCGGCGACCCTGGCCAAGCTCCAGAGCACGGTCAACACCTACGAGGACGTGGCCACCGCCTGCAGGGTCAACAGCTTCCCCGGCGACACGCAGGTCCTGATCCCGGACGGCACCCGCAAGGCCATCCGCGACGTCCGCACCGGTGACCTCGTCCTGGCGACGGACCTGTCGTCCGGACGGTCCGTCGCCCGGCCGGTGGTGGACACCTTCCGGCACGACACGCAAAGGCTCGTGGACATCTCGGTGGCGGACGGTGTGCTGACCAGCACCGTCGGCCACAGGTTCTACGTCGAAGGCCGCGGCTGGGTCCTGGTCTCCGACCTCCGGGTGGGCGACAGGATGCGCACACCGGACGGCTCGCTCCGTCCCGTGACCGGACTCGCGCAGCGGGGCGACCTCTCCCCCACCGAGGTGTTCGACCTGACGGTCGACGGTCTGCGCACGTTCTACGTCCGCCCCGAGGGGTCCGCGCAGGACCTCCTCGTCCACAACTGCACCAACATCGTGGCCGACGAGGGCGTCGGAGGGGCACACACCCTGGAGCAGCACGTCAACAAGACCGATGCCCAGATGATGGAGAAGGCCAGGAAGGCGCAGGGCGGGGTCGCCGGCAGGTGGACCGACGAGGCGACCGCGGCCCGTGCGGTGGACGAGGCCATGCAGCAGTGGATCCGGGAGCCCCGCAATGCGGAGCGGCTGGACGCCTGGGTGAAGAAGGAGGCCCAGAAGCAGGGCAAGCCGGGCTACATCTTCGACGCGAAGCGGGATGCCCTCCCCATCGAGTGGACGCTCAGGAACGAAGGGTCCCTCGGCACCGTCTTCAAGGTCGGTGGCCCCGCTGCCGGTGAAGCGGCGAGCAACAAGGTGAGGATCCTGCTGAAGTACGTGGGCAAGCAGCACAAGCCCAGCAAGTACGTCGTCTTCACGGCCTACCCGCTGCCGTGACCGCACCGCACTGATCCACACCGACGAGAACCGCGGGCACCCCTCCGGGCGGAGGGGTGCCCGCACCCATCAGGAGGCCCCATGCCGCACCGGACGCGCCCGATCCACTACGTCGACCATGAGGCGGACTTCGGCCTCAGCGGCCTGGCCGGGACCGTCTGCTCCCGTTCGACGCTGCGCCTCGACGGGCCGACCGTGCTCGCCCTCGCGCGGCGGGCCGCGACCGAGGACGAGGACGAGCAACTGGGCAGGGACGCCCGGCTGCTGCTGGACTCTCGGCTTCCGGACACGGTCGTCCACACCGTGTGGCTGGCCGCCACGCGCGGCTGCTTCGACCCGGTGGAGGAGGGCACGGACATGCGGGCGTGGCTGCGCCGTGTCGCCGGCGTGTGCCCGGCACCGGGAGCGGAGCCTGGCGGGTTCGACGGCGGCGCACGGGTGGAAGCCGGGCCGGTGGTGCCGGAGGAGGAACTGAGCCGTGCCGTCACCGCGGAGATCGACCTGACCGCAGCCGGTCTCGAGCGCCGGGTCGCCGTACCCGGCATCGTCGCGGCCCTGCACCGGCTCGTGCGTGATGCGGACGCGGACCTCGGGTTTCGCATGTTCCTGCGTGCCGCGAAGGCCTACGCCGTTCCGATCGAAGCGGACCAGTACGACCGGCTCCTCGCGATCGGCGACCGCCTGGCCTACCCGGGGTCCGCCGTGTACGAGGAGCTGACCGTGAGGTGGCCCCCCGTCGACCCCGGCCGGCGCGACTTCGCGTACGGGCGTTTCGGGCTGCCCGTCCTCGCGGCCGTCTTCTACGGGTCGGGCCGGCGTGACGAAGGGACGCTGCGCGAGAACATCGAGCGCGTCACCCATGCCGACGCCGGGCTCGTCCCGGGATCACAGGCGGCGGTGCTTCTGGAGGACGTACAGCGCCTGTCGCGCTCCGCCCTGCCGGACGACGCGGTGACCGCGCTGTGGCGAGCGGCGTCGGGACGGTGGAACGACACCGACGACTTCGACGCCGACGGTCGGACATGGCTCGAGCAGATCGCCGAGGTGTGCCAGGAGCGGCTGAAGGACGTGGACCCCGCCTACGTCCCCCTCGTGTCGCCCGCCCGGACGGAGTCGGCGGACCTGGTCCTGCGCGAGGTCCGGCAGGCCGCCCCGGAACTGACGGACCGCCCGGAGCACGCCGGAGCCCCGGCGCTCCGCAGCGCCGTGCCGGCGCTGGAGGCGTGCGTCACAGCCGTCGACCCGGACCTCGCGTTCCGCCTGCTCCTGCAGACTCTCGGCACCTGCGACGTCACGATCGACGGAGACCGCCGGGCCCGCTTCGAGGCGATCGCCGAGCGGCTCGGCTACAGCGAGGACCATGTCGAGGACCGGTTGCCCGTCGATCCGTGGTGACGCCCACGCCACCGGGCGGGCGCGGAACAGCGGAACCTCGACGCCACGGCGCGCCGATCACGCGTTGCCCGGCACTTGGACGCGGTCCGGACCCGCTACGGCGAGCACCACGTGTCCGACGCACTGGAGCGGTTCGTTGAGCACGACTGACCCGGGGGCGGTGCCGCGGACGGCGGGCCGGAGTCCAGGGACGGGCGCGATCACGGCAGAGTCGGGAGCGACCGAAGCGCCCCCGGCCCCTGCCACCCCTGCTGTACGGAACCCCCTGCCGGTACGGCCCGGTCGGCACAGGGCAGCGGCCGTTTGACCCTCCCGGAAGGTGCTGGCAGGGTCGGGCCATGCTCACCTTCCGCGCCCCTGACGGGACAGTTCTCGCGTGCCATGTCTCCGGCGACGGCCCGCCGTTGATCTGCCTGCCGGGCGGCCCCATGCGGGCATCCGCCTACTTCGGCGACCTCGGGGGCCTCGCAGCGGCCGGCCACCGGGTGGTCAGCGTCGACCTGCGCGGGACGGGCGCGTCCGCGGCCGCCACCGACCCCGCCTCGTACCGCTGTGACCGGTTGGTGGACGACGTCGAGGCGCTGCGCCTGCACCTCGGTCTCGACCAAATGCGTCTCCTCGGACACTCGGCCGGGGCGGAGTTGGCGACTCTCTACACGGCCCGGTACCCGAAGCGTGTCTCCGACCTGGTGCTCGTGACGCCCGGCTCCCAGGCCGTCGGTGGCCGGGTCACCGCCGAGGACCGCTTGGAGATCGCGCGGCTGCGGCGTGAAGAGGAGTGGTTCCCTGCTGCCTTCGAGGCGCTGCAGGCGATCACCGAGGGACGGGCGACAGACGCCCATTGGGAGGCTGCTGCCCCCTTCACCCACGGACGGTGGGATGCCGCGGCCCGCGCCCACCGGGCGGCGGGCGCGGAACAGCGGAACCGGGAGGCTGCGGCGGTGTACGACGCGGAGGGCGCCTTCACCCCCGCGGCGACTCGCGAAGCACTGGCAGGGTTCGAGGGACGGTCTCTGCTGCTGGCAGCCGAGTTCGATGTCGCCGCACCGCCGCGCAAGGTGGCGGCGGCCGCCGAGGCGTTCCCTCGGGCCGAGACCGTCGTTCTGCCGGGAGCCGGCCACTTCCCATGGCACGACGCCCCGGAGGGGTTCGTCCGCGCCGTCACCGGCTTCCTGGGCTGACCCCGGCTCGAGCGGAGGGTCCTCACTCGTTCTCCGGAACACGGACCCCGTGACTTCTTCGGCCGGTGCCCAACGGGCAAGGACACCCCGCGACCGCTTGGCTGCCCATCGCGGAGCTGTGCCGCCAGGGCAGGCTGGACTGGTCTGCTTGATCAGTTCCTCCTGCGACATGCCGGGGGCATTCGGCCGTCAGCTCGCAGAGCGCGAGACGTGAATCAGCCGTGAACCGCCGAATCGGTCGACCTCGGCGCAGTGGCGCGTCGGCGTGTTCACCGTCCACCGGCCGTCCACCGCTCACCCGCCGGGCGGGGGCTGCCTCATGTCAGGGAACAGAGGTGAGACAGGTGAGGGCACGGTGACGTCTGTGGTGCCGCAGACGCCGGCCCCCGAGATCAGAGGTCCTGGATACGCCGGAAGGGACGCTCGGCCTCCAGGACGAACGCGACCTCCAAGAGGGTCCGTTCGTCGCCGGGGCGGCCGGAGAACATGACACCGATGGGCAGCCCCTCGTCTGTCACGCTCGCGGCGGGCACCGAGATGGACGGCGTGCCGACGACGTTGTTGATCGGGGTGAACGCCACGTACGCGAGGATCCGTTCGATCAGCGTCGGGAAGGGGACGGTCGGGGCGAGGTGGCCGATCGGCGGCGTCGTGTGGGCGAGTACGGGCGAAAGCACGAGGTCGACCCCACGGAACGCCGCCGCGTACGCCTCCCGCGTACGCCTCAGCCTCCGCACCACACCAGGGGTGCTCGACCACTTCTTCACGTACATCTCGCGAAGTCCTCGGCTGAGACCGTCCATGCGGCGCCGGTCGAAGCCGTCGCCGAGGGTGCGGCCCGTGACGCCGATCAGGAACGACAGCATGCCCCAGTAGGTGAGGAAGTCTTCTGTGAAGCGGGGGTCGATCGCCGGCTCCACCGGCTGAACGGTGTGGCCGAGCCGCTCGAGCGTCGCCGCCGTGTCCATGACGGCCGCGCGGCCGGCGTCGTCGGTTCGGACTCCGTTCGGCGAGTCGAGCATGAGCCCGATGCGCAGCCGCCGCTCCGAGGGGCCTTCGACCAGGCCGACGGGCGGCAGCTTCGGGTTTCGCCAGTGCGTCTCGGCGGCGGCCAGGAACGCGGCGGAGTCCCGCACCGTGCGGCTCACGATGCCGTCGCCCACGATGTCGAGCGGCAGTTGGCGGCTCTGCGCATTGGCCACGACCCTGCCGCGCGTCGGCTTCAGACCGACGAGTCCGCAGCAGGCAGCGGGAATGCGGATCGAGCCGCCGCCGTCGTTGGCGTGCGCGACGGGCACGGCCCCGGCCGCGACGAGCGCCGCGCTGCCGCCCGACGAGCCGCCCGCCGAGTGGCCGGTGCCCCATGGGTTGCGGACGGGTTCCGCGTCCTCGTACTCCGTGGTCGGGCTGAACCCGAACTCGGGCAACCGGGTCTTGCCCAGCACGGTGACTCCGCTGCTCAAGAACTGCCGGGTGAACGGCGCGTGCCGGCGAGCGGCCCTCGGAGCGAACGCGGCGCTGCCGTGTCCGGTGGGCAGTCCCCGGTAGTCGGTGTTGTCCTTGACGAAGGTCGGCACCCCCGCGAAGACGCCGCCGGCCTCCCGGTCGGGTGCGGGGGCGTCCATGTGCACCTCGACGGCGTTGAGCCGCGCCTCCATCGCCCTGACCCGCGCCACCGCGTCACGGGCGGCCTCGGCGGCGCCGACCTCCCGACGCCGGATCGCCTCGGCGAGCCCGACCGCATCGTGCTCCCCGAGAGCATCGTCACGGAACGCGTGCACCGTTGTCTGTTCCTCGAAAGTCGTCACCGCTGGCTCCGCCCGTGGACGCGTGGATGGTTGTCCGGCATCATTCCTTACCGGCGAGTAGCAGACGAGGGCCGGTACGAGACCTCCACACGATCCGGTCGCACCGACCCCACCGGGGCACCACCCCGGCAGCAACGCCGGTCGCGGTCCTGGCGCGGGGCGCGGCGTCGGCCGCCCCCGTTCCCGCCGCCCTCTCGGCCGGCATCGCGACGGAAACCGGGATCGAGCTCCCCCGCCCCGCGGGCCGCCACCCCGTCGGGACGCAGACCCTGCACCTGACCGACCACCGGCGCAGCGACCCGTGGATGCCTTCGGCCGCCAGGGAACTCATGGTGTCGGTGCACTACCCCGCACGGACCGGAAGGGGGCGTTAGGGGCACCGTAGCCTTTCGTACGCGCTCATGATCGACCCCCGGCGGATCGGCGCGGCAGGACACTCCGTCGGAGGTGCCTCCGCCGCCACGCTCATGGCTCAGGACCGGCGTGTGCGCGCCGGTGTCAACCCGGACGGGGACTTCTTCGCCCGTCTTCCCGAGACGGGTCTGGACGCCCGCCCGTTCATGATGATGGGGTCCGCAGCCGACCACGGCCCCGGCAACGCCGAGAGCGACTGGCAGGCGGCCTGGGCCCGTCTCGACGGCTGGAAACGCTGGCTGACGGTCTCGGGCGCCGAACACTTCTCCTTCACGGATCTGCTGGTCCTGGCGGAGCAGCTCGGTCTGGCCGATCCCGCCGCGCCGCTCCCGGCGGAGCGCGCATGGCAGCACACGCGCGACTACACGGCCGCCTTCTTCGACATGCATCTGCGTGGCATGTCACGCCCCCTGCTCGACGGCCCCGTCGCCGATCGTCCGGAGGTCGAGTTCCAGCCGCGGTGACCCGCGGTCCTCGCCGTCTTCGCCGTCGACTTCTTCACGCGACCCGTCGACGGCTTGCTCGCGAGGCGCGGCTTCTCAGTTGGCGAGCAGCCACCATGCGGTGTGGGCAAGGGTGGCCCGTATCAGGTCGGCGTACGGGTACGCGCCGGACGGTCGGTTGCCGGTCAGGGCCGGTCCGGTCCGCGGTAGGGCAGGGTCTGGCTGTAGACCACACTCGTGGTCGTGCTGCCGAAACCGGCCAGCTCGTCCATGAGTGTCTCCAGATGGCCCATGGAGGTCGCGGCCACCTTGAGGGTGTAGCAGTCGTCACCCGTCGTACGCAGGCACTCCAGGATCTCCCTCCGCTCGGCGAGCAGCCGGCGCAACGGCTGGTGGTGGTTGCCCGGGTACTTCAACCGGACGACGGCGAGCACGGGGTAGCCGACCTTGGTCAGGTCGACCACCGCGTGATAGCCGGTTATGACGCCCAGGGCCTCCAACTGCCGCACCCGTTCCGTGGTGGCCGAGGGGCTGAGGCTCACGCGTCGGCCCAACTCGCTGATCGAGATGCGTGCTTCCTGCTGCAACTGGGTGATGATCGCCCAGTCGACGTCATCGAGGTTCGCGGTCATGCCGCGAATCTACCGGGAAATCGACGGCAGATCGCCGCTACGACCAGGAAGAGTTCGTTCCGTGTTTCTGGTTCGCCGGGATAGCCTCCGGTCATGCAACTGGGCGTCAACGTACCCAACTTCGGACCAGGAACAGATCCCGGCGTGCTGCGCGAGTGGGCACGGATCACCGAGGGGCTCGGCTTCGACCTCCTCATGATGTCGGACCACGTGGCCGTCACCCCCGACGTGGCCGAGCAGTACCCGGAGCCGTTCTACGAACCGTTCACCACCCTGTCCTGGCTGGCCGGTGTCACCACCGGACTGCGCCTGGGCACGACCGTGCTCGTCATGCCCTACCGGCATCCGCTGCTGCTCGCGCGTATGGCAGCCAACCTCGACCTGCTCAGCGGCGGGCGGCTCGTGCTCGGCGTCGGCATCGGCTGGGCACGTCAGGAGTTCGACGCGCTCGGCGTGCCGTTCGCCGAACGCGGCAGGCTCACCGACGAGTACCTGGCGGCCCTGCGGAACGCCTGGCGTGAGGAAGCCGACGGCCCCACCACCTCGGTACCCATCTGGGTCGGCGGCAACAGCGAGGCCGCCGTGCGGCGCGCCGTCAGGTTCGGCGACGCCTGGCATCCCCTGAGGAACACGATGCCCTGGCTGCGCTCGGCCGTGGCGGACCACTCGCTGCCGGGGTTCACGCCCCGCATCGCACTGCGGCTGACCACGGCGCCGGTCGACGATCCTGACCGGCTCGCCGGCGTCGGAACCATCGAGCAGGTCCTCGAAGATCTCGACGAGTTGCGACGGCTCGGCGCCGACACCGTCGTGCTCGACCCCTACGACGGAGATCCGGAGGAGACCCGCCGGCCCCATGTGGCCTGGCAGGCACTCACGGCCGTGGCCACACACTGGAGGACACCATCATGATCTCTCCCGCCGACGCGGTGCACCTGCGGCGGGCGATCGCCCTCGCGGCCCACGCCGTCACGCTGGGCGACGCGCCGTACGGCTCCCTGCTGGTCGGCCCGGACGGCGCGACTCTCGCCGAAGCACACAACACGGTGCAGCGCGACAACGACATCAGCGCCCACCCGGAACTGAAGCTCGCCCGCTGGGCCGCCCGGGAACTCGACAAGGACACGGCCGCGCGCACCACCCTGTACACCAGCTGTCAGCCTTGCGGGATGTGCGCCGGCGGCATCGTCCGCTCCGGTCTCGGTCGCGTCGTCTACGCGCTCTCCACCGAGCAGCTCATCGAGCTCAACCCGGCCGGGGCCTGGCCGACGGTCACTGAGCTCGGTCCTGCCCTGTTCCCCGAGGCCCGCGCCCCCATCGACGCCTACTACCAGTCGTGACACCGTCAGCAGGCGTACTGGGCGGCGCCCGGCCGACTCCTGCAGCGCACTCCGTGCAAACAGCGCGCCACTGGTCGGCTCCGTGGAATCGAGCCGGCTCCCGTGGACGGGCCGGTCACGACGAGCCGGCACCCGTGGACGGCCCGGGCAGCACGGCCGTGGTGCTTCTCATGGCGAGGCCGAGCCCCGCCGGTCGCCGGACCGGCCGGGATCGGCGTCGCGTGTTCACGACCACCGGTCAGCCGTCGAACAGGTCGACGGTGAGACCAGCTGCAAGACCACGAAGTGAGCGGCCGCGCGACGATCAGCCGTCGCCCGGCCGGGGCGGCGGTGCCCCTGACCCGCGCTGCTCCTGCACCCGGCGCCGCGCGTTCAGCGCCCATTCCTCGACCCCGTGGCGCAGCTCGTGCAGGCCCTCGTCGAACCGCCGCCACGCCGGAGCGGGATCCCCCGCCGGAAACGCTCCCGCGTAATCGTCGAAGTCCTCCAGGAGTCGGCCGGCCAGACGGGACAGCCGCTCCGCGTCCGCCACCTCGGGATCGTCCGCGGACAGACGCAGAGCGGAGTGGCGCAACAACAGGTCCTGGTACAGCTCCTGCGCACGAGTGAGCCCCTCCCCCACCGCGTTCCCGCGCCCCAGCCCTTCCTCGAAGTACCGGGGCCCTACAGCGGCCAGGTGGACGAGCGCCATACGCACGTTCTCGATGCCGTTCAGGAACTGCGCGTACGCATCCCGCCGGGCCAGCCAGAGCGCGTCCTCCCGATGCCCGTCCAACTGGAGCCGCACACCGGCCAACGCCGCCTCGACCTGTGCCCTCCCCGCCTCGCGAGCGGCATCGAGGGCGGCCTTGTTCGCGCGGCGGCCCGTGTGCAAGGCCGCCAGTGCCATGACGAGCGTTGCCCCGACGCCGATGCCCGCGGCCCAGACGGCCGCCTCCCCCTGGTCCATGGCCGGATTGTGGCACCGTGGCCGGGGTGCGTGCACTGCCTCCGGCTGCGCATCCGGTTGGGCCGCCGTGCCGCCAACTGCACTGTGTCGACATCTGGCGTGACCGGCCGGAGCCGCGGCGGTGAGGGCGCCATCGACGGCAACGAGACCGTGCCGGCTGTCTTCCACGCCCCGCTCGCCTCTGTCCGGCGTCTCCCGCACCCGGGCCGTACACCGCTCGAGCCGTCACCGGCCCCGAGCGATCAGCGGGATCGTGAGCGGAAGGTGCGGCGGTAGGTGTCCGGCGGTACGCCGACCGTACGGTTGAAGTGCCGGCGCAGCGTCGTCGCGGTGCCCATGCCGGTGGCCGCCGCGACGGCGTCGACACTGTCGTCGGTCTTCTCCAGCAGTTCCTGGGCGTGGCGGATCCGCTGGATCAGCAGCCATTGCAGCGGGGTGGTGCCGGTCGCCGCCCTGAAATGGCGGGCCAGGTGGCGCGAGCTCATCCGTGCCTGGCGGGCCAGGTCCTCCACGGTCAGCGGCTGGTCGAGCCGTTCGATGATCCAGGGAAGCAGGGAGGCGAGCGGATGGTCGTCCTGGGCAGGCACCGGGGTTGTGACGAACTGGGCCTGACCGCCCGCCCGGTGCGGCGGTACGACCAGGCGGCGGGCGACGGCGTTGGCGACCGACGAGCCGTGGTCGAGGCGCACGAGGTGCAGGCAGAGGTCCAGAGCGGCGGCCTTGCCGGCGGAGGTGAGCACGCTGCCGTTGTCCACGTAGAGGACGTCCGGGTCGACCTCCAGCCGGGGGTAACGGGCGGCCAGAGCCTCGGTGTGTGCCCAGTGCGTGGTCGCGCGCTTCCCGTCCAGCAGGCCGGCCGCGGCCAGTACGAACACGCCCGTGCAGAGGGAGACCACACGCGCGCCCGCCTCGTGGGCCGCGCGCACCGCGTCGACCAGGTCGGCGGGCGGGTCCTCGTCGACGTCGGCCCAGCCGGGGACGATCACGGTGTCGGCGTGCCGGAGCCGGTCGAGCCCGGAGTCGGGCGCGAGCAGGAACCGGCCGACCGGCACGGCGACCGGTCCGCAGACGGTGACGTCGTACCAGGGGACCGTCACGCCGGCCGGGGCGGCGCCGAACACCTCGTACGCCAGGGACATTTCGAAGTGCAGCATTCCGTCGGTGACGGCAAGCGCGACAGTAGCCATGTCGGGAATTGTACGGGTCATGTCGTTCCAGACACTCACGATCGGTCGCCCCTGCCCGCCAGGATGTACTCAGTGGATCACTCGAGCACAGGAGAGAACCGATGGGATCGGGACAGTTGGTTACGGTGTACGGCGCGTACGGGCACACCGGGCGGTTCGTGGTGACGGAGCTGCGGAAGCGCGGGTTCGTCCCGGTTCTCTCCGGCCGCGACGCCGGCAAGCTCCAGGCACTGGTGGCGTCCTTCCCCGGCCTCGAGGCCAGGGCGGCGTCGGTCGACGATCCGGCGGCGCTCGACCGCGCGCTGGCCGGGACGACTGCGGTGATCAACTGTGCCGGACCCTTCGCCACGACTGCCGCGCCCGTGATCGAGGCGGCGCTGCGGGCCGGGATCCCTTACGTGGACGTGGCGGCCGAGATCGAGGCCAACGTCGACACGTTCGCGCACTTCACGGACCGTGCCCGCGCCGCGGGAGCCGTGGTCGTTCCCGCGATGGCCTTCTTCGGCGCCCTCGGTGACCTGCTGGCCACCGCGGCGATGGGCGAGTGGACGGCTGCCGACGAGGCGCACGTCGCGTACGGGCTGAACAGTTGGCAGCCGACCGGCGGGACGCGGGACGCGGGTGCGGTCTCCCGGCAGCGGCGGGGTGGCGCACGCGTCGTCTACCGGAACGGTCGGCTGGACTACCGCCGGGACGAGGCGACGACCCTCAAGTGGCCCTTCCCCGACCCGCTGGGCGCCCGGGAGGTCATCGGGGAGTTCACGATGGCCGACGTCGTCACCGTCCCCAGCCATCTGTCCATCCCGGAAGTGCGCACCTACATGACCGTCGAGGCGGCCCGGGACCTGTCCGCGCCGGACACGCCGGCTCCCACCGCGGTCGACGAGGACGGGCGGTCCGCGCAGACCTTCCTGGTCGACGTCGTCGTGCGCTCCGGCGGCAACGAGCGGCGGGCCGTGGCGAGGGGCCAGGACATCTACGCCGTCACCGCGCCGCTCGCGGTGGAAGCGGTCGACCGCATCCTCACGGGACGGACCAGGACGGTCGGCGTCGCCTCGGCCGGCGAGATCTTCGACGCGTCCGACTTCCTCCGCGCACTGTCCGCACACCTCTCCGTCGAACTGCCGGCCACGGCGGGCGGGCCGGTGGGCACGCACCTCGACACCGTCGAAGGGCCGTAGCAGCAGGGCGGGCCTCCGCCGCACTCCGGTCTGTGGACGTCGTGCGGCGGCGTCGCGGCACCATGCGTGCGGGCGCCCTGAGTTGGGGAGGCCGTGACCATGGCCAAGATCCCACCGCGAGAAACGCCCCCGCCGCAGACGGCTCCCGCCCCGACGGTCACCACCGCCGCCGCCGTGCACCCCGTACGGCAGTTGCTCGCGGCCTCCGTCGGCAACGCGGTGGAGTGGTACGACTGGTACGCGTACACGTTCCTCGCCACCTACATCGCCGATCAGGTCTTCCCCGAGAGTTCCGGCAACTCGCTCGTGCCGCTGCTGTCGACGTTCGCCGTCTTCGCCGTCGGATTCTTCATGCGCCCCGTGGGCGGGCTGATCATGGGCGCGGTCGCCGACCGGCACGGCAGGCGCGCGGCGCTCACGGTCACCATCCTCCTCATGGGCGGCAGCAGCCTGCTGGTCGGCCTGACACCGACGTACGCCGCCGCCGGGATCCTCGCGCCCGTGGTGCTGGTCCTGGCGCGGCTGCTGCAAGGCCTCTCCGTCGGCGGCGAGTTCGCCGCGTCGACCACCTTCCTGGTCGAGTCGGCGGGGCCGGGACGACGCGGGCTGTTCTCGTCGTTCCAGTACGTCTCCACGTCGATCGGGCAGCTCGCCGCGTCCGGTGTCGCAGCCCTGCTGGTGAGCGTGCTCGCTCAGGGGCAGATGAACGGCTGGGGCTGGCGCGTGCCGTTCGTGATCGGCGCCCTGCTCAGCCTCGTGGGCTTCTGGATCAGGCGCAGCGCCCACGAGACGCGGAGCGCGGAGCAGCAACAGGGCCCGCGTCCGCGCCTGTTCGACGCGCTGCGGCACCATCCTCGCGAGTCGCTGCTGATCTGCGGCATCACGGCCGGCGGCACGCTCGCGTACTACACGTGGACGTCGTACCTGCCGACGTACGCGGAGCTCAACACGGACATCGACAAGGCGGACGCCCTGATCGCCGGGACGCTGTCGCTGGCGTTCTTCACCCTGCTCCAGCCGGTCGGCGGGCTGCTGTCCGACCGCTTCGGCCGCAAGCCGTCGCTGCTGTTCTTCGGGGTCGGCTTCGCGGTGCTGAGCGTGCCGCTGCTGCGGGCGGTGAACGGCTCGTTCCTGTCGCTGCTGCTCGTGCAGTGCGCGGGCATGGTCCTGCTGACCGGCTTCACGTCGATCTCGGCGGCCGTGAACGCCGAGGTGTTCCCGGCACGGGTACGGGCGGCCGGCATCGGCTTCCCGTACTCCCTCACGGTCGCCGTCTTCGGCGGCACCGCCCCGTACGTGGGCACGCTCTTCAAGGACCTGGACCGTCCGGGCCTGTTTCCCTGGTACGTCGCGGTGCTGTGCCTCGTCTCGTCGGCGGTGTATCTGCGGCTGCCGGAGAGCGCGCACAAGAAGCTGGAGCGGTGAGCACGCTCGGCCGCCGGGGCAGGGACACGGCACCCTGGTCGAGCGCCACGGTGCCGTCATGCCGACGGTCGTTACGCGTCGTTGGCGCAGCGGAAGTGGAGGTTGCCCGAGGAGGACTCCGGGGGTGCGGTGCCGGGTGCCGTGCGTGTGGAGTGGACGGGCCCTCAGGGCAAGCCCGGGTGCGCCGCGGACCGGGGGCCCTCGGATGAGGCTCGGCGGCACCGCGAGCGCCTGTGCAGGCGCGGATCAGTCCGCGTAGACGGCCCTGTCCTCCACGCAGTTGGATACCTTCTGCTCCAACAGGAATCTGTCTGCGGGGCGTTGCGACGTGGGGTCGGGCACAGGCATCGTTCCGGCCGCCGGGGCGGCGACGGTCGCTGCCGGCGTGGGGCAGCCGCCCCCGAAGGGACAGTGCACCGGGTCGAGCTCCGGCGTGCCGCAGTCGGGGGAAGGCTTCGGTGCCGTGTACGGCGAGGGTGGCTTCACCGGTGGGGCACTGCGTTCGATGAGCTCGGTGGCGACGTATCCGGAGAAAGCGACGAATGCCGCGGCGGCTGCCGCCAGGCCCGCCGAGCGGTGACCGGTCACCGGCCGCACCCCCGTGCGGCTCGCCGACTCCCCTGCGCATGACGGATGTTGCGCCCGAGCACCGCCGCCCCCTCCGTGATCGATGCCGCACCGCGGCCACCGTACAAGTGTCGGAGAGCACCGCCCACACAGCTCGGCGGAGAAGGGGGGCCGGGCACCCTGTCCCGTGCGCGCTGTCGGACCGTCGCCCACCGTCCCCGGAACAGCCGCGATGACGAAGCGGGAAGCAAGTGCCAATAGGGTGATCCCATGTCTGTCACGTTGAGTTCCACGAGAACCCGCGCCGCGCTCAAGACGTCGGCGCGTATCTCCGTCGAGTTGCTGCTCGTCCTCGTGGCGACCGCGGTGGCCCTGTGGGTACTCGGCCGGATGTGGTCGGTCGTGTGGCCGCTCATAGTCGGCCTGCTCCTCACGACGCTCACGTGGCCCCTGACCCGTTTCCTGCGCCGGCACGGCTGGCCTCCCGCCCTGGCCGCGTCGACGGTGACCGTACTGTTCCTCGCGGTCGCCGCAGGCGTCGTGGCACTGATCGCGGTGCCGGTGGCGTCCCAGTCCGGCGAGCTGACCGACGGCGTGGTCGAAGGCATCCAGAAGCTGCGCGGATGGGCCGCCGGGCCGCCGCTGAACATCGGCGACGTCCAGATCAACCAGGCCTTCGACAGCGCGGTGGCCCGCGCCCAGGAAGGCGTCGGCAGCATGGTCTCCGCCGTGGTCACCGGAGTGGGCACCGTGGTCAACGGCGTGGTCACGGCCGTCCTGGCGCTCTTCCTGATGTTCTTCTTCCTCAAGGACGGCCCGCGCTTCCTGCCGTGGCTCGCCCGTCAGTTGCCCGGCCGGCTCGCCACCGACGTCCCGACCGTGGCGGAGCGCGGCTGGGAGACCCTGGGCTCGTTCGTACGTTCCCAGGCGGCCGTCGGTCTGCTCGACGCCGTCCTGATCGGCCTCGGCCTGTGGATTCTCGGCGTACCGCTGGTGCTCCCGCTCGCGGTGCTGACCTTCGTCTCCGCGTTCGTGCCGATCATCGGCGCCCTGTTCGCCGGTTTCGTCGCCGTACTCATCGCACTGGTCTCCAACGGCCTGACGGACGCGCTGATGGTGCTGGCCGTCATCGTGGTGGTGCAGCAGCTCGAGGGCAACGTCTTCCAGCCCATGATCCAGAGCCGCGGGCTGGGGCTCCACGCGGCCGTGATCCTTCTGGCGGTGACGCTGGGCGGCAGCCTGGCCGGCATCGTGGGCAGCCTGCTCGCCGTACCGGTCGCCGCGCTGATCGCGGTCGTCTGGAACTACATACGCGAGCAGCTCAGCGACCCGCCCCGGGAGCCGGAGACCGACGAGCCGCACACCGCTGCCGCCGTCCCGTCGTAACAGCCACGCACGAGCGGACCGTGAGCCACGACGGGCCCTGACGGGGGCGGCAGTTCAGTGCGGCGGGAACGAGTCCGCGCGGACCTGCGGCGCAGGGGTGCTGGAGACCCGGTAGCGCCCGTTGGGCAGATGCGCGGAGGCGGTGTCGGTGATGTGCACCGTGAGCGGGCCGGCCCATTCGTAGCCCTTCTCCTCACCGTGACGGGCGAGTGTGTCGATCAGCGCCTGGCCCAGTTCCTCTTCCCTGCGGGCGAGTTCTCTGTGGACGCTGTCGGCGAGTTCGATCTCGTAGGCGTTCGGCACCACGACACGGCTTTCGCTGCAGACCACGGCGTGGTCGTCGCATTCGCGCCGCAGGGCGTCGAGCAGTTCCACGGGCTCCCTGTGGAACATCTTGGCCAGCAGCGCGCCCTGCTTGCGCTCGAGGGCAAGTTCCCATCGGCTCAGCGTTCCCATGGCCGTTCTTCTTGCCCGAGGACGCGCCGTCACGCCTGCCCGATGCGGTCGTTCAGGCCGTGAGCAGAGAATCGTCCTCGGGCCGGGCGCCGGGCAGCCGGTGGCGGGCTGCGATCAATGCCGCGTCGATGTCCCCGGTGCCGGTGGAGACGCACAGGGTGTAGGCGATGTCGTCCATACGCTGCCGGCTCTCGGCGCTGCCGTTCTCGGCGTGCAGGACCTTCAGCGTCTCGTACTGCTCGACCAGGTTTCCAAGGATGACGGGGTGGGCCATCAACACAGTCGTCTCCTTCCGTTGCTGCCCTTGGGGGCACTGGGAGCTTCGTGGGGAGCGCTTTCCCTCCCTTCCGCCACTCATGCCCCAGAAGTAGCTCGGAATCAGTGAAATCAGTGAGGAGCTTCACCCGGTCCTGCCCGACGGAGGCAGCCCGCGATTGCGGCTGAGGAACCCCGCGAAAGGCTGCCGGGCCTATCGGGGGAATCACCTGGCACGGGTCGCGCGGCACCCTTTCCCGGCCGGCGCCGCCGGTTAATGTTCGACGCCCGTCCGCACCTCGCCCGGACCGGCGACGAGAGGGAGAGACCATGCCGCTCTATCTGTCGAGATTCAGTTACACGCCGGAGAGCTGGGCCAGGATGATCGGCAACCCGGAGGACCGCAGAGGGGCCGCTCAGGCGTACATCGAATCGGTCGGGGGAAAGCTCCACGGATTCTGGTACGCCTTCGGCAAGCACGACGGCTACACCCTGTGGGAAGCCCCCGACAACGTGTCCATGGCAGCAGTCGCCCTGGCGATCACCGGCGGCGGAGCGCTCAGTTCACTGGAGACGACCGTCCTCCTGACGGTCGACGAAACGATGGACGCCCTGCGCAAGGCCGCGAACGTGCGCTACAAGGCGCCCGGCGCCTAGAGCGTGCGCTGGTCCTGGGCCTCGGTGGGGACGGGCCGTTGCCATTCCCTCGGCCGAGGGAAGCAGGGTGCATGGACTCGTGCACGACGGTCTGCTCGACGACGTACCGCAGCCTGTCGAAACCGACGATGTCCGGTGCCCCCTCGCTGTTAATGTCGCGCCATGTCCAAGATCGAGATAGACGCTGTGACGGCCGAGTTCTTCGATGCCTTCGACAACCGGGGCGGCAAGACCGCCGACGTGGCCCGGATCCGCCGGCTGGTACTTCCGGGTGGCGTGATCGTCAAGACCGGCCCGGAGCTCACGGTCTACACCGTGGACGAGTTCATCGAGCCTCGCCGGCGGTTGCTGACCGACGGTCGGCTGGTCGAGTTCTCCGAGTGGGAGACCTCCGAAAAAACTGAGATCGCGGGCGATATCGCGTCGCGGTTCGGCGAGTACCGCAAGTCCGGGATCTTGGACGGTGAGCCGTTCGAGGGAGGCGGGACCAAGACCATGCAGTTCGTCCGCACCTCGGAGGGCTGGCGGATCACGGCGTTTGCCTGGTACGACCAGCCGTGACCGCAGGAGCGGTCGGCTGCGGCTGCCGAGCAGGGCGTCGGGACGCCTGCGGGAATGCCCGGGAACTCCACCGAGCGGTGCCGTCGATGTCGTGAGCCGGTGGTTCGCAGGCCGCCATGTCCAGCGTCCAGCGCGGGCGAAGAGCGGCGATGCGCCCGAGCGCACATGGTCGCAACTGCGGCGTTGGTGCACCCCGGGCGTGATCGGCAACCGGCTGTGACCGGAACCGGGCCTGGCTCTGCGGCTTCTCGTCCACGCAGAGGACCCGTACCCCCGCACGAGCCCCCGCCTGCGGAGTGATCTGTCGCACACGCTGTCACAGCGATCGACCGGCTGGTGTCTTGAGGCCGAACCCCTCGACAACCAAGGAGACACCATGACCGGCAACACCGAAGTGGTCGTGATCGGCGGCGGATACTCCGGCGTCATGGCCGCCAATCGCCTGAGGCAGCGCGGGGACGTGACAGTGACCCTGATCAACCCGCGTCCGACCTTCGTCGAGCGGATCCGCCTGCACCAGCTGGTGGGCGGGTCCCACGAGGCGGTCGTCGAGTACCGAGACGTTCTGGCCGAGGGCGTCCGGCTGGTCGTCGACACCGTGGCACGGATCGACGCCGCCGGGCGCAGCGTGACGCTGACGGGCGGCGGCTCGGTCGGCTACGACTACCTGATCTACGCGGTGGGCAGCGGCAGCGCCGACCCGAGTGTGCCCGGAGCGGCCGAGTTCGCCTACCCGCTCGCGAGCCTGGAGGAGGCGCAGCGGCTGCGGCCAGTCCTCGAAAAGGCGCCTGCGTCGGCCGTGGTGACGGTGGTCGGAGCCGGTCCGAGCGGCATCGAGACGGCGGCCGAGCTGGCGGAGGAGGGCCGCAGCGTGACCCTGGTGTGCGGCGGGGTGCTCGGCCCGTACCTGCATCCTCGGGGGCGGCGCTCGGTGACCGAGCGGCTGGCCGAACTCGGTGTGACCGTGGTCGACGGTCCCGGCACGTCGGTGACGGCGGTGACCCGCGATGCCGTGGGGCTCGGTGACGGCCGCGAGCTGCCGAGCGACGTGACCATCTGGACCGCCGGATTCGGCGTGCCGGACCTGGCCGCACGCAGCGGGCTGAGCACCGACTCAGTGGGCCGCCTCCTCACGGACGAGACGTTGACCAGCGTGGACGACGTGCGCATCGTCGCGGCCGGCGACTCGGCGGCGCCGTCGGACCTGCCGCTGCGGATGAGCTGCCAGGCCGCGATGCCGCTGGGCGCGCGGGCCGCGGACACGGTGCTCAGCAGGATCGCCGGGGAGCAGCCGTCGCACCTCAACCAGGCGTTCGCAGGCCAGTGCATCAGCCTGGGCCGACGCGCCGGCATCTTCCAGTTCGCCCACAGGTACGACGTCGCGGTGTGGTTCCACATCGACGGTCGCCCTGGCGCGAAGCTCAAGGAGTTCGTGTGCAAGGGCGTCGTCAAGCACCTGGCCGACGAGGCGCACAAGCCCGGTTCGTACGGCTTGCACCGCGTGTCAGGAGGCTCCAAGCGCCGGGAACTGCTGGCGGCCGGGCAAGGAGAGGCGCCGGCGACCGAGCCTGCCCGAGTGGCCGGAGAACGTACGGCCCGCTGACCGTGCTCCCAAACCGGGCGGGGCACCGGACAAAGCCGCCCCGAGGGACGCGATCTCACCCGCGCCACCCGCACGCGCCGGCTACGCAAAGGCGCAGCCGCGTTCGTGCCGGGGATCAGCGCCGTGTCGGGAGGCCCAGTAGGCCGGTGAGTTCGGCGTCGGTGGCCGGCCTGAGTGTCGACAGGATGTGGCGGGCCGCCGAGAGGTCCGTGTGACGGCCTTGCACTGTCACGGTGCAGACGAGGCCGTCGCGGCGCAACCGCAGTTCCTGGTGCTCGTAACCGCCTTCGTACGTGAGCAGTTGGCGGCCTTCGCCGTCGTCCACGCAGTGGATCGGGTCACCGAAGGGAACGGGGCAGCCGCGCGCGTCGGCGCGGCGGGTGTCGTGTCCGGCGCGTTCCACGCCGAGATGCAGTCGTACCGATTGGGGCCTCTCGTACTCGGCACCGAAGGTGTCCGCGCCCGCGCCCAGGGCTCGCAGCGTGTAGCCCGACGGCGGATCGCCCACGCGTAGCAGGCCGCGGTCCACGCCGTTGGCGGCGAGATGCTCGTCGAGAGTCGGCGGCTGCGAGGCGTCCCGGTAGGCGTACGCTCCGCCGCCGACGAGAACGGCCGCCGCCCCGAGCGAGCCCAGTTTGATCCGGGCGCCGGGGAGGAACAGCGCGGCCGCGAGCGCGTAGCAGGAGCCTCCGGCGGCGTAGAGCGGAAGGGCATTCTCGAGGCGGTCGATCTCGAAGTTCACCACGGCGGCCACGGACGCGCCGGCCGTGCCGGACACGTAGACGGTCACCGTCCATGTCCACCGGCCGCGTCGCCGATGGGCGAGCGGAACGATCGTGCGGGCGGCGCTCGCGACACCCGCGAGCGCCCCCAGCCCCAGAACGGCCCCCAGGGCGAGGAGGCCGCCGCGGACAGTCGTCCCGTCGACGAAGAGGGCGATGAGCACCACCCGCAACTGCACAGCCGTCAGAACGCCTCCGGTGATCCAGACGGCTGCCAGATGGGCGGCTCGGCGCCCCGCTTCCTTCGTCCCTGCCATTCTCGTGATCACGCCGGATCGGCGGGCCGCGGTTCCCTGGCCGGCCCGGCGCGGTCCTGCGCGGTGCCGGGTCGGCCGAGGGAGCGGTACCCGTTCACCTGCGAACCCGATGCGCAACCTCGCGCAGCGGGCCGGCTGTTACGGGACCCACTCCGAGATCCGCCGCGGTCGGTTCAGCGCGGTGCTCGGATGCCGTCGATGATGCGCGTCCAGTTGTCGCCGCCGTTCCCGTCCTCGATCGCGCGCCGGTAGTGGGCCTGCACGGCCAGCGGGAGGGCGAGGTCGAGGCCGAGGGACGTGCTGGTCTCGACGATGTGGTCGGACGTCGCGCCCATCATGGTGACGGTGCTGAGGTCGCCGGGGTGCTCTCCGGCATCCAGTGCGGCGCCCGGGCTTCCTTCGCCGGCCCTCAGCATGTCGCCGGTCGAGTCCGTGAGGGTGAGCAGCTCCGGCAGCGCTTCCTGGGCCTTCATCCCCGCATGGCCCAGCATCGCGGTGGCGTGCATCAGTCCGGACAGGGTGGTGAGGAACACCGCGAGGTGGGCTTGGTACATCATCTGGGCGAGGCCCGGGTCTTGCCCGAGATACTTGGGTGTACCGAGCGGTGACAACGCCGCCAGGTGACGGTTCATCACCTCGTCGGGGCCGCTGTAGTAGATGTAGGCCGCCTCTGTGCCGACCATGGGTGCCGGCGTCATGACGCCGCCGGTGAGGAAGGCGGCGTCGTGGCCTGCCGCCCAGGTCGCTGCCTCGCGGCTGCGGTCGGGAGTGTCGGAGCTCAGGTTGACGAGCGTCCGGCCGGCGAGCGATCCGGAGGCGTCGGCGAGGATGTCGTACATCGCCCGGTAGTCGGTGAGGCTGAGGATGACCAGGTCGCTCGCTCCGACCGCCTGGCGGGGTGTCGCCGCGAGCGTCGCTCCGTCGGCGACGACGCCGTCGGCGCGGGCGGCCGTGCGGTTCCAGACGGTGACCTGGTGGCCACGGGCGAGGAGGGTCCGGGTCATGGCCTGTCCCATCGGGCCCAGCCCGATGACGGTGACGGCGCTGCCTTGCGTGGTCTCGAGGTTCTGTCGTTCGTTCACCCCTCCATGCTCGGAGAGTGCCACTATTCTCGGTAGTACCCACTATTTACTGCGGTACTTACCTTCTTGTAAGGGGCGATCAGTGATGGCCAAGGCGCCGAGGTGCGGGCCTTACATCTGCGGCGTCGACGCCGCGCTCGACGTGGTGAGCGGCAAGTGGAAGGGGCTGATCCTCTGGGAGCTCGACACCCATCGTGTACGCCGCTTCGCCGAGCTCCGTCGCGGTCTGCCGGGAGTGAGCGAGAAGATGCTGACCCAGCATCTTCGCGAGATGGAGGCCGACGGCCTCGTGCACCGGGAGGTCTACGCCGAGGTGCCGCCGCGGGTGGAGTACTCCCTGACCGAACACGGGCGCACCCTCAATCAAGCGCTCGGGCCGCTGGGCGCGTGGGGGACCGAGCGCATCCGCCGCGAGGCCATCGAAGTGGTCGACGTGGCCGCGACCTCGCACCGCTAGGCCATTTCCTTCGGGGCATCTGATCCGTCGGGCCAGGCGCCGCCTCAACTGCCGTGGCCCGTCGGGGCTTTGAGCACCCGGGCGCCGGTTCCGGCTGCCGCGAGGTGCCGTGAGTGCAGGCGCTTCCAGCTCCGCCGGGTGAACGCCGCCCCGGCACCCCGCCTCCGTACCGGGTCACCTCCGCAGGTCCGGAATCCATCGTTGACCAGCGGTTTCCAGCTGCCTGCAAGATTGCTGCACGGTCACTTGCGCACGATCGTGCCGACGCCGGGTCATGCGACCGCCACGGCGTCGACACGACACCAAGGAGCGATCCACCATGCGCAAGATCCTCGCCGCGGCCGCCGTGCTGTCCGGGCTGGCGACCGCCCTCGCTGCCATCCCCGCGCATGCGGCGGTTTCGAAGAACTCGGGTGCCTACTCCAGCTCGTTCGTGGACGGCGCCGGCGCCCTCACCGACGACTTCGGTGAGCAGGCCGGTGAACTCGGCAACTCGCTCTGCTACGGCTGCGGCAACTCCTCGAACACCGACGTCGTCGTCCTCTGGCAGAGCATCCTGGCCGCGGAGGACTTCCTCACCCTGAGCGAGATCGACGGGCAGTTCGGGCCTGCGACCAGGGACGCCACGAAGGCCTGGCAGCGGCGCTACGGCCTCACCGCCGACGGCATGGTCGGCGACGCCACCTGGAGCAAGGCCGACGACCGGCTGAGATGGCTGTCCAGTTCACGCGTCAGCTATACCGCCAGTTACCAGTCGGGCGCGGTGACCTTCCACCGCGGCGATCCCAACATTGCTCAGGACGACGGTGCCTACAAGCTCGTCGAGGTCTACCGGTACGACCACGTGAAGTCGATGGGCGGCCTGCGCATCGAGTTCAACTCGCTGACCACTCTCTGACCGAACGACCGACCGGAGGGGAAGCCACCATGGACAAGACCCGCCGGCAGCTCGGCCTCCAACCGGCCTCGCCGGCGCCGCGCCCTGACCGCCGTCGGCGTGGGCGGCCCCGCCCACGCCGCGCCCCGCCCCCGGGTGGCGCGGTGCGACGTCCGCGAACGGATGGCGCATAGACGCCGGGGTGGTCGCCGTGTTCCCGGTCTCCGGTGCCGCCCGCACCGTGGCGCTGCACCGCGACGCGGCGGCGGTGCTGCTGCACGTCGCCCGCCGCCGGCTCCCGACCGCCGCGCCGAGGCACGCCGTCTCGAACGCGCGCAGGCGGGACCGGGTGCCGCCGGTGGGCACCACCGCGTGCTCACCGGCGGCACGTGCGATCACGTCGTCAATCGTGCGCCGCCGTCCCGGCTCCCCGTGTCGCGGCCCGTAGCATCGCCGCTCCCACCGGCGTCAGCGTGTGCAGAACGGACGGCCCATGACGGACACTCGTGAGGAGTCCCGCGTCGCGCAGCGCGGTCGCGTGCCTGCTGGCGGACGACGCCGAAACCCCCGCCGCGCGAGCGATCTCACCGGTCGTGGCGCCGGCGGAGGTGGCGTACAGGGCGATCGCCCGGGCCCGGCCCAGCAGGGCGGTCAAGGGCTTCCCGGGGTCGTCGCCGCCGCCCGGGGGCGGCTCGTGGAGCATCGAGTACCAGAGGACGGGAGGCAGTTCCGGATCGGCGAAGGCGACCGGTTCGGCCCAGTTGAAGTACGAGGGGACGAGCGTGAGCCCCCGCCCGTGGAGATACAGGTCCCGGTCCGCCGCCTGGGTGGGGTAGGTGACCTCCAGGACCGGTGGCCGCCAGCGCATCATGGGCCCGAGCCCCGCGAGCATGCCTTCGACTCCCCCGTCGAGGAGGCCACGGCAGCGCGCCGCCCGCTCGGCCTCCAGCTTCGCCAGGACCACTTCCTCGTACGGGACGACGACGGCCTCGTGATACGCGCGCAGCAGCCCGACGAGTTCCCTGCGCGCCGCCGGTTCGACCAGCCGCCCGCCCCATGCCGGCGCACCGACGGTCCGGTCGAGGATGGTCACTTCCTCCAGGATCCGTTGCGGCGGGGTGGCCAGGATCGACTCCACGCCCGCCTCGAAACCGTCCAGGGCACCGGCCGGCGTCAGGAAGTCCGGAAAATACTCGGCCCGCGGATACAAGCGCAGGAGAACGTCCCGCACGGACCGCTCCAGCCCGTTCTCCCGTAACCGCTGTCGCGCCATGCGGGTCCACCCCGCGTAGGCCCACGCTCCCTTCCGCGACTGCAGCCGGTGCAGGCTCGCGGCGATCTCCCAGAGCGGATCGGGTCTGCTGGCCAGTCTGGTCCGCCCCAGGTCGGCGTCACTGAAATGAATGCGGAGCATCGCGTTCTCCCCCGTTGCGCTCAGCTTTTGCACTCAGCCGCAACAGCATGGCTCAGCTCCGCCGTTGTCGGCAAAGCTGACGCCGGGCGTGTCGGACGCCGCTTCGGGAATGCGAGCACCGGCGGGATGCCGGTCCACGGGGGGCGAGGACGTGTGAGCGAGTTCCGGCTGTTCGGCGGCATCGAGGCGGACACCGGCGGAGGGCTCGTACCGCTGGGGCCGCTTCGTCAGCGGACCGTGCTGGCCGCCTTGTTGATGGACGCGGGCCGCACGGTGCGGATCGATGAGCTGGCGGACCGGGTGTGGGGCGGCCGGCCACCGCAGCGGGCGAGGGGGACGCTCTACAGCTACGTGTCGCGGCTGCGGCGGGTGTTGCGTGGTGCGGGCCCGGAACGCAGGGGTGGTGGGTACACCCTCGCCGTCGGCGAACCCGCCGTGGACGTGCACCTCTTCCGTGATCTGCTGCGGCGGGCGCGGGCCGCGGACGACAGAACGGCGCTGGTGCTGTTCCGGGAGGCCTTCGCGCTGTGGCGGGGGGAGCCGTTCGCAGGGGTGGACACTCCGTGGTTCAACGCGGCGCGGCAGGGACTGGTCATTGAGCGGGAGGTCGCGGAGTCGGACTACGTGGAACGGCGGTTGCGGCTGGGTGACCATGCCGCACTGCTGCCCCTGCTGTCCGAGCGGAGCGCGGCCCGGCCGCTGGACGAACGGATCGCCGGCCAGTACATGCTCGTGCTCCATCGCACCGGCCGGCAGGCCGATGCGCTTGCGCACTACCGTCGGACCCGGGCCACGCTCGCCGAGGAGCTGGGCATCGATCCGGGGCACGAGCTGCAAGGGCTCCACGCGGCGATGCTGACGGGGAAGCCCTTGCTCGCGGCGCCGGCCGGGCCGGACTGGACGGTCCAGCGTCAGCTGCCGATGGGTGTACCCCGCTTCGTCGGGCGTACGGGTCTGCTCCGGCGCCTGGCGTCGGAGCTGGCCGTCGGGGCGGACGCGCCGGTTGTGCTGTGGGGGTCGCCGGGTGTCGGGAAGTCGGCGCTCGCGGTGCGGCTGGGGCATCGGTTGCGGGAGGCTTTTCCGGACGGGCAGTGGTACGTACGGCTGTCGGGCAACAGCGTCCGGTCTCGCGATCCGGGTGAGGTACTGGCCGCGCTGTTGCGGGCCTCCGGGCAGCGGCCGGGGGACATTCCCGAGCTGCTGGACGACCGGGCGGCGGCCTTCCGGAGTCGTCTCGCCGGTCGCAGGGTGCTTCTCGTACTGGACGAGGCGGCGGACGCGGAGCAGGTGCGGCCGCTGCTGCCCGGGACGCAGGGGGCGGCCGTGCTGGTGACCAGCCGGTCGGACCTGCGGGGCCTGGTGGCGAGCCATGCCGCCCGTACGACGTTCCTGGAGGTGTTCGCCCCGGCCGAGGCCCGTCTGCTGCTGGCCGACGCCGTCGGCGCGCGGCGGGTGGAGGAGGAGCCGGAGGCGGCCGACCGCGTGGCCGAGCTGTGCGCGTACCTGCCGCTGGCGTTGCGCATCGCCGGCGTCAACATCGCCGCGCGGCCCGGGCGCTCGCTCGCTGACTGTGCCGTGGAACTCGCCGGTGACGGGCGGCTCGCGAAGCTGTCCGTCCCGGGTGATCCGCATGCCGCTGTCCGTACCGCCTTCGACCGCTCCCACGCCAAGCTGGCACCGGAAGCGGCCCGGCTGTTCGCCCTGCTCGCGCTGCACCCCGGGCCGGACTTCACCGTCGAGGCGACGGCCGCGCTGCTCGACGCACCGGTCGCAGTCGCTTCGCGGCTGCTCGACGCGCTGGTGACCGCGGCCCTCGTGCAGCGGACCGCCGGCAACCGGTTCCGGTTCCACGACCTGCTGCGGCTGTACGCGGCCGAGCACTGCGATGCCGTCCCGGACATGGCCGCGGCCTGGCGGCGGTTGTGCGGTGCGACCGGTATCTCGCCACTGTCGATGCCGCGGCGGCCTTCGACGGCAGCGGGAACGTGCGGCTGCCCCGTGCGCGTCCGGCGTCCTCACGCTTCGGCGACCGGTATCAGCAGCTGAGAGGCAGCGGGCCGAAAGATCACCGGGCCTTGCGACATCGCAGGCAACACCCCTTGTGGGCAGGGTGGTTCGGCCGGCCATGGGGCTGTCACGGTGTCGGCCTTCCGGCTATACCGTGTGACCATGTCCGCGTTCATACAGCAGCTTCCTGCCCTGATCGGTGTGGTGGTCGGTGCCCTGGGCTCGTACCTGGCGATCACGCGGGGCGACGCGGCCCGCTTCCGCCGCGAGCAGGCGGCCCGTTGGGAGGAACGGCGGCTGACGGTCTACGCCGACTACGCCAGGGCGCTGAAGAAGACCGTCACCCTGGCGTACCGGATCGCCGCGCATCTCGGCAACGACCCCCACCCGCACCCGCTGTCGCCCGAGGAGGCGGCGCCCCACCTGGCCGAGGCCGCTGTCGCCCGGGATCCCGCCGGGGAGGCCCTGTTGATGCTGGGGAGTCCGGACGTGGTGGAGAAGGCCCGCGAGTGGGTCGTCGCGGTGATGGACATGGAAGCGTTCCTGCGCGCCGGGACCGTCAGCCCCGCCACATGGTCAGCGATGCTGGAGCGCCAGCGCACCGCGCGCGAAAGGTACTACGCGGCCGTCCGGAACGACCTGGCGCTCCCGCCCGGACACTCCGGGGAATGGCGGGTCCCGTCGGCCCAGGGTTCCTGAGGACGCACCGCCCCTGACCCCTGGGCCGACGGCTCCGGGCGCCGCGCGCGTCCCCGCCCCCGCGTCTTCGAGCGCTCGCCACGGGCCGAACGCGCTCCCCCGCCCCCGCGCAAAAGTCCAAGTCCGCCGTGGACGCATCCATGGACAGCCCCGGACACTCCGCCGGTACGGTGTGCCGCAGTTCGCGGTCTAGACCACTCTGGAGGTCTCGTGAGAAGGCACGGAAGAACGGTCCGCCTGTCCCTCGCCGCAGCAGCCTCGGCCGCCGCCATGACGGTGGGCATCCTCTCCCCCGTCCAGCAGGCCGGGGCGGCGCCCACCGCCCCGCTTCCCCCCGTCTCCCCCACACCCCGGTCGATCGACCGCGCCGGCGCCGACGCGGTCGTCACCGACCGGGTGCTCGTCGTCGCCGACGCCCGCACCGACGCCGCCGCCCGCGACCGTCTCGTCGCGGAGCTGAAGCGCCACGGCGCCGACCGTGTCGACGTCGTCGCTCCGGGTCGTGAACCGGCTGCCGCGAGCGGGCTGTTGACCGTGAGGCTCGGCCCGGGCGACCGGCCCGACATCGCCGCGGCCCTCGGCGACACCGCCGTTCCCGGCAGTGCGGAGGGCTACGCCGTGCGCGTCGCGGGCTCCGGCGGGGCGGGGCACCGGATCGCCCTCGCGGGCAAGGACGCCGCGGGCCAATTCTACGCCGTGCAGACGCTGCGCCAGCTGTTCGTACGCGGCGACGACGGCTGGAAGGTGGCCGGCGCCGAGGTCAGCGACTTCCCGTCCATGCCGTTGCGCGGCACCATCGAGGGTTTCTACGGCACGCCCTGGACGCACGCCGAGCGCCTCGACCAGATGGACTTCTACGGCGACGTGAAGGCCAACACGTACATCTACGCACCCAAGGACGATCCTTATCACCGCGGCAAATGGCGTGAGCCCTACCCCGCCGACAAGCTCGCCGAGCTCGGTGAGCTGGTGCGGCGGGCGACCGCCAACCACGTCCGCTTCACGTTCGCCGTCTCCCCCGGCGAGTCCATCTGCTACTCCGACGCCGCCCACCGCAAGGATCTCAAGGCCAAACTCCAGGCGATGTACGACCTGGGCACCCGGGCGTTCTCCATCCCCCTGGACGACATCAGCTACACCCGCTGGAACTGCGAGGGCGACAGGGCGGCCTACGGCGAACCGGGCCGGCAGGCCGCCGCCGAGGCACAGGTCGACCTGCTCAACGATGTGCAGCGCACCTTCGTCGCCACCCACCCCGGCGTACGGCCCCTTCAGATGGTGCCCACCGAGTACGGCGACCTGACGGACACCGCGTACAAGCAGACGATGAGGGCCACCCTCGACCCCGCGGTCGAGGTGATGTGGACGGGCACCGACGTCGTGCCGCCGAGCATCACCAACCAGCAGGCGGAGGGCGCGGCGAAGCTGTTCGGACGCAAGGTCTTCGTCTGGGACAACTATCCCGTCAACGACTTCGGCAACACCCGGGGCAGGCTGCTGCTCGCCCCGTACGACAAGCGCGAAGCGGGCCTGTCCGCGCATCTCGCCGGCATCGTCGCCAACCCGATGAACCAGCCGTACGCCAGCAAGGTCGCGGTCTTCGGCGCGGCCGACTTCGCCTGGAACGACGCGGCGTACGACGCACGGGCGAGCTGGCCGAGTGCCATGGCGTACCTCGCGGGCGGCGATCGCGAGGCGACCGAGGCACTGCTGGTCCTCGGCGACCTCGAGCACATGGCGCCCACGTTCGGCGCCACTCCCTGGCAGGAGCAGGCGCCGGAACTCGCGCGCCGGGTGGCGCGGTTCTGGACGTCGTGGGACGCCGGGAACCGTGCGGAAGCGGTCGCGTCCCTGCGCGGCTACGCGACGAGGATCGAGCAGGCGCCGGCCGTCATCCGGAGCGGCTCCGTGGAGCGTGGTTTCACGGTGGACGCGGCACCGTGGCTCGACGCCACCGAGCTGTGGGGCAGGGCGATGGTGCGGATGCTGGACGCGCTCGAAGCCCGGCAGGCCGGTGACCGGGACAGGGCCGACGAGTTGCGGGGCGAGTCGGTCGGGATCCAGCGGCAGGCCACGGCCGTACGGGTGGACCCGCCGCGCAACTCCTGGGGCTCCGCGCAGCCCAAGGTGGGCGACGGTGTCCTCGACGTGTTCCTCGTGCAGGCCGAGGTCCGGCTCCAGCTGTGGGACGTCGCCGGCGGCGGGGAGAACCTCGCGCCGAAGGGGAGGGCAACGGCGTCCAGCGTCGAGCAGAACCTCGACCGCCTGGCTGCCCGGCACGTCAACGACGGTCTGATGGGCACGCGTTGGGCGTCCGGCTACACCGATGACGAGTGGGTGCAGGTCGAACTCGCCGCACCGTCGAAGGTGGCCGCGGTGACGCTGGCCTGGGAGAGCGCCTGCGCCACCGAGTACACGGTCCGGACGTCCGTGAACGGCACGGACTGGAAGACCGTTGCCACGCAGCGCCCGGAAGAGTGCGGCAACGACGTCGTGCGGCTTCCGGCCGACGACGAAGCCGTGCGTTACGTGCGGATGCAGGGCGTCGACCGGAAGACGACCTGGGGCTACTCGATCCACGAGCTGGGCGTGTACGGGGCGCCCGCGTCCTGAGGCATCGGCACCGGGCGGCCCCTTCGCCACCAGGCCGCCCGATGCCGGCCACGGCCGGCCCGATTCTGCGCGGGCCGTGGTCCTGCGGGCCTCGGCCCGCCGCTACGAGCTACGAGCTACGAGCTACGAGCGGACCCTGCCGCGTCAGCCCGGGAGCTCCGTGCGCTCCCACCATTCGTACACCGGCAGTTGGCCCTCGTCGGTGTTCTGCGTGCGCGTCGTGGACTTGAAGTGCTCGTATCCCCCGCGGAACGGGATCTTGAGCTCCTGCCCCGGGTCGTCCACGGGAACGATTCGCTCGGGGAGGTCATCCGGGCCGCCCTCCAGGACGGCCTTCATCGCGTCACTCATGGAGGTCAGTTTCCCCGTGCGGCTGTCCCTCTCCGCCACGACGCGCCGGGGCCTGCGGGTCCGGCGTCAGGACGGGGAGGAGCTGCGGGCGTTTGGCCGTGCGGCCGTCGCCGGACGAGCGGCCGCGCAGTCGGCGGCCGAGCCAAGGGCCGAGGAAGGCGGCTGCCCAGCGCAATTCGGCGGCGGCCGTCCCCCGGGCGGGGGAAGCGGGCGCGACCGGCGGCAGGGGGTGCGTCCAGGTGTCGTCGCTGCCGGGCAGCGCGAGGGCGTGTGCGACGGCGGCGGCGATCCGGGCGTGCCCGAGCGGGCTCGCGTGGAGGCGGTCCGGACTCCACAGCCGGAGGTCGGTGACCACCGCGTGGCGGCCGGTCTCGGCGACGACGACGCCGTGGCGCCCGGCCGCGTCGCGTATCCGGTCGTTGAGCGCGGCGACGCGGGGGCCGAGCGGCCTGGCGAACGGGGTGATCCGGGTGACGTCGGGGAAGGTGACGGTGGCGACGCGGGCCCCCTGGGCGGTGAGCGCGGCGAACACCGCCTCCAAGTGGGCGCCGACCTCGTCGGCGTCGAACCGTGGCCGCAGCAGATCGTTCACCCCGGCGACCACGGTGGCCAGGTCGGGCCGCAGCGCGAGGGCGGGGGCGAGCTGCTCGGTGCGGACGTGGCGGGCCAGGCGTCCTCGTACGGCCAGATTGGCGTACCGGGTGCCCGGGTGGTGGCGTGCGAGGTGTTCGGCGAGCCGGTCGGCCCAGCCGCGCAGGCCCACCGTGTCGTCACCGTCGCCGAGTCCCTCGGTCTGGCTGTCCCCCAGGGCGACGTAGCGCAGGCCCTCCCCTTCACTCGCGGACATCGGCGGCTGCCCTTTCCCGCAGGACGGCGATGGTGCGTACGCACCAGTCGTGGTTGCCCTGCTCGAAGGCGAGGCCGCGCAGGCATGTCAGGTAGGGGCCGACGCGTTCCCCGTGGCGGAGGAACTCCTCCTCCGTACGGTCGCCCCGCATGGTGCGCAGCAGTTTGCCGAATAGTTCGACCTTGGCCTCGGCCATGGCCGCACGCTCGGCGAGCCGGCCGATCAGTGTGTCCGTGTCGACGTGGTCGGCGGCCTGGACCTTGACGACGAGGTCGTCGCGCATGAACGACGGCTTGGCGGCGGTGCCGGTGAAGTGGTCCAGTTCGGCCAGGCCGGCGTCGGTGACCTTGAACAGACGCTTGTTGGGCCGGTTCTCCTGGACGACCTCACGGCCGGTGATCAGCCCGTCCTTCTCCAGGCGGGTGAGCTCTGCGTAGAGCTGCTGCGGCTGGGCGTGCCAGAAGTTCGCCACACCGAGGTCGAACGCCTTCACCAGCTGGTATCCGCTCAACTCCTCGTCGAGCAGCGCCGCCAGAACAGCGTGCCGCAAGGCCATCGGGCCCGCCTCCTTCTTGCGCTCGTACACGGACGCCGACCATGATACTCATGAATCTGACTAGTCATTTTCATGAGTAGAGAAGAATCTCGGCAACCAGGCAGAAAAGAGACACCATGGCTACCGCAGCAGAGCGCTTCCGCACCGCCGTCGACACCCGTGACCTCACGGTTCTGGACGAGCTGTTCACCGACGACGTCCGCTTCTACAGCCCTGTGAAGTTCACGCCGTTCGAGGGGAAGCCGATGCTCCTCGGCCTCTTCGGCGTCCTGATGCGCGTATTCGAGGACTTCCGCTACATCGGGCACTACGACGGCGCGGCGGAGACCGGCGCGGACGGCGTCGAGGCCCCGTCGGCGATCCTGCCCTTCCGGGCGACCGTGAACGGCAAGCAGATCCACGGCATCGATCTGTTGCACTTCGACGACGACGGCCGGATCAAGGAGTTCACCGTCATGGTCCGGCCGCAGTCGGCCGTCCACGCTCTGGGCGAGGCGGTCCTCGCCGGACTGGTCGCCGACGGCCTGGTCCCGGCTCCTCACGGCCGATGACGGTCCGCGCCGACCGGTGACCGCCCGGGCCGGCGGGCTCCCCCCACCCGGCGGTCCCGGCGGCCGCCGGGCTGGTGTGCTCAGCGGGCGGCGAATGCCGTGACGACGTCCGCTGCGCCGAGCAGTCGCACGCGTGACGCGTCCAGCCGCTGCGGGTACAGCGCGAAGACTTCGCACCCGTCGGGGAGTTCGATGTCCCCGCGCAGGAGGAAGGCCAGACCCGCCCCGGACGCACGGCACTCCGCATCCCCGCCCATGTCCGTGTCCGTGTCCGTGTCCGTGTCCGGTGAGCCGATGCGGGCCGCGAAGGCGGACACGTCCTCACCGTCCCGGCGTACGTACACGACCGAGGCCGCGTCCTCGCGGCGCAGCACCACCCGGGACGCACGGGCCGCGGCCTGCCGGCAGGCCAGTTCGCCCAGGCTCACGCGGGCCCCCGACGCGAACAGCCCGGTGAGGCTCCGGCCCAGCGTGGCCAGGGCCGTCGAGTGCCGCCACACGGAGTGCTGTGTACCGGTCACGCCCTTGGCGACGTCGAGCCAGCGCATGGTCCGTGCCGGCAGGTCGACGACGAGCGGCACGCAGGCACGTTCGCCGCCGGTCAGGTCGAAGCGCTGCTCGACGGAGCGCGGTTCGAAGACCGGGCCCGCGCCTCCGGGCGCGTCGCGGACCATGAGTCCGGCGAACGCCTCCGCCAGGTCCCCGAAGGGCACGTTGTTGTACGAGTAGACGACCGCGACCGCATGGCGCACCCCCGCCGCGGCGAGCCGCTCCAGGTCGAGGTCGACGAACTCGCTCGCGCCGAGCGGCGGCGGCGCGTCCTGGAGGTCGCCGGAGTGCACGGCCGCGTCATGGGCGTGCCGCAGGTTCGTGTAGTCACAGACGCCGACCTGCTGCCAGTCCGCGTCGAACATCGCCACCGACAGGTCGAGGTCCGTCCGGCCCGAGGTGGCGCTCTCCGTCCAGTGGAGGAACAGCCGCAGCGTGCGGCCGTCCGGCACCGCCAGTTCACTTCCGCGCGGCAGGGTCACGAAGGCACGGGAAGCGGTGCGCTCGGTGAACGGAGCCATGACGCCGGCCAGTTCGGCGTCGAGGACCGCCGTGTCCACGCGCTGCCCCGTGCCCGCCCGGCGGGACAGCTCCGCCGAGAGGACGCCGACGACGTCCTGCACCGGAGAGGCGGTCAGTGCCGCGCGTCCGTCGTCCGCGACGTGCGCCTTCGCGGACGCCCCCTTGGGGAAGAACACCCGCACCGGCTGTTCCCGCGTGCGGACGCGGATCGCGCCGAGCGCGGACAGCAGCACCGCCGGCGCCACCCGGCCGATCACGCCGCTCAGCGCGGTGACGACCGCCTGTCCCTCGGTCTGCCTGCCGTCGGCGAGCCGGAGCAGATGGTCGAGCCTGCGGACCAGTTCACCCGGGCGTTGCGCGAGCAGCGCAACGGCACCCGTGACATCGGCCGACGTGAGGGCGGCCTCGACCTGCGCGCTCCAACTGTGGGCGGTGACGACCGGTCCGGTGGCGTCGATGCCGTCGGCATCGGCCGCCGCCGCGCGCAGCACGGCGGAGAGGCTGTCGTCCCCGAGGCGGGTACCGCGGAGCGCGGCGAAGGCCAGCGCCGCGCGCGGGTGACGGGCCGCGTACTCGAAGGGGTGCAGACGCTCGGCCGCGTGTATCCAGGCGCGGCGGTGGCGTCGCATGTCCTGGGCCGCCTGGGCCGGGTCGAGCGCGTCGAGCAGGGACAGCAGTCCTCGGCGCAGCGGGCGGGGCACGGCCGCGAACCGCGGGACCGACACCAGTCCGGCGTCCCCGCCGGAGCGCAGGGCCAGTACGCGCAGCACGTCCGTCGCGGTGTCGACGAGTCCGGCCGCGTACGGCAGGGTCGCGGTCAGGTCGTCGGGGTCGTCGAGCAGCCAGGCAACGAGCCGGGCCTTCGTCTCCCGTGCGGGGACGACGGCGGGCAGCGTGTCCAGGCCGGTGCGGGAACGTGCGGCCAGCAGGGAGGTCAGGTCGTCGGCGTCCTGCGGGCGCGGAGCGCCGGTCCGCGTAAGCAGGGTGTCCAGTTCGTACGCGGCATCGGCCTGACGTGCGGTCAGGTCCCCGCCGAGGGAGAGCAGCCGCATGCGCCGGGGAGCCGCGCGTCGCCCGAACAGCCGCCGGGGGCGCTTGGGCTTCAGGAACGGGTCGGCGGGATCGATACGGCGCTGGCACACCGGGCAGGCCGTGAAGTCGGCGCCGTCGAAGCACGTACCGCACACCAGGTGCGCACACGGCGAGACGGGCACGACGGAACCCTCCGTACCGCAGAGCACGCACGGCTGCGCGGGCTCCTGGAAGAGCACCGTCAGCACGCGGTCGACGTAGTACCGGTGCGGGTCGGCCGGAGTGGTTTCCGGGAAGCCGCTGAACAGCGGCTCATGGGGCCGGTCGGCGCCCAGCGCCTGGTCGATGTCGTGCAGCAGGGCACGGCCCGCCGCTCCGAGGGCTCGCGCGTCGAGCGCCGCGAACGCGGTCCGCAGAGCGGGTGCGACGAGGTAGCCGCGGTCGGCGAGGTCGGCCTCCAGCAGTGCCGCGCCGGCCTCTCCGGCCGGGTCGGACACGGCGCCGGTGCCGGTGCCGGGCAGGTAGACAGCACCCCGGCGGGACAGCAGTACGGCGGCGAGAGCGCGCGGCCGGGCGGTGACGGTGACGGACATGTTCTGATCCCCCCTCCCGGACAGGGGCCGGGTGTTGCGCGGGGCGGGAAGTGAGCACGCTGATTCATCAGAAGAAGTCAGAAGGAAGCACACTCGGGAGCCGCCCCGCGCAGCATGAAGCTAGCACCGGCCAGGCGGGCCGATCACCTGCTTTTCCGCATGTGGACCCGGCGGCTCCGGGGACCCACACCGCCGGACGCGCTGCCTCGGCATGCCGGAGCATGCCTGCCCCCTTCGCCGCCGGGTGCGACACGCCGCCGCCCCTGCCGGGCCCGTTCAACTCGCTTTGATACGACGGACACTGTGACCGGGGCTCCACGCCGCTGGGTGGACAGCCTCGGGCACGGCCGACCACCAGAAGGCGTACGAAGAGGATCTCTGTGGCAATCTCCCGTCGTGCCTCGCTCACCGCGCTGGCGGCCCTCGCCGCCGCCCCGCTCACCGGATGCGCCGCCCCCCGCGCCGACGCCGCGCCACCGAGTGCGTCCGCGTCATCCAGGACGGCGCCGGCACCGAGGGCGTCCGCAGGGCCGTCGGGCCGCGCATTCGCCCGACTGGAGCGGGAGTTCGATGCCCGGCTCGGTGTGTACGCCGTCGACACGGGCAGCGGGCGGACCGTCACCCACCGGGCCGACGAGCGCTTCGCCTACTGCTCCACCCACAAGGCACTGACCGCTGCCGCGGTGCTCGAGCGGAACTCCCTGGCCGGCCTGGACAAACTCGTCCGCTACACCCGTGACGACCTCGTCGACCACTCACCGGTCACGGAGAAGCACGTCGACAGCGGCATGACACTGCGCGCCGTGTGCGACGCCGCCGTCCGCTACAGCGACAACACCGCCGCGAACCTCCTCTTCGACGAGCTCGGCGGACCCAAGGCCTTCCAGGCCACGCTCGCCGCCCTGGGTGACACGGTCACGCACGCCGACCGTCTCGAGACCGCCCTCAACGAAGCCACGCCGGGCGACATCCGCGACACGAGCACCCCGCGCGCCCTCGCCGGCGACCTGCGCGAGTACGTCCTCGGTGACACTCTCGACGCAGGGAAGAAGGCGCTGCTGACCGACTGGCTCAGGCGCAACACCACGGGCGACGCTCTCGTACGCGCCGGCGTCCCGGACACCTGGGTGGTCGGCGACAGGAGCGGCGGAGGCGGCTACGGCACCCGCAACGACATCGCCGTCGCCTGGCCGCCCGGGGCCGCCCCCGTCGTCATCGCCATCCTGTCCAGCCGCGCCGCCGAGGAGGCGGAGTACGACGACAGGCTCGTCGCGCGAGCCGCCGAGGTGGTGGTGGCCGCCCTGGCGTAGGCGGCCCCCGTCAGAGGACCAACGCGAAGGCGGGGCACCGCGGTCGCGGCCCGCACCGGGGTGGTCCGGGCCCGAACGGGCCCTGAACAGGGCCGATTCCGGCCCGGTTCGGGGGCGGTTCAACCCCGGTGCGGGCCGGTTCGGGCCGGGTGCGGGCCCGGACCACGCCCGGTGCGGGCCGGTCGGGCCCGGCTCCGGCCCGGCACCCGCCCGGACACACCTCGGTTCAGACCCGGTGCGAGCCCGGACGCCCGGTTCAGCCCGGGTCGGGCCTAGTACGGCTGCGCCAGTACGTGCGCCGCGCCCGGGAGGCCGGTCTTGAGGAGTTCGTCCTCCTCGGGTGTGGTCTCGTTGGACAGTTGGCCGGCCTTCTCCGCCAACAGCCCTTGGCCCGCCTGTCGTTGAAAGTCGAATAATGTCTGGCCGCTGGTGACGCCCCACAGGGCCACCAGTGCGATACCGGGGACGAAGGCCAGGACGAGCAGGGCCGTCCGCAGGGACATGGACGTCGAGCCGGTCCGCCGTGAGGCGCGCGTGCGCAGGGCAATGCTCCTTGACGAGGGACCGACCTGACGGCTGGTCAAATCCAAGGCGCGCTCCGATGCGTGAATATTAGTCATACTGCGACACCACAAAGGACCCGGGACCCTGCCCAAGCATCATCCTTCACTCACACCACCGTCACCGGACAGGGCCGGGGATGGGCCGTCGGAGCAGGTCAACGCCTCCCCGACGGCCCGTGGACCCGTCACACCTCGATCCGGGGGAACAGCGGAGCGGCCGCGGGAAGGACTCCGCCGACGGCCGTGCACTGCTCCCTGATACGGGCCGCGGCCCCCGGCAGGAACGGGTCCAGCCGGTCGCCCAGCACCAGACATGCCTGCAGGAGGGCGTCGAGAGCCCGGTCCAGGCGCTCCTGCGCATGGGGGTCTCCCGCCCTTTCCGCCTTGGCCGACTCCCAGGGCCGTGTGGCGTCGATGCAGCGGTTGGCCTCCTCCACGATCGTCCACACCGCGGCCGCCGCCCGGCGGAAGTCGAAGCCGGCGAGGGCCGCCGCGATCAGCCGGGGGCTGTCCTCGCACGCCTCGGCCAATGGCTTCGAGGTGAGCGCGAGGGGACGCGAAGCCGGAGGACGGCCGTCACGGTAACGGTGGACCATGGTGACGACACGGTTCACCAGGTTGCCCAGCCCCCCGGCGAGGTCGCTGTTGGCGCGGTCCACGAGGCGGTCCCGCGTGAAGTCCGCGTCGCCGACCCTGGGTACGTCACGCAGCAGCCACCAGCGGACCGCGTCCGTGCCGGCATCGGCGGCCAGTTCCGCCGGATCGACCGTCGTACCGCTCGACTTGCTGATCTTGCGGCCGTCGACGGTGAGATAGTCGTGGACGAGGATGTCGGTCGGCAGCGGCAGCCCGGCCGACAGCAGCATCGCCGGCCAGTACACGGCATGGAACCTGAGCACACCCTTTCCCGCCAGGTGGACGCGCCTGCCGCTACCGCGCCACCACTTGTCGAACGCCTCGTCCCCGGTGCCGTACCCGAGACTGGTGACATAGTTGCCGAGCGCGTCCCACCACACGTAGACGACCTGGTCGGGGTCGCCGGGGACGGGGATGCCCCAGCCGCGGGCGCGGCTCTGGGAGCGGGAGACGGAGAAGTCGTGCAGACCGCCCTCGATCAGGCCGAGGACCTCGTTGCGGCGTGAGGCGGGTTCGATCCGCAGGCGTCCGTCCGTGATCAGTTCCCGCAGGGTGCCGGCGTAGCGGGAGAGCCGGAAGAACCAGTTCTCCTCGGACACGGTCTGAGGCTTTGTCCCGTGGTCGGGACATCGGCCCTCGTCCAGGTCGGCGGGGGTCCAGAACTGCTCGCAGCCGACGCAGTACAGCCCCTCGTAATGCCTGCGGTACAGGTCCCCCGCGTCGGCGCACCGCTGCCACAGCCGCTCCACACCGGCGCGGTGGCGCGGGTCGCTGCTGGTGCGGATGAAGTCGTCCGACGACAGGGCGAGCGGCCCCCGCAGGGCGGCGAACGCGGCGGCGTTGCGGTCGACCAGTTCCTGGACCCCGATGCCCTCCGCCTCCGCCGCGAGGACGTTCTTGAGGGAGTTGTCGTCCGTGCCGGTCAGGAAACGGACCTGCTCGCCGGACTGCCGGCCGTGCCGGGCGAGCACGTCCGCCTGGACCAGTTCCAGGGCGAAGCCCAGATGCGGCCGGGCGTTGACGTACGGGATGGTCGTGGTGATGTAGGTACGGGTAGCGGTCATGGAAGCCTCCTCCTGTCCCGGGCGGGGCTTCCACCTGCACATACGCGAAAGAGGCCCCGTCTCCGGGGCCTCGGTACGTCACACGTCCGACTCAGCGGCCCCGTCTGCGGGGCATCATCGGGAACGCGTGCGTGGTCATGCGGGGAGGCTAACAGAGCCCGGCGGGGCGGGTCCGGTCATTTTCCGTCGGCAGCGCCGTGCGCCTTCTCATGCGGCCAAGGCGCGGTCGATGCGACGCAGGACCGTCTTGTGGGTGACATGCCTGCGCAGCCCGTCCAGTTCCAGCCGCGCGTCCCCCGTGCCGATGCGCGCCCGGGCGCGAGTGACCGCCCGCGGCGTCAGGGCGCCTCGGCGCCCTCCGGCGTCGTGAGCCGGGCCACCTCGCGCATGGTGCGCAGGATCTCCGGCCGCGCCGCCGGGCGGGAGGCGAGGCCCCGGGGGCTGGGGTGCCAGGTCGCCAGGGTGCGGACCGCAGGGGCGTAGCGGGCGACGTACGCGGCCCAGCCTGCCTGGGCGCTCCGGCCCATGGGCACGACGACCTCCAACTTCGGCAGCAGCGAGATCACTTCGTGGAGGAACGGCACCGCGCGCTGTACTTCCGTACGTCCCGCCGTGGTGATCCGGTCGGCCGTGCCCAGGTACCACGGCACGACGTTCCAGTGCAGGGAGTGCTCGTAGGGCAGCCCTGCCTCGCGGCGCAGCAGCCAGCAGTTCTGGGCGGTCGGGTCGTTGTTGTCGACGGAGATGATTCCGCTGCCCGTACGCCGCAGGCCCGCCTCGTTGCCCCCGGCCGTCCGGCCGGGCGCCTCCAGCAGGAAGAGGCTGCGCGCCTCGACTCCGCCGGAGGCCGGGTCGAACCACGGAACGGACTCACCCTGACCCAGCCGTTCACGCAGGTCGGCCACCCAGTCGTTGAGCGGCCGCACCGACGGACCGGTACGTACTGCCTTGAGCCGCGCGGTGAGGAAGACGGGATCCCGCAGGCTGCGGGGAGCCGTGGTGGGCGCGAAGCTTTTCGGAGACATGTCGCGCAGTATGCCCCTTACGGGCACGAGTCAGCGTGAATTGCCTGCGCGTGCCGCCGAGTTGGCCGTCCCTTCCGCCGCGGAGGCCGCCACGGCGTCGAGCTCGTCGATCGCCTGAGCGGCCTCCGCGCGTACCTCCGCGTCGGGGTGACGGAGCAGCGGCTCGACGGCCGCCCTGGCCGCGGGCTCATGGGCGGCCGAGAGGATGAAGGGCACGTAGGTCAGTTCCCGCGGGTGCAGCACCGCCGTGACGTCGGCGATCGGCCCGAGGAGCGCGTACGGAATCCGGTAGCGGACGACCGCGTGCGACAGGGCGTTGAGGCCGGCCTCCTGTACGTCGCGGTCACGTTGCGAGGTGACCGCCTGGACGAGAACGGCCACCATCCGTTCGGCATCGGCCTGTTCGAGGCAGCCGGCCTCCAAGAGGTCGCCGAGTTCGTCGGCCGCCACATCGCGACGCACCGCCTCCTTCGCGGTATCGCGGTCGACGAGGTCCGGGCGGTCGAGCGTCGCACAGAGGACTTCCACGCGGTCGAGGGGAGCGCGGGGGTGTCGTGACGCGGCCATGCGCCCAGTGTCGCAGCCGCTCACGCCGTGGGCACGCCGTCCGGGAACGCCTGTTCCGTCCAGATCGTCTTGCCGGAGCGGGTGTAGCGGGTGCCCCAGCGCTGGACGAGCTGGGCGACGATGAACAGGCCGCGGCCGCCCTCGTCCTCGGCGGTGCTGTGCCGCAGGTGGGGTGAGGTGTGGCCGGTGTCCGCCACCTCGCACAGGAGCGTGCGGTCGCGGATCAGGCGGAGTTGCAGGGGTCCCTCCGCGTACCGGACCGCGTTGGTGACCAGTTCGCTGACGACCAGCTCGGTCGAGAACGCCAGTTCCTCGAGGCCCCAGGTGCTGAGCTGCCCGGTGATGAGCTCCCGTGCGCGTCCGGCCGCCACCGCTTCCGCCGGCAGCTCCCACATCGCGACCTGGCCGGCGTCGAACTCGCGGGTACGGACCAGGAGGAGGGCGGTGTCGTCGGCGGTCGTGCCGCCCGGCAGGAGTTCTGTGATCACCCGGTCGCACAGTTCTTCCAGGGGCAGGTCCCGGTGGTCGGCCAGCACTTGGCCCAGCATGTCGAGCCGCTCGTCGATGTCGCGGTCCCGGGCCTCCACCAGACCGTCGGTGAACAGGGCGAGGAGGCTGCCCGCGGGCAGGTCGATCTCCATCGACTCGAACGGCAGCCCGCCGAGTCCCAGTGGCGGTCCCGCGGGCAGCTCCGGGTAGTGGTACGAGCCGTCCATGGCCACGACCGCCGGCGGCAGATGACCGGCCCGTGCCATCGTGCAACGGCCGGAAACCGGGTCGTAGACCGCGTAGATGCAGGTCGCGCCCGTCGTCACGTCGGGATGCGGGCCGGCCGCGACGTACGCTCCCGCCGCCTCTCCCGTGCGCTCCTCCCCCGGCACCTGGAACGCGTCGGAGGTGGGCACCACCAGGTCGTCCAGCCGGGCGAGGAGTTCGTCGGGCGCCATGTCCAGCTCGGCGAGGGCCTCCACGGTGGTGCGCAGCCGTCCCATCGTGACCGCGGCCGGCAGTCCGTGGCCGACGACGTCACCGACGACGAGCCCGACGCGTGCGCCGGAGAGCGGGATGAGGTCGAACCAGTCGCCGCCGACCCCGGTGGCACCGTCGGTCGGCAGGTAGCGGTGCGCGACCTCCACGGCGGAGTGCCAGGGAAGGTGCTGCGGGAGCAGCTCCCGCTGGAGGGTGAGGGCCGCGGCGTGTTCGCGGGTGAAGCGGCGGGCGTTGTCGATGCAGACGGCTGCCCTGGCCACCAGTTCGTCGGCCAGGGCCACCTCGCCGTTGTCGAAGACCGCCGGCCGGCCCTCACGGGTGAAGGTGACGAGACCCAGCGTCTCGGAGCCGACGCGCAGCGGTACGACCAGCGCGTTCTCGTCGACCACCTTGCCGCCGGAGGACAGGCTGCGGAGCTGGGGAGTCCCGGGCGGGTACTCGCGGACCGTGCGGCCGACCCGCGCCGGCGCCCTGGCGACCCTGATGAAGCCGCCTCTCGGTGGCCAACCCGCTTCCGGTTCGCCGCCTTCGAGGACGCCCGGTGCGATGTCGACCTCGACCGCGGAGGCGAAGCCGGGCACAGCCACGTCCGCGAGTTCCTGCGCGGTGACCACCGCGTCGAGGGTCGTGCCGACACGGCGCCCGGCCTCGACGAGCAGGGCCAGCCTGTTCTGGGCGTCGTAGCGGTCGGTGATGTCGAAGGCGTCCTCGCAGACGCCCAGCACCCGGCCCTCCGCGTCCTCCAGCCGGTAGTACGAGCACGACCACAGGTGCTCCCTGCCGGGATCGCTGGGCAGCTGCCCGAGGAAGTGCACGTCGAGCACGGGTTCGCCGGTGTCGAGGACCTGGCGCATGACCCCGTCGAGCGTGCGCGGGTAACCCTCGGTGACGAGCGTGCCGCCCGGGTACAGCTCGTCCGCGTGCGTGCCCCGGTACTGGGCGAACGGCCGGCCGATCTCCGCACTGGAGGCGGCGTTCGCCCAGGCCAGCCGGAGATCCGTGTCGTAGATCGCCAGTCCGATCGGTGACTGGGTGGCCAGGCCGTCGAGCATCGCCAGACGGGACTCCCACACCCGCAGCCGCTCGGACTCCGCGAGGACGAGAACCCGCGCGGCCGTCCCGTCGCCGGCCAGTTCGGACACCGCCGCTTCCACCGGGACGCCGTGACCGTCGCGGTGCCGCGCGAGCCGCGGCTCGTGGCCGCGGAAGGGCAGCCCCGGAGCGCCGGGCTCCGGGGCGGGTGCGGAGACCGCAGGGGGAGGGCCTCCCGTGGACGGAGCAGCGGCCGGTGCGGGCTCCGACGGGCCGGGCGGCGTACCGGACCCGACTGTGAGCGCGGTTCCGCACAGGAACACGTCGACAGGCCGGCCGAGGATGTCCTCGGGTCCGTATCCGAGCAGCGCCTCGGCCGCCGGGCTCCACCCGATGACCTTGTTGAGAGCATCGAGGACCACCGTGGCGGCGACAGCGATGTCGAGCGGGCCACGGAGATCCTCGCCCTCCACCGATCTCCATGTCCGCCAGGCGCTTGCCGCGTCCCACGTGCCCGCAGCCTGCACAGACCCGTTCATCCTCTTCAGAATCTGCCTGCCCCGCCGGATGCACAAGCGTTGCCGGTGAGGCGGGGAGGCCGGGAGTGAGCCGCCGGGAGCGATCGGGCCGTGCGTAGCCGGTCAGGTTTCGGCGCTCGGCCCGCCTGCCGTCGTCGGTCACCCGTACGCGGAGGGCAACGTATCGGTCCTGGGGCCGCGCCGGCCGGGACCGGCCCGGACCGATCGTCTTCGGGGCTTTAGGCTCGGGCGGAGTCAGCGGCGGAACGTCGGCCCCGGAAGGAACATGAGCATGGCCAAGCCCGTCGGTCCGAACGGGCCGCAGTCGGTCGACCGCGCGCTGGAGATCCTCGACGCCGTCGCGGAGGCTCCGGGACCGGTCGGGGCGAAGGCGCTCGCACGGCGGCTCGGATGCTCGCTGTCGACGGTGTACCACCTGCTGGCGCCGCTCACCGCCCGCGGGCACCTGGTCCGCACCACCGCCGGATACGCCCCGGGACCCCGGGTGCCCGCGCTGCACCGGTCCTTCCGGCGGCACCTGGGGCTCGGGCCGCAGACGGCCGAGCTGCTGCCGCGGCTGCGGAGGGCCACCGGGGCGGAGGCGTACTTCACGGCGTACCGCGACGGCCGGATCGTCATGATCGACAGCACGGTGCCCGTCACGGACGTCGCCCATCCCTTCGTGCCGGGGCCGGAGACGCGGGCGCATGCGACCGCCCACGGCAAGGCGCTGCTGGCGGCACTGCCACGGGCGGCGCGACGGCGGTACCTCGCCGAGCACGGCATGGCCCGTTTCACCGACCGCACCATCACGGGCGCCGAGCGGTTCGAGGCCGAGCTGGCGCGGGTGCGGGGGCAGGGCTTCGCCGTGTCGATCGGCGAGGCGGACCCGGCGTTCACCTGTCTGGCCACGACGCTCCCTGAGCGGCCCGGCGGTGCGGACGGTGTATTGCATGCCGTGTCGGTGTCGCTGCCGACCGCCGAGTTCCGGCGCCGGCACGGGGAGATCCGGGCGGCGGTGGCGCAGGCCGCCTCGGGCGCGCCCTGGTGAGGCGCGCAGCGCGACGAGGCAGGGGGGACGTTTTCCGGCAGGGCCGGAATGCGGCGCGTCACAGATGGTTCCCGGGCTGCCGGAGCGCGAACGTGTACCCATGATCTTCATCGCCGTCAGGTTCACCGTCCGTCCCGAGTACAGCGACCGCTGGCTCGACATCGTCGACGACTTCACCCGCGCGACCCGCGCCGAACCCGGAAACCTCTTCTACGACTGGTCGCGCAGTGTCGACGATCCGAACAGGTTCACGCTGCTGGAGGCCTTCGCCGACGCGGACGCGGGGGCGGCGCACGTGGCCTCCGACCACTTCCGGGCGGGCATGGAGTCGATGGCCACCGCGATCGCCACCACTCCGGAGATCATCAACGTCGAGGTGCCCGGCCAGGGTTGGAACGAGATGGCCGAGCTGAGGCCGGCGCAGTAGCCCACCGTCCGGCAGGGGCGGCAACGTCAGGTCGGCTGTCACCGGCGTGTGCGAGGGTGCTGCGTATGGACACGACACCCGATGGACGCCCGATCCCGCCCCCGCATGCCGGTGAACGGGCCATGCTGGAAAGCTGGCTGGACTTCCACCGTGCCACGCTGGCGCTGAAGTGCGCCGGCCTCGACGACGACCAGGTGCGCCGCGCCTCCGTGACACCGTCGTCGATGACGATCCTGGGCCTGGTCCAGCACCTCGCCGAGGTCGAACGGAACTGGTTCCAGCGCGTGTTCGCGGGCCACGACGTCCCGCTGCTCTACGGCGAGGACGGCGGATTCGGCTACGCCCTCGCCGCGGACCGCGGGATCGACGAGGCCCTGGCCGCGTGGCAGGCCGAGGTCGGCCGGAGCCGTGAGCTGATCGCGGATGCCTCGCTCGACGACTCCGGCACGCTCTCGAAGGAGAACGCGGCGGTGCTCGGCGGCGAAGGAGTGTCGCTGCGCTGGATCCTTGTCCACATGATCGAGGAGTACGCGCGCCACAACGGCCATGCGGATCTGCTCCGGGAGAGCATCGACGGCGTCACGGGCGCGTAGCGTCGGCCGTCGCCGCGGCACGAGGCGCGCGCACTCCGCCTCCTCAGCGGACCACCACCGTCCGCTGGGCCGAGAAGTCGCCCCACTTGCCGTCCGGCAGCTTCGCCCGGAGCTTGACGCTGTAGCGGGTGCCTGGTTCGTCGGTGACGGTCATGGTGTACACGGCCGTCCCGGCGGGCGGCTCCGCACCCCAGACGATGGTGGTCGCCAACCTGCCGTTCAGATACAGCTGGTGCTCCTTGACCGGGGCGCCCGTCCGCGGCGGGGTCCATCGCAGCTCGACGGCGCCCTTGCGGGCACTCGCCTCGAGATCGGTGGGCGCCGTGCTGCCGCCGCTGCCGCCCGGCGCGGACGGGGTGGTGAGATCGACGGGATCGCTGTCCGGCGACGAGTTCTCCGCCGCGTCGCGGGCCCGGACGGTGAAGGTGTAGACGGTGCCGGGCCGCAGGCCGGTGACGCGTGCGCCGGTCTGCGTGCCGCTGACGCTGTGGACGCGTGAGTCCTCCTGGTAGATGTCGTACGAGGTGACGCCGGTGTCGTCCGTGGCCCTCTCCCAGGTCAGGGTCACCGCGGTGCCGCCGTCCGTACGGCCCTGGACCTTCGCCGGCCGGCTCGGGGGCCGGCGGTCGTCCGGGGCGGGGGCCGGGGTGGTCACGGATATCGGGGCGCTGGGCGCCGACAGGTTCCCGGCCGCGTCCCGCGCCCGCACCGTGAAGCTGTACGCGGTCCGCGGCGCCAGTCCGTCGACGTCCACCATGTGCTTGCTGCCCGGCAGGGACTTGACCTTGGTGCCCTTGCGGTAGACCTCGTAGCCGGTGACCGCCTTGTTGTCGGAGGACTTGTCCCACATGACGTGTACGGACGTGGCACTGCCCGCCTGGGCGGTCACGCCGGAGGGCGTCGACGGCGGCTTGTCGTCCGGGGCCTCACCGGCGCAGGCGGTGAGGGTCATGAGGGCTGCCAGGGCGGTGCAGGCCGAGAGAAGGAGGACGGCGGGGCGGGGCGGCGTGACGAAGGTGGGGGGACGGTGCACGGTCGGGCCTCCGCGTGACGGACGACGGGCATTGGTCCAGACCTGTATGCCACAGTCCCGTGTTCCCCACAAGGCACCCGGGGCCCCGGCCCCACCGCGGCGGCCTCGCTGCCTTCGTACCTTGCGTGAGCCTGATGCCTTCCTTATGGCTTCTTGAAGAAGCCCTCAGGGAAGGGACGACACCGTTCGAACCGGCTTACGATCTCGGCAACCCCCCACCGTGATCCCGGTGGGCGCAGCGGCGCCCTCCGGGATCACGATTGCTCAGCCGTCTTCCTTCCGAGGTGTCGTAAGCATGGGTTCTCGACGAGCCGCTCGCCCCAACGCCCGCTCGCACGCCCGGCCCAGGACCGGCCTGCGGGCCCGCAGCGCCGTACTGGCACTCGGTGTGATCACCGTGACCGCCGGGGTCGGGATCACTGTGGCCACGGGCGGGGACGAGGGCGGAGCGAGCCGCGTGGAGACCAACGCCGCCGGGGACGCCGCCGAGGCGGGCGGCGAGGAGACCGCGGCGAGCCCGTCGCTCCTCGCGTCACCCTCCCCCTCGGCGAGCGCGAGCGCCTCGCCGAGCCCGAGCGTCACCGCCTCCGCCGCGCCGAAGCGGGCGCCGAGCCCGTCGGCGTCCACGACGAAGCCCCGGCCACGGACGACCACGCAGACGGCGACCGGCGCTCCCACGGGCGGCGACCGCCCGGCCTCTTCCTCCGGCGGGTCCGGTTCCGGCACATCGGGCGGTTCCGGCGGCACGGATCCGAGCGGCCCCGAGGCCCAGGTCCTGTCGCTCGTCAACAAGGAGCGCGCGTCCGCGGGATGCTCGCCGCTCACCGCCAACGCGAAGCTGACACAGGCCGCCGACGACTACAGCGACGTCATGGCCCGCAGCGGCGTGATGTCGCACACCGGGCCCGACGGCTCCACGATGACGAGCCGCGTCGAGGCCGCCGGATACGTCTGGTCGACGCTGGGCGAGAACATAGCGAGGGGGCAGGCGGATGCCGCGTCCGTGATGAATTCATGGATGAACAGCCCCGGCCATCGCGCGAACATACTGAACTGCTCGTTCAAGGAGCTCGGCGTCGGCGTCCACTTCGGCGACGGCGGCCCGTGGTGGACGCAGAACTTCGGCGCCGGCCGCTAAGGCCTGTCCGGCGAGTCATGTGACAATGTCGCCTCCCGGTCCACCGTGTTGCCTCCCACTCCGCCGACGACGGTGCCGTTGCCTTCGCCACCGGCAGGGGTGTCGTCGCCCCGGTCATCGGTGAGCTGGTCGTTGCCGGGCCCGCCGGTCAGCGCATCGTTGCCGGCACCTCCGCTGAGACTGTCGTTGCCGGGCCCGCCCTCGATACGGTCGTTGCCCGTGCCGCCCCGGAGCGCGTCGTTGCCGGTGCCTCCGCACACCACGTCGTTCCCGCCGGCGCCGTCGACCCTGTCGTTCCCGCCCAGCGCGAAGATCACATCATTGCCGGGCGTGCCGGTGACGGTGTCGTTCCCGTTCGTTCCCCTGATCGTGGGGGTGGCGTTCTCACAGGTCGGCGCCGGCGCCTGGACCACCGCTGTCGCCACCCCTTGGGGGGCCTCGCCGACGCCGATGGGTGTACCGGTCACCGTGTCGGTGGCGGTGTCGATCACCGACACGTTGTTGTCGCCCGTGTTGGTGACGTAGACCTGGGTGCCGTCCGGGGTCACCGCCACTCCCCACGGGCCGCTGTTGTCGCCCATGGGAATGGTGTCGGTCACGGTACCGGTGGCGGTGTCGATCACCGACACGGAACCGCTGCCGCCGGTGAAGGGGCCGAAGTTGGTGACGTAGACGCGGGTGCTGTCCGGGGTCACCGCCACCCCCAGCGGATTGTCGCCGACAGGGATGGTGCCGGTCACTCCGGTGACGAAGTTGTACGCCGACACGGTGTTGTCCTCGGAGTTGGTGACGTAGGCGCGTGTGCCGTCGGGGGTCACCGCCACCGCCCACGGGCCGTCACCGACGCCGGCGGTGGCGGTCACGCTGTTGCTGGCGGTGTCGATGTACGCCACGGAGCCGTCGTGGTTGTCGGCGACCATGGCGAGGGAGCCGTCCGGGGTCACCGCCACCCCGATCGGGCGGCTGCCGACGCCGTGGATGGTGGTGATCACCGTGTTGGCGGCTGTGTCGATCACCGACACGGTGCCGTCGTCGGAGTTGGTGACGTAGGCACGGGTGCCGTCCGGGGTCACCGCCACCCCGACCGGTTGGTTGCCGACATCGATGATGTCGATCTGCGTGTTGCTCGCGGTGTCGACCACCTCCACGGTGTCGCTCAGGCAGTTGGGGACGTAGGCACGGGTGCCGTCCGGGGTCACCGCCACCCCACAGGGGCCGAAGCCCACGTCGTCGCCGACGGGAATGCTGGCCGCCACCTCGTCGGTGCCGGTGTCGATCACCGAAACGGTGCCGCTGCTGAGGTTGGCCACGAAGGCGTAGGTGCCCGGAGGGACGGCGGCCACCGGTCCCGCCGGGACAGCGATCACCGACACAGCCGCCATGACCAGGGACGACAGCCCTCCGGCCACGCGCCGTCTCCACCGCCCTTTCACCGCCGCACACCTTCGTCTGCCCCCCGCGGCACCCTCCACGACCACGGCAACACGGTCCTGCTCAAGACTCTGATCCACTCTCACCACTGCTCCTCACTCGGCCGGACATCCAATGCGACGGGGGCAATCTGCTTGCCGAGGAGGTGTGTGGTCGGCCCGACCGCCCTCAACGGCACACGGAGAGGGCCCCGGGGCCCCCGGGGCCCTCTCCGTCATCCTGCGGTTCGGACGAGCGCGTCGGCGGTACGGGACTCGTTCCTTGACGGCCTGGCGCCGTAGGTGCGTTCGAAGGAGCGGAAGGCGTCCTCCTGCTTCCATTCCACCGCGGCCTTGGCACTGGACGCGAGGAACCGGGCGCAGCGCGGGCCGGGGTCGGGGTCGCCGAGGCGGTCCCGTGCGCACTCCGGGACGACCTCGTAGCCGTCGCGGTCGCGCCACAGACTGCGGCCCTGCAGGAAGCCGTACTCCAGGGAAGTGCGGGCCAGGTCCTTCAGCACCGGGTAGTCCAGCTCGTAGGTGAGCGCGGCCCGCTGGTACTCGCGGCTGATGTCGGTCCGCTCCACGCCGGGGTCGTCGGTGGCGAGGGCGACCGGGACGCCGTACTTCCGGTAGAGCGGGAAGGGGTGCCGCCGGCCCGTGACGCCGAGAACCTGCGCGTTGCTGGTGAGCGGGACTTCCACCAGCACGTTCCGCCGGGCCATCCGGCGCAGCAGTTCCCGGTCGTCGTCCTCGTGGCGGATGTCGACACCGTGACCGACGCGGTCGGTGCGGGCGGTGAGCACGGCGTCACGGACGTGGAAGCGCAGATCCTCGGGCTTGACCAGGCCGGGGACGAGCTCTCCCGCGTGCAGGGTGAGGGGAACGTCGGGATACACACCGCGCAGGTAGTTCAGCATGCGCATGTGCAGGCGGTAGTCGGCGACCGCCACGGGATCCTCCTCGGGTCCCACGAGGTTCAGCGAGACGAAGCGGGCGTCGCGTCGGGCCAGTTCCATACCGAGCAGCATCTGGGCGAAGACCAGTTCGCGCGGTCCGCCCCGGTCCACCTGGGCGATGAGCCGCACCGGCAGCGCGCACCCGGCGTCGGGGCGTTCGGTATCGCAGTGCGCGGCGGTACGGAACTCCTCCATCATCGAGTCCGTCTCCGTCATCGCCTGCTGGACGACGGCGTCCATGCCGCCGTCGGCCAGCATCTTGTCCCGCAGTCGGGCCAGGTCACTGTCGTACCCGACCTTGGTGGCAAGGGCGTCGGCGGCGTACCAGGCGGGGGTCAGCATGGTCTCGAGGTAGAACTGGTTCTGCTTCGCCGCGGAGGTGGAAACCTCGGCCAGCATCCGTCCGGGCTGGAGACTGCTGACCGCCCCGAACTTCCCGAACGTGGCGAAGAAATGGTCGTGACTGCTCTCCCCCTGACCGGGCGTGAAGTCCTGCATGGACCACGCGCGGATGACCTGACGCCGGAAGCCGGGGTCGGTGTCGGTGTCGGCCGCCGGGCGGGTGTTTCCCGTGCAGGGCGGCGCGCTCGCGGTGAGGGTGGTGGTGTCGATGCAGTAGCCGGCGTCGACGGCGATTCTCAACAGCAGCTCGGTGGTCGCCGCGCCTGAGAGGTGGTTGTGGAGGTCCGCGCCCTTGGGCAGGGCCCTGAAGAACGCGGCCAGCGCCTCGGGGCGGTCGCGTACGTCTCGCAGGTACGCCGAGACGCGGGCCTCGGCGCGAGTGGGTTCGTTCGCTTCGTCCGCCGTGGCACGGGACGGCTGAACGGGCGTCAGGACCAGCGCCAGTGCGGCGCTCAGGACCGGCGCGAGCCGGGCGGTGCGGCGCCGCGCGGAAGACAGGACGGAGGGGGGCATGCCGATCATCCTCAGGCAGCCGTACCGTGGGACGAATGTCCGACATGCCGCTTTTCACCCAGGCGACGCATCCGGCTGAACCTGGCCGGACTCGGAAGACCACAGGGAACTTCGCCGCAGGCGCCGTAGGCCCCTCACACCAGCCCGAAGGACACCCGCACGCGCGCGCCGCCCATCGGGGCGCGGGTGATCTCCAGGTGGCCGTCCGCGGCCTGCGCCGCTCGCGCCACGATGTCCAGGCCGAGCCCGGTGCTGCCCGCGCCTCCGCCGCCGACGCCGCGGGTGAGGGCCGCCTGCGGATCGGCGACGCCGGGGCCGGCGTCGTCCACGGTCAGCACCACCCGCCGGTCGTCGCGTTCCACCCGTACGGCGAAGGCGGTGCCCTGCGGGGTGTGCCGGAAGACGTTGCCGATCAAGGCGTCCACCACCGCGGCGAGGTCGTCCTCCAGGAACCGCACGGGCGTCCGGCGCGGCGTGAAGGAGCGTTCGCAGATCCGGTTCTGCTGCTTGGCGAGCACCGACCAGAAGTCGAGTCGCATCGCGACGACCTCCGTCACCTCGCAGGGCCGCACCGGCGCCTGGCCGCTTCCCTGGCTCGCGGCCAACGGGGTACGGGCGGCGGTGATGATCGAGTCGAGTTCGCTCTCGAGCTGGGAGACGGCCGCGGTGATCCGGCGGGCTCCCGCCGACGGGCCCATGAGATCCGCCTCGAGGTAGAGGGCGGTCAGCGGGGTGCGCAGACGGTGCGAGAGGTCGGCGACCATCTCGCGTTCGATGGCGAGCAGTTCCACGACACGGTCGGCCATGGTGTTGAACGCCGAGCCGGCGTCCTGGAGTTCCGGCGGACCGTCCGGTTCCACCCGCACGTCCAGGTCGCCGGAGCCGAGCGCCAGCGAGGCGCGTTTCAGGCTCTGCGAGGACCGGACGACCCGGGCTCCCAGCCGGTCGGCGACGAGCACGGAGCCGCCCACCAGCCCCAGGGCCAGAAGCGACATCACACCCCAGGAGGCCCACACCCCGCGGGTCAGCTCCGCGGCCGGCACATACGCCTCGACGACGGCGACCCGGTCCCCCGGCAGGACGACGGGCTGGAGGTAGACCCATCCCTCCGCTGTGTCCATGGCCAGCGTGCCCCGGCTGCCCACCGCCCGGTCGAGCGCTTCCCGCGGGGCGTGCGGGGTGCCGACGAACCCGCCGTCCGGGAGCCGTACGGCCAGCCGGTCGTGGGAGTCCAGCTCCGCGACGGCCTGCTGGACGTCACTCCGGCGGGTGGTGAGGGCGAGGACGGGCGACAGGGCGGACGCCCGCTGTTCGGCGGCGGTGGTCACCCGGTCGCGGGCCTGCTCGCGGACCAGCAGGGCGAGGGGGATGAGGAAGGACAGCGCGACCATCGACGTCACGGCCAGCGCGATCCCGGCGAGTGCGCGTCTCATGAGGGCGAGCTGACCAGTTTTATGCCGATTCCTCGCACTGTGTGGAGATATCGGGGGCGCGACGCCTTTTCGCCCAATTTCCTGCGGAGAGCGGAGAGATGGACGTCCACGGTCTGGTCCTCCAGATACGGCTGCTGCCACACCTCGGCGAGGATCCGCTTGCGGGACATCACCTGGTCCGCGTGTGCCGCCAGATACGCGAGAAGATCGAACTCCCGGCGGGTGAGAGCAAGCTCACGCGCGGCGAGATGGGCGGTGCGGGCCCGAGGGTCGATCCGCAGCTCGCCGACCTGGACGACGGGCTGCCGGTCGGCCGCCTCCACGGCCGGCCCGGACCGGCGCAGCACGGCCGCCAGCCGGGCGGCCAACTGGCCGCCGGAGAACGGCTTGACCATGTAGTCGTCGGCCCCCGCGTTGAGCAGCCTGATGGTCTCCGTGTCGTCGTCGCGGGCGGTGGCGACCAGGACGGGCACCCGGGATATGCCCCGGATCATCCGCAGGACGTCGAGCCCGTCCAGGTCGGGCAGCCCGAGGTCGAGCACCACGATGTCGGGCGGGCACTGGGTCACTTCGCGCAGCGCCTCGAAGCCCTGGTGGGCGGTCTTCACCGCGTACCCGTGTCCGGTGAGGACCTCGATGAGCGCGGCCCGGATGACAGGGTCGTCCTCGACGACAAGTACGGAGGCCATGAGCAGGCACGTTAGCCGGTCCGTCAGTATGGTGTCGTGTCCCGCCTTCCGCGTTATCTGCTCATCTGGCTGTCATGCACCGCGGCCAGTGTCACGGCCGTGATGATCACGGTCCATTTCGTGGTGGGTTCGACGAGACCGACGGCACCGGTCGCCCAGTCCGCGCCCGGGGACTTCGCGGCATCGCCCCGGTCGTCCTCCCCCGCGGCCGGCCCCTCCCCCGCGCCCAGCCCCGAGCCGACGCCGAGCGTGCGCACGCCGTCGCCGTCGCCGTCCCCGACGACCGAGAAGCCGCGTACGGCGACGCCGACGCCGGCGGCGCGCACGACGCCGCCCCCGCCCGAGGAAGAGCCCGCCGCGCCCCCGGACAACGGCCAGGGCTGCGAGGAGGGCGGCTCGGGTGTGCACACGATCTCCTCCCAGGGCGGCAAGGCGACGGTGCGCTACGGCAGCGGCGGTGTGTGCCTCATCTCTGCCGTGCCGAACGAGGGCTTCACGGTCAGCACGTCGCAGACCGCGCCCCAGACGCTGACGGCGACCTTCTCGGCCGCCCGCCACCGCTCGGAGATCACCGCCACGACCGAGCCCTCCGACCGGGCGAGCGTGCGCGAGACGTCGTTCTGACCGCCTCGTTCCGACGGTCTCGTTCCGACTACCGCCTCCGGCCGGCAACCTTTCCGGCCTGCGGCGGCAACTGCTTGGCATGCCCCTACCAAAAGAGGGGGCGACCCCCACGCAGAACGGGAACGACGCATGATCGAGACAGGCGGCAAGGCGCGGCACCGCCGCGGAAGAAGGGCGCTGCGGGTCGGTGTCCCACTGGCCCTGACCGCGGCGGTGGGTCTGGCGTACGGGACGGACGTCGGAATCCTCGGGCAGGACGTCCGGCAGGAAGCCGCGGCGGCGGGCACCGCCGCGTGGACCGATGACGTCGCCGACGGTTTCGCGTCGGTCGACGCGCTGGGCCAGAAGGGGACGTACGGCGGGCGGGACGGCAGGACCGTCACCGTACGGACGCAGGCGGACCTGGAGAAGTACGCGACCGCGGCCGAGCCCTACGTCATCGTGGTCGCCGGCACGATCGCGATGAACCCCAAGGGCAAGGAGATCAAGGTCGCCTCCGACAAGACGATCGTCGGCTCGGGCACGTCGGGCCACATCGTCGGAGGCGGCTTCTTCCTCGGACAGGGCGTCCACAACGTGATCATCCGGAACCTGACCATCCGGGACTCGTACCACGGCACGTGGAACGACAAGGAGAACGACTGGGACGCCATCCAGATGGACGGCGCGCACCACGTCTGGATCGATCACAACGACCTGCGTCACATGGCCGACGGCCTGATCGACAGTCGCAAGGACACCACGTACGTGACGGTGTCCTGGAACAGGCTGAGCGACAACAACAAGACGTTCGGCATCGGCTGGACGGAGAACGTCACCGCCGACCTCACGATCCACCACAACTGGTTCCTCGAGACCGAGCAGCGCAACCCGTCCACCGACAATGTGGCCCACGCCCACCTCTACAACAACTACCTCCAGGACGTACCCGGCACGGACATCACGACCTCGTACGGCAACTACGCCCGCGGCAGGACCCGGATGGTCCTGGAGAACAGCTACTTCCAGGGCATGCGGAACCCGGTCACCAAGGACAGCACGGCCGCCGTCGTCCAGCGCGGCAACGTCTTCTCCGGCACGAGCGGCCGCAACGAGAGCGGCGGCACGGCGTTCGACCCCCGGGCGTACTACGACTACACACTCGACCGGGCGGCGGACGTTCCCGCGCTGCTGAGGTCGGGGGCCGGACCGAGGGCGGCCATCGGAACGGCGGCCATCGCCCCGGCCGCCGCGGGCACCCTCACGGTCGCCAAGGACGGCACCGGCCAGTACACGAGCGTGCAGAAGGCCGTCGACGCCGTCCCGGCGGGCAACACCGCCCGCGTGGTGATCAATGTGAAGCCCGGCACCTACCGCGAGACGGTCAAGGTTCCCGCCGACAAGCCCCACATCACGATCCAGGGGACGGGCGCGAGCCGCAAGGACACCGTCATCGTCCACGCGAACGCCGCCGGCACGCCGAAGCCGGACGGCTCAGGCACCTACGGCACCAGCGGCAGCGCCACCGTCGCCGTGGAGGCCGACGACTTCCAGGCCCGCAACCTCACCGTCTCCAACGACTTCGACGAGGCGAAGAACCAGCACCTGAACGGACACCAGGCGGTTGCCCTGCGCACCGCCGCCGACCGCGTCGTCCTCGACAGCCTCATCGTGAGCGGCGACCAGGACACCCTGCTGCTGGACACCCGTTCCAAGGAAGCCCTCGGCCGGGTCCACATGTCCAACTCCTACGTCATCGGCAACGTGGACTTCATCTTCGGCCGCGCGACCGCCGTGATCGACCGGTCCGTCATCACTCTCAAGAAGCGGTGGAACGGGACCTCCGCCGGCTACGTCACGGCCCCGAGCACCCCCGCGCACCGCAAGGGGTTCCTCATCACCCGCTCCACCGTGAACGGCGACGTGTCCGCGGGCAGCTTCCACCTCGGCCGCCCGTGGCACGCCGGCGGGGACGCCACGCTCGACCCGCAGACCACGGTCCGCGACTCCAGTCTCAGCAGCGCGGTGCGGACCGCGCCGTGGACGGACATGGGCGGCTTCTCCTGGAAGGACGACCGTTTCGCCGAATACCGGAACACCGGCCCCGGGTCCGGACCGGCCGGCACGAACCGCCCCCACCTGACCGACGCCCAGGCGGCCGGGCAGGAGCCCGCGGACTGGCTCGGCGACTGGACCCCGACCGCGGGGTGACCTGCGCGACGGGGGCGCCGCACGGCGCGGCGATCACGCCGCACGGTCCGGCGCCTCCGCGAGGGGGCCGGCCGGGCGGGCAGCGCCCACCGCTAGGCGGGACCGGGCTGTGCCATGCGCGATTCGCCGGGCAGAGACCGGTCGGGCAGCGCCCACCGCGCGGGGCGGGACCGGTCCGTGCCAGGCGCGATCCGCCGGGCAGCGCCCCCGCACGCCGCGCCGCATCCGTGGCCGCGTCAGGCGATCCGTGTGCCGGCCCCCGCCACCCGTACCCGCTTGTCGCCCGCGCGCAGTTCCACGGTCAGCAGACCGGGGCGGCCCATGTCCGCGCCTTGGTGGAGGGTGAGCACCGACGCCTCGGGGACGAGGCCCAGCTCGCGGGCGTACGCGCCGAACGCGCCTGCCGCCGCCCCCGTCGCCGGGTCCTCGACGACGCCGCCGACCGGGAACGGGTCGCGTACGTGGAAGACGGTCTCCGACTCCCGCCACACCAGCTGGACCGTGGTCAGGTCGAGACGGCGCATCAGCGCCTCCAGGCGGTCGAAGTCGTACGCAAGGTCCGCCAGCCGTGCCCGGGTCGCGGCGCCGAGCACCAGGTGCCGGGCGCCCGCGAAGGCGATACGCGGCGGCAGCGCGGGATCCAGGTCGGCGGCCGGCCAGTCCAGCGCGGCCAGCGCCTCCGCGACGTCCGCGTCCGCGATCTCCTCGCTGTGCGGCTCGACCGTGGTCAGCGTCGCCCGCAGTGCGCCGTCCTCCTCGGTCACGGTCACGGGGACCGTCCCGGCGCGGGTCGCGAACACGAGGTCGCCGGGCCCGATCCGCTCGCCGAGTGCGACGGCGGTGGCGACGGTGGCATGCCCGCAGAACGGCACCTCGGCCTTGGGGCTGAAGTAGCGGATGGTGAACACCCTGCCCGGCTCGCCCTCGAGCCCTTCGGGCGGCGCGGTCACGAACGCGGACTCGCTGTACCCGACCTCCGCGGCGATGGCGAGCATCCCGGCGTCGTCCAGTCCCGCGGCGTCCAGGACGACCCCGGCGGGATTGCCGCCCTCGGGATCGCCGGAGAATGCGGTGTAGCGCAGGACTTCGTTCTTCGTCGTCATGATCGTCGGAACTACCGGGCGGGGCGGTCTTGTTCCCGGCCGGTGCCCGGGTCTGACGGGATCGACATCGCAGCCGCGTCAATCGCTGTGATCTTGGTGTTGGTGCCCGCGGCCGGTGCGCTGGGATGCTGGCCTGCGGGAGCCGGCCCGGGACCGCGGGCGGCTCGACGGCGAGATGGGGGTTGCGTTTCCGTGGTGGTGTTCCGGACGAACGACGGGCCTGTGCGCGGGCGCCGGGTCGCGGACGATGTGGTGGCCGTGCTCGGGATCCCGTACGCCGCTCCTCCTTTCGGGGCGGCGCGGTTCCGGGAGCCGCTGCCCGCCGAGCCCTGGACGGAGGTGCGGGACTGCACGCGTTTCGGGCCCGTGGCCCCGCAGTCGGCCGAGCTGCCGGGATCCCCGTCGTGGTCGCCCGGTGACCAGGACGTCCTGACGCTCAACGTGTGGGCGCCGGTGGGTGCGGCCTCGCTGCCGGTGCTGGTGTGGATCCACGGCGGGGCGTACACCTTCGGGTCGTCGGCGCAGCCCGACTTCGACGGGACGGCCCTGGCACGCGACGGCGGGCTGGTCGTGGTGACGGTCAACTACCGTCTGGGGTTCGAGGGCTTCGGACACGTGCCGGCGGACGGGGACGGCACGCGTCATCCGGACAACCGCGGGCTGCTCGACCAGGTCGCGGCGCTGCGGTGGGTGCGCGAGAACATCGCCGCGTTCGGTGGCGCCCCGGACAACGTCACGGCGGCCGGCCAGTCCGCCGGCGCGACCTCTGTGGCCGCTCTGATGGTGATGGACCGGGCCCGGGGGCTGTTCCGCCGTGCGATCGCGCACAGCGCGGTCGGCCCGTGCTGGTCGGCCAGGCTCGCGCGGGAGATCACCGCGCGGGTCGCGGCAGCGGCGGGCGTCCCGGCGACGGCCGCGGCCCTGGCCGCGACACCGCCGGAGACCCTGGTCGCCGCCTCCGACGCGGTCGCGGACGCCTACCGCCGCGACCCCGCGTCGGGGCACCTCCACTACGACCCGGTGCTCTACGCTCCGGTCGCCGACGGTGACGTGCTGCCGGCGGACCCGCTCGCCGCCGTGTCCGCGGGGGCCGGGAGGGACGTGGACCTGCTCGTATGCCACACCACGCAGGAGTACTGGCTGATGGACGCGGTCAGCAGCAGCGCGAAGGTCACGACCTGGGACGGGCTGAAACGGTTCGCGGCCGATTTCGGACTGCCGGACGACCTGCCCGAACGCTACCGGGCCCTCCTGCCGGACGACGCGCCGGTGCTCGACGTGTACCTCTCGGTCTTCGGCGACCTGCTGTTCGCCGAGTACAGCAGCAGGCTGGGCGAGGCGCACGCACGGGCGGGCGGCCGGGCGTTCGTGTCCCGCTTCGACCGGCGGCGCAGCGGCCCGCAGGGCGAGGTGCTCGCCTGGCACTGCGCCGATGTGCCCTTGGTGTTCGGCAACCACGGCCTGGCGGCGGTGGAGTTCCTCATCGGGGGCCCGCCCTCCCCGGCGGACGACCGCCTGTCGCGGCGCATGCTCTCGGCGTGGGCGGCGTTCGCGTCGACCGGCGATCCCGGGTGGCAGCCGCTCGATTCGTCAGGGTCCGGCCCGGCCCGGATCTGGGCGCCGGACGACGGCGAGGCCCGCACCCCGCTGCCCGATACCCGGCCGCTGTGGGGGGACTTCGAGTACCGGCCGCTGGAGCCGTGACCGGACGGTGGCGCATACCGCCCGTGAACCGCAGCCAATGGTGCAAAGAGCTACGCGCAGCCGTGACCACGTTGGCCCGGTCCCGGAAGGCAGGCATGGCCTCCGCCTACGTTCGCATCTGTACCCCGAACCGCATCGCCGCGACGGCATCGGACGTCGCGGCACTCGCGGGCGTAGCGCGACTTGACGACGCTTCTCCCTCTGTTCCACCACGGCCGGGGCCGTAGGATCGCCGAGGCGACCGGGCGCCGCGAGGGCATCACCAGAAGCGTGAGCGTGCGCGCCGCGTCCATGGTCACTTCGCTGCTGATGTCGGGGAGGGGACAATGCGGGCGACACGGATTGATGGCCGCTATCAGCTGATCGATCTCATTGGCACGGGCGGCATGGGCCAGGTCTGGCGTGCCTACGACGAGCGACTGGGCCGCGAGGTCGCGGTCAAGACGCTGACAGCTGGAGAGAGTGGGCCGGACCCCCGCGCCATGGCACGGTTCGATCGCGAGGCCCGAGTCGTCGCGCGCCTCGACAGCCAGCACGTCGTGACCGTGCACGACATCGGTGCGGCTGCGGTAGAGGGCCGTTCTCTGCTTTTCATCGTCATGGAGCTGCTCGGTGGGCAGCCCCTCGACCGCATCGTCCAGGAGGGGCCGCCACCCCTTGCCGATGTGGCCGGTTGGGGCAGCCAGGTGTGCGACGGTCTCGCAACGGCGCACGCCGCAGGGGTACTCCATCGCGACATCAAGCCCGCCAACATCATGGTCACGCCCCGCGGCGTCGCCAAGATCCTCGACTTCGGCATCGCCGCGTACCTGGACAACGCGTCTCCCGACACGAACCTGACAGCGACAGGGACGCTGTTGGGGACTCCCGCGTACATGTCTCCGGAACAGGCACAGGCGGTCCCGGTGGACCACCGGAGCGACCTGTACTCACTCGGTTGTGTTCTCTACACCCTCGTTACCGGTCAGCCCCCGTTCACCGCGGCCAGCGGGGTTGCCCTGCTCGTCAAGCACGTGGCCGAGGCTCCCACCCCTCCGAGTCGCCGTCGCCCGGGTCTGCCGAGCGGTTGGGATGAGCTGATTCTCGCGCTGCTGGAGAAGCGCACATCGCATCGGCCGCAGAGCGCAGTGGAGGTCCGGGAGCGCCTCCGTAGCATGGGTACCGCCCATCAGGGGCTGTTCGAGGGAACGGCGGTCAGGAGACTTACGCGACGCTTCCGCAGATCAGCTCCGACGATGAGTGTCCCCCCGTATCCCCCGTCACCTCCAGCACCCCCGCAACAGCAGTCGCCGGCCCACCGGCCGAGGGATGCCGTGAACCTGAACGACCTGCCGCACCAGTCGATCACCCTGCCCGTGCCTCCCCCGCCGCCCACGAAGATTCTGTCGGACGTGCAGCCGACGACGCTGCCCGGCGCAGAACACCTGCCGTCGGCCCGGGAGATCTTGTACACCCTGCCGCCGATGGATCTGCTGGAGCGTGGTGCTCCGGCAAAGTCACGCACCGCGGCCAACGACGCGATCGTCGCCTCTCTGACCAACGTCTTCGCCGAGTTCGAAGTCGACACTGCTGTCACCGGCTTCACCCGAGGACCGACGGTCACCCGCTACGAGCTCGAGCTCGGCCGGGCCGTGAAGGTCGAGCGGATCACCGCGCTGACCAAGAACATCGCGTATGCCGTGGCCAGCCCGGATGTGCGGATCATCCCGATCCCCGGCACGTCCGCGGTCGGCATCGAGATCCCGAACACCGACCGTGAGAAGGTCCACCTCGGTGACTGGCTGCGCTCGGTGGACGCGACGCGCGACGACCATCCGATGCTGGTGGCGCTCGGCAAGGATGTCGAGGGTGCCTGCGTGATGGCCAACCTGGCCAAAATGCCGCACATCCTCGTCGCCGGCGCCACCGGGTCCGGCAAGTCGTCCTGCATCAACTGCCTGATCACCTCGATCATGATGCGGGCCACCCCCGAGGACGTCCGTATGGTCCTCGTCGACACCGAGCGCGTCGAACTGACCGCCTACGAAGGCATTCCGCACCTCATCACGCCGGTCATCACCGACCCCGAGCGGGCCGCAGAGGCGCTCCAGTGGGTCGTACGCGAGATGGACCTGCGCTACGACGACCTCGCGGCGTACGGCTACCGGCACATCGACGACTTCAACGAGGCCGTGCGCAGCGGAAAGCTGCGTGCCCATGAGGGCAGCGAACGCGAGCTCCAGCCGCACCCCTACCTGCTGGTCGTCGTCGATGAGCTGGCCGACCTGATGACGGTCGCGCCGCGCGACGTCGAGGACGCCATCGTGCGGCTCGCTCAGCTCGCCCGAGCGGCCGGCATCCACCTCGTCCTCGCTACTCGGCGGCCCTCGACAGACGTCGTCACCCATCTGATCAGGGCCAACGTGCCCTCCAGGCTCGCTTTCGCCGCCTCCTCGCTCGCCGACAGCCGCGCCATCCTTGATCAGCCCGGTGCCGAGAAGCTGATCGGCAAGGGCGACGGGCTCTTGTTGCCGATGGGCACCAACAAGCCCATCCGCTTCCAAGGAGCCTTCGTCACCGCACAGGAGGTCGCCGGCATCGTCCGGCACTGCAAGCACCAGATGGCACCCGTCTTCCGCGACGACGTCACCCCCGACACCAGGCAGAACGAGGACATCGATCAAGTCATCGGTGACGACCTCGACCTGCTGTGTCGAGCCGCCGAACTGGTCGTCTCGACCCAGTTCGGCTCGACCTCGATGCTCCAGCGCAAGTTCCGGGTCGACTCCGCGAAGGCCAGTCGGCTCATGGACCTGATGGAGTCACGGAACATCGTCGGACCGAGAGAGGGCTCGAAGGCCCGGGACGTGCTCGTCAGGCCCGAGGACCTGAACCGAGTGCTCACCATGCTTCGTAGGACGGGCGCATGATGTGGCCGTGGCCCCGGCTCAGCCTCTGAGGCAACACCGCGTTCGCTACCCCCGGTTCAAGTGACGCGTCCATCTTGGGGCGACAACCGCATTCTGTCCGCTCCTCTATGACCGTCCGCCCAGCGGTGAACGCAGGACGAGGCCTAGGATCCGATTCCAAGGCAGGAACACGGCCGAGTGGCAGGCACCGGCCCGCTTCGATCCGGGGGGATCACGCACATGCGTATCGGGGTCTATCTCGCACATCCGCGACCGGGCAGCTTCAACCACGCCCTCTTCGACGCGGTCGTCGCCGAACTGCGGGCCCACGGGGCCGAAGTGCTCGCCCACGACCTGTGTGCCGAGGGCTTCCCGCCGGTGCTGAGCGCCGGCGAGACGGAGACGGTCCGGGCGTCGGACGAGGCACCCGATCCCCAAGTGGCCCTGCACCGAGCGGAAGTGGCCTCGCTCGACGCGCTGGTCTTCGTCCATCCCAACTGGTGGGGCATGCCGCCGGCCGTCCTCACCGGCTGGGTGCAGCGCGTGCTGGTGCCCGGTGTCGCGTACAAGCTCGGCAGCGCCGACGGCGAGCCCGTCGGCCTGCTGAGCGCGGGCAGGGCGCTCGTGCTGAACACCTCGGACACCCCGGCCGACCGGGAGGAGGGCGAGTTCGGGGACCCGTTGCAGCGCGTCTGGGCCGCGTGCGTGCTGCCGTACGTCGGTGTCGACGACGTACGGCGGGTGGTCTTCCGTACGGTCACCGACTCGACGGAGCGGCAGCGTGCGGACTGGCTGCGGCGTGCACGGCGCGAGGCCGCGGCGCTGGTGTCCGGCTGACCCTCCGGCTGCGTGCGTGCCGCCGGGCGGCCGGGAGCCCACAGCGCCCTCGACGGCGGATGGCCGGCGTCAGCGTGGCGGCGGCGCCGGCCGGTCCAGGAAGCGGTGCAGGGACTCCTTCATCGCGGTGACGAACGCGTCCCGCTCAGCCTCGGGCAGGAGATCGAGGGACAGGTACGGGTTGAGGTCCTCCAGCTCGACCAGGAGCAGTTCGCCCGTCCTCGTGCGGCAGGCGTCGACGCGCTGTATGCCGTGGTCGAGGGTGTTCCAGTCGACGAACCGCTTCGCGAAGCGCAGATCCGCCTCGGTGGGCGCGTACGGCTCGAGGACCCACCGCTGCCCGGGATCGGGGGCGTACAGCGCGTACTGGAAGGCGTCGTCGACGAAGTAGAAGGACACCTCGTACCGGAAGTCCACCCGGGGCTGGACGAGCAGGTCACCGCGTGCGGCGAGTTTGGCGAGGTCCTGGCGCGGGACGAAGTCGAGGCCTATGGAGTCGGCCCCAGCCTTCGGCTTCACCGCGTACTCGTCGGCCTCCGGTAGCCGCGCGAGGTGCTGCGGCCGGTCGACGGTGGGGATCACGGGGTGACCGGCCACCGTGAGGTCCAGCAGATACTGCTTGCCCGCCATGTCGCCCCGGCCGTCGAGCGGGTTGTACACGCGGATGCCCGTCGCAGTGGCCCGCTCGCGGAACGCCTCGTACTCCTTCTGGTAGTGGAGCACGGGGCCGCTGTTGCGGACGACGACCGCGTCGAAGGCGTCCATCAACTCCGCCGCGTCCAGCGGATGGCACAGCGCCGGACGGAAGTCCTCGCGCAGGCGGGACGTGAGAAAGATGTCCTCGTCGCAGTAGCGCCGTCCCCTTGCCGGATAGGCGAGGTCGGTCACGAACAGCAGGCGGGGGCGGGTGGACACGGGCATCTCCTCGGACGGTGGGCCTCCGGCCAACCTATCCACCGCGTCCGGGGCGTCCGCAGCCGGCCGGGAGTCAGCGCCGGCCGGACAGCGCGCGCTGCGCGGACTTCCGCGCACGGCCCGCCGCGGCCGCCACCGCACGTTCCGGGTGGTGGGTGTGCAGGCTGTCGAGGACGCGCAGCGAGGTGGCGGGATCGACGGCGGCCAGGGCCTCCACCAGGGCGGTGGCGCCGCCCGGCCAGGCGGCGGCCGCCGCGTCGAAGGCGGGGAGCAGGGTCGTGGGCGGGATGTCGGCCGGTCCCGGGATACCGCTGTCGCCGGAGTCGTCACGGCGCTTCACGTGGACGAGCATGTCGTCGATCCAGCGCTGGTCCAGCTCCTCGACGAGCACTGTGGCGCGTGCGTCGAGCGGGACCGCTTCCTCCGGGACGCTCTCGCCACGGGCCAGCAGCAGCCGTCGGGCGGCGGCGCCGGTCACCGGGTCGCCGAGCGCGGCGCGCAGGGCGGTGGTGGGGACGCCCGCGCGGTCGAGCTGCGCGAAGTACTCGGCCGTGCGCGCGGCGTTGGCGTCCTCGGACCTGGCCGCGGCGACCGCGTCGAGGAGTTCGCCCCAGGGCTGGTCCGTGCCCCCGTGCCGGTCCGCGAAAGCGGCGAGGGCGGAGGCGGCGAGTTGGGTGGGCCAGTGCCGGACCGCCGCGACGGTCTGTGCCGCGTCCCAGCCGGCGACGGTCTCCTGATCGGGGGCGGCCACATGGCCGACCGTGATCACGTGGCGCATGGCGGCCGCGCCGAGGGGGGTGAGCCCGTAGGTGTCGCCCGTGCGGAAGACGCAGCCGGTCAGGGCCAGTTGGTCGACCACGGCCGCCAGTCCCTTCGCGGGGGCGTCGATCTCGGCCCGGTCCTCCTCGGTGCGGCCGGGCATCCCGAGCAGCGCGGAGAGTTCCTCGGGCGACGGCGTCTCGTACGCGGCCGGGGCGCTGCCCGGGACGGGGGCGGGCGCGTCCTCCAGTTCGGGTGCCACACCGTCGTCCTTGGCGTCGCAGATCTTGCGGGCCACCGAGTCGGGGGTGCTGCCGCGTTCGTAGAGCGAGTAGAGGATGTGTGCGGCGTCGAACGAGTACGCGTCGTCGGGGCCCGTGACCGGCGGCAGTCGTTCGGCCTGCGCGGCCAGGATGTCGGCGGCGAGTTCGAGCAGTTCCTGAGGAGTGCCGCCGGTCCATACGTCGGAGGCGGGACCGGGGAGCCCGCAGCGCTCCGAGACCTCGCGCAGTTCCTCGTCGAAGTCTCCCGAGGCCAGGGCGGCGGGCAGGGCCGCGGCGTGCAGCAGGCCCTGGATCTCGTCCGGTGCGGGGACGGCGGCCGGGGGTGGCAGCGGGACGGCGGAGTCGCCGTAGTAGTCGAGGTGTTCGTCGAGCATGTGGTCGGCGAGGGACGCGTGCGGCACGGCCTCCGGGCCGGGCGCGAGGGAGGCGTGCGGCCCGGTCAGTGCCCCTTCCAGCCCGGCCGCGGTCCACCGGTCGGTCAACTCGGCCGCGATGTGGTCCAGTTCGCCGGTGAGCGCGTCGTCGGGACGTTCGGCATCGAGTGGAGGCGCGGGCAGCAGCGGGCCGGCCGGTGACGCCGCGCGGGTGTCGCGGGCGAAGGCCTCGAGCAGCGCCTCGGTGAGCCGGGCGCGTACGGAGAAGGTCCGGTCGGCGAGGTCCGAGCGGTGCAGCGGCTCGGGGAGGGCGGGCCGGTCCGCGTGTGGCGTGCTCTCGTGCGCGTCGAGCCAGGCCCGTACGGCGTCGGCGTCGTCGCGGTCCACGCCGTCGGCGGTCAGGAGCGACGCGTACCAGCGGGGCCAGGTCAGGTTCAGCGGGTCGGCCATGGCGCGGCGGAACTCGGGGACGGCCTCCTCGACGGCGGCGACCAGCTTCGCGTGGCGTTTGGCGTTGAGGCGGCCCGCGGCCCGTACGCGGTCGGCCAGGGCGGTGAGGACGACCGGCACGGCGTCCAGTTCCTCGTCGCCCGCGTAGAGCAGCTGCGGCAGATCCTCGTGCAGGACCTGCCGGACCAGCTGCGGCGTGGGCTCGGGCACGCCCGCCCTGCGTTCCGCGCCGCGCAGCGCGAGCATCGTCAGCACCGCGTCGGTGGTGCGCACGGGCAGCGCCGCGCCTCTTTCCCGGGACACCCAGGTGAGGAAGTCGTCGCGGCCGGTGTTCAAGGCGTTCGTACGAGTCACTTGTGGAGCGTATGAGGGCGGGCGGCGCCGGAGATCCTTCCGGGCCGGGTGTTAGCCCGATCGGGCGAGCGATCACCTCCGCAGGCGCGGGCTCCGCGGCCGGGCGATGAGTTCCGGCCGCGCGGACAGTCACCCCTGTATGAACACCTCAGACGCGACACCCATGCCCGACCTCACCCCCGCCGCCCGCGCCGTGGCCCGATTGCTCGACGCGATCGGTGACGAAGAGCTGGGCGCTCCGACGCCCTGCCCCGACTACTCGGTGCGCGAGCTGCTGGCCCACCTCGACGGCCTGTCGCTCGCGTTCCGCGACGCGGCGCGCAAGGACTTCGGCCCGACGACGGGCACCGATCCCGGCAGCTCGCTCCCGGTACTCGACGAGAAGTGGCGCACCGTGCTGCCCCAGCGGCTGGACGAGCTGGCGGAGGCCTGGCGGCAGCCGTCGGCGTGGGAGGGCATGACCCAGGCCGGCGGGGTGGACCTGCCGGGGGAGGTCGCCGGGCGCGTCGCCCTGAACGAGCTGGTGCTCCACGGCTGGGACCTCGCGCGGGCGACGGGTCAGGGGTACGACCCCGGTGAGGCGAGTGCGGCAGTCTCCTACGAGATGGTGAAGCCGTCGGGCGACGACTCCCTGCGCGACGGGATCTTCGGCCCGCCGGTCACTGTGCCGGACGACGCGCCGCTGCTGGACCGGGCCGTCGGCATGAGCGGGCGGCGACCGGACTGGCGGCCGGGCGACTGACGCCGAGGGGGCCGGCGGCCCTCCGCGACGGAACCGAACGGGGCGAGCAGCGAACTTCCGCCGATCCGCAGCCGCAGCCGCAGCCGAGGGCGCTGGAGTGACCGGTCGCGCTTTGCTCACGCCCCGTCGTGGGCGGTTGTCCGGTTCCGGTCGTGGGCGGTTGTCCGGGTGCGGATCGTTCATCAGCGGTCGGCTCCCCGGTTCTTGAGGTACGACTCGTCGTCCCTGCCAGGTACATGGACGGGTGCTCGGGCGGCTGGTTCGGGCGGCGCCATGTCGGCCTCTCGCAGAAGGGCGGATTCGCACCTGGGAGCATGAACGTGTGCCCGAGGAACCGAACCTGATGCCGAGCCTGTGGCCGCAGGGGAACGGCGGCCGACGGCGGATGTCCCTCGCTCAGTACGATGCCCGCTCCAGCGTCAGCTGCGCGGGCCGGACGGACGGGAGGGAGACGGCATGACGGGCCAGAACCGGAGCGGCACTCCTCGACAGCCGCCCCGCCGGCGGGGCCAGGGCAAGTTGGAGGCCCAGGTGCTGGCGGCGCTGCGCGAGGCGCCGGGGCCGGTGAACACCGCCTGGGTGCGGGAGCGGCTCGGGGGCGATCTCGCCTACACGACCGTCATCACCATCCTGACCCGGCTGCATGCGAAGGGCGCGGTCTCACGCGAGCGGGCGGGCCGGTCCTTCGAGTGGACGTCGACCGCCGACGAGGCGGGTCTCGCCGCCCTGCGCATGCGGAAGCTGCTGGACGCGGAAGCCGACAGGGAGGCAGTCCTCGCCAGTTTCGTGACGGCGCTCGCACCGGGCGACGAGCAGCTGCTGCGCGACCTGCTGGCCCGGGCCACGGACGAAGGAAAAGACTGACCGCTGGGGGAACTTCGTCCTTCTGCCGCTGGTACTGCCCTTGAGCGCAGAGTTCTCACCCGCGTCTGAGCCGGGCCATGTCGCTCGGACGGATGGTTTACGGGGCACAGTCCACGCTGTGCGAGGTGTCGAGAGCCGCTTCTCGTGATCATGCGTGACGTGATCGTGAAATCCGTACACAGCTCATCGCGCACCCGCTGGTTGTTGACGGCCGCAGGGCTCGCCGCGACCGCCCTCGCCACCTCGCTGCCCGCCACGCCGGCCGGCGCCGCCTCGGGCGTGCCGCCCACTCCCCGGCCGACGACCGGCGCCGAGAGCCGCACCGCCGCCTGGCTGGACGCACACCCGGACGCGGCCGAACGCTTCTTCCGGGATCTGCCCAAGGGAGGGGACCTGCACAATCACCTCTCCGGTGCGGTACGGACCGAGTACCTCATCCAGCTCGCCGCCGAAGACGGACTGTGCATCGACGCCACGATGACGGCCGTCGCGCCTCCGTGCGCCGCAGGCACACGGCCGGCCGCCGACGCCCTGACGGACACCGGCTTCCGGCAGGAGATCGTCAGAGCCTGGTCGATGCAGGACTTCCCGCAGGGCGAGTCGGGACACGACCACTTCTTCGCGACGTTCGGGAAGTTCGGCGCCGCGACGTCGCATCGCGGCAAGATGCTGGCCGACGTGGCGGGCACCGCGGCGGCGCAGAATCAGTCGTACCTGGAGACGATGGTCAGCCCCGCGTCCGCGGGGGCCAGGAAGCTGGCGGCCGAAGTCGGCTGGGACGCGGACCTGGCCGCCATGCACCGCAAGCTGCTCGCCGGTGGCCGGCTGGATCAGCTGATCACCGACGCCGAGCGGGAGGCGGACACGGCGGACGCGGAGTTCCGCGAGACCGCGCGCTGCGGGAGTGCACGGCCGGGCCCCGCCTGCCGCGTCACCGTCCGCTGGATCTCCCAGGTCTCACGCAACAGCGCCCCGGAACGGGTCTTCACCCAGATCGCGCTCGGGCTGCGCCTCGCCGAGCGGGACGAGCGCTTCGTCGCGGTGAACCTGGTCCAGCCGGAGGACGGCGAGATCTCCCTGCGGGACTACCGCCTGCACATGCGGATGCTGAACTACCTGCACGGTGTCTACCCGCGCGCCCACATCACCCTCCACGCCGGCGAGCTCGTCCCCGGCCTGGTGAAGCCGGAGGATCTCACCTTCCACATCGACGACGCCGTACGCACCGGACAGGCCGAACGCATCGGCCACGGCGTCGACCTCGTCCACGAGGACGACTGGCGACGTCTGGCCCGCGACATGGCACGCCGCCGGATCGCCGTCGAGGTGCCGCTCACCAGCAACGCGCAGATCCTCCAGGTCGAGGGGGACGAGCACCCGTTCCCGGTCTACCGGAAGTACGGCGTCCCGGTGGTGCTGTCCACCGACGACCCCGGGGTCTCGCGCGGTGACATCGGCCAGGAGTACAGCCGCGCGGCCCGCACCTACGGACTCGGCTACCCCGAGCTGAAGGACCTGGCCCGGGCCTCCCTGGAATACGCCTTCCTGCCGGGCCGCAGCCTGTGGCGTCCCGACCCTGCGCGAAAGGGTTTCCGACCGGTCGAGGAGTGCCGCGCCGCGTATTCGGCCCGCTGCGCCCGCCTGCTGGCAGCCAACCCGAAGGCCCGTCTGGAATGGCAGCAGGAACAGTCCTTCCGTGTCTTCGAGGCCCGGTACGCCGGCTGACCCCGCCCCGAGCAGCGGCGCGGTGCGCTTCACCGGTCGCCCCTGCCGGGCCGACCGGTGCAGCCGCGTTCGCCCGTGAAGTCCGGCTCGGCGTGGAACACGGTGATCCCCGGTGACCGCCGGGTACAGCCGGCGGGCCGGGTTCCCGGCCGGGTAGGCCCCGGCACGGCCGGGACGCCGACGACGACGCGGTGCTTCATGCGTCGCTCCTGCCGGTTCGCCCGCCCGGGTCGTGGACCGCTTCACGATCAGCCGGTGAAGGACTCGGGGCCGAAGCGGCCCCAGGCGACGAAGGCTGCCAGCACGAGGTAGACCAGATCGCCCGCGATCGTCGCTCTCTCGCCCCGGCGGAGCCGCACGGTGAGCGCGCCGATGAAGAGCAGGACGAGCCCGGTGGCGGCCAGCGGCACCAGGACCGGCGCGATGTCGAGCACCGCGGGCAGGATCAGCCCGATCGCGGCGAGGAGCTCGACGGCGCCGATGGCCTTGAGGGCGGTGGGGCTGACATCGTGGGCCCATTGAGTGGCTGCGCCGCCCAGGGCGGCCAGCTTCTCCTGTGCCACAAACATTTTGGCGCTGCCGGCCAGGCAGACAGCGGCCAGCAGACCGGCGGTGATCCACAGCGCGACGTTCATCATCGACTCCCTGATCGAGGTCCTTCCGCACCCGAGACGAGGCAGCAGCACGCCCTGTGACATCCCCGAGTGCGGCCGGTGGAGAGACGCGGGTCACATCCCGTCGTGTCACAGGGACGGGCACTGCCTCGTCTCGGGGGACGAAGCCACTGACGAGCACGGAGGAGCACACGATGGACGCGCGACTGAACTACTTCGCCGCCCCGGCCGCCGGCAAGGCCCTCAAGCACTTCATGGCGGCGGGCAAGGCGCTCAAGGAATCGCCGCTGCCCGCCGCCCTCCAGGAACTGGTGGCCCTGCGGGTGAGCCAGATCAACGGCTGCGCGGTCTGCCTCGACATGCACACCAAGGAGGCCGCGGCCGCCGGCGAGTCGGCGGTGCGGCTCGCCCTGGTCGCGGCCTGGCGCGAGGCGACGGTCTTCACCGGAGCCGAGCGAGCGGCGCTGGAGCTGGCCGAGCAAGCGACGCGGGTCGCGGACGGGGCCGGCGGGGTCAGCGACGAGGTGTGGGGGCGGGTCGCCGAACACTACGACGAGGAACAGCTCACCGCCCTTGTTCTCCTCGTCTCGTTCATGAACACGGTGAACCGGCTGAACATCATCACCCAGCAGCCCGCCGGCGACTACCGGGTCGGCCAGTTCCACTGAGCGCGCCCGTTCCAGGGACAGGGGCGGCCACAAGGCGCGGAGCGGGGGTTGCCCCGGTTCCGCGACCGACCCGATGATCACGACACGTTCCCCGCGTCGGCGACTCCGGCTCGGGGCGGGAAAGCACGAAAGGGACAACACGTGACCAAGGTCGAGGAGTTCGAGGAGCTCAGGCCGCTGCTGTTCTCGATCGCCTACCGGATCCTGGGCAGCGTCGCCGAGGCCGAGGACGCGGTGCAGGAGACCTGGCTGCGCTTCGACGCCTCGACAACCCGGCCGGTGTCGGTCAAGTCGTTCCTTTCGGCCACCGTGACCCGGATCGCGATCGACGTACTCCGCTCCGCCCGCGTACGACGGGAGAAGTACGTCGGACCGTGGCTGCCCGAGCCCCTGCTCCACGATCCGTACCAGGATCCGGCCCGGGCCGCGGAGCTGGCCGACTCCGTGTCGATGGCGGCGCTGCTGCTCCTTGAGCGGCTCAGCCCGCTGGAACGTTCGGTGTTCGTACTGCGCGAGGTGTTCGCCTTCGGCTTCGACGAGGTCGCCTCGGCGGTGGGACGCTCGGAGGCTGCCTGCCGGCAGCTGCTCGTACGGGCCCGGCGGCACATGGAGGCCGGCCGGCCTCGGTTCGAGGCCGGCCGGCAGGAGCGGCAGGCTCTGGCGGAGCGGTTCTTCGAAGCACTGTCGCAGGGCGACGTCGACGGGCTGCAGCGTCTGCTGTCCGCCGACGTCCAACTCGTCGGCGACGGCGGCGGCAAGGCCCCGCAGCTGGCCAAGGTTCTCGTCGGCGCAGAGAGCGTGGCCAGGCTCCTCGCCGGTGTCCACCCGCTCATGGCCCGGATCGACATCACCTTCGAACCGCACGAGGTCAACGGGCAGCCGGGCGCGGTCTTCCGCGACCGGGACGGCAGGATCCTCCACGCCCTGGCCCTCGACGTCCTCGACGGACAGATCCAGACCATCCGGTCCGTCATCAACCCCGACAAGCTCGGCCACCTCGGCCCGGTCGCCGACGCCTGGGCCGTCGACCGGGAAGTGAAGCGGACCCGCAGGCAGACGCGGTAACCCCGCGGCCGGCCCGACAGCAGTCGTGGACGTGCCGGAGCAGGTGCAGGCCGGCGGCCCCGGGGGGCGCCGGCCTGCACTGCCGTGTCACTACGCATCGGGTCAGGGCAGGAAGCCTCCCGCCGACCTGGTGAGCGACGCCGGGGATCCCGGCGGGGAGCCTCGCCGGCGGCAAGTTGGCCGGATCCCGTGCGACCCGACGGGTCGCGGGGCGTCACGAAACGGTGATCGGCCCTGCGCACCCCGCCGCGCTCCGGGCGAAGTGGCGCAATGTCGCTGATTGCACAGATAAACCGCTTTCAAATGATCATCACTGCTTCGAGGTAATGCGTCTGGGTTCTCCGGGCGACGCGGCCCGAGCGGTCGTTACGGTCCTCCGGGACCTGCACGGATCCCAGTGACTCTCTCCACTCCTCCTGTTCGCGGTCGGCGCACCGGTGTGCGCCGACCGCCACCCCTCACGAAGGAGAACCCGCCTCGATGACCGTCGACAGCACCCCGCAGACCCAGGCCGCACCAGCGGTGCCCCAGCAGTCCCTGAGCACCGCCGCCGCCCGCAACCTCGCCACCACCACCAAGTCCGCCCCGCAGATGCAGGAGATCACCTCCCGCTGGCTGCTGCGGATGCTCCCCTGGGTCGAGACGAAGGGCGGCGCCTACCGGGTCAACCGTCGGTTGCGCTACACCGTCGGCGACGGGCGCATCGACTTCGTCCAGGACGGCGCCACGGTCCGGGTCATCCCCGACGAACTCGGCGAACTCGCCCTGCTTCGAGGCTTCCCGGACTCCGAAGTCCTCAGCGCCCTCGCCGGGCGTTGTACGCAACGCGACTTCGCGGCGGGGGACGTCCTCGTCGAGCGCGGCGCCGAGGCCGACCGGATCCACATGATCGCCCACGGCCGTGTCCGGCAGACCTCCGAAGGCAAATACGGCGGGGAGCTCGCCATCGCGGTGCTCGCGGACGGCGACCACTTCGGAGAGAACGCCCTGCTGGACAGCGACGCCCGCTACGACTACACGGCCACCGCCGAGACGTCCGGCACTCTCCTCACCCTCTCCCGCGCCGACTTCGCCGCCGTACAGGCGTCCGCGCCGAGCCTCCAGTCCCACATCGAGGAGTTCAGCTCTCTCGGACAGCAACGGCAGAACAAGCACGGTGAGGCCGAGATCCGCATGTCGGCCGGCCATGTGGGCGAGGCCGAACTGCCGGGCGCGTTCGTCGACTACGAGTCGAAGCCACGCGAGTACGAACTCTCCGTCGCGCAGACCGTCCTGAGGGTCCACACCCGGGTCGCCGACCTCTACAACGGCCCGATGAACCAGACGGAGGAACAGCTCCGCCTCACCATCGAGGCGCTGCGCGAGCGCCAGGAACACGAACTCATCAACAACCGCGAGTTCGGCCTGCTGCACAACGCCGACTTCAAGCAGCGGATCCAGCCCCACTCCGGCCCGCCGACCCCGGACGACATGGACGAGCTGCTCTGCCGCCGCCGCGGCACCAAGCTGTTCCTCGCCCACCCGAGGACGATCGCCGCGATCGGGCGCGGCTTCAACGCCTGCGGTCTCTATCCGGACCATGTCGACCTCGGTGGCCAGTCCGTGCCGGCCTGGCGCGGGGTTCCGATCCTGCCCTGCAACAAGATCCCGATCAGCAAGGAGCAGACCAGCTCCATCATCGCCATGCGTCTGGGCGAGGAGAACCAGGGTGTCATCGGGCTGCGGCAGACCGGCCTGCCGGACGAGTACGAGCCGGGACTCTCCGTGCGGTTCATGGGCATCAGCGAGCAGGCGATCATCTCCTACCTCGTCACCACGTACTACTCCGCCGCGGTGCTCGTACCCGATGCGCTGGGCGTGATGGAGAACGTGCAGATCGCCCGCAGGGGCGACCGGGGAACCGGCTGACGCCCCGGCGCCGGCCGGGAACCGCCTTGTCCGGCGGACCCCTGCCCCAGGTCCGGAACGATCCCACCCACCGCAGCAAGGAGCCACGGAATGCCCGACCCTGGACCCTTCCCGCAGCAGTCGAGGCCGCACGACGCCGTGGCCCGCTCCGTCCCCGCTCTCGCGCACGCCCTCACCCGCTCCGGAGCACCCGTCCCGAAGGCCGAGCCTGTGGAGCCACCCGCGGCGACGGTTGCGGACATGCCCGCGCCGGTGGCCCCCGGCCGGCCGGCCGCGCAGCCTGCGCCGATCACCCCGTCGGAACCGGCGGCCGACTCCTCCGTTGCGGCCGTGCCTGTCGCGGACTCCGCCGTGCAGCGGGCCCTGCGCGGGCCGAGTGGTCTGGGTACGGCTTCGCTCTCCCTGGCCCGCCGCCCGGACCCGGCGCTCCCGGAACCCGAGCCGCCGGCCGAAGGCCGGGCCGTGCCGGGCCTCTACCACCACCCCGTACCGGAGCCCGATCCCGTACGGGTGGAGGAGGTCAGCCGTCGGATCAAGCGGTGGGCCGAGGACGAGGTCCAGCTCTACCCCGAGGACTGGGAAGGCGAGTTCGACGGGTTCTCCGTCGGGCGCTACATGGTCGCCTGCCACCCGGACGCCCCCCTCGTCGACCATCTGATGCTCGCCACCCGGCTGATGGTCGCGGAGAACGCCGTCGACGACTGCTACTGCGAGGACCACGGAGGCTCACCCGTCGGTCTCGGCGGACGCCTCCTCCTCGCGCACACCGCGCTCGACCGCCTCCACACCACCGCGGAGTACGAGCCGGCGTGGGAGGAGTCCCTCGGCACGGACGCCCCGCGGCGCGCGTACCGCAGCGCCATGGACTACTTCGTACGGGCCGCCACGCCCTCCCAGGCCGACCGCTACCGGCACGACATGGCCCGGCTGCACATGGGATACCTGGCCGAGGCCGCCTGGGCCGAGACCGATCACGTCCCACAGGTGTGGGAGTACCTGGCCATGCGCCAGTTCAACAACTTCCGCCCCTGTCCCACCATCACCGACACCGTGGGCGGTTACGAACTGCCGGCGGACCTGCATGCCCGGCCGGAGATGCAGCGGGTCATCGCACTCGCCGGGAATGCGACCACCATCGTCAACGACCTCTACTCCTACACCAAGGAGCTCGACAGCCCCGGCCGGCATCTGAACCTGCCGGTGGTGATCGCGGAGCGCGAGCAGCTTTCCGAGCGCGACGCGTACCTGAAGGCGGTCGAGGTCCACAACGAGCTCATGTACGCCTTCGAGGCAGCCGCGGCCGACCTGGCCGCCGCCTGCCCCCTGCCCGCCGTGCTGCGCTTCCTCAAGGGCGTGGCCGCGTGGGTCGACGGCAACCACTACTGGCACCGCACCAACACGTACCGATACAGCCTGCCCGACTTCTGGTAAGGAACGGACATCTCTGTGACCACCGAACTGAACCCCACCGCCTCCGCGATGATCCCGGCCCCGGCGACGCCCTACCAGCGGGACATCGCCCGTTACTGGAACAGCGAGGCGAGGCCGGTGAACCTGCGCCTCGGTGACGTGGACGGGCTCTACCACCACCACTACGGCATCGGCGCCGTCGACCACGACGCGCTCGGCGACCCCGAGGACAGCGAGTACGAGAAGAGGCTGATCGCCGAACTGCACCGCCTCGAGTCCGCGCAGACCGAGGTCCTCCTGGACCACCTCGGTCCCATCGGGGTCGACGACACACTCGTCGACGCCGGCTGCGGGCGCGGCGGGTCCATGGTCATGGCCCACCAGCGCTTCGGCTGCAAGGTCGAGGGTGTCACCCTCTCCACCTCACAGGCCGACTTCGGCAACGGGCGCGCGAGGGAGCTACGCATCCAGGACCGCGTCCGCGCACGCGTCTGCAACATGCTCGACACGCCGTTCGAGAACGGCAGCATCGCCGCCTCGTGGAACAACGAGTCGTCCATGTACGTCGACCTGCACGACCTTCTCGCCGAACATTCTCGCTTCCTCAAGGTCGGCGGCCGGTACGTGACGATCACCGGCTGCTGGAACCCCCGCTACGGCCAGCCGTCGAAGTGGGTCTCCCAGATCAACGCCCACTTCGAGTGCAACATCCACTCCCGCCGCGAATACCTGCGTGCCATGGCCGACAACCGGCTCGTGCCGCAGGCCGTCATCGACCTCACCCCCGACACGCTGCCCTACTGGGAGCTGCGGGCCACGTCCTCCCTGGTCACCGGGATCGAGGAAGCGTTCATCAAGGCGTACGGGGACGGTTCCTTCCAGTACGTCCTGATCGCGGCCGACCGCGTCTGACCTCGGTCACGCAGGCCGCGTCCGTCCGTGGCGGACCCGGCCTGCGCGTCTGTTGAGGGTCTTCCACCGCTTCTCCTGCCGGCCCGCTGCCCCGGTTGGAGCCGGCCGCGTGGCAGTGCCGATCCGCCTGCCGCATCCCCTCGCGGAGCACGAACCCTCGGTCCCGCCAAGGCTGTTCACCCTCCGAGCTCGGCCTGACACGGCTACGGGAGGCGGCGACATGGTGCCCGGGTGCCCAGCTCGGAGCCGGGACTCCGCCCTGGTCGACGGTTGGCGGAGCTTTCCACGTGTACGCCGGCGCCGATCACCCCATCGTCCAGCAGGCGGCGAGAAGGCCGGCGAGGATGCCTGCCGGGTCGTGCAGCAAACGAGCGCCATCAGTTACCACGCGACGGGTTCCAGGATCGACGGGATCAGTCCTTGCCCAGGCCGGAGAGCCGATGCCCATCTCGACTTCCAGGCCGGAGGCCGTGGAACAGCGTCGCTCCGTGATCGCTCCCCACGACTGAGCTCGGATCGGTTCTCCCAGCCCGAGCTCCATGGCCCACGCATCGTCGAGGAGATATCGGGGCTCGTCCGTCGTGAGCAGGACGAGGTCGATGTCGGAGTCGGGTCGCGCAGCGTTGCGAGCGCATGATCCGACGAGAAGCAGACCGACGACGTCTTCGCGACCCCTCGCCCAGCGGGTGACGCGACCGACGACCTCGTCGATCTCGGCGCTCCGCTCCGGCGACAGTGCGGCTCGAAAGCTTCTCTCCTGATCGTCACGAACCACCTTGCTGCCCCTGGCCATGGTCGGTGCCTGACTCCCCACCATGCCAGGGCGCTTGAGGACCTGGGGAATGCGGCGTGCCGGCACGCCGCCGGGTGTCGCGGCCGCGGTGACGTACCCTGCCCGCGCCGCGCCGTCTTCATCACCAGTGTGATCCTGCCCCTCGACGGTGGCCGCGAGGCATCAGCCGGCTATCCGGCCTGCGAAGTCATCGCGGGATGCTCAGGCGCCATCGGATCTCGCCTTCGTGCCATTCGTCGGTGCGCGTGAGCCCGGCGGCGGTGGCGACGGCGGCGGATGCCCGATGTCGGGGGTGGATGTGGGCGATGACGGTGTGCACCGGCTGCCGGCTGAGCCAGGCGACGAGTGCTCGGGCTGCTTCGCCGGCGATGCCCCGCCCCTGCCACGGGGTTCCCACCACCCAGGCGATCTCGGCGATGGGACCATGGCCGGAAGGGCTGACCGTCGCCTGGACGGTGCCCGTCAGGCAGGCCTCGTCACGGAGCCGGATCACCCAGTTCAGCCAGGAAACGTCCGGATCGGGAGAGCCCGCGGTCATGCGCCGGTAGCGCGAGCGCAGGGTCTGCGGGGTGTCCGGAGTGCCGCCGATGAAGGTGTGCAGGGCTGGATCGGACAGCACCGCGGCCATCTCCTCGGCGTGCTCGACGTGCAGCGGCAGCAGGTCCAGCCGCCCGGTGCCGATGGCCTGGGCCTCGAGGATGTTCACGCCACCACCGCCTCGGGGCGTTCGGCGAGGTGTCCGCGTTCGCAGCGGGCTTCGGCGCGGACCAGGACGTCGGTGGTCATCAGCCGGCCGAACCGCCCAACCGCGTCGGAGTGCCACAGGCAGACATTGACAGTCGGCACCGATACACACGAGTCCTTGGCATGCATGAGGACATCGTGGCAGGTCACGGGGTGTAGCCGGTCGAGACCCAGGGACGCGCTACCGCGTGCTCCTCACGAATGCGCACCCGCCAAGGTTCGGCGGCACACGCTCAACGCCCCCAGGTCCGGTGCCTTCGAAGTCTGAGTGGCGTGGACCGCTGAGCATCATGGACGTCGTGCCAGGAAGACGAACTCTCTTCCTGGTCGGTCAGGGGCATCGCGCATGCCTTCCACCACGTAGCCGTGAGCGACCAGGTCCCTCTCGATTTCCTCCCGCTCTCGGAAACGCAACGTCGAATCCGACGTCAGCACCTGTCCGTCCGCCGCGAAAACGTAGGTCCAGCGGAACGTCACCAGAGGCCGCCCCACCTCGATCAGCTGGACCCAGCTCTCGACGGAACCGACGCCCGGGATCTCCGTGACACGGTAGGAGTTCTCGCGGGTCCACTCTTCCCAGGCTCGTTTGGCCGGATCGCGGGTCTCGAAGACCAGGTGACCTCCGGGCCGCAGTGCTTCGTAGGCTCCCTGTAGCGTCTTTTGCCACGTGTGCGGATCAACGATGGCCTGGGCAACGTTCGCTGTCATCGTCGCGAGGTCGGCCTGCAGCGGCGGGAGGTCGGTCGCATCACCGCAGATCCAGCGCACTCGCTCACTGCCCGGTTTGGCCCGGGCGACGTTGATGGACGCCAGTGCGGGATCGACACCGACGACCTCGATCCCACGATCAGCCAGGAGAAGTGCGAACACCCCTGTGCCGCAGCCGATGTCCAGCACTCGGCATGCCCCGACCTCTTCTGCGATCCGGAGGTACGCGTCAAGATCACTGCGGTCGGGGTCGAGCGGATCGTAGATCGCGGCGAGCCGTGGATGCGCGAAGCAGTCGTCAGCCATGCGGCCGAACGTAGGCGGAGTCGGGCCCGAACGGCCAGTAGGTAACGCAGGCGAAGCGGCCCGGCTCCGTCCGGTCCCACAGCGCATCAGTGATCGCCCGACAGGCAGAGACGTCCGATCAACTGACCAGCCCACCAAAGCGACACGCTCTACGCGGTTCGAATGAAGTCGGCGGGTCGCATTGCGCTGCGCGCGTCCGCTCGAAGATCGCTGTGGTGCCATCCGGTTGCTCTCATCCATCACCGGACAGGAAGATCAAATGTCTCTTCGCAGACTGGCACGCTCCTTGGGCAGCCTGGCAGTGGCCCTGGGTGTCGCCTTCTCGCTGCCCGCGACCGCCGACGCGGCTTCCACGGTCCGCCAGGAGCCGCCACTGGTCATCGAGAAAACCGTCAACACGCCGACCCCGTTCTCCCAGGGACAGATCGTCACGTACACCCTCGTTGCGTCGAACTCCGAGTTCGCGACCCCATCGGGATCAGTGATCGTCGGCGACTCGCCGGCCGGCCCCGGGCTGTTCATCCTCGACTTGGAGGGAACGAACTGGGATTGCGGGGGCAGTTGCACCTACACGGGCCCCGCTCTGGAGGCGGGGGCCGACTACCCGCCGATCACCGTCACCGCCGAGGTGGCCGAGAGCGCGCCGAGCGAGGTGTGCAACACCGGCTTCGTCGGGACCGCCGGCGGTGGCGTCACCGACGAGGACACCGTCTGCAGCCCGGTCACGCAAGGTCCCCCGGCCGACCCGGCCGAGCTGTCCATCACCAAGGCCCACTCGGGCGGCTTCTCGCAGGGCGGCACCGGCACCTACACGCTCACGGTCTCCAACGCCTCCGGCGCCGGACCGACCGAGGGGACGGTGACCGTGACGGACACCCTGCCCGCTGGCGTCACCTACAGCAACGCCACCGGGAACGGGTGGTCGTGCAGCCAGGCCTCGGGCACCGTCACCTGCACCCGCAGTGACGAGCTGGAGCCCGGGGCGAGCTACCCGCCGATCACGCTGACGGTCAACGTCACGCCGAGCGCCGCGTGCAGCTTCACCAACTCCGCAACCGTCTCGGGCGGCGGCAGCCAGTCGGACACCGCGAGCGACGCGACGACGGTCAGCGGCGGCACCTGCAACGGCGGGAACGGCGGAAACGGCGGCGGGGGATCGATCCTGCCGATCAACCTCAACGGCATCTTCACCATGTTCAACAACATCAGCACCAGCAACAACATCAACAGCCCCGGAGCCGGCAACACCACCACCCAGAACTTCACGAACACCACCAACTGAGACAACACTCCGAACCGGGCCACCCCATTCCATGGCGGTGGCCCGGTCGGCTTCTCGTCCAGCAGGTTGAGCAGGCTCGTGATGGCCCGGGCCTCACCGGGTGGGCTCTTCAACCGGTCCGGGAGCCAAGATCGATTGTCAGTGGTGGATGAGACGGTAGGAGCATCGAGTCGGTCGGAATGAGGGGGAGCTGTCATGTCCGGAGCCCAGAACTACATCAACCACGTTGCTCTTGTGCTGGATGCCAGTTCGTCCATGTCGCACCTGCGCAGCAAGGTCGTCGAAGTCGCCGACCAGCAGATCGCGTATCTTGCCCGCCGGTCAAGGGAACTGGACCAGGAGACCCGCGTCACGGTGTACGTCTTCGCGGACAAGGTGGAGTGCGTCATCTACGACAAGGACGTGCTGCGGATGCCGTCGCTGAAGCAGCTGTACCGGGTCGGCGGTATGACGGCTCTGCTGGCGGCCGCACTGAAGTCCCAGCGGGAGCTGGCGCAGACAGCTCAACTGTACGGCGACCACAGCTTCCTGACGTTCGTACTCACCGACGGCCAGGAGAACGCAAGTCATCGCTGCCCGGACGCCCCTGCCAGGGATCCCCGCGAACTGGTGAACGCCGTGGCCGGGATGATCGAGACGCAGGAGGACAACTGGACGCTGGCCGTCCTTGTGCCGGACCAGATGGGCAGGCGCGAGGCCATGCAGTGCGGTTTCCCGAAGGAAAACATAGCCATCTGGGACGCCACGAGCACACAGGGTCTCGAGGAGGCCGGGCAGGTCATCCAGCAGGCCACCGAGAAGTTCATGGTGGGCCGTACCAAGGGCATCCGGGGATCGCGTGCGGTGTTCTCCACGGGTGCGGAGGCAGTCAACAAGGACACCATCAAGGCGGCCGGCCTCACCCCGGTGAAGCCGTCGGAGTACCAGCTGATCCCGGTGGCTCGTGACGCGGCGATTCGGGAGTGGGTCGTCGAAAGCGGGCACACCTACCGAACCGGTGGCGCGTTCTACCAGCTGAGCAAGTCGGAGAAGATCCAGGCGCGGAAGCAGATCGCCGTGCTGGAGAAGAAGACCGACCGGGTGTACGCGGGGCCCGAGGCCCGAGCCCTGCTCGGCCTGCCGGACAGCGAAGTTCGCATCAAGCCGGACCACAACGACGACTTCACGATCTTCGTGCAGAGCACCAGCGTGAACCGGAAGCTCGTACCGAACACGCGGCTCCTGCTCATGAACTGACACCTTGGCGCCCCGCTGCGCCCCGGACGACTTCCGACCGGCCGCGCACTGCCGTTGAACGTAGAGCCGATGCCGGTGGCCCGGTACCGAGCACCCGCCCACCGGTGAGGTCACCGGCGGGCGCGACCTCGCCCTGGCACCGAGCCGGGAACGCTCCTCGCGGCATTGGAGTCCCCGCCCGGGCGGGCGCGCCGGTGTCGGCGTGCTCGCCGCCGACACCCTCGTCCGGCTGGTACGCCATCTCCGCGTGCGGTGGATGGCATCCAACTGGCCGCAGCGGCGGAACCAGCTACGCGCTGCGGGTCAGCAGACCGGTGTCGATGACCTCAGCGATCAGGGTGGCGCCGCGGCTGTTCTGGTGGATGTGGTCGGTCGTGAGCACGAGACTTCGGCGCCGCGAGATCGTGTCGAGGCTGCGACGCAGCACGGCCTGCTGGACGAGGACGCCGACGCCCGCTGCGAGCGTCACCTCCCGGTACGGAATGGGCGGCGGGTCCGCTTGGCGCAGTTCCTCGATCTGGCGTTCGTGGAGCGGAAGGTAGGTCACCTCGTTGCCGGCGGCGACCTCGGCGATCATCCGGCTGTACGCCTGCGATGCCTGCGCCGCTGCACCGTCAAGTTGTTGGCCGAGAACCGGGAGCGACAGCAGACCGATCGTCGCGTCGGTCTCCGCTCGCAGCCGTTCGACTACGGCTCCCAGGCACTGTTGGAACCAGCCGGCTGACGGGCGCTCGGGGAGCTGTTTGCGCTTCATGGCCTGCTCGACGGGGTAGCCGGCAAGGCTCGCTCGGGCGTCGTTGCTCCCGATCAGTACGGTGATCACGTCGGGCGGGTCCGCGACGACAGCATCGAGGCGCTGCAAGAGGTTGTAGGCGAAGTCACCGTTGGCGCCGAAGCGGGCAAGCTGCACGTCACCGGGAGGGTGGCGTCGCCCGAGAAGGTCCAGGTAGTCGACGCTGAGCTGCGCGCGGGTGAGACTGTCGCCGAGGCAGGCGATGCGTGTCGTCACGGCGATTCCGGGCCGGGCGTGCCGACGCGTTCGGTCGGGCGGGTGTCGGTCCGAGGACGGTGTTCGGTGTCGAGGCCGGCGGTGACGGTCAGGATGGACGCCGGCCCCGCCATGTCGACCGCGTGCCATACCCCGGCGGGATTGATGGTGGCTTCGCCCGGCCCGAGCAGAACGCGGTCGGGCACCCCGTCGACGTCGCGGGTGACCGTCACTGATCCGCTGAGGCAAACGACGAGTTCGTCGCCGGCAGGGTGGTTCTCCCAATGGTCGCCGAGGCCGTCGCCGTCGAAGATCATCACCATCCGGCCCTCGGCGCCGTCTGCCGCGACAGCGGCGCTGTATGCCTTGAGCACCTCCGGGTCCCAGGCGAAGCCCTCGACGGGTCTCGCTCTTGATCCCAGCCCGAGGTGTACGGGGGTGGTCCGCAGGTCGATGGCGTTGGGTTCGTGGTTGACGAGTCTCATGCTGACGATCGTCACGCGACAGCGATCGGCTGGTCTTGAAGGAATGGGAACAGAAGCCGACGCGACGGGCAGTCGGTTGGCGACTACCCGGCCCCGAGGAGGACTTCGCTGCGACGCCAGGCCGTCGGCGATCGGCCCGTGAACTCGCGCCAGTCCCGGACGAGATGGGCCTGGTCGGCGTAGCCGGAGATGGTCGCCACATCGGCCCACGGGGGCGGGTGCTGCGCCGTCGCCAGTTCGTGCGCGTGCTCGAAGCGAAGAACTCGGGCGAGGGTCTTCGGCGACAGGCCCAGTTCACCGCGAAACCGCTCGGTGAGGTGCCGACGGCTCCAGCCGAGTTCCGCGGCGACCGCACCGACCTGGACGCAGCCCCGCGCGGCGACGAGGCGGCGCCAGGCCTCGGCCACCTCGGGGCGCACAGGGTCGCCTCCGGCGCCACGGCCGACAGCTCGGAGGAGCAATTCGTCCAGCGCGGTGAAGCGCGCCGTCCATGTCGTTGCCGCTCGGAGCCGGTCGACCAGCTCGACGCCGAGCGCTCCGAGAAGCTCGTCAAGCGGGACCAGTCGGTGGGCGAGCACAGCGGCGGGCATGCCGTAGACGGCCCGAGCCCCGAGCGGTGTCAGCGATACCTGCACACCTTGCTGGCGTCCGTCGTGGTGGATCGCGACGGACCGGCACATCAGACCGCCGGCCACGCTGCTGAATCGGGTGACCGGTGACCCGTCGTCAACGCCCGCCGCCATCTCGATGGGGTCTGACAGGCTGATCACCGCAGTGAGCACGCGGCTCGGCGGGCCGCAGTGCACCCCCGTCGGGAGCCCGCGGAGGTCGAAACCGACATACGAGTCGACGTACTGCCGCAAGGCGGGCGCCGGACGTGCACCGATCCCGGTGACCGTGTGATCCTCCACTCTTCTCAGTGTACGGAGCCGGCGAGCCGGGCAAGTCCGCCCGAGGCGTCAGTATCGGCGGGGTGGCCGTGGCGGCTCGCGGGGCAGATCCCGAAGCCGGGGTTCAGGCAGCGCCGTACGATCCGGCCGACTCGGCAATGGCGCGAGTCATCTCCGCCCGGGCCTCGGGCGGCTGAGACCTGGACGTCGGTGCCGAACTGCAGCGGGTGGCGGACCGCCGGCGTCGCCGGGACCGCAACCCATGGCTACGGCACCTCGCACCACAGTTCGGCGTCTCAAAGACCGCAGCCGACCGCATCATCGGCCACCTCGGCCCCCTTGAAGGGCGACGGCGTCCATCACGCGCACATCAAGCACTCATGCCCCCACAGGCGCGTGCCCGGGTCCGGCTTCGAGGTGCGGACAGAGCGGGGCGAGGACGGCCTCGTCCGGACGGGGTCTCGGACACGCGGGGCGACCGGGAGCCGATGCCCGTCCCTCACGGAACCCGGAGAGGGCGGATGCGGGCTGCTGCTCGTATCCGCCCTCACCGGCGCCTGGGCGCCAAGACCGCCGCGTCGAAAGGACCGTCCGGGCGACCGTGCCGACGTCCCGTCAGAACAGGGTCACCGGATGGAGGCCGACGTCGTCAGAAAACCGAGTTGACGGGTGCCGAATCCCAGAGCAGGTTGCCCGGGGCAGCGGGCTTGAACGGGGCCGCCGTGTCGCCGGTGCCCGCGTAGAACTTGGCGCCCGAGGTTCCGACCGCGTAGAGATCGGCCCGCCCGTCGCGGTCGGCGTCGCCGATGCCGACGAGGTGGGTGAAGACGCCCCAGCCCGCGCCGATCCTCGTGCGCGGGCCGTAGGTGCCGTCACCCTTGCCCTCGTACAGCCACAGGACACCGGCCTTGTCGCGGGCGACGAGGTCTCCGGCGGAGGTGCCGGTGATGTTGCCGGTGGCGGTGATCTGGTTGTAGATCCCCCAGCCCCAGCCGATCTTCCTGCGGGGTGCGAACGGCGCGCTCGTGCTGCCCGTGCCCTTGTAGAACCACAGGTCGCCGGCGGCGTCGGTGGCGAGGAGGTCGGACTTCCTGTCGTCGTCGAGGTCGCTGCCGCCGGTTATGTTGTTGTAGATCTGCCAGCCGCCGCCGATCTTCGTACGGCCGGCGAAGTTGCCGTTTCCGTTGCCCTGGTAGAGCCAGAGCACGCCGGCCTTGTCACGGGCGACAAGGTCGCCGGCCGGGCTGCCGGCGATGTTCCCGACGGCCTCCAACTGGTTGTAGATCTCCCAGCCGCCGCCGACCTTCACCCGACCCGTCGAGTACGGCTGCGGCGCGGACGCCACCTTGGCCGAGTCGTCGCGCCACAGCACGCCCGCGGCGTCACGGGAGAGCAGGTCCGGTGTGCTGTTGTCCGTGTAGTCGTGCAGGCCGGTCGTACGGTTGACCTTGAAGGTGCCGGTCTGCACGACGTCCGGACCGATGCCGTTGAGCGGGGAGGCGGTGAAGTCCCAGGCGTAGTCGCCGCTGGGCGCGAACTCCTTCATGCCGTCGGCGTTGGGGAGCATCCCGTCCCAGCGGAAGTCGACGGATCCCTTGTCCTCGTAGGTGGCCGCCTGCGCGAAGTCGTAGCGCACACTGCGGCCCGTGCCGACATGGCGCACCGTCACGGAGCCCTGGGCGTTGGTCCGGGAGAGCACCCAGCGGAGCAGGGCCTGACCGTTGTTCTTGTCGAGGTCGACGACAGGGGGAATGGCCGCGGTGTGCAGCGTGAGCACGGTCGGCTCGCCGGTGCTCGCGATGAGCGTGGCGGTGGGCTTGCCGTCCGCCCCGAGTGCGATCCGGTAGACCCCCTCGCCGTGGGCGACCGTACCGCCGCGCACCAGGAGCGCGCCGTCGGCGGTGGGCACGGTGGACGAGGCGTGGTCGAGGAGCTTGACCGTGGATCCGTCGACGAGGTTGACGGCACTGAGAGCGAAGCGCGGGGACGCTGCGGTCGCGGCGGCGCCGCCCGGAGCCGCGTACGTGACCCAGTCGCCCAGGACGCCGATGTGCGGGCGGACGGAGTTGCCCAGGTCGGCCGCTTCCACGGCCGGCGTGCTCCCCGAACCGTCGCGGGTGGCGTGCATGAGCTTGGCGTGCGCGGACGTCGGGGCGTCGACCCAGACCCAGCGGTCCCCGGAAAGGGCTGTGTCGGTGTCGTACGCGGACACGCCCACCTCACGCTTCTCGACGACGGAGGCGGTGGCGACGTCCACGACGGCGAGGTAGGAGCGGTCGGTGTCGGCATCCGCCGAGACGTACCGGACGAGCGCCGAGCTGTCCGACAGGGCCTCGACGCTCTGGACCCTCGAGTTCGGCGTGAGGCCGGTCACCTGCCGGTCGCTGCCCGCCTGGTTCCCCTCGCCGATCAGACGGAGCTGGCCCACGTTGCTCTGGCTGTCCCAGGACGAGAAGACGAGAGTCCTGCCGACCACGCCCTTCCAGTAGAGCCGGGTGTCGGTCTGGTTGACGACCGCGGGGTCGCTGCCCGGCGATGACATGTCATGGAGCAGGTACCGGGTCGTGCCGTCCTCCTTGGCGACGACGGTGTCGGAACCGCCGCCGCGGTACCCGCTGTACCACTCCGGGAGGCTTGTGGTGGTGCCGTCGACGGTGCTGGTCCAGCGGTAGTACGTGTGGTCCCATCGACGCTCCACCGACAGAAACCCGGTCGGGCCGACGCTGAGGATCTGGTCGGTGCGGGGGATGGAGATGACGCCGTCGACGGTCGCCTGCGCATCGGCGGGTCCGGCGTCCGCGGCGACGGCAGCGGTGGGCGTCGCGGCGATCGCGGGCGCCGTCGCGAGGCTCGCACCGACGGTCACGGCCAGAACGGTGGTGACGGCCGCGGCGAGCTGATGTCGGGCGGGACGAACATGGATCAAAGCGGGTTCCTCTCAAGCGACCGGGCGCGCACCCTGGGGCTGCGCGCCCGGTCAGACTCTTGATCGCGACAGAAGGTTGTGCTGGGTGGCGATGTCGTCAGGCCGACGGAGCCTTCGCTCAGGCGAAGTGGTCGTACCGGCGCTTTGTGCCGTCGAAGTACGCACCGACCTGCTCACGCGGGCGGAAGGGTATGCGCCGGTCGCCCGTGCCCTTGGAGAGGTACGCGTCGTGGGGGTTGGCAGCGTTTGACGGCGTACAGGTCGGGGCGCCCGTCGCGGTTGGCGTCGCCGACGCGGTGGGTGTACGTGTACCAGCCGCCCACCCGGATACGGGACGCGAGCGGGACATTCTCGCGCCGTTCGTCAACTGCCGAGCATGACCCGTCTCGCGCCAGACGCTCACGGCAACTGGCCGGACCTTCACCCCCGGCGACGGGGACACCCGAACCCGTACCGGTGAATGCGCTGACGGCAGGCAGGCGGGCCGTCATAAGTTCGGCTGCCGGATCGCGGTGCCGGGCTGACTCCGGCACCGTCGAATCCGGCCTGGGACGAGGCGATGACACGGCAGGTCGTCGTCCCGGTTCGGAATGGCTCGGTTCAGTCCGGGTCAGCGGCCTGTCGGGCTGCCACCAGGCCCGACTCGTAGGCCGCGATCACAGCCTGCGCCCGGTCACGGACGCCGAGTTTGTCAAAGATGCTGGTGATGTAGTTCTTGACGGTGGAGACGCTGATCTCCATGGTTCGTGCGATCTGGTTGTTGTCCAGGCCGGTAGCCACCAGGCGCCAGACCTCGACCTCGCGCGGGGTGAGACCGGGGGTGCTTTGTGCGGCGGGCCGTCGGCGGTTCGGGGGCGCCACCTGTTCGTTCCTGACATAGGCGGAGATCAGTCGGGTCAGCAGACGGGGCGCGACAGCGGCTTCGCCCGCACGGACGGTGCGGATCGCGGCCACGAGGTCCTCGGGCGAGCTGTCCTTGGGCAGGAAGCCGTATGCGCCGGCGCGCAGGGCGGCGACCACGTACTCGTCCATGTCGAAGGTGCTGAGGGCGAGCACCCGGCACTCGGGAAGGTCTCGAGCCAGTCGCTCGGTGGCGGCCACCCCGTCGAGGACGGGCATCCGGATGTCCATCACGACGACGTCGGGATGGTGCTCCCGGGCGAGCACAAGGGCCTGCTCGCCGTTCTCGGCCTCGGCAACCACGGTGATGGCCGGAGAGGGGCCGAGGATCAGGGCCAGTCCGCGCCGCACAAGCGGCTGGTCGTCCGCGATCAGTACCCGTATCACCCGCTCGCCCACGGCCTCGTTTTCGGCGCCTGTCCCGCTCACCGGTCAGTCCTCCTTTTCCTGGCCCGTCGGAGCTTCCAGCGGCAGGCTCGCCACGACCCGGAAGCCGGCCTCGGGCAGCGGACCGGCCTCCAGCGCGCCGCCGTGCAGGGCAACCCGTTCACGCATGCCGACCAGACCGTATCCAGCGCCGTATCTGATGCCGAGGGCTGGAGACTCTGCCGCGTTCATCGCGCCCTGGTCGGTGACGGACACACGGACGCGCTCGGGCAGACACGTGAGGCGGACCTTCACCGGGACGTTGGGCCCTGCATGCTTGCGGGCATTGGTCAGTGCCTCCTGGACGATCCGGTAGACAGTGAGACCGACCACCGGGGGCAGTCGTCCGGTCTCGCCATCCATGGTCAGCTCGGTGGGCTGTCCAGCCTGCCGAGATTCCTTGATCAGACGGTCGAGGTCGGCCAGGCCGGGCTGCGGCGCCTCTGGGGCGCCGTGCCGGTCGGTCGCCGTGTCCTCGTCGGTCCGCAAGACGTTGAGGAGCTGCCGCATCTCGCGCAGGGCCAGCCGCCCAGACTCCTCCAAGGTGACCAGGGCCTCGCGGGCGACACCGCGGTCGTGGTCGAGGTTGGCGCGGGCGCCGCCCGCCATCAGCTGCATGGTGGTGATGCGGTGGGCGACGACGTCATGCAGCTCCCTAGCGATGCGGCGGCGTTCCTCGGCCACCGCCCGGTCGGCGAGGAGTCGTCGGTTGGCCTCCGTCTCCTGCTGCCACCGGTTGACGGCGAGGCCGGTGGCGGCGATGAGGCAGGCGGCGAGGCAGGCACTGGTCACGTTCAGGTATCCGCGCGGGGCGGCGAGATCCGGGGTGAGCAGGGTGACGCCGATCGCCCCGGTCGTCAGGGCGGCCGTCGCCCACGGACGGCCGGTCCGGGCGGCCGAGTAGAGGGCGACCGCGAGGGTGGCGCCGAAGTGATGGCTTATGTACGTCGTCAGATTCAGCAGCGCGACGAGCACCAGGCTGACGGTCATGACGGTGAGCGGGAAACGGCGCCTCATGACCAGCGGCAGCGCGGAGACGGTCACCAGCAGGATGCCGGCAGTTGACACGGAGGCACTCTTGACCTGCGAAAACGCGGTATATCCGATGAGGTCCACGACGGCAGCGCCGACGGCCAGCAGGGCGTCGTTGCGGGTCCACGGCAACGTGTCGGCCTCCGGCGGGAAGAGGCGGCCGCGCAGTTCCCGGCGCGATGGCGGAACGCTGCGACGCGTCGCCATGTTGGCCCCCTTCCTCTCTGTTCTCCGCTGTGATGCCGGACGTCCCGCCCGGCATCGGTACCTGGCCCATGCCATTGTCCCTGCCTGCCGCGGCCCCGGCTCCGCCCCAGGGCCGAGATCGGACCAGGACCAGGGTCCCGGTCCGGTGGACGGACAGGTCCAGGGCCCCGTGCGGCTTCTCGTCCCGCACTCCGACGATCCACACGAATTCCGGTGATGTGCTGGAGGCACTGTCCGACATCGCCTACGAACGGAAATTCCCGTGATTCGCGCCCTGACCGGATTCTCCACGAGAAATCCATGGAAAGTCATCGCCTTCTGGGTACTGCTGGGAATTGGCCTGAGCATGGTGGGTCAGGCACTGATGCACAGGGTCACCGAGAGCCAGCTCGGTGACTTCCTGCCGGAGAAGTACGACTCGGCGGCGGCGCTGAAGGTCGCCGAGGACAAGTTCGGGATCAAGCCGGACGCCAATACGGTGACCATGCTGGTGAAACGGGCCGACGGAAAGCCGCTCGGCGCGACTGACCAGCAACGTGCGGAGGCAGCCGCAGCGGCTCTCGGCAGGCAGCGGGTGACCATGCCGAAGTCCGAGGACACTCCCGACTTCCTGGCCAAGAACCATTCCCAGACGCCGAAGGTGACGCCCGGCACTGTCGCACCCCACCGCACTTTCATTCTCTTTTCCGTCAGCCTTTCCGGTAATTCGACCGACCCCGGCCTGCAGAATGTATTCAAGGAATTCCGCAATTCCGCTTCCGGCAGGTACGCGGAGGACGGACTGCGCACCGGATTCACCGGCGGTCTGGCCGACCTCGCCGACAGCCACGATGCGGAGAAGACCACGAGCACAGTGGCCGGGGCACTCACCATCGGCCTGATCGTGCTGCTGAACGTGCTGGTGTTCCGCAGTGCCCTGGCGGCTCTCCTGCCGCTGCTGGCGGTCAGCCTCGTCGGCGGGACCGCCGCGGGTGCGGTGGTCGGCACGGCGCTGCTCACCGGGATCAAACTGGACCCGAGCACACCGCAGCTGATCAGCGTGGTGCTGCTGGGCATCGGGATCGACTACTTCCTTTTCCTCCTGTTCCGCTTCCGTGAGCGGCTGCGCGCACAGTCCGAGCGCGGCGCCCGCGAGATCGCAGGTGAGGTGACGGGGCGGGTGGGCTCCGCGATCACCTCGGCGGCACTCACCATCGTCGCCGCCTTCGCCACCCTCGGGCTCGCCAGCTTCGGGCAGTTCCGGGTGCTCGGCCCGGCCGTGGCGATCTCCGTCATGGTGATGCTGCTGGCCAGCCTGACCTTCATGCCCGCCCTGCTTGCGGTCAGCGGCCGCAGGATGTTCTGGCCCTCCCGCACCCTGAAGCACGCGCCGCGCGAGGGTTCGGCCGGACGCTTCGGCGACACCGTCGCCCGGCGACCGCTCGCCGTCACGGTCGGCGCGATCGTACTGCTCGGTGCGCTGGCCGCCGGGATGGCCGGCATGAAGATGGACTACAGCACCGGCAGCGGCGGCTCAGGCACATCGGCCGCGGCCACCGCCGCCGAAATCTCCCGCACCCTGCCCGCAGGGGTGTCCGACCCCACCGAGGTCTACGTCACCAGCGGCGACGGCGGCGCCCTCGACCGGCACGGCGCCGACGTCCTGGCCAAGGCGCTCGGCCGCACGCAAGGCGTGGGCCAGGTGACTCCGGTCGAATACAACAAGGCGGGCGATGCCGCCCGGATCGGCCTTTACCTGACCGCCGACCCACAGAGCCAGAAGGCACGTGACCTGGTTTCCGGGCCGGTGCGGGCGACCGTCGCACGGCACATGCCCACGGGCGCCGAGGTACACGTCGGCGGCACGGCGGCGATCTTCGCGGACATCTCCACCGCTGTCTCCGAGGACCTGGAGCTGGTCTTTCCCGTGGCCGCCGCGCTCATCGCGCTGATCCTGCTCGTCCTGCTGCGCAGCGTCCTGGCACCGGTGGTGCTCATGGTCTCCGTCGGGCTCGGCTTCGCCGCCACGCTCGGCGCCTCCGCCCTGGTGTTCCAGCATGTGCGCGGCGAAGCCGGCGTCAACTTCACCCTGCCGCTGGTGCTCTTCCTGTTCGTCGTCGCCCTGGGCACTGACTACAACATTCTGATGAGCGACCGCATCAGGGAGGAGATGGAGCGCCCAGGCCCGGCCCGCGCGGCGGTGGCCCGCGCCGTACGGCACACGGCACCGGCCGTGGCCACCGCCGGACTGGTGCTGGCCGGTTCCTTCGGCAGCCTCGCGGTGAACCCTGCTCCGTCCACCCAGCAGATCGGCTTCGCGACCGCCCTCGGCATCCTGCTGTCGGCGTTCGTTCTGTCCGTCGCGCTGGTCCCGGCGCTCGCCGCGCTGCTCGGCCGCTCGTTGTGGTGGCCCGTCCGGCCGCGCCGCACCGAGAGGCAGCCCCTGCCGTACGAGCCCGGGCGGCGGGCCGACGAGACGGGTCCCGCTGCGGTCCCGTACGACCGCGTCAGCACGAACTGATCGCCGCGCGCCGCCGCCTTCGCACTCCCGCACGACCACCACCGCAAGGAAGGCGCGGGCGAGCACCGCGAACGTGGCTGTCGGTACAAGCCCCACCATCGCCGCCTGCGGAGACCTCGGCTCCGAACGTGAATGCCACATCACTCAGGCGGCACTGCCCCGCGTGTGCGGGGTCGCGGCCTCGGCGTTGGACGCCGGTTCGACGAGGTCACCGCTGATGAACACCTCTGGGGAGGGCGTCCAACACCAGACCCCTTCTCTATCCATGCCCGATCAGGCGCTCGGACGGCCACGCGCAGCACCGGGTCTCTCGTCCGCCTTCTGGGCCGGCCCCGGAAGAGTGCGGCGGCTGCCCTCAGCGCGCGGCAACGGGACCCGGGCCTTCATTTCTCAGAAACCAAACGCAAGTTGATCGAAAGGTACAACCAGATGGCTACTCACAAGAAGCGGATCAGCCGCCCGCGGCTCCTCGTGGCGGTGGCGATCGCGGCGGGGGCGGTCCTTGCTCCCGTGGCGGTCAAGGCGGCCACCGTCGACGAGGCCCCCACGGCCGGCAGGAAGCAGAGCCTCGTCCACGTACTGGAGCGGGCCGCTCATCCGCTGCGTGCGACCGAGCCCGGCGGAGACTCGGCCGACCTGCGAGCCCTGTCCGCGATGATCGGTGACGCCAAGGTGGTCGGCCTCGGAGAGGCCACCCATGGCTCCCACGAGTTCTTCACCATGAAGGAGCGGGTCTTCCGCCACCTCGTCGAAAAGAAGGGCTTCACCACCTTCGCCCTGGAGCTGAGCTGGTCCGCGGGACTCCAGATCGACGACTACCTCCAAACCGGCAAGGGTGATGCCCGCAAAATCGCCGCACAGACGCTGGCCAATTCCCCCTGGGAACGCGAAGAATTCGTGAGTCTCATCGAGTGGATGCGCGACTACAACCGCAGCCACCCCGACCGCCCCGTGCACTTCATGGGCGACGACATCGGCGCCCCATCGTTGAATGACGCGTTCTTCGAACGAGTGACCGGCTATGTGGAGAGGAACCACCCCGAGGCGCTGCCGCGGCTCAACGAGCTCTACACCGGTCTGCGGCCCATCGACGACGCCTTCGCCTACCTGGCCAAGCCGCTCGCGGAGCGGCAGCAGCTCGCCGCCAAGGCGCAGCAGGCACTAGAACTGGTCAGCAGTCACAGGGGCTCCGGCGGAGACGCCTTCGACTGGGCCGAGCAGAACGCCCGCTCAATCGCCCAGACCGCCAAGTTCTTCACCTTGAACCCCGCCGACCGGGATTCTCTGAACAGCCTTCAACGCTTCCGCGACGAGGTGATGGCCCAGAACGTCACCTGGTGGCAGAAGCACACCGGCGACAAGATCCTGGTGTCGGCGCACAACAACCACGTCGGCTACGTCTCCGACAATCCCGAGCTGTACTCCAAGACGCAGGGCTCGTTCCTGCGCGACACCATGGGCAAGAATTACCTGCCTGTGGGCTTCACCTTCAACCAGGGTTCGTTCCTGTCGAAGGACGCCGCCCTCGGCGGCGACTGGAAGAAGTTCACCGTAGGCACCGCCGAGCCCGGCAGGAATGAGCACACCCTCGACCAGGTCGGCTACCGGGACTTCTACCTCGATGTCCGCAAGGCGCCGGCCGCCGCGCGCGCCTGGCTGAACGTCGCCCGGCCCACGCTCAATATCGGCACGCAGTTCCCCGAGAAGCCCCGTGACATCGCGATCGCCAAGTCCTTCGACATTCTCATCCACCTCCACGAAATCCGGGAGGCCGAAAAGCTGAAGCCGTGACGACCGCGCCGCGCCTGAAGGAGCCGCGAGAGCGGCCCGGCCGGCCGGCGCATTGGACGACTCCCGCGGCCCCAGCGCCGCAGCGCATCCGAAGGCCGGTTCGAAGGCCGACGCACCGTAGCGGGAGAGACCGGCACCGGCCCGGCGGGCGCTGACACGCCCGCCGGGCCGGTGCCCATCCTTGCTTCCGGGCATACCGCAAGTCCGGCCGGAGAAGGAGCCATCAGCCGCTCTCCGGCCCTCTCCGTGAGCCACGACCCCACATCGGAGGAGGTGCGCCACACTCTCTGTCGGCCCGGAGCAGGCCCTGGCACCGCGCAGCACGAGGGTGCCGTGCGTGGCCTCGGTGATGCGGAGGTTGCCCGTCATGGTGTCGGCGGCCCGCTCCGTTGCAGGCATGGCGGGGCTGTGGCGAAAAGTCGTGGCCCGCGCCGTGCCACGTTGTTTGCCATTCCTTTACAGTGGATGCAGAAGCGGCGCTTCTCCCTCCCCTGCACAAGAAGGAGCAACGGACCCCCCGATGGGTGAACCTCCCAGTACGAGCCGTGTCACCGCCTGCCGACGCCTGATGGGCCAGGGAGCGGAGGTGGCACGGTGATCGAGATACTGCTGCTCCTGCTGGCCCTGGCACTGACGCTGGCCTGTGCGCTGTTCGTCGCGGCCGAGTTCTCCCTGACCACCGTCGAGCGCGGCGAGCTGCAGCGTGCCGTCGACGCCGGCGAGCGCGGTGCCGACAGCGCCCTCAAGGCCGCGCGCAAGCTGACTTTCCAGCTTTCCGGTGCTCAGCTCGGCATCACCGTCACGTCGCTGGTGATCGGCATGCTGGCCGAGCCGTCGCTCGCCGCACTGCTGCGCGGCCCGCTCGAGGCCATCGGACTCGGAGCGGCGGCCTCCTCCGTCGCCACCGTGCTCGGTGTGGTCGTCTCGACCGTGGTGCTGATGGTGATCGGTGAGCTGGTGCCGAAGAACTGGGCCATCTCACGGCCGCTGGCCGTGGCCAAGGTGGTCGCCGCCCCGCAGCGGGGCTTCACCGCCGCCTTCGGGCCGTTCATCCGACATCTGAACAGCACGGCGAACCGGTTCGTGCGCCGCTTCGGCCTGGAGCCGGCCGAGGAGCTCGCCACCGCCCGCACCCCCGAGGAGCTCGTGGCACTGGCCCAGCACTCGGCGCTCGCGGGAGCGATCGAGCAGGACTCCGCGGAGCTGTTCGTCCGGACGCTCCACCTCGGCGAGCTGACCGCCGAGAACGTGATGACCCCGCGCGTGGACGTCATCGCCCTCGAAGCGCACGCCACGGCGGCCGACGCGGCCAACCTGACCCTCGCCACCGGTCTGTCCCGCTTCCCCGTCTACCGCGACAGCCTCGACGAGGTCGTCGGCACCGTCCACATCCGGGACGTCCTCGCGCTGCCTCCCGAGCAGCGTGCGACGGCCCCGGTGCTGTCACTGGCTACCGCGCCGCTGGTGGTGCCGGACAGTCTGCCGGCCGACCGGCTCCTGGAGAGGATGCGTGCCGAGCGCACGATGGCCGTGGTCATCGACGAATACGGCGGCACGGCCGGCATCGCGACGGTGGAGGACATCGTCGAGGAGGTCGTGGGCGAGGTGCGCGACGAGCACGACCCCCTGGAGACCCGCGACCTGCTGCCCGCGCCGCCGACCGACGACGGCTGCTCCTCCTGGGAGGCGGACGGCAGCGTCCGCACGGATCAGCTCCTCGGCATAGGGCTGCTCGCACCGGAGGGCCCGTACGAGACCGTGGCCGGTCTGATCGCCACGCGCCTGGCCCGGATCCCGGTCGAGGGCGATTCGCTCGAGGTGGCCGGCTGGCGTCTCGACGTCCTGGACGTCGAGCACCATCGGGCGGACCGGGTCCGGATCACCGCACCGGCCCGGCTCACGCGGCAGGACCTTCAGGAGACGCGATGACCACGTTGCAACTGTTCATCGGCGCCCTGACCCTGCTGACCAACGCCTTCTTCGTCGCCGCCGAGTTCTCCCTGATCTCCGTACGCAGGAGCCAGATCGAACCCGCCGCCCGCCAGGGCGACAAGCGGGCCCGGATCACGCTGTGGGGTCTGGAGCACATCTCCCAGATGATGGCCACCGCCCAGCTCGGCATCACCGCGTCGTCCCTGGTGCTCGGCGCGGTCGCCGAGCCTGCCATCGCTCATCTGCTGGAGCCGGCGTTCGAAGCCGTCCACATCCCGCACGTCCTGGTGCACCCGATCGCCTTCGTCATCGCGCTCACCGCGGCCACGTACGCGCACATGCTGATCGGCGAGATGGTCCCGAAGAACATCGCCGTGGCCGCACCGGCGAAGACGGCTCTGCTGCTCGGGCCGGTGCTGGTCGCTCTGACCCGCGCCCTGCGGCCGTTCGTGTTCTCCATCAACGCCTTCGCCAACGTCCTGCTACGCCTGATGAAGGTCGAGACGAAGGACGAGGTCGCGTCGGTGTTCACCGACGGTGAGCTGGCGCGCATGGTCGACGACTCCAGCGAGGCCGGGCTGCTCTCGCCCGCCGACGGCGAGCGGCTGCGGGACGCCCTGGAGCTGGGCACCCGGCCGGTCGGCGAGATCCTCGTGCCCGCCCGGCGCATGCACACCGTCGACCACACCATTACGCCCGCCGGCCTGGAACGCGTCGCGGCCGCGGCCAAGTTCTCCCGCTTCCCGGTCAAGGGCCCGAGCGGCGCCGTCCTCGGCTACCTGCACATCAAGGACACCCTCGGTGTCACCGACCGCGACAGGCCCTTCCCGCGCACCGCCCTGCACCCCGTCACCCGGGTCCGCATCGACACCCCGCTGGACGACACCCTGACCGCACTGCGCACGGACGGCGGCCACTTGGCCGCCGTCACCGGCGCGACGGGCGCGATCCTGGGTTACGTCACCATGGAGGACGTCCTCGGAGAGCTCGTCGGCCCTGCCGCCGCGGTGTGACCGTCGTGCCCCGAGCGGGTACACCGCCTCGGCGCACGGGTGCCCCGCCTGTGCCCGCCCCGGCCCGGGAGCCGGGCCGCACATCCCGCCCGGACCTGCCGATCCGTCCAGTACGCGCGATTCACTGATCCAAACCTTTCGAAGGAGCACTCCTTGTCCGCCAGACCGACGGACCCCGAGGGCCACAGTCCCCGACGTCTCGGCCCTGACCACGGCACGCGCCCGGGTGGTGCCCGGTGAACGCCGTTCTCGGCCTGCTGGCCGTACTCGTCCTGACCGCGGGCACCGGCTACTTCGTCGCCCAGGAGTTCGCCTACGTCGCCGCCGACCGCCTCGCACTCGCCCACGAGGCCGAGGCCGGGGACAAGCGCGCCGCGCGGGCCCTGAAGGTGCTGGAACGGCTCTCGTTCATGCTCTCGGGGGCGCAACTCGGCATCACCGTCACCGGCCTGGTCGTCGGCTTCCTCGCCGAGCCTTCCGTCTCCGCCCTGCTGAGGCCCGTGCTGGAAGGTATCGGCCTGTCCGGCGGGGCGGTCACCGCGGTCTCCGTCACGCTTGCCTTCGTCCTCGCCACCGTCGTGCAGATGGTGCTGGGCGAGCTGGCACCGAAGAACCTCGCGCTGGCCGTGCCCGAGCGGCTCGCCAAGTCACTCGCCCCGTCGACCCTCGTCTACCTGAAGATCGTCGGACCGCTCGTGCACGTCTTCGACGGTGCGGCGAACAGACTGCTGCGCAAGGTCGGCATCGAGCCGGTCGAGGAACTGCACCACGGAGCCACCCTCGAAGAGCTCAGCCACCTGATCGGCGAGTCCCACGAGCAGGGCCACCTCCCGGCCGACACGGCCGAGCTGCTCGACCATGCGGTCGAGTTCTCCGAGCGCACTCTCGGCGAGGTCATGGTGCCGCGCGCGGACGCCGTGTTCGTCCACAAGGACGCCACGGCGGCCGCGGCGGTGGAGCTCATCGCGAAGCACGGCCATTCCAACTACCCCGTGTTCGGCGACCACCCCGACGACGTCGCGGGGGTTCTCGGCGTGCGGGACCTGATGAGCCTGCCCGCAGACCGCTTCGACAGCACGTCGGCGGGCAGCGCGTCCCGCAGTCCGCTGCTGCTCCCGGACACGCTGCCACTGCCGGACGCGGTGGAGCGGATGCGTGAGCGGGACGACGAGTTCGCGGTCGTCCTGGACGAACACGGCGGAGTCGCCGGCGTCGTCACCTACGAGGACATCGCCGAGGAACTCGTCGGTGACATCGCCGACGAGAGCGACACGGTGGTCGAGCTCGCCGTCGCCGACGGGGACGGCTGGCTGGTCGACGCCGGGCGCCGCCTGGACGAGATCGAGGACGCGACAGGCGTCGACCTGCCCGAGGAGGAGGACTACGACACCGTTGCCGGCCTGATCATCGACCGCCTCGGCCGCTTCCCGGCCATCGGCGACAGGCTCACCGTCGACGGCGTGGACATCCACGTCCTCACCCTGGACCGGCACGTTCCCGACCGCGTACGCATCGAGCGCATCCAGCACGCCGAGACCGCCGAGGAGGCGCAGTCATGAGCTTCCCGATGGCCCTGTTCGTCACCGTCCTGCTGCTGATCGGCAGCGGCTTCTTCGTCGCCGCCGAATTCGCCCTCGTCGCCGCCAAACGCCACCGCATGGAGAAGGCCGCAGCCGACGGGCAGCGCGGCGCCAAGGCCGCCCTCGCCGGCATGCGCGAACTGTCGCTCATGCTCGCCGGCGCCCAGCTCGGCATCACGATCTGCACCCTGGGCCTGGGCTCGATCTCCAAGCCCGCCATCTCCCACCAGGTCGATCCGCTGCTGCACGGCCTGGGTCTGCCCAGCGGCCTCAGCTACGGCATCGCCTTCGCGTTCGCCATGATCGTCGTCGTCTTCCTGCACATGGTCCTCGGCGAAATGGCCCCCAAGTCCTGGGCCATCGCCCACCCCGAGCGCTCCGCCATGCTGCTGACCCCGCCTTTCCGTGCCGTGGTCACGGCGGTGCGGCCGCTGATCTGGCTGCTGAACAAGGTCAGCAACGCCCTGGTGCGCCTGTGCCGGGTCCAGCCGCGCGACGCACTGGCAGCCGTCCACAACCGCGAGCAGCTCACCCACCTCGTGGCGGAGTCGGAGCGCCTGGGTCTGATCAACAAGGTCGACTCCGAGCTGATCACCCGGTCGCTGACTGAACCGCAGACCGCGGTCTCGGAGCTCCTGACCCCGGCGGCCGCCATCGCGACCGTCCCCGCCGAGGCCGGCCTGGACGCGCTCCTCGCCCGGGCCACCGAGGCCGACCGCTCCCGGCTCGTCGTCGTGGACGGTGACACCGTTCTGGGCTCCGTCCATGCCCGTGACGGGCTCGTCGCCCGCACCCGCGGCCGGGTGGTCACCGCCCGCGAACTGGTCCGGCCCGTTCCGGAGCTGAGGGAGACCGACAGTGTCTCCTACGCGCTGGATCTGCTGCGCAGGAACCGGGCGTCGCTGGCCGTCGTCAGGGCGGACGACGGCCGGCTCACCGGACTGATCAGCCTGGACGATCTGATCGCCCGGCTGATGGGACTCCGGTCGGCGCAGTAGGGAGACGCTTCTTCACGCCGGCCGCGCGGGGCCGCTGTAACGAGACGGGTGCCGTCCCAGCGGCCGGCATTCGTCGGGGGCCGGAACGACGTGGCAGAGCGCTCCGCCGGACGCGATGGCGCCCAGGACCGGGTCGAGCAGGTCGAGGCGGTTCCCGCCGATCGTCGCCGCGGTGGTCGCGGCGGTCACGATGGCCGGTGCGGCGGTCGCCGATGGCCGGTGCGGCGGCCCGCCCCCGCCGGAAAGGTGATGAGCCGCGAGGGCCGCTGATGCGATGCTCCTGGCATGACACGCCGAGTGAAGCCCAGCCTCTACTTCTCCGTCGACGTCGAGGCCGACGGGCCGATCCCGGGTCCGTACTCGATGCTCAGCTTCGGCGCCGCAGTGGCCGGCCGCCAGGACGTCGACGGGTACGAGCCGGCCGATCCCGAGAAGGACACGTTCTACCGCGAACTCCAGCCCATCAGCGAGGACTTCGTGCCGGAGGCACTGGCCGTGAGCGGCCTGGACCGGGAGCGGCTGAGGGCCGAGGGCAGCGAACCGGCGGCGGCCATGGCCGCGTTCGGCGTCTGGGTGGGTGACGTGTGCAAGGCGTACGGCGGGGCGCAACCGGTGATGTGCGGCTATCCGGCCTCCTACGACTGGACGTTCCTGTACTGGTACCTGCTGCGGTTCACCGGGGCGAGCCCGTTCGGGCACTCCGGGTGCCTCGACATGAAGACGCTGTACGCGGTGAAGGCGCGGCTGCCGCTGCGGGCGGTGACGAAGTCTGCGATGCCGCGTGAGCTGCTGTCAGGGCGGCGGCACACCCACCATGCGCTGGACGACGCGATCGAGCAGGCGGAGCTGTTCAGTAATCTGATGGTATGGCCGGGGGTGTGACCCCGGGAGGGGGTCCACCGTGAAGTCCGTACTGCGCGCACTGCTCGCGTTCCTGATCGCGGTGGGGGCGTGCACCGCCTGCACCGGCGACGGCTCCGGGGACGGGGGCGGGCTGGAGGACCCGGCGAAGAAGGACATCGCGATGCGGATCGTCTCCAGCGCGGAGAACTCCACGCTGGACTGGAAGGCGCAGTACAAGTACATCGAGGACATCGGCGACGGCCGCGGCTACACCGCCGGCATCATCGGCTTCTGCTCGGGAACCGGCGACATGCTCGCGGTGGTCGAGCGCTACACGAAGGCGAGGCCGGGCAACGCCCTGGAGCGTTTCCTGCCCGCCCTGCGAGCGGTCGAGGGCAGCGACTCGCACAAGGGGCTGGGCAAGCCGTTCACCCGGGCGTGGGAGCGGGCCGCGACGTCCGACGAGGCGTTCCGGGCGGCCCAGGACGCCGAGCGGGACGAGACGTACCTGCTGCCCGCCGTGCGCCGGGCCGAGGACGACGGTCTCGGCGCGCTGGGGCAGTTGATCTACTTCGACGCGTACGTCATGCACGGTTCCGACGCCTCCGAGAGCTCCACGGGCTTTCGCGCACTGCGCGAGAAGGCCCTGGCCGGCGCGGAGTCGCCCGCCGAGGGCGGCGACGAGGAGGAGTACCTGAACGCCTTCCTGGACGCCCGCGTCGAGGCGATCCGCAAGGAGCCGTCGCACACCGACACGAGCCGGGTGGAGACGGCACAGCGGGTGTTCGTGCGGGAGCGGAACTTCGACCTCGAGCCGCCGCTGAACTGGCGGGTCTACGGCGACAGTTACCACATCGGCGCGATGGCGGCCCCGCCCGCGCGGTGAACAGCGTCCGCCCGGCACCGGGCGGGGCCGGATCCCTTTGACGGACGACGTGGGCACCATCACAAGCAGTTACATTGTGCACAACTGAATTGAGCACTACATTGAACGCATCGAGGCAGTGACGCGGCGAGCGGCGCGGCGCACCGCTTCGCGCGAGGAGGAGAATCTCCATGGAATTCGTCCGGTTCGAGACGTACCGGCCCGTCGAACGACCCAATTACCAACAGGATCTGGACGAAGTCGTCCAGCAGGTCGCGGACCGCACCCGGGAGTCCGTCGAGCGACAGAAGGCCGGCCGCGCCGTCAGGACGGCGCACGGCAAGACCTATGGACTGGTGCAGGCCACGGTCACGGTGAGTGAACTGGAGGCCCCGTACGCTCAAGGAATCTTCACCGAGCCGGTGACGTACGACGCCGTGGTCCGCTACTCCAACGGGCTCGGGCACCTGCGGGCCGACTCGCTGCTTGGCGCGGCGTGCGGCATGGGGATCAAGATGTTCGGCGTGCCCGGCACGTCACTGCTGAGCGACGAGTCCGAGGCGACCACGTTCGACCTCAACCTGATCAACAACAACGTCTTCTTCGCGAACACCGCGTACGACTACATGGTGATCGAGGAGCTGTTCTCCGAACTGCCGGACGCCCTGGTGAACCCGGCGCGGCGGAAGTCCTGGATGGGCGAGTTCCTCACCCGGCGCGGCACGCTGGACACGGCGGACGAGTGGCTGTGGGACGAGCTGTTCGCAATGTTGTCCTTCACCAGGGTCCAGCGGCAGAACCTGCTCTCGTACACCTACAACAGCATGGGCGCCTTCCGTTACGGCGACCACATCGCGAAGCTGCGCACGGTGCCCGTCACGCCGGTCGGCCATCTCGAGGTCGACGTCCGGGCGGACGGCGAGGCCTTCCGCAACACGCTGGTCGCGGAGGCGGCCGAGCGTGACCACGCCTTCGAGCTCCAGGTGCAGCTGAACACCGACCTGACCCGGATGCCGGTCGACAACACCTCGGTGGAGTGGCCCGAGCAGCTCTCCCCGTGGGTGAGCGTTGCCAGGATCGACATTCCGCGCCAGGACATCGGCGGCGCGGACAATCTCACCGCCGCGGACGGCACCTCGATCACCCCCTGGCGTGTACGCGAGGACCATCGGCCGATCGGTGAGATCCAGCGGGTGCGCGAGGAGGTCTACCGCCGCTCCTCTCTCGAGCGCCACCGCATCAACGGGCAGCCGCGGGTGGAGCCGCGGAGCAGCGCCGAGTTGCTGGGCTGAACCGAGGCAGGGATGCCGGCAAGGCCCGACCGAGGACGCTTCCGAGGGCGCTGAGCGCTGCGCACACAACAGGCGCTGACGGTATATCAGCTTTCACGCTCCCTTCGCGCAACCACTGCGCCTTCTTCATGCCTCGTTGCCCGACCACGGGCAGACTCTTCGCAACCGAATGAAGGTTCGGTCGTGCCGCCCGTGTTCTACGCGCGTTGCCGTGGGCGGTACAGGCCCGAGAAGAGGACGTACATGCCCCCCACACCAGTCACCCGCTGGAAGCATCTCGCCCTGGTCATAGGCGGCTTGTCGCTGGCGATCGCCGCGACCGGCCCGGCGACGGCGATCACCGCGCCCGCAGCCGACGGGACCGCCGACTCGGCCGCGTCCACGTCGGCGTACGACGACACCTACTACCAGGACGCGATCGGCAGGACGGGACAGGACCTCAAGGACTCCCTCCACACCATCATCAGCGACCAGACCAAGCTGTCCTACTCCCAGGTCTGGGACGCGCTCAAGGCCACCGACGAGGATCCGGCCAACTCCGCCAACGTGATCCTGCTCTACACCGGCCGTTCCCAGAGCAAGTCCTCCAACGGCGGCGACCCCGACCAGTGGAACCGTGAGCACACCTGGGCCAAGTCGCACGGCGACTTCGGCACCGCCACCGGCCCGGGTACGGACATCCACCACCTGCGGCCCACCGACGTGTCGGTGAACAGCACCCGCGGCAACAAGGACTTCGACGAGGGAGGCTCCGAGGTCGGTGAGGCCCCGGGCAACTACACCGACAGCGACTCGTTCGAGCCGCGCGACGCGGTCAAGGGCGATGTGGCCCGCATGATCTTCTACATGGCGGTGCGCTACGAGGGCGACGACGCCTTCGCCGACCTGGAGGTCAACGACCAAGTGAACAACGGGTCCATGCCGTACCACGGCCGGCTGTCCGTGCTGAAGCAGTGGAACGAGCAGGACCCGCCGGACGCCTTCGAGAAGAGGCGCAACCAGGTGATCTACGACGACTTCCAGCACAACCGGAACCCGTTCGTCGACCACCCCGAGTGGGTCACCGCGATCTGGGGCTGAAACGTTCCCCCTGCGGGGCCGGGGCGCCTGGCGTGACACCCCAGGCGCCTCGGCGCAGGCGTCACGCGGGCCCTGCGGATCAGTGCTGCCACTGCGATCGTGGGGAAGTGCCCGACGCCAGCAGGCCGTTCGCTCCTGTGCCCCGCGGTCACAGCGTGATCGTTTGTCTTCACGCGCCGATGATCAACGGTGGCCGCACCCTTGCCCGAACAGGCCCCCGAGCAGCAAGATCACAATCTGCCGCTGGGGCTCGGCCGCCATTCCGCTTCGAGGATGCTGAACATCTCGGAGTCCCGCCAGCCGTCCCGGATCAACGCGGTGTGCCGATGCCGCCCCTCGTACGTCATGCCGAGCTTGCCCAGCAACCGGGACGACGCGAGATTGCGGGGGTCACAGGTCGCGTAGATCCGGTGTAGTCCCAATTCCCCGAACGCGCGCGACAGAAGCTCTTGTCCGATCGCCGTGCCCACGCCACGCCCCCAGGCCCTCGGGTGCACGATGCAGGCGATTTCGCCCTGACGATGGCGACGGCTACGAATGCGCAGCTCACCCATGCCGACGAGTTCGTCCTCGAAGCGAGCAATGTAGACGAATCTCTGCTGGTGGGCCTGTGACCAGGCTTCGACGGCGGTTTGCACGAACGCGCGCGTCTGGTCCTCGGTGTTCGGCCCCCAAGGCTGGTAGCGACAAGCCTCCTCGAGGCCGGCCCAGGAGTGCACTACTTGCCAGTCGTTGAGCGCGAGCTTGCGCAAGGTCACCAGGGATTGGCTCACAAGCGGATCTTGCCAGATCTCGTCCGGGGCACGAGCCGGGTGCCGGCTGGACCGCATGATGGCCTTCTGGCGCGATTTCGACCGCACATTCCTCGCGCTGGGCCCGAAGGAACGGGAACGCTCTCGCAACGGCTTCCGCGGCCACAGCGCGGAGCTGCTCCCGCCCATGGGGGTGACCCCATGGGCTGCCCAGCCCAACGTGAAACGAAAGCCGCCGCCCAGCCGTCTTCCCCATGGCGACACCGCCCCCGCCGCTGAAACTTCCCACGCCGGAACGGGTGTTGCCCCAGGTCGGCCGAAGCGCCACAGGTCTGGGCCATAGGGACTTCGGACCGCCTCTTTACGCACGGGCGCCACAGTGACTTACTCGTGTGACGTGTCCATGACTTCCCGAAGGGCCCCGGGAAGTCATGCGCCTGACGCTCGTCCGCCGATCCCCCACCCTGCCAGGAGGCAGTCATGCCTGTGTCACGAGTTGGATTCGCGCGTCGCGGAAGATCGAGGACCGCCACCGTCATCGGCACCCTCGTCTCGGCCGGTGCCTTGCTCATGACCACCACCGGTACGGCAGCCGCCGCCCCGCCGCCCCCCGACAAGCCCGTCAAGCCCGGCGAGGCCTGGATGGGCTCGGGAACCCGTATCGAGCAGCCGCGCGCCGCCGAGGCGGGCAGCCCCGTCACGCCGATGGACACCAGCGGCGTCCAGGGGATCGACGTCTCCCACTGGCAGGGCGCGATCAACTGGGGCTCGGTCAAGAGCGCCGGAATCGACTTCGCCTACATGAAGGCCACCGAGGGCACCAGCTTCAAGGACTCGCGCTTCGGCGCGAACTACACCGGCTCCTACAACGCCGGCCTGGTCCGCGGGGCTTACCACTTCGCCCGGCCGAACTACTCGAACGGGGCGACCCAGGCGAACTTCTTCGCCTCCAACGGCGGCGCCTGGTCCCGCGACAACAGGACGCTGCCCGGTGTCCTCGACATCGAGCACAACCCGTCGGGCGCCATGTGCTACGGCCTGTCGACGACCCAGATGCGCACCTGGATCAACGACTTCTACAACACGTACAAGGCGCGCACGACACGCGACGTCGTCATCTACACGACCGCGAGCTGGTGGAACACCTGCACCGGGAACTGGACCGGCATGTCCACCAAGGCTCCCCTGTGGGTCGCCCACTGGGGCGTCAGCAGCCCCAACATCCCGAGCGGCTTCCCCACCTGGACCTTCTGGCAGTACACCGCGACCGGTCGGGTCAGCGGCGTCGCGGGGGACGTGGACCGCAACAAGTTCAACGGCTCGATGACGCGGCTGATCGCGCTCGCCAACAACACCGCCTGACCCGAGCCGTCCCCCGGCGCGGCGGAACGCCGCCGGGTTGAGCCGTGACGGTACGGCTCCACCCGGCGGCGACGCGGCTCAGTGCACGGCGGCCGGCTCCGCGACCGCGGTCCCCTGCTCCACCGACGAGGGGTCCTCCTCGGTCGCACTCCCCCGCTTGCCGAGGTGGTTGAACGCCAGGTTCAACACGATCGCCACGATGCAGCCCGTGGAGATGCCCGAGTCGAGCACCACGAGGGCGTCCTCGGGGAAGGCGTGGTAGAACTCCGGCGCGGCGATCGGGATCAGCCCGATGCCGACGGCCGCCGCGACGATCAGCGCGTTCTCGCCCTTCTCCAGTGCCGCCGTGGCCAGCGTCTGGATACCGCTCGCCGCGACGGAGCCGAAGAGCACGATGCCGGCGCCGCCGAGGACGGGCAGCGGCACGAGCGCGATGACGGACGCGGCGACCGGACAGAGTCCGAGCAGGATCAGGATGCCGCCGCCGGCGGCGACGACGAACCGGCTGCGGACCTTCGTCATGGCGACCAGGCCGATGTTCTGGGCGAAGGCGCTGCACATGAAGCCGTTGAACAGCGGGCTGATCGCGGAACCCAGAGTGTCGGCGCGCAGGCCGCCCTCGATGGTCCGCTCGTCCGCCGGGCGGTCCACGATCCGGCCCAGCGCGAGCATGTCGGCGGTGGACTCGGTCATGCAGACCAGCATCACGATGCACATGGACACGATCGCGGCGATCTCGAACTGCGGTGCGCCGAAGTGGAACGGGGTGGGGAAGCCGACGATCCCGGCGTCCTTGATGGCGTCGAGGTTGGTCATGTTCAGCGGTACGGCGATGACCGTGCCGGCGACGAGGCCCAGCAGGATGGCGATCTGCTGCATGAAGCCGCGCAGCAGTTTGCGCAGCGCCAGCACGATCACGAAGGTGAGCGCCGCCATGCCGATGTTCTTCATGGAGCCGTAGTCGTCCGCCGTGGAGTTGCCGCCCTGGGACCAGTTGAAGGCGACGGGCAGCAGCGACACACCGATCAGGGTGATGACCGTGCCGGTGACGACGGGCGGGAAGAAACGGACCAGTTTGGAGAAGTACGGGGTGAGCACGAAGCCCAGCACGCTGGCGACGATGATCGCGCCGAAGATGACGGCGATACCGTCGTAGCCCCGGTCCCTGCCGATGGCGACCATCGGCGTCACACCGGCGAAGGAGACACCGTTGACGAACGGCAGCCGGGCGCCGATGCGCCAGAAGCCGAGGGTCTGGAGCAGGGTGGCTATACCGGCGGTGAACAGGCTCGCGCCCATCAGGAACGCGGTGTCCTTGGCGCTGAGGCCCACTGCGGGCCCCACGATCATCGGCGGGGCGACGACTCCCGCGTACATGGCGGCCACATGCTGCAGGCCGCTGGTGAACATCTTGAAGGGGGGCAGAGTTTCGTCGACCGGATGCTTCCGGTCCTCTACTTCGGCGGTCGAGTTGTGCACGGCCACGGCGGTGCCTCCGGTCCGGGTTACACGTCGTCGGTGGACGTGTGGTGTCAAGGAGGTGGTGCAGGTGGTGCGGTTGTGCACGTACCGGGTCGCCCGAGCCGGTGTGCGGGCGGCGTCCCCGTGCCGGGTGGCAGGGGGCGCCACCACCGGGAGGCACGCACCTTTGTCGTACGCGCCTCCCGGCGACGGCCGCCGTGGACCCCGCTCGGGTCCACGGCCGCCGGTCGAGGGCCGTCCCCCTCGACCGGACTACCGGGTTCAGCCCTGTGCGGCGATCCGCGCCAGGCGCTGTGCCTCGTCCCGCGTGGAGCGGGCGATGGCGTCTTCGTCCACCGTGGTGAGGTGGTTGCCCTCGACGACGGTCCTGCCGTCGACGAGGGAGAGGGTGACCGGCGCGGCCGCGCCGAAGACGAGCGCGACGACCGGGTCGGCGATGGAGGAGTGGGCGAAGGTGTCCAGCTTCCACATCACCAGGTCGGCGAGCTTGCCGGGTTCGAGGGATCCGATCGCGTCCGCCCGGCCGAGGACCTGCGCGCCGCCGTAGGTGCCGAGGCGCAGTGCCTGGCGCGCGTTCAGTGCGGCCTCGCGGTGGGCGCCGAGCCGGTTGATCAGCAGCGCGTTGCGCAGTTCGGTGTGCAGCTCGCCGGACTCGTTGGAGGCGGTGCCGTCCACGCCGAGTCCCACCGGCACACCGGCCCGCAGCATTTCGGGGACGCGGGCGATGCCGGCCGCCAGACGCGCGTTGGAGGAGGGGCAGTGCGCGACGCCGGTGCCCGTGCGGGCGAAGGCCGCGATGTCGGAGTCGTTCATGTGGACGCAGTGCGCCATCCACACGTCGGAGCCCAGCCAGCCCGTCGACTCGAAGTAGTCGGTGGGGCCCATGCCGAAGAGCTCCTTGCAGAACTCCTCCTCCTCGACCGTCTCGGACCCGTGGGTGTGCAGCCTCACTCCCTTGCGCCGGGCCAGCTCGGCGCCCTGCCGGAGCAGTTCGGTGCTGACGGAGAACGGCGAGCAGGGCGCCACGGCGATCTGCGTCATCGCGTCGAACGAGGCGTCGTGGTGCTTGTCGACGGTCTCCTCGGTGCCGGCCAGCGCGCCTTCGAGGGACTCGACCGCGAAGTCCGGCGGCAGGCCGCCGTCCGACGTCCCGCGGTCCATGGAGCCGCGGGCGAGGGTGAACCGTACGCCCATCTCCCGGGCGGAGCCGATGATCGCACCGGACAGGTCGCCGGAGCCCCGCGGGTAGACGTAGTGGTGGTCCATGGCGGTGGTGACGCCGCCGCGGGCCATCATCGCGAGCGAGCCCTGCGCCGCGGCACGGACCATCGGCTCGTCGATGCGCGCCCAGGTCGGGTAGAGCGCCACCAGCCAGTTGAAGAGGTTGTGGTCGGTGGCGAGACCGCGCGTGATCCACTGGTAGAAGTGGTGGTGGGTGTTGACCAGGCCGGGGGTGACGAGGTGGCCGGTTCCGTCGATGCGGCGTACCACGTTCGCGAGGCCCTCGGGTGCCTTCCCTGCTCCGACGGACTCGATCCTGTTGCCCGCGACGACGACATGGCCGGAGGCGTACTCGCTGTCGTCGGCGTCCACGGTGGCGATCGCACAGTTCTCGATGACGATGCGCTCGACCGTTTCGGTCGGGGCTGCCGAAGGTGCCATGGTGCTTCCTTCTTCTGTGGGCGGCGAGGTGGGCACGGCAGGACCCTAGGATGATTTGAGTGCCACAGCCGGGCGGCTGCGGGTGCCGAGATGGTGGAAGAACAGGTTGAGCAGGACCGCGACGAGCGCTCCGGCGCTGATGCCGGAGCCGAGCACGGTCTGTGCCCAGGCCGGGAAGTCCGCGTAGAAAGTGGGCGCGGCCAGCGGGATGATGCCGGCGCCGAGCGCGACGGCCACCAGGATGATGTTGGAGCTGTCGTCGAGTCCGGCCTCGGAGAGGGTGCGGATGCCGCTGACGGCGATCGAGCCGAACAGAACGATTCCGGCGCCGCCGAGGACGGGCATCGGGACGAGTGAGACGACGGCGCCGAGGACGGGGAAGGCGCCGAGGACCAGCAGGGCGCCGCCGGCGACGGCGACGACGTAGCGGCTGCGGACCCGGGTGAGGGTCACCACGCCCACGTTCTGGGCGAACGCGGAGGTGGGGAAGCCGCCGAAGACGGGTCCGAGGAGCGTCGCGATGCCGTCGGTGCGCAGTCCGCGGGTGATCGTCCCGCCGTCGCTGCGGCGGTCGCAGATCTCACCGAGGGCGAGCATCCCGGCGCTGGACTCGGTCATGAGGACCAGCATCACGATGCACAGGGACAGGATCGCGGCGGGCTGGAAGTCGGGGGCGCCGAAGGCGAAGGGGCTCGGCAGCGCGGCGACAGGTGCCTCCCGCAGGGCGGAGAAGTCGGCCATGCCGAAGGGGATCGCGGCCAGCGTGCCGATGAACAGGCCGAGCAGCAGCGCCACTTGCTTGAGGAAGCCGTGGCCGAAGCGCTGGAAGAGCAGGATGACGGCGAGGGTGAACGCGGCCAGCGCCAGGTACTTCATGGCGCCGAAGTCGGCGGCGCCGGTGTCCCCTCCCTGTGCCCAGGTGACGGGCACGGGCATCAGAGTGACGCCGATGAGGGTGATGACCACGCCGGTGACGAGCGGCGGGAAGAAGCGCAGCAGCCGTCCGAAGAAGGGCCCGACGGCGAGGCAGAAGACTCCGGCGACCATCACCGCGCCGTAGATGGCGGGGAGTTGGCGGCCGGGGGCGCTGGTCTCCGCGATGGCGAGCATGGGCGCGATGCCGGCGGAGGAGGCGGCGTTGACGAACGGGAGCCGGTTCCCGACGAAGTTCGCGACACCGATGGTCTGCAGGAGGGTGGCGAGGCCGGCGATCAGCAGGCTCGCCGCGATCAGCCGGGTCAGGCCGACGGCGTCGAGGCCGACCGCCTGGCCGATGATCAGCGGAGGGGTGACCACGCCCGCGTACATGGCGGCGATGTGCTGGAGCGCGGCGGGAACGAGCCGCGCGAGGGGGAGCTTCTCGTCCACGGGATGGACGGGCGGTGCGGTGCCGGGGCCTTGTGCGGCTTGCGCCGGCTCCGTTGCAGGCTGTGCCATGGTTCTTCCCTCCGGTCCGGCCCGCCCCCGCCCGGCTGCGGGCGGGCGGGGGCGGGTCGGTCCCGCGTCAGAGGTTGGTCATGTCGACCGGGATCTTCGGCTCGACGCCGTCCCGCAGGATGGTGGCTTCGATCAGGCCGTACGGGCGGTCGGCCGCGAAGTACACCTCGTTGTCGTTCTTGAGGCCGAACGGCTCGAGGTCCACCAGGAAGTGGTGCTTGTTCGGGAGCGAGAAGCGGATCTCGTCTATCTCGCTGCGGCTGTTGATGATGCGCGAACCCATCTGGTACAGGGTCTGCTGCAGCGACAGCGAGTACGTCTCCGCGAAGGCCTCGAGCATGTGCTTCTTGGCCTGGTCGTAGGACTTGTCCCAGTTGGGCATCCGGTCCTCGTCCGAGGTCCAGTTGTAGCGCCACTGGGCGGCGACCTGGGTGGCCAGGATGCGGTCGTACGCCTCTTTGAGGGTCGTGTACCGGTCCTTGACGTAGCCCCAGAACTCGGAGTTGGTCGAGTTCATCACGGTCAGGTCCTTGAGGCCGGAGACGACCTCCCACTGCTCACCGTCGTAGGTGATCTGGGTGGTGCGGGTCTCCTGGCCCTTGCGGACGAAGGAGTGCTTGACCTCGTCGGCGCCGATGAACTTCGAGTTGCCGTCGGAGGTCGCGATGCGCTCCCAGGCGTACTCCTCGATGCGGATGCGTGCCCGGTGGATCGGTTCCTGGCTCGACACGAAGTGCCGGGCGAGGTGGATGCCGAACTGCTCCGCCGACTCGATGCCGTACTCCTTGGCGAACGCGTACACCGTGTTCTTGGTGGTGTCGGTCGGCAGGACGTTGGCGTTCGAGCCGGAGTAGTGGACGTCGTCCATGTCGCCGGAGAGGGCGACGGAGACGTTCAGGTCCTTGATGTGGTGGGTGTCGCCGTCCCGCGTGATCTTGACGACTCGGTTCTCTGCTTTGCCGTACTGGTTCTGGCCGAGAATCGTGGGCATGTCTGCTAGCTCCCTCGGTAAACGGAGTAGCCGAACGGGTTGAGCAGCAGCGGTACGTGGTAGTGCTCGCCCGGCACGACGGCGAACGTGATCGCCACCTCGGGGAAGAACACACCGGTGGCACCGCTGTCCCGATTCGCGGGGGCGTCCTGCTGCGCATCGGCTTGCTTGTTCTCGAAGTACGCCTCGGTCTCGAAGTCGAGACGTACGTGTGTCGTTCCTTCCGGCAGCGCCGGCAGGTCCTTGCAGCGCCCGTCCGCGTCGGTCTTCGATGCGCCGAGCGCCACCCACCGCGCTCCCGCGCCGCTACGGGACGACAGCGAGATGGCGACGCCCTCTGCGGGTCGTCCCACGCTGGTGTCCAGGATGTGCGTGGACACCGATGCGGTGGTTTCCGTGCTCATGCTTCTTCCTGCTCTACGAGACGGGTCAGGCGGATGCGGTTGATCTTGCCCAGCTCGGCGCGGACGATCTCCCGCTCCTGCTCGGGCGAGTTCTCGATCCGGTCGCGTACGGCGTCCCGCATCTGCTCGCCGGTGCGGCCGGTGGCACAGATCAGGAAGACATGACCGAACTTGTCCTGGTAGGCCAGGTTCAGTTCGAGCATCTCCGCCTTGAGCGCTTCGGACGCGCCTGCCATCCCGCTCTGTTCGCGGGACGACGTGGGGTCGCCCGGCTTGGGCCGGCCGATCGGTGGGTGGCCGGCCATCGCCTCGGCCAGATCCTCCGCGGTCAGTTCCGCCATGGCGGCGTCGCTGGCCTCGAAAAGAGCCTGGGTGGTGGCGTACGGTCGCTGGGCGAGCAGTTTGCTCCCCCACGCCGAACTGGCGCACACCTCGTGCAGTGCGGCCAGGGCCGCACTGTCCTCGGAGGCGTTGAACCGGGCAAGGCCCGGGTTCGGAAGTGAAGTCACGGGAGCCTCCGTGGCTTGTTCATCGCGGTGCGTCGGACGGGCTGCGGATAGCTAACGCCCTTCGGCAACGCGACGTCAACACTTTGTTGAAAACTTGGGGGTACAAATACGGCGCCCCGGCGGCGACCCCGCTCCGGCGCCCACCCGCGGCCGGACCGACCGCCCCGGGGCCTCGTATCGAGCCTTACACCGTTGCAGCAGCACACCGGGGCAGGCGCGCCCGACACGACCTAATGTCGGAAATGTCCTCAGTCGATCGGAGTACCGCCTCCGGTCGCACATAACGCCGACAACGATGTCGGAATCGCCAGGAGCATGCACATGAAAAGCGTTCGCCGCTTCGCCGCCTGTACGGCAGCAAGCGCCCTCCTCGGCCTGGGCGCGGTCGCCCTCGCCACCCCCGCGCAGGCCGGCACCGTACCGGCACGAACCGTGGCGGCCGACCCCGCCGGCGACATCGCGACGGCCGTCGACGACCTCCTCGGGAGTCTGCTCGGCACGGTCAGCGGCACCCTCGGCTCAGTGACCGGCCTCCTGAACGGCCTCCTGGGCGGCCTGCCGGGGCTCGGCGACGTCCCTGCGGCGGGCCTGCCCACGGAGAACCTCCCCGCGACCGGTGAGCTGCCCGCCACCAGTGAGCTGCCCGCGACCGGCCAGACTCCTGCCACCAGTGAGCTTCCGGCGACCGGCGAGGCTCCTGCGGCCGGCGAGGCTCCTGCGGCCGGTGAGCTGCCGGCGAGCGGGGAGCAGCCCACGGCCCAGCTTCCGGCCGGCGAGCTCCCGGCCATCGGCGCCCTCCCCGGCCTGGCCGACATCCCCGGGCTCGCGGACCTGCCCGCGCTCGGGGAAATGCCGGCGACCGGTGACGTCCCGGCGGCGGAGCCGCCCACGACCGACCCGGCCGCCGCGCAGCCGCCGGCCACCGACGAACTCCCCGTGGCCGCCGATGCCGCGGGCACGGCCGGCGACTCCTGACGGAGTGACCCCGGCACACCGCGGCGCCGCCCTCGACCAGCAGGCGAGGGCGGCGCCGTGGTCTGCCGGGCCTGGCCTTCCCCCGAGGCCGACGGAGCGGCGTCAACCGTCCGAAGGGCTCTTCTCGCGGTTCAGGTAGTTGTAGACGGTGAAGCGGCTGACGCCGAGCGCGCCGGCCACCGTCTCCACGCCGTGGCGCACCGAGAACGCGCCGCGCGCCTCCAGCGTCCTGACGATCGACTGCTTGCTCCTGCGGTCGAGTTCGGCGAGCGGCCGGCCGTGCTGCCGCTCCAGGGCCGCGAGGATGTGGTCCAGCGAGTCCGCGAGCTGCGGAAGCCGCACCGCGAGGACCTCCTCGCCCTCCCAGCTGAGGACGACGTCGTCCTCGGCTGCCTCGCCGGGCTCGATCAACACCCCGCCCATGGCGTCGACGAGAGGCTTCACCGCTTGGGCGAGCGCGTGGTCGAGCGCCGTCATCCCTGGCCCTCCACCACGTTGACCTGGAGGGAGACCCGGGTCGCGCCGTTCTCCAGCGCCTTGCGCAGCAACGCGTCGACGGCGCCGAGCACCTGCTCCGCGCCGCCCTCCGCGGTGTTGCCGAACGGTCCGACGTCCACCGCGTCCAGGTCCGCGCCCTGCACGACCTCGCGCACCGCCACGGCGTGCGGCGGTGGCTCGTCCAGGTCGAACGGCTCCGTCGTGAACTCCACTCTCAGTCGCACCATGCCTCCACGTTAGGGCCTGTCCCGTAGGCCTTGACCCGCTCCCCCTTCACCGGCGCCGGACGAGAACGCGCGCCACGACGCGACGGACCGGCGGCGGTCCCGCGTAGAGCAGACGACGAGAGCCACGCCGGTCCCGGTTCCGTCCGGACCGGTGGCACAGGGAGGGGTCTGCATCATGACAGGACGCGTAGGCAGAGGTGTCAAGGCGACGGCGGCCGCCGCCATGGCGGTCGCGGCGCTCACCGCCTCGCAAGGGCCCGGGACCGCCGTCCCGGCCGGGCAGCGGCAGCCGCTGCCGACGGGAGGGACCGTCTCCGGCGACAGCGTGTACCGCACCGAGCTGCCGCCGCTGCGGACGCCGGGGCCGGCGGACGTCCGGGCGCCGGGGGTCCACGCCGCACCGGCGGCCGGGGCGCTCCCCGCGACGGTGTTCGCCGCGTACCGGGCCGCCGAGGCCGCACTCGCGCGCAGCGCTCCGGGCTGCGGCCTGCGGCTGCAGCTCCTCGCGGCGATCGGCCAGGTCGAGTCCGGGCAGGCCCGAGGCGGACGTGTCCTCCCCGACGGCACCTCGCTCTCCCCGATCCTCGGCCCGCGGCTGGACGGCAACGGCTTCGCGCTCATCCGGGACAGCGACGGCGGGGCGTACGACGGGGACACGGTGTACGACCGTGCCGTGGGGCCCATGCAGTTCATCCCCTCCACCTGGGCGCACTGGGGCGCCGACGGCAACGGCGACGGCCGTGCCGACCCGGGGAACATCTTCGACGCGGCACTCGCGGCCGGGCGGTACCTGTGCGCGGGAGGGCGGGACCTGTCGGAGCGGGCGGGCCTCGAGCGCGCGGTCCTCGGCTACAACCACTCCGTGGCGTACCTGCGGACGGTGCTGGCCTGGTACGCGTACTACCTCGGCGGCCACCGGGTGGTGCCGGACGACCGCGGCCCGTCCACCGGGCCCGCCCGGTCCGTCCCGGCCGCTCCGGAGCCGCGGCGCACCGGTGGGCCGCGTCCCGCGGCGACACCGTCGCCCACGGAGGCGCCCGCCTCGCCCCGGCCGGCCGCCCGGCCCTCCTCCTCGCCCTCCCCACGCCCGAGCGGCACCGCGCCGGCCGGCGGCCAGGAACCGGCGGAGCCGTTGCTGCCCCTCCCCGACGTGCGACCGCCCGGCGACGGCCTGCTGCCGGACGGGCCCGGCGGACTGACCAGCAACGGAACGGACTCGATGGACGCAGGCCCCTCCACAATCCCGGATACCGGGCGGTAATGTCGCCACCCGCCGGACAGGGACGCGACCGGCGGTGCGAGCGAAGGGGCCCTCATGGCTACGGACATGCAGCCTGCCCAGCCCGACGGGCCGGGTCGGGAGTCCAAGGAACGCTGGCAGCGCGCCTGGAGCCACCGCGAGGACCTGCTCAAGGTGGCCCGCCGCCGGTCGGTCAGCGCAGAGGACGCCGAGGACGCCGTGCACGAGGCGATGCTGCGTGCCGCCGAGCACCCGGACCTCGACGACGAGCGGCTGGGCGCCTGGCTGACGACGGTGACGATGCGGCTGTGCGTGGACCGCCACCGTCAGGTCCACCGGGAGGCGCAGGTACGCAGCAGCCCGAGGCTGCATCCCCCGGGCCCGGTCCCCGTCGAGGAGGCGGTCTGCGACCGCGCGGAGGCGCGCTGGCTCGCGGTCCGAAGCTCGGAACTGCCCGCCCGGCAGGCGGAGGCGCTCTGGCTGAAGGCGGAGGACCTCGACGTCGGGCAGGTCGCCACCAAGATGGGCCTGAGCTACCGCACCGTCGAGTCCCTGCTGGCACGCGCCCGCCGCACCCTGCGCAACTCGCTGGCGGCGACGCTCGGGCTGGCGCTGTGGTTGTGCGGCCGGGGCAGGCCGGGCAGCGGGGGCAACGCCCAAGCGGTGGCGCTCGCCTCGACGGCGGTCACGCTCGCGGTGGCCGGCCTGGTCCTGCCGCACGTCCATGACGGCGACGCCCCCTCGCCGCGGCCGGCGACGCAGCCGGCGGCGACGGAGGCGGCCGGGTCCGGGGCGCCGGAACCCGACCGCACGGGTGCGCCGGGGAACGCCTCCCCGTCGCCCGCCCCCACCCCGGGGGCGTCGGGCGGGGCCCGCCCCGCCGGCGAGCGGGGCCTGCCGCTGCCGGAACTGCCCGGCGTGCCGCTGCCGGCGCTGCCGCTGTCGACGCCGCCGGTGTCGGGGCTGCCCGTGCCGGAGGCGGAGGATCTGGTGTCGTTGCTGCCAACGGTGCCGTCGGCGTCGGTCCCGACCGTGCGGCCGTCGGTTCCGGCCGTGCCGTCCTCGGTTCCGGCCTTGCCGGCCCCGTCGGCGTCGGTCCCGACCGTGCCGGTCCCGCCGGCGCTTCCGGCACAGCCGTAGCCGCTGCGCGGGGCGTTTTCCCCACCCCTCCCCCTTCGGCCTGGCGGCCGTGGGGGGACCCCCACTTCCCGAACCCGGGCTCCGCCCGGACCCGGCACCGCGCTGCGCGCGGTATTTCGGGGGCTCCTCCCCCTACGCCTGGCGGCGTGGGGGGACCCCCACCGCACCCCCGCGCCTCGAACGCCGGCGAGGCTGAAGTTGTCAGGCAACTCGAGCCCGCCCGGGGGCACCTCCCACGGCCGCCAGGCCGTAGGGGGAGCTTGAGGGCACCGCGCGAAGCGCGGTGCGGGGTCCGGGGCCTGCCCCGCCACGCGGCGGAGCCGCACATCGGTACAGCGGGAAGGGGCGGGTAGGGGACACGCACGCCGCATGCGGCACCCGCCCCCGTCCCGACACCCCCGCGAAACCCCGTCGAAAAAATCTTCGCCCCGTCGCGACGGACGCCCCTCCCCTCCCCGTAGAGCAGTTGTCGGACCGCTCCACGGCTGAAGGGTGTACCGGATGGGTGTCGAGATCTGCGTGGAAGGGCTCACCAAGTCCTTCGGGCGCCAGGTCATCTGGCAGGACGTCTCCCTGACCCTGCCCGCCGGGGAGGTCTCCGTCATGCTGGGGCCCTCCGGGACCGGCAAGTCCGTGTTCCTGAAGACGCTCGTGGGGCTGCTGAAACCCGAGCGCGGGTCCATCCGGATCGCCGGGCAGGACATCACGACGCTGCGGGAGCACGAGCTCTACGAGGTGCGGAAGCTGTTCGGCGTGCTGTTCCAGGACGGCGCGCTGTTCGGTTCGATGAACCTCTACGACAACATCGCCTTCCCGCTGCGCGAGCACACCCGCAAGCCGGAGGGCGAGATCCGCCGGATCGTGCTCGAGAAGATGGACATGGTCGGCCTGATCGGCGCCGAGGACAAACTGCCCGGCGAGATATCCGGCGGTATGCGCAAGCGGGCCGGACTGGCGCGGGCCCTGGTGCTCGACCCGGAGATCATCCTGTTCGACGAGCCGGACTCGGGTCTCGATCCGGTGCGCGTGGCGTATCTCAACCAGCTGATCGTCGATCTCAACGCGCAGATCGACGCCACGTTCCTCATTGTCACCCACGACATCGCCTCGGCCCGCCAGGTCCCCGACAACATCGGGCTGTTGTTCCGCCGCGAGCTGGTGATGTTCGGACCGCGGGAGCAGTTGCTGACCAGCGAAGAGCCCGTGGTTCGGCAGTTCCTCAACGGGCGGATGCAGGGACCGATCGGCATGGCGGAGGAGAAGGACGCCGCCCAGGTCGAGCAGGAGCTCGCGCAGCTCGGTGAGGCGGCGGACGCCGCCGTACCGGGCGTGCTCGAGCTGACACCGCGGCTGCTGCCGACCGAGGGCATCGAACGGCCGCCCCGCTGGGCGGAGATCGCGGACCGTGAGGCGCTGCGGCGGCTGCGGGCGTCGGTGCGCGGAAGGGCGGGCGAGGCATGAGCCTGTCGCCCGTCGGGGCGCTGCGGCAGTCGGGCAGCCTGTTCGCCATGGGGCTGGACGTGCTGCGCACGATCCCCAAGCGGCCCTTCCAGGTCAGGGAGTTCATCCAGCAGGCGTGGTTCGTCGCGAGTGTGACGATCCTGCCGACGGCGCTGGTGTCGATCCCGTTCGGAGCGGTGATCGCGTTGCAGATCGGCTCTCTGACGAGGCAGCTGGGCGCGCAGTCGTTCTCGGGCGCCGCGTCGGTCCTCGCGGTGCTGCGGGAGGCGTCGCCGATCGTGACCGCGCTGCTGATCGCGGGCGCGGGCGGCACGGCGATCTGCGCGGATCTCGGGGCGCGGAAGATCCGCGAGGAGATCGACGCGATGCAGGTGCTGGGCATCGACCCGATCCACCGGCTGGTCGTGCCGCGGGTGCTGGCCACGATGCTGGTGGCGGTGCTGCTCAACGGCCTCGTGTCGGTGGTCGGGGTGGCGGGCGGCTACTTCTTCAACGTGGTGCTGCAGAACGGCACCCCTGGCGCCTATCTGGCCTCGTTCACCACGCTCGCCCAGCTTTCCGACCTGTGGGCGGCCGAACTCAAGGCCCTGGTGTTCGGGGCGATCGCGGCGATCGTCGCCTCGTACAAGGGGCTGACCGCGAAGGGCGGCCCCAAGGGCGTCGGCGACGCGGTGAACCAGTCGGTGGTGATCACCTTCATGTTGCTGTTCGTGACGAACTTCGTGATGACCGCCGTGTACTTCCAGATCGTTCCGCAGAGGGGCTGAGCGATGCCGCTGATGAATCGTCTGCTGCCGCCGCAGCTCGAGGAGCTGGGCAGGCAGCTGGTCTTCTACGGCCGTTCGCTGGCCTGGACCGGCCGGACACTGCGCCGCTACAAGAAGGAGATCCTCCGGCTGCTCGCGGAGGTGAGTTTCGGGCGCGGGGCGCTCGCCGTCGTCGGCGGGACCGTCGGGGTGATCGCGTTCCTGTCGTTCTTCACCGGCACCGAGGTCGGCCTCCAGGGCTACGCGGCGCTCAACCAGCTCGGCACGTCGAACTTCGTGGCGTTCCTCTCCGCGTACTTCAACACCCGGGAGATCGCGCCGCTGGTGGCGGGCCTGGCGCTGTCCGCGACGGTCGGCGCCGGGTTCACCGCGCAGCTGGGCGCGATGCGGATCAGCGAGGAGACCGACGCGCTGGAGGTGATGGGCGTCCCGTCGCTGCCGTTCCTGGTGACGACGCGAATGATCGCCGGTTTCGTCGCGGTGATCCCGCTGTACGTGGTGGGGCTGCTGTCCTCGTACTTCGCGGCCCGCACGATCACCACCGGCTACTACGGGCAGTCGGCCGGCACCTACGACCACTACTTCCAGCAGTACCTGCCGCCGGTCGACGTCCTGTGGTCCTTCGGAAAGGTGATCGTCTTCGCCGTCGTGATCATCCTGGTGCACTGCTACTACGGCTACTACGCGAGCGGCGGCCCGGCCGGTGTCGGGGTCGCCGTGGGCCGCGCCGTGCGCACCTCGATCGTGGCGATCAACATTCTCGACTTCTTCCTCAGCCTGGCGATCTGGGGCGCCAACACGACCGTACGGATAGCGGGGTAAGGGCCGATGAGCAGAGAGGGAAGCGCCGCGGCGCACGCCGGCCGACTGCGGCTGTACGGGCTGGTGTTCGTCGCCGTCATCGCGCTGCTGCTGTCGCTGGCGGTGGCCACGTACCAGCAGGTGTTCACCTCGGTCGTGCGCGTCACGCTGGAGGCGGACACGCTGGGGAACCAGCTCGACCCGAGGGCCGACGTCAAGCTGCGCGGACTGCTCGTCGGTGAGGTGCGCGAGGTGCGGGCCGACGGGGAGAAGGCGACGCTCGACATCGCGCTGAAGCCGGAGCACGTGTCGCGCATCCCGGCCGATGTGCACGCCCGGCTGCTGCCGAAGACGCTGTTCGGCGAGAAGTTCGTCGACCTGGTGGTGCCGGGCGGCTCCTCGGGCCGGCACATCCGGGCCGGCGACGTCATCACCCAGGACCGCACCCGGGCGGGCATCGAGGTGCAGCATCTGATGAACGACCTGCTGCCGCTGCTGCGCACCGTGCGGCCCGCGGATCTCAACGCCACGCTGCACGCGTTCTCCACCGCGCTGGAGGGGCGTGGCGACCGCATCGGCGACAACCTCGTACGGCTGGAGCGCTATCTGCGTGAGCTCAACCCCCATATGCCCTCCCTCCAGGAGGACATCTCCCGCTTCGCCGATGTCGCCGAGGTCTACGGCGACGCGGCGCCGGACCTGATGAACATCCTGCGCGACTCCGTCACCACGAGCCGCACGATCGTGGAGAAGCGCGAGCAGCTGGCCGCAGCCCTGACGGGAACGGCGAAGGTCGCCGGCACGGCGGAGAAGTTCTTCGACGACAACGGCGAGCGGCTGATCACCCTGGGCCGTGTCTCCCGCCCGACGCTCGACCTGTTCGCCCGCTACTCACCCGAGTACCCGTGCCTGCTGGAAGGCCTCGAGCGCCAGAGCAGGGAGTCGGAGAAGGCGTTCGCGGGCGGCGAGATGCGCATCACCCTCGAATTCGTCCATCCGCGACCCGCGTACCGACCCGGTGAGGAACCGCGCTATGCCGAGCGCTCCGGCCCGAACTGCCGAGGCATCCCTGGCCCTTCCGTGCCGGCGGGGCACACCAAGCTCGACGACGGTACGAAGGACGTCGCTGCCGGCGGCCCGCCAGGAGCCGGCCCGGTCTCCGCGACGGCGGCCGAGCAGCGGGCCGTGGGCTCGCTGGTCGCGCCGGTCCTGGGGGTGCCCGCCGACCGGGTTCCCGCGGTGGCGACGCTGCTGTTCGGGCCCATGGCACGCGGGACGGCGGTGAGTGTGGCATGAAGGCGTCACGAGCGACCGCGACCGCGGCACCGCTGGTCAAGTTCCTTCTCTTCGCCGCGGTGACGGTCCTGGCGACGACGCTGCTCGCGGCGACGATCGTCAACATCTCCTTCACCCCGGAGCACACCTACCGTGCCGTGTTCAGCGATGTCACCAGCCTCGAGGAGGGCGACGACATCCGCGTCGCCGGAGTGCGCGTCGGCGAGGTCGAGGCCATCCGCATCAAGGACCGCACGCTGGCGGAGGTGACGTTCACCGTCACCCGCGACCGGCCGCTGCTGACCAGCACCGGAGCGGTCATCCGCTACCGGAGCCTGGTCGGACAGCGCTACGTCGCCCTGACGGAGGGCGCGGGCGACGGCACCCGGATGAAGCCCGGCGACACGATCCCGCTGGCCCGGACCCAGCCGGCGCTCGACCTGAACGCCCTGCTCGGCGGCTTCAAGCCGCTGTTCGCCGCGCTCAGTCCGAAGGACGTCAACCAGCTCGCCACCGAGATCATCAAGACGTTGCAGGGCGAGGGCGGAACGGTCGACAGCCTCCTCGCGCACACCGCGTCCCTGACCACGACCCTCGCCGACCGGGACGAGCTGATCGGGTCGGTGATCGACAACCTCAACACCACGCTCCAGACCCTCGACAAGCGAGGCGCCCGGTTCTCCGGACTGCTCAAGCAGCTCCAGCGGCTGATCTCCGGCCTGTCCGCCGACCGCAAGCCGATCGGCTCCTCGCTGGAGAACATCGGCGCGCTGACCGAGGCGACCTCCGGTCTGCTCGAGGACGCACGGCCGCCGCTGCGGGGCGACATCGCCGAGCTGAGGGACCTGACCAAGACGCTGAACGACAACGAGAAGACCGTGGAGGGCGTGCTGAAGCGGCTGCCGAACAAGCTCGACAAGCTGACGGGGACCGCCTCGTACGGTTCCTGGTTCAACTTCTACCTCTGTGACTTCGACGGCCGGATCGTGCTGCCGAAGACCCGAGAGGTGATCACTCCGGAGCTGCACGTGGCGCGGGCGAGGTGCGGCGGATGAAGATACGTCTCCTTCCCCGCACACCGTTCCGTGACCGCAACCCGGTCGTGATCGGCGCGGTCGGCATCACCACGCTCGCGCTGCTGACGACCGCCGCGTTCAACGCCGACAGCCTGCCGGTGATCGGCAACGGCGAGACGTACAGCGCGGCCTTCTCGGAGGCCGGCGGCCTCAAGCCGGGTGACGAGGTGCGCATCGCCGGGGTCAAGGTCGGCAAGGTCGACGCGGTCGACCTCGACGGCGACCATGTGAAGGTCACCTTCAAGATCAAGGGCGAGCCGGAGTTCGGCACGAGGACCGGCGCCGCCATCCGGATCAAGACGATCCTGGGCGCGAAGTACCTTGCCCTGCAGCCGAAAGGGTCGGGACAGCTGCGGCCCGGCAGCGAGATCCCGCTGGAGCGCACCACCCCGGCCTACGACGTCGTCCAGGCCTTCAGCGATCTGACGACGACCAGCGAAAAGGTCGACACGGAGCAGTTGGCGAAGGCTCTGGACACCATCTCGACGACCTTCGAGGACTCGCCCGAAGAGGTACGCGCCTCCATCAAGGGCCTGTCGAGGATCTCGAAGACGGTGGCCTCGCGTGACGAGGACCTGCGCGAGCTGCTGAAGCACGCCGACTCGGTCACCAAGATCCTCTCCGAACGGTCCGGTGAGTTCACCACCCTGGTCAAGGACGGCGACGCGCTGTTCAAGGAGATCACACGGCGCCGGGCGGCGATCCACGCGCTGCTCAAGAGCTCCGCCGCACTCGGCATCCAGCTCTCCGGCCTGGTCGCGGACAACGAGAAGGAGATCGGCCCGGCGCTGAGCGGGCTGAACCAGGTGGTGCGGATGCTGGAGCGCAACCAGGCGAGCCTCGACCGCAGCGTCGCGCTGCTCGCCCCGTACGTGCGGGTCTTCACCAACACCCTCGGCAACGGCCGCTGGTTCGACAGCTACATCCAGAACATGGTCGCCGCTCCGGTGGTCCCCCGGACAGGAGGCTCGCGATGAAGGGCCGTATCCGCTTCGATCCGAAGGGCCGTACGGCCCGGCTGACGGCCGCCGCCGCCGTCGCGGCGCTGCTGGTCTGCGCCGCGGTCGTGCTGTGGCCGCGCGAGGAACCGGTCCGCGTCACCGCGTACTTCCCGCGCACCGTGGGCATCTACCCGGGCTCCGACGTGCGGGTGCTCGGCGTACGCGTCGGTGAGGTCACCGAGATCGTTCCCGAGGGCGGCCGGGTGCGCGTGCAGCTCGAGTACGAGCCCGGGCGCAAGATCCCCGCCGACGCCCAGGCCGCCATCATCAACTCCTCGGTGGTCAGCGACCGTTACGTGCAGATGCTGCCGGTGTACCGGGGCGGGCCCGTGATGCGCGACGGCGCGGTGATCCCTCAGAGCCGCACGGCCGTGCCGGTGGAGCTGGACCGGGTCTTCGACAGCCTGCACACGACGGCCGAGGCGCTCGGTCCGAAGGGCGCCAACGAGGACGGCTCGCTCGCGCGGCTGCTGGGGGTGAGCGCCGCCAATCTCGACGGCCAGGGCGAACAGATGCACCGGACGGTGGAGGACCTGTCCCTCGCCGTCACCACGCTGTCGGACGGCCGGGACGACCTGTTCGGGACCGTACGCAATCTTCAGGTGTTCACCGCGGCGCTCGCCGCCGACGACAAGAGCGTGCGGTCGTTCAACGACAGTCTCGCCGCGGTCGCCGATCAGCTCGCCGGGGAGCGCAAGGACCTCGCGGCGGCCCTCAGGCATCTGGGGGCGGCGCTCGGCGACGTGTCCAGGTTCGTGAAGAACAACAAGAAGGCGCTGACCGAGGACGTGAAGGGACTCAGCAAGGTCACCAAGGTGCTGGTGACCCAACGGGCGGCGCTGGCGGAGCTGCTGGAGGTCGCGCCCACCGGCCTGTCCAACCTCCAGAACGCCTACAACCCGTCGTCAGGCACCCTCGACACCCGCAACAACCCCGACCATCCGCAGGATCCGGCGGCGCTGTTGTGCTCGCTGCTGAGGACGATGGGCGATGCCGGGGGCAAGAACCCCGACTGCGCGGAGCTGGACGAGCTGTTCGACTCGCTGCCCGAGGTGCCGCACGCCGGCGCGGTGCCGGGCTCCGGCCAGGTCGACCGGACGCTCGGCGGAATCCTGGAGGCACGCGCATGAGTGCACCCCGCAGGCACCGGGCCGTGGCCCTGGCCACCGCCATGGGCTCCGTACTGCTCACCGGCTGCGACTTCAACGGCCTGTACGACGTGGACCTGCCCGGCGGCGCCGCCGCCGACGGCAACGCCTACCACGTGACGGCCGACTTCAGGGACGTCCTGGACCTGGTCCCGCAGTCGGCGGTGAAGGTCAACAACGTCACCGTGGGCGCGGTCGAGAAGGTGGAACTGGTCGGCTGGCACGCCCGGGTACGCCTGCGTATCGCGGACGACGTGAAGCTGCCCGGCAACGCCTTCGCCGAGCTGCGGCAGACCAGCATGCTCGGCGAGAAGTACGTGGCCCTGTCCCCGCCGGTCGGCATCGAGGCCAGTGGGCGGCTCACCGACGGTGCGCGCATCCCGCTGTCGCGCACCGGACGCAACCCCGAGATCGAGGAGGTGCTCTCCGCCCTTTCCGCGCTGCTGAACGGCGGCGGCGTGGCGCAACTCAAAACGATCACCGTGGAGTTGAACAAGGCGCTGGAGGGCCGGGAGAACCGGGTCAAGGACCTGCTCGGCGAGCTGGACACGTTCATCGGCGGGCTCGACAAGCAGCGCAAGGAGATCGTCCGGGCGCTCAAGGGCATCGACCGGCTGGCGAAGCGGCTGGCCGCCGAGAAGAAGACGATCGCGCAGGCCGTGGACACGGTGCCCGGCGCGCTGAAGGTCCTGGCCGACCAGCGCAGCGACCTGACGGCGATGCTGACCTCGCTCTCCGAGCTGGGGAAGACGGGCACCAAGGTGATCAACACCTCCCGCGCGGACACGGTGGCCAACCTCAGGAGCCTCCAGCCGATCCTGCAGCAGCTGAACAAGGCCGGCAGCGATCTCCCCAACTCGCTGGAACTCCTGACGACCTATCCGTTCCCCCGGAACGTGACCGGCGCCATCAAGGGCGACTACGTCAACCTCAAGATCACCGCGGATCTGGACCTCGCGAGCGTCTACGGCAACCTCGCGGAGGAACCGCCGGGCCCGGGCGGTCCGGGGACACCGGAGCCGCCGCAGGTTCCCGGGACGCCCGACCTGCCCGAGGTGCCCGGCCTGCCGCAAGCGCCCCTGCCGACCGCGCCCCCCGAGGTTCCCGGCGCACCGACGCCGGGCGCACCGCCGCCCCCCGGCGGCGACGGGCCGCTGTGTCCGCCGGTGTGCACCGGCAGCCAGGTCGCCCACCGGGACGGCGACGGACGGCGGCTGCCCGCGGGGATCGACCTGGCGCTGGCCGAACTGATGCTGAAGGGGATGCAGCCGTGATCACACGTACGGTCAGGGCCCAGCTGATCGCCTTCGCCGCGGTCACCGCGGTGGGGTGCTCGTACGTCGGCGCCCGCTACACCGGCCTGGTGGACAGCGTGCTGGACCGCGGCTACACCGTGCGGGCCGACTTCGCCGACTCCGGTGGCATCTTCCAGGGCGCCGAGGTCACCTACCGGGGCGTTCCGGTGGGCCGGGTCGGGGAGCTGCGGCTCGCCGGCACGGACGGTGTCTCCGTGGCGCTGGACATCGAGGACGGGACCCGGATACCGGCGGACACGCTGGCCGTGGTGGCGAACCGTTCCGCGGTCGGCGAGCAGTACGTCGACCTCCAGCCGCGCCGCTCCGGCGGCCCGTATCTGGACGAGGGCAGCAAGATCCCGCGCGCCGACACCAGGGTCCCGCTGCCCACGACGGCGCTCGTCCTCAGCCTGGACCGGCTGGTCAACTCGGTCGGCAAGGACGATCTGCGGGTCACGGTCGACGAACTCGGCAAGGCGTTCGCCGGCACCGGGCCGCATCTGAGCAGGCTGGTCGACTCCGGGAACCTGCTGGTGGAGTCGGCCTCCGAGAACCTTCCGGAGACGACTTCGCTCATCGAGGACTCACGGGTGGTGCTGAAGACCCAGAGCGACAAGGGGTCGGCCATCAAGTCGTTCTCCCGCGACCTGGCCGCGCTGACCGCGGAACTCAAGGCACGCGACGGCGATCTGCGGCGGCTGGTCGGCAACACCGCCCCGGCGGCGCAGGAGGTCGACTCACTGCTGAAGTCCAACGAGACGCATCTGCCGGTGCTGCTCTCCAACCTGATCAGCGGCGGCCAGGTCACGGTGGCGCGCCTGCCCGGTGTGGAGCAGGCGCTGGTGACGTTCCCGGTGATCGTCGCCGGCAGCTACACCGTGATCCCCGGCGACGGCACCACCCACTTCGGCATGGTCGTGAACGCCGACGACCCGCCGCCGTGCCGCCAGGGGTACGGCACTCAGCGGCGCGACCCGGCGGACACCTCTCAGCGGCCCGCCGACACCGGGGCGCGCTGCACCGAGCCGCGCGGCAGCGGCACGTCCGTGCGCGGCGCGCAGAACGCGCCGGGCCCTTCGCGGTCCGGCGGCGCGCGGCAGGCGGCGCACGTCACCCCGTACGACCCGGAGACCGGCACCCTCGCCGGGCCGGGCGGCACGCTCCTCGAGATCGGCTCGACGGGCGGAGAACAGAGCACGTTCGGAAAGGACTCGTGGCAATGGCTGCTCGTGGGACCGATGGCATGAGCGCGGACGACGCACGCGAGGACACCGCGCCCGTGGACGCGGCACGCGACGACGGCGCGGCGGAGGAAGCCGCCGGCGAGGGCAGCGCGCCGAAGGGCGCGGCGTCCGAGGGCACGCCCGAGGAGAGCGCCCCCGGGGACATCGCGGGCGAGGACGACACCCCCGAAGGGGGGACGCGGCGGCCCGGGCTCGTGGCGGCGCTGCGGCGGATCGGCGGCAGGACGGCCGCGGCCGCGCGGCGCGGCAGGGCACTGCCGGCCGCGCTCGCCGTGGCGACCGTAGCGGTCACGGCCCTCAGCGGCCGGCTGTGCGTCGAGGTGTACGAGCAGCGCGCGCAGGCGCAGCGGCACCAGGACATCCTGGCCGCCGCCCGCCAGTCGGCGCTGAACTTCACGTCGCTGGACTACCGGCACTACGAGCGGGACAGCGCGAACGTCCTGAAGGGCGCGACGGGCGACTTCAAGGAGCAGTTCGCCGCGCAGACAGGCGAGTTGACCAAGCTGGTCGCCGCCAACAGGTCCGTCTCGGAGGGGCAGGTGCTCGAGGCGGGCATAGCGCGGGCCGACGAGCGCTCGGCGCGGGTGCTGGTCGTCGCCGACAGCAAGGTGACGAACAAGGCCGCGCCGGAGGGGCAGTCCCGTACCTACCGGCTGCAACTCGATCTCGTGCTCGAGAAGGGCCGCTGGCTGACGTCCGATGTCGAGTTCGTCGGCTGACCCGGCGGGCGGCACACCCGAGCGCACACCCGTACCACCAGCAGTGAGGAGCAAGACCGTGGCGAACCCGACCATCCGGGGCCGTGGCTCCACCTCTCCCGGCCGTCGTGCCATGTCGGCGGCCGCGCGTGCGGCCGCCAAGCGGTCGGACCGGGTCCGGCCGGGCCCGGGCGGTTCCACCGTGCTCGATACGCCGCGCGCCCCGGCTCCCCGGCGGCTCGAGGCCCCCGACGACGCGTCGCAGGCCCGCCGGGACGAGAACCAGCATGTGGGGCCTGTCGTACTGGCGGAGGAGGCCGCGCTCCTGCCCGAGCGTCGCCGACGCCGGCGGCGGGCGCGGCTCTGCGCCCTGCTGGCCGTCCTGGTGGTCCTCGGGCTGACCGCGGTGGGCGTGCTGGGGTGGGAGTACGCCGAGGGGCGGCGTACCGACGCGGCCCGGACCGAGGCGGTCGCGGCGGCCCGGAAGGCGGCGCCGGTGGTGCTGTCGTACGACCACCGCAGGCTGGAGGCGGACTTCGCCGCGGCGCGCGGCCATCTGACCGGCGCCTTCGAGGAGGAGTACGGCAGGACAACGAGCAAGGTGGTGGGGCCCACCGCGAAGAAGTACCGCGGGGTCGTCAAGGCGAGTGTGGCCGCGCCCCCGGACGGCGGCGCGCCCGCCGCTTCGGTGGTGTCCGTGTCGCCCGACCGGGCCGTGGTGCTGCTGTTCGTCAACCAGGTCACCACCAGCACGCAGGTCACCGGTTCGCGGGTCGACCTGAACCGGGTCCGGATGACCATGACCCGTACGTCCGGCGGCTGGAAGGTGAGTGCCGTCGACGCGCTCTGAGGACCATCCCCAGGACGCGGGGGGACGCCCCCGACCCCCCGCACGCCTCCCGAGCAGGAACTGAAGAAGGCCTGACCCGCCTTCCGACGGCCCGCTCGGGAGGCGCTTTTTTGTGGTCGCTCTTGACAGCCGTCACCCCGCCCGGAGATTATTCCGTCAGACAGAAAGAGACTTCCGCAATACGGAAGGGGCGCACAACCCCATGGGATACAGCGACCACCGCTACGACGTGAACCTCTCGATCCTCTTCACGGAACTCCCGCTGCTGGAGCGCCCGGCGGCCGCCGCCGCGGCCGGCTTCACCGCGGTCGAGCTGTGGTGGCCGTGGATCGAGACCCCCACCCCGCCGCAGGCCGAACTCGACGCCTTGAAGAAGGCACTCGACGACGCCGGCACCCAGCTGGTGGGACTGAACTTCTACGCCGGGCAGCTGCCCGGCCCCGACCGCGGCGCGCTCTCCGTGCCCGGCGACGAGTCCGACCGCTTCCGCGCCAACATCGAGGTGGCGGCCGACTTCGCGGCGTCCGTGGGCTGCAAGGCCCTCAACGCCCTCTACGGCAACCGCGTCGACGGCGCCGACCCGCAGGTCCAGGACGCCCTCGCCCTGGAGAACCTGGTGCTCGCCGCCCGCGCCGCCGACCGCGTCGGGGCGATCCTGCTGGTCGAGACGCTCAACAAGCCCGAGTCGCCGCTGTACCCGCTGGTCAGCGCCCCGGCGGCGATCGATGTGATCGACAAGGTCAACGCCGCGACCGGTCTCGGCAACGCCAAGTTCCTCCTGGACATCTACCACCTGTCCATGAACGGCGAGGACGTCGCCCGGGTCATCGACGACTACGCCGAGAAGACCGGCCACGTCCAGATCGCCGACAACCCGGGTCGCGGCGCCCCCGGCACCGGCTCGCTCCCGCTGGAGCAGCTCCTCGACGGCCTCAAGAAGGCCGGTTACGAGGGCTGGGTCGGCCTGGAGTACAAGGCCGGCGACCGCCCGAGCGCCGAGTCCTTCGACTGGCTGCCGGCCGGGGCGCGCGCCGCCCGCTGACTTCCCTTGCACGCTTTTTTCAGAGAGGTACCCCCGATGAGCACCCTCACAGATTCCTCCCGACCCACCCGCCCGGCGATTGCGTGGATCGGACTCGGCATCATGGGCTCCCCCATGTCCGAGAACCTGCTGAAGGCGGGCTACTCCGTCACCGGCTACACCCTCGAGCAGGACAAGCTGGACCGCCTCGCGGCGGCGGGCGGCACGGCCGCCGGCTCGATCGCCGAGGCCGTCAAGGACGCCGACGTCGTCATCACGATGGTCCCGGCCTCCCCGCAGGTCGAGGCCATCGCCTACGGCCCCGACGGCATCCTCGAGAACGCGCGCCAGGGCGCGCTGCTGATCGACATGTCCTCGATCACCCCGCAGACCTCCGTCGACCTGGCGAAGAACGCGGCCGACAAGGGCATCCGCGTCCTCGACGCCCCCGTCTCCGGCGGCGAGGCCGGCGCGATCGAGGCCGTACTCTCGATCATGGTCGGCGGCGAGCAGGCCGACTTCGACACCGCCAGGCCGATCCTGGAAGCGCTCGGCAAGACCATCGTGCTCTGCGGTCCGCACGGCTCCGGCCAGACGGTGAAGGCCGCCAACCAGCTGATCGTCGCCGTCAACATCCAGGCGTGCGCGGAGGCCGTGGTCTTCCTGGAGAAGTCCGGCGTCAACCTCTCGGCGGCGCTCGACGTCCTGGGCGGCGGCCTGGCCGGCTCGACCGTCCTGACCCGCAAGAAGGACAACTTCCTGAACCGGGACTTCAAGCCGGGCTTCCGGATCGACCTGCACCACAAGGACATGGGCATCGTCACCGACGCCGCCCGCAACGTCGGCGCGGCGCTGCCCGTCGGCGCGGTCGTGGCCCAGCTGGTCGCGTCGCTGCGCGCCCAGGGCGACGGCGGCCTGGACCACTCGGCCCTGCTGCGCGCGGTGGAGCGCCTCTCGGGCTCGCAGGCCTGACCCCGCCCGCGCCCGGCCGACCCCGGGGGTGACGGCCGGCCGATGACGGGCCGGCCCACCCCGGGCGGCGGCCCACGCCATGGCCGTCCCCCACCGGGCCGTGACCGGCCCACACAGAGCGGCCCCCGTGCTCGGCCGCATCCGGCCTACCCGGCCGACCCCTGGCGGCGGCCCACCCCGTGATCAGCCCCCACCGGACAGCGACCATCCAGGGCCCCTGCCCAGGCTGAGCACGACCGGGTTCACAGGAGGCCCCCCTCAGGCCAATCACGGCCCCACAAACTTCCGGTCGGTGTCGGCGCTGACACCTGTCCTGTCGCGCCCAGGCGTCGGCACCGACCGGAACCTCTCCCTTCGTTTTCAACAAACTGTTGACGTTTCGTTCGGCTCGTATTTACGCTCCTCGAACCGTCCCCAGTGCAGCTCCCGTACGGAAGGTCACGATGTCGAAGCGCGTGCTTACGACCGAGTCCGGCGCCCCCGTCGCCGACAACCAGAACTCCGCCACCGCCGGCGTCGGTGGCCCCGTCCTCCTTCAGGACCAGCACCTGCTGGAGAAGCTCGCGCGCTTCAACCGTGAGCGCATCCCGGAGCGCGTGGTGCACGCCCGCGGCTCCGGCGCGTACGGGTACTTCGAGGTGACCGACGACGTCACCGGCTACACGAAGGCGGACTTCCTCTCCCAGGCCGGCAAGCGCACGGAGACGTTCCTGCGCTTCTCCACCGTCGCCGACTCCCTCGGCGGTGCGGACGCGGTCCGTGACCCCCGCGGCTTCGCCGTGAAGTTCTACACCGAAGAGGGCAACTACGACCTCGTCGGCAACAACACCCCGGTGTTCTTCATCAAGGACCCGATCAAGTTCCCCGACTTCATCCACTCCCAGAAGCGTGACCCGTTCACGGGCCGTCAGGAGCCGGACAACGTATGGGACTTCTGGGCGCACGCCCCCGAGGCGACGCACCAGGTGACCTGGCTGATGGGCGACCGTGGCATCCCCGCCTCGTACCGCCACATGAACGGCTACGGCTCCCACACCTACCAGTGGACCAACGAGGCGGGCGAGGCCTTCTTCGTGAAGTACCACTTCAAGACCAACCAGGGCGTGCGCTCGCTCTCCTCCGAGCAGGCCGCGGAACTGGTCGGCAAGGACGCCAACTCGCACCAGACGGACCTGCTCCAGGCCATCGAGCGCGGGGTGAACCCGTCCTGGACGCTGTACGTCCAGGTCATGCCGGCGGCGGAGGCGGCCGACTACCGCTTCAACCCGTTCGACCTCACCAAGGTGTGGCCGCACGCCGACTACCCGTTGCAGCGGGTCGGCCGTCTGGTCCTCGACCGCAACCCGGACAACGTCTTCGCGGAGGTCGAGCAGGCAGCCTTCTCCCCGAACAACTTCGTTCCCGGTATCGGCCCTTCGCCGGACAAGATGCTCCAGGGCCGGCTGTTCGCCTACGCCGACGCCCACCGCTACCGCCTCGGTGTCAACCACACCCAGCTGCCGGTGAACGCGCCGAAGGCGACGGTCGCGGACAACTACGGCCGTGACGGCCTCATGGCGACCCGCAACGGCTCGCGCCACGACAAGAACTACGAGCCCAACTCCTACTCCGGGCCCGCCCAGACGGACGCGGCGCTCTCCGCCCCGCTCGCCGTCCACGGCTGGACGGGCACCCACGAGGCGCCCGCGCACACCAAGGACGACGACTTCTTCCAGGCGGGCGAGCTGTACCGGCTGATGTCCGAGGAGGAGAAGGGCCGGCTCGTGGCCAACATCGCGGGCGGCCTCTCCCAGGTCACGCGCGACGACGTCATCGAGAAGAACCTGGCCCACTTCCACGCCGCCGACCCCGAGTACGGCAAGCGCGTGGAGGAGGCGGTCCGCGCCCTGCGCGAGGACTGACAGCGAGACCCGCGCCCAGGGACCGACGGGAGGTCGGCCCCCGGGCGTGAGCCCGCGGCACGGACCCGGATGAGGGGTGGTGCGTGCAGCGGGCTGAAGCGAGGACCGCGGCGGCGTGCGATGCCAGTGCGGTGGTGAAGGCTCCCGGACCCGTTCTGACCTGAAGAACGTTCTCCGCGGCAGCCGATCGCCCCGCCGCGGTCCCCTCTTCACCCTCCAGCAGGACCCCGCCGCGGCGCGAACGACCGATCCTTCACGCCGCATCGCGGCTTCGCCGCTTCGGGCGGCGACCCCACCAAGACCCCGCCCGGCGGCGCGAACGTCCTGTCGCGCCAGCCTCGCACCGTCGGGCGGCATCAACTTCACAGACAGGGTGCACGGTCCGGTACGGTCCCGTGCCGCGCGCCCGAGATCAGGGTCCGGCCATCGCACAGCGGCCGGGCCCTGGTCCGCGTTCCGGTTCAGCGCACTTTCTCGCCGGAGGCGAGCGTGGCGATCATCCGGTCCAGGCGGGCCGCCCGTGTCCGGGGGGTCGTGGCCTTCAGCAGGTTCAGGATCACCAGGTACTGGTCCGACCTGCCGAGGCCCTCGAAGGTCTTTCGCGCCGGGGTGTTCGCCTCGAGCGCGGCAGCCAGGTCCGCGGGCACCGTGGCGTCGCGCTGCGACGCGTAGGCGGCCTCCCAGCGGCCGTCCGCCTTGGCCGCCGCCACCTCCGCGAGGCCCGGCTCGCGCATCCGGCCGGCGGCCGTCAGCGACTCGACCCTGTTGATGTTCACCTGCGACCAGGTGCTCCGAGGCCGACGGCGGGTGATCTTCTGAAGGTAGTGCACGTCGTCGTACGAGCGCCGCAGACCGGTGATCCAGCCGAAGCAGAGCGCCGCGTCGTTGACCTCGTCGGCGGTCGGTGAGGGGACACCCGAGCCCTTCTTCGCGAGCTTCAGCCAGGCGCCCGGTGCCGTCCCGTGATGCTCGTCCAGCCAGGCCTCCAGCCCCTTCAGCTCGGCGAAGCCGAGCAGTGGCAGACCGTCCAGCGTTTCCATCGCCACCTCCTGACGGCCACGCTAAAGCACCGGAACACCGCACGTCCGGCGCTTGTTCAGGGCGCGTCAGGGATCCCCGATACGCGAAGACGGGTGAGGGCCGAAGCTCCCGGCGTCCGGTGGACCAGGTCGGGGGCTTCCTCCTCGGCCAGGGCAGCGGCCCTGATGAGGCCGTGGTCGGGTGACAGCCGGCACGCGGGGTCGGTACGGGCCGCGTCGCCGGTGATCGCGTAGGCCTGGCAGCGGCAGCCGCCGAAGTCCTCGTCGCGGCGCGGGCAGCTGCGGCAGGGGTCGCCCATCCAGTCGGTGCCCCGGTACCGGTTGAACGCGGCGGAATGCTCCCAGATCCAGGCGAGTGTCCGGTCGCCGACACGCGGCGGGTCCAGGCCGGGCAGCGTCGCGGCCGCCGGGCAGGGCAGCACGGTTCCGTCGGGTGCCACGGTGAGGGAGACGGCGCCCCAGCCGCCCATGCACGGTTTCGCGACGCCCTCGACGTGGTCCGGGACGACCCAGACCAGCTCGGTGCGCCCGGCCAGTCGCTCCCGCCACCGCCGGACCGCGTCCGACGCGCGGTCCAGCTGGGCGCGAGTGGGCATGAGGGCCACCCTGTTGTGCAGGGCCCAGCCGTAGAACTGGGTGTTCGCCAGTTCGATCCGGTCCGCGCCCCAGGCCACTCCCAGCTCCACGACGGCGTCGATGGCGTCGAGGTTCTCGCGGTGCAGAACGACGTTGACACCGAGCGGCAGTCCCGCGGCACGCACCAGCGCCGCGGCACGCTCCTTCGCCTCGAACGACCTGCGCCCGGCGATGCGTTCGGAGACCGAAGGGTCGGCGTGCTGGACCGACAGCTGGACGCTCCGCAGGCCGGCCTCCACGAGCCCCGCGAGCCGGGCCTCGTCGAGACCCAGCCCGCTGGTGACCAGCTGGGTGTGGACGCCCGCCGACTCCGCGGCGCGGACGACGGCCTCCAGGTCGGGCCGCAACAGCGGTTCTCCGCCGGACAGATGGGTCTGCACCACTCCCAGGTCCCCGGCCTGCCGCATGACGTCCTGCCACTGGGCCGTCGAAAGCTCGCGGGAGCGGCGGGTCAGCTCCATAGGGTTGGAGCAGTACGGGCAGCGCAGCGGGCAGGCGTGGGTCAGCTCGGCGAGGAGCGCCCACGGGGGCGGCACCGCACTCACCGCAGCCAGCCCTCGGCGCGCAGCCGCCGCAGGAACGCGGGAACGTCGGTGGCCACCGGACCGCCCGGGAAACGGGCCGCCAGGTCGTCGACGATCCGGCGGACCTCGCGCTCGCCGTCGCACAGTCGCAGGATCTCGCCGGCGTGACCGCGCAGGACGACGACGCGTTCCGGCATCACCAGCAGGTGGGTGGCACGTACCCGGTCGTACCGCAGCACGACGGCCGGGACGAGCGCCGGGCGCCATGTCGGCTCGATCTCCTGGTCCGGGGCCGCGGTCATCGGGGGTCCGCCGTCCCCGCGTGGTCCACCGCGTCGAGCAGCGACCAGAGCACGTCGCACTTGAACGCGAGTGCCGCGACCGCCCGCTCCTGTTCCGCCCTGCCCCGTGCCCGGCTCAGCACAAGGTCCATCGCCTCGCCACTGTCCCGTCGGCCCTGGCCGACACGTGCCCGGAAGTAGGCCAGCCCTTCGGCGTCGATCCACGGGTAGTGCCGTTCGAAGGCTTCGATCCGCCGCCTCATGAGGTCGGGGGCGGAGAGCTCGGTGAGCGACGCCGCGACCGCCTCGAGCGTCGACCGCAGCCGGCAGAAGTTGACGTAGCCCTCGACCGCCAGGCGGACACCCGGCAGCACGCCGCTGCCGGACAGGAGCCCGGCCCGGTCCAGGCCGGCCGCCTCACCCAGCCGCAGCCACCGCTCGATCCCGCCTTCGTCGCCCTCGCGTCCGTCGTGGTCCTGGATGCGGCGGATCCACATGCGCCGCAGTTCCGGTGTCCCGAGCTTGGCGGTGATCAAGGCGTCCTTGACGGGGATGTGCTGCTGGTAGTGGAAGCGGTTGGTGATCCAGCGCCGCACCTCCGCGGGGGTCAGTGTGCCCTCGTGCATCCGCACGTTGAAGGGATGGCGGTCGTGGTAGCGCTGCTCGGCCACTGCCCGCAGCTGGTCCTCGAACTCCTGCCGCCCCCAAGGCCGTTCCGTCTCCACGAGGGTCACAGCACGATCTCCATTCCGTCGGCGGCCACCTCGATGCCCAGCCGGGCCAGCACCTTGTGCTGCGGCGCGTCCGGGTCCACAAGTGGGTTGGTGTTGTTGAGGTGCGTGTACAGCCGGCGCGCGGTCAGGGCGGCGAGCCGTCGTGCGGTGCCGTCCGGCCCGTCGATCGGGAGATGGCCCATGGCCTTCGCGCCGCGGGTCGAGAAGGCGGCGCGCCGGGGCTCGTCGTCGTCCCAGAAGGTGCCGTCGAGGATGACGCAGTCGGCCTCGGCAACGGCGTCATCCAGCGCCTGCGGCCACGCGCCCAGCGCGGGTGCGTAGACGGCGGTGCGTCCGGTGGTGCGATCGGTGAGCCGGAGGGCAGTCACCCAGTCGCCGGCGTCGTCTGCTTCCGCGGGGTCCGCGGCCGCGTAGCGGGGCCGTTTCGTGGAGACGGGGACGGCGCCGATGTGGATCGCGGAGTCCGTGGCGAGCGGCTCGGCCCGGCCCGTGGAGGGGAGCTCCCGCCAGGTCAGTGAGGTGTAGGGGGCGAGCAGGGCACCGAGGTGCTGCCGGTCTCGTACCGCCTCGCGTACGGCGGCCGTGGCGATGACTTCGAGTTGTTCGGCTTCCCTGAGCCGGGCGATGCCGAGGGTGTGGTCGAGCTCGGCGTCGGTCAGCACGACTCCGACCACCGGTGTGTGGCGCTCCCTGGGGCCCGGATGCAGTTCGGGACAGTCCTCGATCTGGTCGCCGATGTCGGGGGTGGCGTTGACCAGGTACCAGCGGCCCTCTGCCGCCTTCACGGCGAGTGCGGCGTGGCGGCGGCGTCGCCGCGGATGTGTCCGTGCTCCGGCGCATTCCCGGCAGGCACAGTTCCATTGTGGTACGCCGCCGCCTGCCGCGGTGCCCAGCACCTTGAGCAGCATGTCCGGTGGGGCGTCAGCGGGTGGCGAGGGCGTAGGCGGTGACCTCGAGCGCGGTCTCCACGACCACGTATTCGGGCCGCTGCCAGGCCGGTTCCGGTACGTACGGCGCTGCTTCGCGGCCCGCCCGCTCGGGTCCGGTGGTCGCCTTCATGGGTGTGTCCGTCATGAGTCGTCCTGCCTTTCGGATGACGTTACGTCCCCCACCGCAGCATCGTCAGCCACCGGAGCTCGGGCAACCGGGGGCGGGCCGACCGGGTGACCCGCCGGAGCAGTCTGACGTGCCGTCAGCCGTGGCCGACCTACGCTCCCGGTGATCAGCCCCGAGCCTTCCTGGAGGATGCCCGTGTCCGCTCTTACGACGCGCAGAAGAACTTCGAGGGGACCGTCGCTCCGTTCGGGGAGCGTGGTCGCAATCATGGTCGGGGGCCTGCTGGTGGGGGTCGCCGGCACCGGCGCGCCGGCGCGCCCGGCCGAGAGCCATGCGCAGACGGAACCCGGCGAGGTCCGGACCGTCTCGACCGAGTGGACCACACCTTGGGGCCTGAGCTGGCTGCCGGACGGCTCCGCGCTGGTCGGCGAGCGCGAGACGTTCAAGATCTTCAAGCTCACCCAGGACGGAGAGAAGACACTCCTGGGCAGCGTCCCCGAATCGGTGACCACCGGGGCCGAGGACGGTGTGCTGGGCATCGCGGTGTCGCCCACCTGGGAGGAGGACCACTACCTCTACATCCTGCACACGACCGCGACGGACAACCGGGTCGCCCGGATGACGTACGACGGTTCGACGCTGGGCGCCTACACAACGCTGCTCACCGGGATCAGGAAGGACCGGATCCACAACGGCGGGCGCCTGAAGTTCGGCCCGGACGGCTACCTGTACGTCGCGGTGGGGGACGGCAACAAGAAGGCCCTGGCGCAGGACAAGGACTCCCTCAACGGGAAGATCCTTCGGATGACCTCCGAGGGCAGGCCGGCGCCCGGCAATCCGTTCGGCACCTACGTCTACTCCATGGGCCACCGCAATCCCGAGGGCCTGGCGTGGGATGCGGAGGGCCGGCTGTGGGCGTCCGAGCTCGGCTGGGACACGAGCGACGAGCTGAATCTCATCGAACCCGGCAAGAACTACGGCTGGCCGACGTGCGAAGGCCCCTGCGCCACCGAGGGGATGATCGGTCCCAAGGCCCACTGGCCGGTCAGGGAGGCCTCCCCCAGCGGCCTCGCCTACGCCGACGGCAACCTGTACATGGCCGCGATGCGCGGCAAGCGGCTGTGGCGCATTCCCGTCGACGGCACGGAGGCGGGCACCCCGGTGGCGTACTTCAAGGACACGTACGGCCGGCTGCGAACCGTCGAGAAGGTTCCCGGCAGGAACGCCCTGTGGGTGTCCACCACGAACACCGACCGCAACGGCGGGAAGCCCGACGGCACGGACCAGGTGCTCGAGGTGGAGCTGACGGTACCGGCCGGCTGAGCCCACGGCGCGGGTGCCGGGACACGACGGACGCCCGGTCCGGGGATGCGGACCGGGCGTCCGGCGCGGTCAGACCTTCAGCGGCCTGATCGCGGTCGGGGCGTGGCCCGGCTCGGTGGCGATCTCCTCGAACTCGGTGACGTCACTGATGTCCGCGGTCTTGCTCATCGCGATGTTGGTGACGCGCTCCAGGATCGCCTCGACGACGACCGGGACCCGGTACTCGGCGGCGATCTTCTTCGCCTCCTCGAAGGCCGGCAGCAGCTGGTCCGGCTCGGTGACGCGGATCGCCTTGCAGCCGAGACCTTCGACGACCTTGACGTGGTCGACGCCGTAGACGCCGATCTCCGGGGAGTTGATGTTCTCGAACTCCAGGTTGACCTGGAAGTTGATGTCGAGGCCGGCCTGCGCCTGACGGATCAGGCCCAGGTAGGAGTTGTTCACCAGGACATGGACGTACGGGATGCGGTGCTGCGCGCCGACGGCCAGTTCCTCCAGCATGAACTGGAAGTCGTAGTCACCGGACAGGGCGACGACGGAGGCCTCCGGGTCGGCCTTGGCCACACCGAGCGCGGCGGGGATCGTCCAGCCGAGCGGGCCGGCCTGGCCGCAGTTGATCCAGTGGCGCGGCCGGTAGACGTGCAGCATCTGGGCGCCCGCGATCTGCGAGAGACCGATGGTGGTGACGTACCGGGTCTCGGGCCCGAACGCGCGGTTCATCTCCTCGTACACGCGCTGCGGCTTGAGCGGCACGTTGTCGAAGTGCGTACGCCGCTGGAGCGTCGCCTTGCGCTCGTTGGTGGCGTCGACCCACTCCCTGCGGTCGGGCAGCCGGCCGGCGGCCTTCAGTCCCTTCGCGACCTCGACGAAGAGCTCCAGGGCGGCCTTCGCGTCGGAGGCGATGCCGTAGTCGGGGGCGAAGATCTTGCCGATCTGGGTGGGCTCGATGTCGACGTGGACGAACTTGCGGCCCTTGGTGTAGACGTCGAGCTTGTAGCCGGTGTGGCGGTTGGCCCAGCGGTTGCCGATGCCGAGGACGAAGTCCGACTCGAGGAAGTTCGCGTTGCCGTAGCGGTGCGCGGTCTGCACACCGACCATGCCGGCGTTCAGCTCGTGGTCGTCGGGGATGGTGCCCCAGCCCATGAGGGTCGGGACGACGGGGGTTCCGGTGAGCTCGGCGAACTCGACGAGCAGCTCGGAGGCGTCGGCGTTGATGATGCCGCCGCCGGCGACGATCAGCGGGCGCTCGGACTCCAGCAGGAAGCCGATCGCCTTCTCGATCTGGGCGCGGGTCGCGGCCGGCTTGTAGACCGGCAGCGGCTCGTACGTCTCCGGGTCGAATTCGATCTCGGTCTGCTGGACGTCGATGGGCAGGTCGATCAGGACCGGGCCCGGACGGCCGGAGCGCATCAGGTGGAAGGCCTGCTGGAAGACGCCGGGAACCTGCGCCGCCTCGAGGACCGTGGTCGCGGCCTTGGTGACCGGCGCGGCGATCGAAGCGATGTCGACGGCCTGGAAGTCCTCCGTGTGCAGCTTGGCGACCGGTGCCTGGCCGGTGATGCACAGGATCGGGATCGAGTCGGCGATCGCCGAGTAGAGGCCGGTGATCATGTCCGTGCCCGCGGGGCCGGAGGTGCCGATGCAGACGCCGATGTTGCCCGGGGCGGTCCGGGTGTAGCCCTCGGCCATGTGGGACGCGCCCTCGACGTGGCGGGCGAGCGTGTGGTCGATGCCGCCGCCGGCCTGGAGGGCCTTGTAGAAGGGGTTGATCGCTGCGCCCGGCACACCGAACGCGTGGGTGACGCCTTCACGCTTGAGGATCTCAACTGCCGCACGGGCGGCGGTCATTCGAGGCATGGGGTGCTCCTGCTTCGGCCTGTCGGATCTGGTCGGAACGGTCGGAACGGTCGGAACAGGCTCTGTCGCGCCACCTGAGAGCTGCTATTCCGTATTGTGGAAGTTCAGTTTTGCTATACGGAAGCAATGTAGGGCGCGCTCCGGGCCACGTCAAGGGACGCCCACCACGGCGGCCGACGGCCCGCGGAGTCGGCGAAGTGCCTCGCCAACGGGGCGCGGTTGATGGACGATGGGGGCAACCGAGGAGAGGGAGAGAGGCCGCGATGACCGAGAGCGTGCCGGTGCGCTGCCCGGTCTGCCGCCGCGACCACCTCTTCGCGGCACCCGTCTACCCGTGCCCGTGCGGCGCCCCGCTCGCGGCGCCCCTGCTGCGTGCCGCCCGGCCGGAGCCGATAACGCACCGCACCTGGACGGACGACTGGGTAACGGTCCGCTGCCCCGAGTGCGACCGCCAGGACCAGTGGCCCCAGCCCGAGCTGGGCTGCCCCTGCGGCACGGTCCTGCGGGTCCCGGTCCGGCCCGTCGGGACCCGGCCGGTGCCGGCCCCCGCCGAGGGGCCGAGCCGTCTCCGGCGCCCCTGGCACATACCGCTGCCGCGCACGGCCGTCGCCTCCCGGCCCTCATTCCGGCCGGTGACGATCCGCACCGCGCGCGACGCGGTCACCGCGGCGGCCCTCTACCTCAAGTGGCTGGGCTTCCGCGACGTGATCCAGTCCGAGGTCCGCCCCGTGTCCGGCATCGACCTCAGAGGCCCCGGCATCGTCGCCCAGGTCGACCCCACGACCAGGCCGGCGACCTTGCGCGCCGTCGAATGCCTGTGGCTGAACGGCCTCAGCTCGTCCTCCGCGAGCGTCTTCTTCTCCCTCGCGGGCTACGCGTACGACGCCCGCGCCCGCGCCGACCAGCTCGGCGTCCCCCTGTTCGTCATGGACCTCACCGGCTGCCCCCAGCCGGTCAACGCCCCTGCGGACGAGCTGATCTCCACGGGCGTGTGACGCCCTCGCCGGCGCTTCTCCCCCCGGCCCCCGCTCCCCCCTCGCCTCCCCCGTTCCGGTCAGCGACCGGAGCGCCTCACTACCGGGACGGCGTGACGACGTTGACGTTGAACGTGTGGCCGCCCACGCCGGCGGCGATCCCCATGAAGAGCAGCGCGAAGTGCTCCTGTCCCCGTGCGGTGGTGATGCCGCCGATGTCCATCAGCGACGAGGGCGGCCATCCGAGGTCGCCGAGGAGCCGACCGGTGAGCTCCTTGGCGGCGGTGCTCTCACCGGACAGGAAGACCGTGCTCGGACCGTCCAGGCCGTCGGGGTGCGCCATCACGGTGGAGTCCATGGTGCACAGCGTCTTGACCACCGCCGTCCCCGGGAAGGCGGCCTGGATCTGCTCGCCGAGACTGCTGTTGGGGTGGGAGAGTTCCGTGTAGTCGTCGGACAGTCCGACGCCGACGTCGATCAGCGTCCTGCCGGTCAGGGCCGGCTCCCCGATCGCGGCGAGCAGTTCCAGGGACACGGTCCCCGGTGTCGCGTTGACCACGACCTCCGCGTCGGCGACCGCCTCGCCGAGACCCACGACGGTGAAGCCCGGTTCGTTCCTGTCCTGTGGCCGGCGCGACCCGAGGACCACCTCGTGTCCCGCGCCGGACCAGCCGGCCGCCAGTGCTCGGGCAACGTTTCCTGTGCCAAGAATTCCGATTCGCATGGTGCGACGCTAACGGCGCCGCCGACCCGGCCGGATCGGGCTCAAGGCCCGGGCGTCGTGGGCCTCATGACGTAGGTCCGCCGCCCCGCCCGGCCGGGCCGTGCGCGCACCGGACCCGGCCGGGTCCGGTGCGCGACGCTGTCTCAGCCGTCCCCGAAGCGCCGCCGCAGTTCCACCTTGCGGACCTTGCCGCTCACCGTCATGGGGAAGTCCGTGAGGATCTCCAGGCGGCGCGGGATCTTGTAGTGGGCCAGCTGCTCGCGGCAGAACTCGGCGATCTCCTCCAGCGTCGGGGCGTCCGCCGGGTCGCGCGGGATCACGCAGGCGAGGATCTCCTCGCCGTAGCGCTCGTCCGGCACGCCGACCACCTGCACGTCGGCGATCTTCGGGTGCGCGTAGAGGAACTCCTCGATCTCCCGGGGGTACACGTTCTCGCCGCCCCTGATGATCATGTCCTTGATGCGGCCGACGATCTGGACGTAGCCGTCCTCGCGCATGACGGCGAGGTCGCCGGTGTGCATCCAGCGGCCCGCGTCGACCGACTCCGCGGTCTTCTCCGGCTCGTCCCAGTAGCCGAGCATCACGCTGTAGCCACGGGTGCACAGCTCGCCCGCCTCACCGCGCGGCAGGGTCACGCCGCTGACCGGGTCGACGACCTTGACCTCGACGTGCGGCATGACGCGGCCGACGGTGCCCGTGCGGCGCTCCAGGTCGTCGTCCCGCCGGGTCTGCGTGGAGACGGGGGACGTCTCCGTCATGCCGTAACAGATCGACACCTCGGCCATGTTCATCTCGGCGACGACCCGCTTCATCACCTCCACCGGGCACGGCGAGCCCGCCATGATGCCGGTGCGCAGGGTGGAGAGGTCGTAGGAGTCGAAGCCGGGCAGGTTCAGCTCGGCGATGAACATCGTCGGCACCCCGTACAGCGAGGTGCAGCGCTCCTGCTGCACGGCGCTCAGGGTGGCCGCCGGGTCGAAGGAGGGCGCCGGGATCACCATGCACGCGCCGTGGGAGGTGGCGGCGAGATTGCCCATGACCATGCCGAAGCAGTGGTAGAAGGGCACGGGGATGCAGACCCGGTCCTGCTCGGTGTAGGCGATCATCTCGCCGACGAAGTAACCGTTGTTGAGGATGTTGTGGTGCGAGAGGGTGGCGCCCTTGGGGAAACCGGTCGTGCCCGACGTGTACTGGATGTTGACCGGGTCGTCGCACGACAACTGCGCCTCCCGGGACCGCAGTTGCTCGTCGGTGACTCCTGAGGCCGCCTCCTGCAGCACGTCCCAGGAGCGGTCGCCGATGTAGTGGACGGCGCGCAGCCCGGGGCACTTGGGGCGCACCGCGTCGACCATGGCGCGGTAGTCGCTGGTCTTGTGCGTCTGCGAGGCGACCAGCAGCGTGACCCCGGCCTGGTTCAGTACGAACTCGAGCTCATGCGCCCGGTACGCCGGGTTGATGTTCACCATGATGGCGCCGATCCGGGCGGTGGCGTACTGGATCAGCACCCACTCCGCGCAGTTCACCGCCCAGATCCCGACCCGGTCGCCCTTGCCGATGCCCGAGCCGAGGAGTCCGCGCGCCAGCAGGGCGACGGCGGCGTCGAGTTCGGCGTAGGTCCAGCGGGCGCCGGCCGCCACGTCGACCAGCGCCTCCCGGTCGGGGTGCGCGGCGGCGGTACGCGCCAGGTTTCCGCCGATCGTCTCGCCGAGCAGCGGGGTACTGCTGACGCCGTGTGCGTACGAGAGTGTCATCGCAGGTCGCCTTCCGTGTACTCGGCGGCGGAGCCCTGCGCCGTGCGCTCCCTCAGCTCGATCCGGCGGATCTTCCCGGACACGGTCTTCGGCAGCTCGGCGAACTCCAGCCGGCGGATGCGCTTGTACGGGGCGAGCACCGCGCGCGAGTGCTCGAAGATCAGCTTGGCCGTGTCGGGCCCGGGCTCCCAGCCCTCCGCGAGGACGACGTACGCCTTGGGGACGGCGAGGCGGACCGGGTCGGGGGCGGGCACCACCGCGGCCTCCGCCACCGCCTCGTGCTCCAGCAGCGCGCTCTCCAGCTCGAACGGGCTGATCTTGTAGTCGGAGGCCTTGAAGACGTCGTCCGACCGGCCCACATAGGTGATGTAGCCGTCGGCGTCGCGGGAGCCGATGTCACCCGTGCGGTAGTGGCCGCCGGCCATCGCCTCAGCGGTGCGTTCCTCGTCGCCGTGGTACCCGGTCATCAGGCCCACCGGCCGGCCGGACAGGTCCAGGGCGATCTCGCCCTCCGTCGCGCCCGGTTCACCGGTGACCGGGTCGAGGAGGTCGACCTTGTAACCGGGGCTGGGCCGGCCCATCGAGCCTGTCTTGAGGACCTGGCCGGGGCTGTTGGAGACCTGCACGGCCGTCTCGGTCTGCCCGAACCCGTCGCGGATGGTCACGCCCCAGGCGCGCCGCACCGTCTCGATGACCTCGGGGTTGAGCGGCTCACCGGCCGCGACGACCTCCCGCGGCGGCTTCCGCAGCCGGCTCAGGTCCGCCTGGATGAGCATCCGCCAGACCGTCGGCGGGGCGCAGAAGCTGGTGATCCCCTCCCGGTCCATCTCGGCCATCAGCCGGCCCGGGTCGAAGCGCGTGTAGTTGTGGATGAAGACCGTCGCCTCCGCGTTCCACGGCGCGAACAGGTTGGACCAGGCGTGCTTGGCCCATCCGGGCGAGGAGATGTTCAGGTGCACGTCGCCGGGCTTCAGACCGATCCAGTACATGGTCGCGAGATGACCGACCGGGTACGACACATGGGTGTGCTCGACGAGCTTCGGGCGCGCGGTGGTGCCGGAGGTGAAGTACAGCATCAGCGTCTCGTCCGCGCGGGTGGGCCCGTCGGGCTCGAACTCCCGCGGGCTCTCGTAGGCGGCGCTGTAGGACAGCCAGCCGGGGCGCTCGCCGCCGACGACGATCCGGCTGTAGTCGCCGGGGACCTCGTCGAACTTGGCGGTGTCCTCCGGCCGCACCACGACATGCCGCACCCGGCCGCGCTCGATCCGGTCACGCAGGTCCGCAGGGCCGAGCAGCGGCGTCGCCGGGATCATCACGGCGCGCAGCTTCATCGCGGCGAGCGCGGTCTCCCACAGCTCGACCTGATTGCCGAGCATGACGAGGATCCGGTCACCGGCCCCGACGCCCTGGGCCCGCATCCAGTTCGCCGCCCGGTCGGACCGGTCGGACATCTCGGCGAACGAGAACCGGCTGCTCGTCCCGTCCTCCTCGACGATCCGCAGGGCGGGCGCGTCGTTGCCCTCCGCGATGACGTCGAACCAGTCCAGCGCCCAGTTGAAGTGCTCGAGGCGGGGCCACTCGAAGCCCTCGTACGCGCGTACGTAGTCCTCCCGGTGCTCCAGCAGGAAGTCCCGTGCGGCCCGGAACCTCTCCGTCGCGCTGCCAGACGTCATGTGTCCTCCTCGTTGCGGGACCGGCCGTCCACATCGTGTAATCGGTGACCCAGGTCTCACTACCCCCGTACGGGGGTGACGTCCCCGCCCGGGGGCCCGGAGGGAGGAAGCACGCGTGTCAGGAACCGGCGAAGCGGCCGAGATGCGGGCGGCGCTGCTCCGGCTGCGGCGGACGACAGGGCTCCCCGTCGCCTTCGGCGGGCTCCTCACCGACGGGCGGCAGCAGCAGCTGCGCATCGGGGAGCTGAACGGCGCGGCGACCGGGGCGCTGCGCGGGCTCGCCATCTGCGCCGGCAACGGCCTGGGCGGCAAGTCGATGGCCCTGTCCAGGCCCTGCGCGGTGACCGACTACCCCGCGGCGCGGCACATCAGCCACGAGTACGACGCGGCGGTGGCCTCCGAGGGGTTGCGGTCGGTGGTCGCCGTCCCCGTCGTGGTGCACCGCCGGGTGCGGGGCCTTCTGTACGGGGCGCTGCGCCGGCCGCTCGTGCTCGGCGACCGCGTCCTCGACGCGGCGGTGGCCGCGGCACGGGACGTCGAGCAGGCGCTGGTCGTCCGCGACGAGATGCAGCGGCTGCTCGCGCTGGCCCGCCCGCCGGCCACGGACGACGCCGTGGGTCCGCGCGACTGGGAGACCGTACGCGAGGTCCACGGCGAACTCCGCGCCCTTGCCCCCCGGATCACGGACCGGGCCCTGCGCGAGGAACTGCTCGCCGTCTGCGCGCGACTGGCCCCGGGCCCGCGTGCGCCGGCCGCCGCGACCGGCGAGGTGTCGCTGACGCCACGCGAACTGGACGTGCTCGGCTGCGTCGCCTCCGGCGCGACGAACGCGGCGGCGGCGGGGCGGTTGGGGCTGCGGCCGGAGACGGTGAAGGCGTATCTGCGGTCGGCGATGCGGAAGCTGGGGGCGCGGACGCGGCTGGAGGCGGTGGTGGCGGCCCGCCGGGCCGGCCTCCTCCCATGACGGGCGCCACCGGCTGCGCGGGGCCGTTCCCCTACCGTTCCTTCCCGCTGTACCGATGTGCGGCGCCCGCCGCGTGGCGGGGCGCCCCGGACCCCGTACCGCCCTGCGGACCCTGTACCGCCCTGCGGGCGGCGTACCGCGCGGAGCGCGGTGCCCTCAAACTCCCCCCTACGGCCTGGCGGCCGTGGGAGGTGCCCCCAGGCGGGCTGGATCTCGCTCCGCGAAATCAGCTCCGCCAGCGGCGGGGCAACTTCAGCCTCGCCGGCGTTTGAGGCGCGGGGGTCCGGGGGCAGAGCCCCCGAAACACCGCGCGGAGCGCGGTGACGGGTCCGGGCGGAGCCCCCACGCGGCGGAGCCGCACATCGGTACAGCGGGAAGGGGCGGGGAGGGGAAAACGCCCCGCCGCAGGCGCTACGCCCCCCGCACCGGCCCGAACCGCACCTCGTGCGCCGCCCCCGCCCGCATCCCCCGCAGCATCCGCTCCGCCTCCCCCGCCAGCTCCTCCCGCTGCGCCCTCGTCGGCGCGTCGAACGGCTCGAGCGTCACCGTCGCCGTGTCTGCCGTCTCCTCCAGCCGCCATGTCCCGGCGAGGAAGCCGTCGAGGAGGAACGTGCAGTACGCCTGGTTCCCCCGCCACGTGAGGCCCTTGTGCCCCGCGGACACCAGCCGTCGCCGGTCCGCGTGCGAGAGCAGGAGGTTGTCGAACTCGGGCAGCAGACGGGCCGGCGCCGGGGTGTCGGCGTCGGGCCGGGGCGCGTCGGGGAGGTCGAAGAGCTCCACGCCGTGTTCGTCCTGGAACACGGCGAGCCCCGGCCGCAGCCGTTCGAAGACCTCTCGGGTACGGGTCAGCCCGGACCAGGTCTGGAAGTCCTTGACGGAGGCGGGCCCGAAGGCGGCGAGATAACGCCGTACGGCGTCCTCGGCGTCCGGCGCGGACTCCGACGGCCGGCCGAACCACCGCTCCGCGGTGGTGAGCCGGACCTGGCCGCTCCTGCCCCACAGTCCCCGCGGGGTGACCTGCACCAGCGGCAGGGAGCACCGGGCGGCGACGGACAGCGCGAACGGATCGGCGTCCGGCCAGTGCGCGAGGAGCGCTTCCCGCAGCTCCTTCATGGTCCGCGGCTCCTCCTCGACGAGTTCGCGCGCGAGGGCGGCGAGCCGCTGGAGGTCGACGCCGACGAGCCCGGCGCGGAACTGCGCCAGCTCGCGGTCCCTGGCCGGCTGGACGAGGGGCCGCAGCCGCAGGCAGTCGTCGGCGGTGTGCGTGTGGATGGTGGACCGCATGGTCACCAGCCGCCCCACCTCGCGGGCCTCCATCAGCGTGGAGAGCTCCTGCGGATCGAACGCCTCCAGCCGGGCGTCGAGCGCGTAGTAGGGCGGCTTCACGTTCTGCGCCTGGAGCCCGACGAGGTGCGCGACGGCCGCCGCGACGGGCATCTCGGCCCGTGGCGCGCGCCGCAGCAGGAGCTGCCGGGCGAGGGTGGCGCGGTTGAGCGCGCGGGTGCCGAGCACGGGGTGGGTCGCGGTTTTCGAAGCCATGCCCGAACGCTACCGAGACTTGCGGACAGGTTCTGTCCGCAATGGCGAGAGCTGTCGGATGGGATCATGATGGATACGTGACGGCGTCGGGACCGGGCAGGTGACAGCCATGAGCAACGCGACGGAGCGGGACCCGGACGGGCAGGCGCTGCTCGACGGTATGACCGTGGACCAGAGCCAGCCGGAGCGCCCGGTGCTCCTGGACGGGGACGGCCGCCCGATCAAGACATGGCGGCAGAACTACCCGTACGACCGCAAGATCCGCAGAGCCCAGTACGAGCAGCAGAAGCGTGTGCTGCAGATCGAACTGCTGAAGCTGCAGCGCTGGGTCAAGGATTCCGGTCAGCGCCTCATCGTGATCTGCGAGGGACGCGACGCGGCCGGAAAGGGCGGCACGATCCAGCGGTTCACCGAGCGGCTGAATCCTCGCGGCGCCCGCGTGGTGGCGCTGGAGAAGCCGACGGAACGCGAGGCGACGCAGTGGTACTTCCAGCGTTACGCGGCCCATCTGCCGTCCGCCGGCGAGATCGTGTTCTTCGACCGCTCCTGGTACAACCGGGCCGGTGTGGAACGGGTCATGGGGTTCTGCACCAAGCCGCAGTACGACCTGTTCCTGCACCAGTGCCCGCAGTTCGAGCGGATGCTGGTCGAGGACGGGATCATTCTGGTCAAGTTCTGGTTCTCGGTCTCGCGTGCGGAACAGCGCACCCGCTTCGCGATCCGGCAGGTGGACCCGGTGCGCCAGTGGAAACTGTCCCCCACGGACGTGGCGTCGCTGGATCTGTGGGACGAGTACACGGCCGCCAAGGTGGACATGTTCCGGGCCACCGACACCGACCACGCCCCGTGGACGGTGGTCAAGAGCAATGACAAGCGCCGCGGTCGCCTGGAGGCCATGCGCAGTCTGCTGTGGCGCGTGGACTACGACAGCAAGGACCCTGAGGCCATCGGACGGCCGGATCCGCTGATCGTCGGGGCGGCCGACACGCTCCTGGAGCCGGGTGAGGAGAACGCCTCCCTGTCCCCGACCCCGCTCGCCGGTCATGCCGAGGGGCCGGGCGCGCACCCGGGCGGTGGGCCGGGCGCCTGAGCGGCCCGGCCGTCGCGGACCGGCGGCTCAGAAGTCGACCGGGTCACGGGCGATCGGACACGTCATGCAGTGGCCGCCGCCACGGCCCCGGCCCAGTTCCGCGCCGACGATGGTGATGACCTCCACGCCCGACTTGCGCAGCAGGGCGTTGGTCTGGGTGTTGCGGTCGTAGGTGAACACCACGCCCGGCTCGAGCGCGACGGCGTTGTTCCCGCTGTCCCACTGCTGACGTTCGGAGGCGTAGACGTCACCCGCGGTCTCGATGATCCGCAGCCCGGACAGGCCGAGGGCCCGGGCGACGACGTCGGTGAAGGCCGCCGACCCCTCGTCGGTGATCTCGACGCCGGGCGCGTTGTCGGACGGGCGGAGCGAGAAGGTGTGCACCGCGTCCATGATCTTCGGGTAGAGGGTGACGATGTCACGGTCGGCGAAGGTGAAGACGGTGTCGAGGTGCATCGCGGAGCGCAGTTTGGGCATGCCGGCGACGATGACGTGCCGGGCGGCGCCGTTCGCGAAGAGCGCTGCGGCGACCTGCGTGATGGCGTGGCGGGAGGTGCGTTCGCTCATGCCCATGAGGACGACGCCGCCGCCGACGGGCATGATGTCGCCGCCCTCGAACGTGGCCTGGCCCCAGTCGAGTTCCGGGTCGCCCCACCACACCCTCGAGCCGGCGAAGTCGGGGTGGAACTCGTAGATCGCCTTCATCAGCAGCGTCTCGCCGTGGCGGGCGGGCCAGTAGAGGGGGTTGAGGGTCAGGCCGCCGTAGAGCCAGCAGGTCGTGTCGCGGGTGTAGAGGGTGTTGGGCAGCGGTGGCATGAGGTACTCGCGTACGCCGGTCGATTCGCGGGCGAGGGCGACGTACCCGGGGCGGAATTCGTCGGGCAGGTCGGCGGTCGCCAGGCCGCCGATCAGGTACTCGGCGAGCTTGCGGGGCTCGAGCGTCTCGAGGAAGGCGCGGGTGGACTCGATGAGACCGATGCCGACCTCGTTGGCCGTGATCTTCCGGTCCAGGAGCCACGACCGGGCCTCGCCGATCGCCATGGTCTGCATGAGCAGGTCGTGCAACTCGACGACCTCGACGTCCCGTTCACGGAGCTTGTCGACGAAGTCGGCGTGGTCGCGCTGGGCGTTGTCCACCCACATCACGTCGTCGAAGAGCAGATCGTCCGAGTTGGTCGGGGTGAGCCGGCGGTGCGCGAGACCGGGGGCGCAGACCAGGACCTTGCGGAGTCTGCCGACCTCCGAGTGGACGCCGTGCGACGGGCGGGCGCTGCTGGTCGTGTCGGTCGTCATGAAAGCCTTCCTGGTCTCCGGGTCAAAGGGTGATCCAGCCGGCGGCCAGGGCGACGACGCCCAGCACGGCGCCGGCCACCGAGACGGCGCAGATGACGCTCTCGGCGGGCGAGAACAGCTTCTTGCCCTGCTCCCTGCGGGCCTTCGCGAAGAGGAACGTGGCGGGCGCGTAGACGATGAAGGAGACGAGGACGAATTTCGGCCCGGCCGCGTAGAGCAGGAACGCCGTGTAGAGGGTGGCGACGGCGGCGATCGTCAGCTCCCGGCCGGAACCGCGGCCGCCGACGGTCCGGTCGTCGGGCCTGAACCCGATCTTGAGCGCGAAGGCGGCGGCGAGGAGGAACGGGATGAGAGTGAGGGCGCTCGTCAGGTCGAGCGCGAAGTTGAAGGCGTCGTCGGAGAAGAGCGTGACGATCAGGACGACCTGGCTGAGGAGCGTCGTCATCACCAGCGCCGGTTCCGGCACGTCGGCGGCGGTCGACCGCTTCAGGAAGCGCGGCATGTCGTCGTCCTTCGCGGCGACGAACAGCACTTCCGCGGCCATCAGCGTCCAGGCCAGATAGGCGCCGAGGACGGAGACGATCAGGCCGACGCTGATGAACACCTGGCCCCAGGTGCCGACCGCCTCCTCCAGGACGCCGGCCATCGACGGCTGGCGGAGCTCGGCGATCTCGGCCATCGGCATGATCCCGTACGACACGATGGTGACGGAGGCGAAGACCGCGAAGACGCTGAGGAAGCCGAGCACGGTGGCACGCCCCACGTCGGCCCGGCGCCTGGCGTGCCGCGAGTACACGCTCGCGCCCTCGACACCGAGGAAGACGAACACCGTGGCGAGCATGGTCCCGCGGACCTGGTCGAAGAGGGAGCCCGCGTAGTCGGCGCCGCCGAAGTTGTCGGCGAAGACGTCCGCCTCGAAGTAGAACAGCGCGATGACGACGAAGACCAGGATCGGGACGACCTTGGCGACGGTGACGATCCGGTTGATCGCGGCGGCCTCCTTCACGCCGCGCCGGATGAGGAGGAAGAACCCCCACAGCCCGATCGAGGACAGCACGGCCGCGAGCAGGGTGTCGCCGTCGCCGAGCGCCGGCCAGACGGCTCCGATCGTCGACATGATGAGCACCCAGTACGTCACGTTGCCGACGCAGGCGCTGGCCCAGTAGCCGAAGGCGGCGAAGAAGCCGAGGTATTCGCCGAAGCCAGCCTTGGCGTAGGCGTAGACGCCTGAGTCGAGGTCGGGCCGGCGCACGGCCAGCGACTGGAAGACGAACGCGAGCATCAGCATGCCGGTGCCGGCGATGGTCCACGCGATGAGCGCGCCGGCGACGCCGGTCTCGTCGGCGAAGCGCCGCGGGAGGGAGAACACTCCGGCGCCCACCATGGATCCGACGACCATGGCGGTGAGCGTCATCAAGGACAGCTTGACGGCCGGCCGGGTCTCCGCGGTGGTTTCCCCCTGGGTCGTCATGTCTCCCCACTCCGTACGGCCGGCCGTCACCGATAGGGGAATCTATCGCCTGTCCGCCGGTTTTGTGACGAATGCCCGGTGCGGAGTGTCCGGGGCCCGGCCGCCCGCCGTCCGCACGCCCCCGGCGGCGCTCAGGCCTGGGAGATGAGGCGGTCCACCGCCGCCGTGCCCGACGTGTAGCCCGCGGCTGCCGCCACGCCGGGCCGGGCGGCCTGAGCGGGCGCCAGGCCCCGGGCGGCGAGCGGCTGCTGGGCAGGCTGAGTCCGCGTGAGGGCGAGCGGCGGGGCGTGCTGCGGCAACGGCTGGGGCCCGGGCGGCTGGGTCTGGGCGGGCGCCTGCGCCAGCATGGGGGCGGGGACCGGCTGCGGGGCCTGCGCCTGGGCAGGCATCGACGCCACGGCCGGCTGCTGGGCCTGCGCCTGTACCGCCTGCGCCTGCGTGTCGACCCGCGGCAACGGCTGGGACCGCGCGGGTATCTGCGCGAGCATCGGCTGCGGTGGCTCCGGCGCGGGCGGCGGGGCGGGCGCGGCCCGGATGTGCTCGCCGTACAGCACGAGCTCCATCGCGGAGACCAGCCGTGCCACGTCCGGCTCGGGGCGCACCACCAGCCGGACGAACCGGCTGGAGCTGCCGATCTTGTTACCGCACTCCCGCACCAGGACGCCGTGCTCCGCGAGCAGCCGGTCCCGGAGGATCGCGCCGTCGGCTCCTTCCGGCAGCCTCACGTACACGAAGTTGCCCTGCGAGGGATAGACGGTGAGACCGGGCAGCTGGGACAGCCGCCAGATCATGTCCTGCCGGTCGCGGCCCACCTGCGCGAGGCTCTCCGCGTACTCCTGGCGGTGCTGCTTGAGCATGAACACCACGGTCTCCGCGAAGGAGTTGATGTTCCACTTCGGCAGCGCGGCACGCACCTTCCCGGCGAGACCCGGGTTGGCGACGAGATAACCGAAACGCACCCCGTGCAGGCCGAAGTTCTTCCCGAGACTGCGCAGCACGATCACGTTCGTCCGCAGCACGGCCTCCGCCGCGACGCTGGTCTCCTGCCCGGCGTCGGCGAATTCGAGGAACGACTCGTCGACGACGACCAGGTCCAGGTCCTGGAGCTGGTCGAGCAGGGACAGCACCTGCTGCTTGGGGAGCAGCCCGCCGTCCGGGTTGTTGGGGTTGCAGACGACGGCGACGCGCGAGCCTCTGCTCCGTACGAACTGCACGAAGGACGCCGGGTCGAGGACGAAACCGCGCGCCTCGGGCAGCAGCAGCATGTCCACCCGCTTGCCGGTCTCCATCGGCTGGTCCGTCCAGCGGCCGAAGGTGGGCACGGGAACCGCCAGCGACTCGCGGACGAGCAGATGGTCGATCCAGGTGATCAGCTCGGTGGAGCCGTTGCCCATGGCGACCGTCTGGGGATTGAGGCCGAGCAGCTGGCAGAGCTCGGCGGTGATCGTCTCGGAGCCGCTCGGGTAGTAGGTCAGGATCTCCCTGAGCCTGCTGCCGAGCTCGTCGAACATGGCGGGGGTCGGGAAGTACGGGTTGCAGGGGATGCAGAAGTCCACGATCTCGCCGGCCGCGCCGCCGCCCGCCCGGTCCAGCGTGAAGTACGACGGGCTGTGCGCGGTGGACGCGCGGAAGAGCGCGGTGACGTTGCTGCCGTTGCCGTTGCTGCCGGCCAAGACGTGCCTCCCTGCCTTTTGGCGGCCCGTGCGGATCCACACGGGCCGCCAGAAGGTACGGGCGGAGGTCACGCGCCGTTCAACGCTCCCGTAGCGCCGGCGGCGGCTCAGTCACCGATGCCGACGGCCCGCTCCTTGTGCCGGGGCGCCCGTGTGGCGGGAGCCCGACCCCAGGTCATCGACCACAGGCCGCTTGCTGTGCCGCACCCCGGCGTACGCGCGGCGTTCGCCTTCCGTGCAGCAGCAGATAGAACTGTTCGACCGACTCTCCGGGGCCGTGCTCGAACCGCTTGACGACCTTGCCGAGCGGGTTCCACACCCGCCCGTCCGGCATGCGCACGCCGACCGGCTGGCCGAACATCTCGCGCTGTCCCGCGTCGAGGTCGACCCAGCACGCGCCCGCGCGTCTGACCATCACCTCGCCCGTGTAGGCGCCGAGCCCATGAAGGTAGCGGTCCACTCCCGTACGGACGGGTCTGTTGCGTCTGAGTCCGTCGACGACGACGTCGACCAGTCTCAGGCTCGTCACGCTGTAGTCGAGCGGCAGTCTGCTGCGCTCGCTCATCTCCGTGACGAACCGGGCGGTGTAGCTCCGCATGCCCCTGGCGTCCGGCAGTCCTGCTCCGTGATCGTCCACGGCACCCGCCTTTCCACAACGATGGCCTCACCGGACTCAGCGGAAACACGGGTGGGAGCATCACGGACGGCACGGGTGGCTGTTCTCACAAGAAAATCAGCATGCGGCGTACAACCCTCGGCCCGGCCGGAGCGTCTGACGGCAGCCATGCCCGGGGAGCGACCGCGCGGGCCGTGGTCGTGCAGGCCCGGTTCCGGCAGGTTGTGTCAGGACCCGCTGCGTCAGGGCAGGTCGCGTGCCGAGCAGGCCGTTGCCGGGCCCGTTGCGTCAGGGCCCGTTGCGTTCAGGGCAGGTCCCGCCGGCCGGCCGGTCTAGCCGCCGTACTCCCGGTCGTCGACCGGAGCGTCGGGCAACTGTGCCTGGAGGGACTCCCGGTAACGGACACAGCCGCGCATGAACCGCGGCCACGGCGGTACCGCCACCTCGGGCTCCACGCGCTCCGGCAGCAGTCCCCACAACCGCGGGTGGTGCCAGCACAGGTCGTGGCCCGAGCTGTCCCGGTGCGCACGGATACCCCGGCGCAGCGCTCTCACCTCGGCCACGAGTTCGTCGCGGCTCAGCCGGTTCAGATCCTCGTCCAGGTCCACAAGGGGCACCCTAGGCACGGGCGGCGGCGGACGGTCCCGGGCGCACCGCGTCGCACGGCCGCGTCCCTCTTACGGCGTCCCGCACCTCCTGGGCCCTGCGAAGTCGTGCACTCCTGCGTGTCGCCCTACTGCCGTGACGGCTTCTGCGTCGGGGCGCGCCACTTGTCCGGTCCGGCCTGGGGATCGACGGGGGACGGTGCGTCGGCGCCGGCCTTCTCGCCGGCCCCGGCGCCGTGCCCTCCGCCCGCCGGCCGGTCCGCCGCAAGGCGTGCGCAGTACGCCTCGACCTGGTCGGGCCCGCCGGCGGCTGCGGCGAGCCGCTCGCGGACGGCGTTTTCCTTGGCGTCGCCGTCGGTCCGCCGCTCGTCGGTCCTGCCGCCGTTCGCGTTCCCGCCCGGTTTCTCGTGGTTCCGGCCTGCCGCCGCTGCGGCCTCGTAGGCGCGGCAATGGGCCGTCAGGTCCTCGGCGGTGGGCGGGCGTTCGTCGGCTCCCGGGACGATGGCGGTCGGGACGGCGGGCACCGTGGCGGGCGGGGTCACGCCGGTGCTCCGCTCCCCCGCGCCGGAGGGGGTGACGCGGGGCGCCGGGCTCGGCTTCCCGGCGGGCGGGTCCGCGAACGGGGCGGGGATCGCGCCGGCCGCCATCGCGACACCGCCGAGCATGACGCCGGCGACGAATGTGCCGACACCGGCCCGGACCCAGGGGACACGGGTCCTCGCCTCCGCCGGCCGCCAGTCGTCCTCCGGGCGGGTGGGCAGCTCGAGCGCCCCGTCGTCACGGGCGGCGCGGAACGCCGCCAGGGCGTTCTCCTCGGCGTCGGGAACGACGGGCGCGGGGCGCGCGGCGGCAGCGAGCAGCTCGTCGAGCGTCGGCTGCCGCGACGTGCCGGGCAACTGCGGCCGCGGTGAGGACTGCGGCGGCGCGCCGGGGCCCACGGCGTCTCCGGATCGGTTTTCGGTCATCTCGCATCTCCCAGCGAAGGGGAGTCCGAATCTGTCACACCGCCGCGCGGCGGTGACGCCAGGAACCTCTCCAGCCGTCTGAGCCCCCGGTGCGTGGCCGAGCGCACGGCTCCCGGGCGTTTGCCCAGTACGCGCGCGGCGGCCGGCCCGTCGAGTCCGATGACGGTCTGGAGGAGCACCGCCTCCGCCTGCTGCCGGGGCAGTTGGGCGATGAGGGCAAGGGCCTGTTGGGTCGAGACGGTCTCGAAGGCCTCTGCCGCCGTGTCCCTCGGGGAGGGCAGTGCGGCGAGCTCGCTCTCGAGGACCGTACCGCGCGGGCGGCTCCGGATCCGGCGCAGGTGGTCCATGGCCCGGTGGCGGGCGATGGTCGCCGTCCAGGCTCTGAAGCCGGCGCCGTCGCCGCGGAAGCGCCCGAGGTCACGGGCTATTTCAAGCCAGGCGTCGGACGCGACGTCCTCCGCGTCGTCGCCCACGAGACCGCGCAGATATCCGAGCAGCGGGGGATGAACGAGTCGATAGGCCGCGGAGAAGGCGGCCTCGTCACCCCGTTGTGCCTGTGCCACCGCGTCGCCGAGCTCCTTGTCGTGCGTCTCCGCACGCCGGCTGCCCCGCCCCTTGCCCACTCGGTCCTCTTCGTTCCCGCCGGCACGGCGCACCCGTGCCCATGTCCCCCGTAGTGTCAGCGTCGCGGCCCACGGAAACGTCACAGCTCTCCGGCCGCGCGGCCGGCGCACGCGGAGAGCTACAGGCCGACCACGGTGACCTCGGTGGCCTTGACGCCCGTCCAGACCGACTCCCCTTCCGCGAGGCCCAGTTCGGCCGCCGCCTGCGGGGTGATCTCGGCGACCAGGTCCGGCGCGTGCGGCGAGGTGACGAGGACGCGCAGCCGGCTGCCCACGGTGGTGATCTCGCGTACGGTGCCGGGCCAGACGTTGCGCGGGCTGCCGCCGGGGCGTTCACGGTGCACGGACACCGCCTCCGGGGCGATGATCGCGAGGACGTCCGCGCCCGGGGTGAGAGGGTCGGCCACCACGAGCCGTCCGCCGCCGCCGAGTTCGATGCCGCCGGCCACGGCCGTGCCGGGCCAGGCGTTGCGGCCGAGCATCCGCGCGACCCACGGCGAGCGCGGATGGCGGGTGACCTCGGCGGGCGGCGCGTCCTGGACTGCACGGCCGTCGTCGAGGACGAGCACCCGGTCGGCCAGCGACACGGCCTCCACCGGGTCGTGGGTGACGATCAGGCAGACACCGCCGAAGCCGTCCAGATGGCGGCGCAGGGTGTGGCGTACATGGGCCCGGGTCGTCTGGTCGAGGGCGGCCAGCGGCTCGTCCAGCAGCAGCAGCCGCGGCCGGGCGGCCAGAGCGCGGGCGAGGGCCACGCGCTGGGCCTGGCCGCCGGAGAGCTGGGCGGGTCTGCGGGCGGCGAGATGACCGACGCCGAGCCGTTCGAGCCACTCCTGTGCGCTGCGGCGCGCCTCCGTACGGGAGACGCCCCGCGAGCGCAGCCCGTACGCGGTGTTGCCGAGGGCGCTCAGGTGCGGGAACAGCGCGCCGTCCTGGGGCACCCAGGCCACACCGCGGCGGTGGGGCGGCAGGGCGGACACGTCGGTGTCGCCGAGCCGCAGTGCGGCGTGGGCGCGCGGGGTCAGTCCGAGGAGGGCCCGCAACAGGGTCGTCTTGCCGGCGCCGTTGGGGCCGACGACGGCGATGGTGGTGCCGGGCGCGGCGTCGAGGGTGAGTTCGTCGAAGCCGCTGACCTCCGCGTGCAGCGGCCAGCGTCCGTCCGCCAACGGCGGTCCGGCCACCGGGGCCGCCGGGGCTCCGGGGGAGACCGGGCCGGGTTCCTCGGGCTCGGCGGCGGGCACGCGGCGGGCGGCGGCGAGCGGGGCCCCGCCCGTCCACCGGCCGCGCAGGGCGATCAGCACGGCCATGGCGATGACGAGCAGCAGGAGCGACAGCGACGTCGCCGCGTCCGGTTCTTCCTGGAGCAGCAGATACACCTGCAAGGGCAGCGTCTGCGTGGTGCCCGGCAGATTGCCGGCGAAGGTGATCGTCGCGCCGAACTCGCCGAGCGCACGGGCCCACGTCAGTGCCGCTCCGGCGACCAGCCCGGGGGCGACCATCGGCAGGGTGACGGTGAGGAAGACCCGGAGCGGGGAGGCGCCGAGCGAGGCGGCCGTCTCCTCGTAGCCCGGACGCAGACCGCCCAGGGCGCCCTCGAGGCTGATGACGAGGAACGGCATGGCGACGAAGGTGGCGGCGACGACGGCGCCGGAGGTGTGGAACGGCAGGGTGATGCCGAACGTGTCCTCCAGCCACGGCCCCAGGAGTCCGCGCCGACCGAAGGCGAGCAGCAGCGCCACTCCCCCGACGGTGGGCGGCAGCACCATGGGCAGCAGGACGAGGGAGCGGACGAGCGTCTTGCCCGGGAAGTCCGTCCGTGCCAGCACCCAGGCGAGCGGAACGCCGAGCAGCAGGGACAGTCCGAGCGCCCAGAAGGAGACGACGAGCGACAGCCGCAGCGCCTCGGTGACGCCGGGGTTGGTCAGATGGCCGCCGATGTCGCTCCACGCCGTCCGGCCGAGGATGCCGGCCAAGGGCAGCAGCAGGAACGCGACGGCGAACAGCGCGGGCACCGCCAGGACCACGGGCGTACGCGCTCCGACGCCCCCGCCGGGCCGGTCCCGCCCGCCCCTGCCCGGGAGGCGGGACGGGGGCGTGTCGCGTAGGCGCTTCATGGTGCGTCCTGGTGATCGAGCCGAGAGGGACGGGCGGCCACGGCCGCGGGGAGCGGTTACGGCTGCTGGAAGCCCGCGTCCCTGAGGATCTTCTGCGCCTCCGGGCCGGTCAACCAGGTCACGAAAGCCTCTGCCGCGTCGGCGTTCTTCGACGACTTCATCGTCGCGGCCGGGTAGGAGGCGACGGCGTTGTGGCCGTCGGGGATGTCGACGGCGTCGACCTTCTCGGCGGCGACGGCGGCGTCCGTGCGGTACACGATGCCCGCGTCGGCCTCGCCCATCTCCACCTTGCTGAGGACGGCCCGGACGTTCGGCTCCTCGGACACCGGCCGCACGTCGACGTTGCGGCCCTGGAGGATCTGCCTGCTGTAGCGGCCGACGGGGACCTCCGGCGCGGCGAGCACGACCTTGAGCTCGGTCCCGGCGAGGTCCTCGAGCGCACCGATCTTGTGCGGGTTCCCCTTGCCGGTGACGATGACCAGCCGGTTCTTGGCGATGACCACCGGGGAGCCGGTGTCGGCGGCGAGGCCGTCCATGGTCCTGCTGTCGGCGGTGACCAGGGCGTCGGCGGGAGCGCCCTGCCTGACCTGCGCGGCGAGTTCCTGCGAGCCGGCGAAGGAGAAGGCGATCTCCGTGCCGGGGTGCGACTTCTCGTAGGCGTCGCCCGCCGTTTCGAAGACGTCGGTGAGCGAGGACGCGGCGAGCACGGTCAGGCGGGCGTCGGACGGTTCGCCGGAGACGCTCTTCCCGCTCCCGGCGTCGCCGGTGCCGCAGGCGGCGAGCGGGGCGAGCAGGGCGGCCGTCATGATCGCGGCCGCGGCGCGGCGGCGTCCGGCAGCGGGAGTGCGGCGGCGTCCGCCGAGGCTGGGGAACACGGGACGGGACTCCTCTGTGCTGTGCGCCGTTCCGCGTGGACAGGTCCGACCGCGGGCCGGCGCCCGGGTCAGGCGCGGTCGATGTGCACGTTCGTGGACTTCACCCGGGCGGTGGCCTGCATGCCGACCTCCAGTCCGAGTTCCTCGACGGCTTCGCGGGTCAGCAGGGACACGAGCCGGTGCGGCCCGGCCTGGATCTCCACCTGCGCGGCTACGTCGCCGAGCTTGACGGCGGTGACGATGCCGGGGAACGCGTTGCGCGCCGAGGTGTAGGAGGTCTCCTCGTCGCCGACGCCGCCCTGGGCGACCTCGACGGAGAACGCGGCCAGGTCCCGGCCGTCGATGAGGCGCCGGCCGCTGTCGTCGCGATGGGTCGCGACCCGTCCGGCGTCGGCCCAGCGCCGCGCCGTGTCGGCGCTGACGCCGAGCAGCCGCGCGGCCTGACCGATGGTGTAGGACTGCATATGCGCCACAATAGGCGCCCCGGGATCGCAGGTACAGCCTTTTCGGCCGAATCTACATGGCAGATGCGACCCCGTTGGTCGATGCCACGGCGGGGCTTTCCGCCGTACGCGGCCCGCCGGACGCCTATGCCACCGACCCGATCCGCCCGGTGGGCGCGTCGGGGCCGTCGTGGTGGATGGGGGTGTGCGCGCCGGTCAGGGAGACACCGGTGCCGCCGCGGCGGTTTGCCACGATCTCCGCGCCGATGGACAGCGCGGTCTCCTCCGGCGTACTGGCGCCGAGGTCCAGGCCGATCGGTGAGCGCAGCCGGGCGAGTTCGAGGTCCGAGACGCCGACCTCGCGCAGCCGCCTGTTGCGGTCCTCGTGGGTGCGGCGGGAGCCCATCGCGCCCACGTAGGCGACCGGCAGCCTCAGGGCGAGCTCGAGCAGCGGTACGTCGAACTTGGCGTCGTGGGTCAGTACGCACAGCACCGTACGGCCGTCGACCTCTGTCGACTCCAGGTAGCGGTGCGGCCACTCGACGACCACCTCGTCGGCCTCCTTGAAGCGGCTCGTGGTCGCGAAGACGGGCCGCGCGTCGCAGACGGTGACGTGGTAGCCGAGGAACTTGCCGACGCGCACCAGGGCGGCGGCGAAGTCGATGGCTCCGAAGACGATCATTCTCGGTGCGGGGACGCTCGACTCGACGAGCAGTGTCAGCGGCCGGCCGCAGCGGGAGCCGTCCTCGCCGATGACGACGGTGCCTGTGCGTCCGGCGTCCAGCATCGCCCGGGCCTCGCGGGCCGCGGTGCGGTCCAGTTCGCGATGGCCGCCGAGGGTGCCGTCGTGCGTGCCGTCGGGCCGTACGAGCAGGGCGCGGCCCGCCAGGTCGGCGGGCCCGTCCGTGATCCGCGCGACCGCCGCCGCCTCCCCTCGGGCGGCGGTGGCCAGCGCGGCCGCGAACACCTCCCTGGCGGGCGCGTCCGCGTGGACCGGGGTGACGAGGATGTCGATGACGCCGCCGCAGGTCAGGCCGACCGCGAAGGCGTCCTCGTCGCTGTAGCCGAACTGCTCGAGGACGCTTTCGCCGTCCTCGAGGGCCTTCCGGCACAGCTCGTACACGGCGCCCTCCACGCACCCTCCGGAGACCGAGCCGATCGCCGTGCCCCCGCTGTCGACGGCGAGCGCGGCGCCCGGCTGCCTTGGCGCGCTGCCGCCGACGGCCACGACCGTGGCGACGGCGAAACTGCGGCCCTGCTCGACCCACCGGTGCAACTCTTCGGCGATGTCCAGCATGTCGGTCTCCTTCGCGTGTTCTGCCGAGGCGGGCGGTTACTTGACTCCGAGCCAGCCCTCGATGGGGTGCAGCGCGAAGTAGGCCAGGAAGACGACGGCCAGGACCCACATGAGCCAGCCCACCTCGCGTGCCCGGCCCTGGACGGCCTTGATCAGCACATGGGCGATGACTCCGGCCGCGATGCCGGCGGTGATGGAGTACGTGAACGGCATCAGCACCGTGGTCAGGAAGACCGGGATCGAGGTCGCGGAGTCGTTCCAGTCGATGTGCTTGGCGTTGGTCATCATCATCGAGCCGATGACGACGAGCGCGGCGGCCGCGACCTGGGTGGGGATGACCTGGGCGAGCGGCGTGAAGAACAGGCACAGCGTGAACGCGAGACCGGTGACGACGCTGGCGAGGCCGGTGCGCGCGCCGTCGCCGACACCGGCGGTCGACTCGACGAAGACGGTCTGGCCGGAGGCGCCCGCGACACCGCCGATCGCACCGCCCGCGCCGTCGATGGCCAGGGCCCGGTTGAGGCCCGGCATCTTGCCCTTGTCGTCGGCGAGACCCGCCTGCTGGCCGATGCCGATGATGGTTCCCATGGCGTCGAAGAAGCCGGCCAGCACCAGGGTGAAGACGATGACGCCGACGGTGATGCCGCCGACGCCGGCCATCCCGTCGAAGGAGACGGCGCCGAACAGCCCGAAGTCGGGGCTGGAGACGATGGAACCGGTGATCTCGGGTGCGTTGAGGCCGCCCCAGTCGGCCTTGTCGAGGCCGGCGAACTGGTGGACGGCGGCGGCGAACAGCGTGCCGCCGACGATGCCGATGAGGATGGCGCCGGGGACCTTGCGGACCTGGAGCATGAAGATCAGCAGGACGGTGACGGCGAAGCAGAGCACCGGCCAGCCGGTCAGCATGTCGCTGGTGCCGAGCTGGATCGGCTTGGCGCCGGCGATGCCTCCCTCGCCGGGCATGGAGGTCACGAACCCGGCCTGGACCAGGCCGATAAGACAGACGAACAGGCCGATCCCCATGGTGATGGCGTGCTTCAGCGCCAGCGGGATCGCGTTCATGATCAGTTCACGGAGACCGGTGACGACGAGCAGGACGATCACGGCGCCGTAGATGACGCACATGCCCATCGCGTTTTCCCAGGTCATCTCGGGCGCGACCTGGAAGGCCATGACGGCGGAGACACTGAGTCCCGCGGCCAGGGCGAGCGGCACATTGCCGATGAGGCCCATCACTATGGTGGTCGCCGCGGCGGCGAAGGCGGTCGCGGTGGTCAGCTGATCACCGTCGAGCCTGTTGCCGGCCACGTCGGGCACCGAAAGGATCACCGGGTTGAGCAGGATGATGTACGCCATCGCCATGAAGGTGGTGATGCCGCCACGCACCTCCCGGCCGAGCGTCGAGCCTCTCTTGGTGATGTGGAAATACCGGTCGAGCCAGGATCGTCCGGCGGGCTGGCGCGTACCCGCGCCGGCGTCCTCCGCCGTGGTCCGGGGCTCGGTGGACTGCTGGGTCATGGTGCCTACTCCCAAGGTTCACAGGGGCACCCGCCGTGGAGACTGGTGATGGCGGGATTTGGGATGGTGCTTGGCTGCACGACCCGGGGGACGGCCCGAGACGAACTCGCTCTTCGGGGTACTGCGGTGCTGCTGCGGCCGCGAGCGGTGCGGCACGTGTTCTCCCCGGGCGGCGCGGGCCGGTGGGGAACCGGCTGGTTCCTTGGAGGCATGGCGCGCACCGCCCGGAGAAGTGGGGAAGGGATCAGGTGCCGGTGAGGTGCTCGGGGCGCACCGGCGTCCTGTCCAGTTCCAGACCCGTCGCGTTCCGGATCGCCGCGAGCACGGCCGGAGTGGACGACAGGGTGGGGGCCTCGCCGATGCCGCGCAGCCCGTAGGGGGCGTTGTCGTCGGCGAGTTCGAGCACGTCGACCGGGATGGTCGGCGTGTCGAGGATGGTGGGGATCAGGTAGTCCGTGAAGGAAGGGTTCCTGACCTTCGCGGTCTTCGGGTCGACGATGATCTCCTCCATGACCGCGACGCCCAGGCCCTGGGTGGTGCCACCCTGGATCTGGCCGAGGACGGACAGCGGGTTGAGGGCCTTGCCGACGTCCTGGGCGCAGGCCAGCTCGATCACCTTCACCAGACCGAGCTCCGTGTCCACCTCCACCACCGCGCGGTGCGCGGCGAAGGAGTACTGGACGTGGCCGTTGCCCTGGCCGGTGCGCGGGTCAAACGGCTCCGTGGGGCGGTGGCGCCACTCGGCCTCGATCTCGACTGCCTCGTCCTCCAGCAGGTCCACCAGGTCGGCCAGTACCTCGCCGCCGTCGGTGACGACCTTGCCGCTCTCGAGCAGCAGCTCGGCGGTGGCCCAGGCCGGGTGGTAGCTGCCGAACTTGCGGCGGCCGATCTCGAGGACCTTCTCGCGGACCAGCTCGCACGAGTTCTTCACGGCGCCGCCGGTGACGTAGGTCTGCCGGGAGGCGGACGTGGAGCCGGCGGAGCCGACCTGCGTGTCGGCGGGGCTGATCGTGACCTGTGAGACGCCGAGCTCGGTGCGGGCGATCTGGGCGTGCACGGTGACACCGCCCTGGCCGACCTCCGCCATCGCGGTGTGCACGGTGGCGACGGGCTCTCCCGCGATGACCTCCATGCGCACCTTGGCGGTGGAGTAGTCGTCGAAGCCTTCGGAGAAGCCGACGTTCTTGATGCCGACCGCGTAGCCGACACCCCTCACGACGCCCTCGCCGTGCGTGGTGTTGGACAGGCCGCCGGGCAGCGAGCGGACGTCCGGGCCCTCGGTGGTCTCCCACTGGCGCTCGGGCGGCAGCGGGCGGGCCTTGACGCGGCGCAGCAGTTCGGCGACCGGGGCGGGCGAGTCGACCGGCTGGCCGGTCGGCAGCAGCGTGCCCTGCTCCATGGCGTTGAGCTGCCGGAACTCGACGGGGTCCATGTCGAGGGCCTTCGCCAGCTTGTCCATCTGCGCCTCGTAGGCGAAGCACGCCTGGACCGCTCCGAAGCCGCGCATGGCGCCGCACGGCGGGTTGTTGGTGTAGAGCGCGAGCGCCTCGATGTCGACGTCGTCGATGACGTACGGGCCCACCGAGAGCGAGGAGGCGTTGCCGACGACCGCCGGCGAGGCGGAGGCGTAGGCGCCGCCGTCCAGCACGATCCGGCACTTCATGTGCGTGATCCTGCCGTCGCGGGTGGCGCCGTGCTCGTACCGGAGCTTCGCCGGGTGGCGATGGACGTGCCCGAAGAAGGACTCGAACCGGTTGTAGACGATCTTGACGGGCTTGCCGGTGCGCAGGGCCAGCAGGCAGGCGTGGATCTGCATCGACAGGTCCTCGCGGCCGCCGAACGCGCCGCCGACGCCGGAGAGCGTCATCCGGACCTTGTCCTCGGGCAGGCCGAGGACCGGGGCGATCTGCCGCAGGTCGGAGTGGAGCCACTGGGTCGCGACGTACAGGTCCACGCCGCCGTCCTCCGCCGGCACGGCGAGACCGGACTCGGGCCCGAGGAACGCCTGGTCCTGCATGCCGAAGGTGTACTCGCCGGAGACGATGACGTCGGCCCGCTTCGCGGCCTCGTCGGCGTCGCCGCGCACGATCGGCTGGCGGTGCACGATGTTCGGATGCGGCACATGGCCGGCGTGGTGGTCGTCGCGGCCCGGATGCAGCAGCGGCGCGTCCGGCGCGGTCGCGGAGGCCTCGTCGGTGACGACGGGCAGCTCCTTGTACTCGACCTTGATCTTGGCGGCGGCGCGGCGCGCGGTCTCCGGGTGGTCGGCGGCGACCAGGGCCACGGGCTCGCCGTGGTGGCGTACGACGCCGTTGGCGAGGACCGGGGTGTCCTGGATCTCCAGACCGTAGTTCTTCACGTCGGTCGGCAGGTCGTCGTAGGTGAGGACCGCGTAGACGCCGGCCTGGGCGAGCGCTTCCGAGGTGTCGATGGAGACGATCTCGGCGTGCGCGACCGTGGAGCGCAGGATCTGGCCCCAAAGCATGTCCTCGTGCCACATGTCGGAGGAGTACGCGAACTCGCCGGTGACCTTGAGGATGCCGTCGGGCCGGAGCGTGGACTCGCCGATGCCGCCCTTGGTCTTCTGGGTGAGGTTCGTGGGTGTGCCGGTGGTGGCCATCGTCAGACCGTCGCTTCCTGGTTTCCCTGACGGGCGGCCGCGAGGCGAACAGCGTCGAGGATCTTCTCGTAGCCGGTGCAGCGGCAGAGGTTGCCGGAGAGCGCTTCGCGGATGTCCTCGTCGGTCGGCGACGGGTTGCTCTCGAGCATCTCGTCCGCGGCGACCAGCAGGCCCGGGGTGCAGAAACCGCACTGCACGGCGCCGGCGTCGATGAACGCCTGCTGGATCGGCGCGAGCTCCGTGCCCTTGCCGGTCTGCGAGTCGGTGACCCCGTCATCCGGCGCGGCGCTCCACCGCTGGGCGTCCTGGAGCGAGGTGCCGCAGGTTCCGCCGGCACAGGACTGCTCGCGCTGCTTGGCCAGGTCCGCCAGGCCCTCGACGGTGACGACCTCGCGGCCCTCGACCTGGCCGGCGGCGACCAGACAGGAGCAGACGGGAACGCCGTCGAGCCTGACCGTGCAGGAACCGCATTCGCCCTGCTCACAGGCGTTCTTCGAGCCGGGGAGGCCGAGGCGCTCGCGCAGCACGTAGAGCAGGCTCTCGCCCTCCCACACGTCGTCCGCTTCCTGCCGGCGTCCGTTGACGGTGAAATTGACGCGCATGGTCATGCAGCTCCTTCAAGCGTGCGGGCGGTGCCGCGGTACTGCTCCCAGGTCCAGCCGAGCGTGCGGCGGGCCATGATGCCGACGGCGTGACGGCGGTACTTGGCGGTGCCGCGCACGTCGTCGATGGGGTTGCAGGCGCCGGAGGCGAGCTCCGCGAACTGCTTGGCGACCGAAGGGGTGATGATGTCCCCGCTCTCCCAGAATCCGCCTTCTTCGAGCGCGGCGTTCAGGAAGTCCTCCGCGGCCTTGGCGCGGACCGGTGTGGGGGCGGCGGAGCCGATGCCGGTGCGCACGGTGCGGGACCCGGGGTGCAGGGCGAGACCGAAGGCGCAGACAGCGATCACCATCGCGTTGCGGGTGCCGACCTTCGAGAACTGCTGCGGGCCGTCGGCCTTCTTGATGTGGACGGCGCGGATGAGCTCGTCGGGGGCGAGCGCGTTGCGCTTGACGCCCGTGTAGAACTCGTCGATCGGGATCATGCGGGTGCCCCGTACCGACTCCGCCTCGACCTCGGCCCCGGCGGCGAGGAGCGCCGGGTGGGCGTCGCCGGCCGGGGACGCGGTGCCGAGGTTGCCGCCGACCCCGCCGCGGTTGCGGATCTGCGGGGAGGCGACCGTGTGGGACGCCAGCGCGAGCCCGGGCAGCTCGGCGCGCAGATTCTCCATGATCGCGGTGTACGGGACCGAGGCACCGAGCCGGACATTCTCGCCGCCGACCTCCCACTCGGTCAGCTCACCGATGCGGTTCAGGTCGAGGAGGTACTCCGGCCGGCGGTGGTCGAAGTTGATCTCGACCATCACGTCGGTACCACCCGCGATGGGGACAGCCGTGGGGTGCTCGGCCTTGGCGGCGAGCGCCTCCTCCCAGCTGGCGGGGCGAAGGAAGTCCATGGGTGGCTCTCTTCTCGGTCGGGGTCGTACGTCGCGGTGGGGCCCGGGACAGCCGGCCATCGACCTGTCATATGCGGTCGTTCATCTGCTGTTCACGCGGTGTGGTCCAGTACACAAGGCCCGATCCGGGCGGTGCAGTCACCGAAACCATGAAGGAGTTGGCTGGTCGCCTCCCTCGTCTTGTAGATTCGAACGAAAGGCGGAGATCAGCAACCTCACCGTTTCCCCATGGAAACGCCGGCGACAGATCTTTGGCCATGACCGGCAACAACGAGACAGATCGGCGGCGACGAGATGCGGCTGCGCGCACTGCTGGAGAACGACGCGCTGGGGCTGCGGCTGCTCGGCGGCGAGGACGAGCTCGACCGCGGGGTACGTGGCGTGATGACCACGGACCTGCGCGACCCCAGCCGGTACCTCTCCGGCGGCGAACTGGTGCTCACCGGGCTCGCCTGGCGGCACGGCGCGGCGGACTCGGAGCCGTTCGTCCGGATCCTGGCCGCCGCGCAGGTCGCGGGACTCGCCGCGGGCGAAGCGGAACTCGGTGACATCCCCGACGATCTGATCCAGGCGTGTTTGCGCCACCGGCTGCCGCTGTTCGCAGTGAACGAATCCGTCGCGTTCGCGACGATCACCGAGTACGTCGTACGGCAGGTCTCCGGCGAACGTGCCGGCGACCTCGCGGCAGTCGTCGACAGACACAGGCGCCTGATGACGTCCGGCCCGGCGGGCGGCGGCCCGGACGCCGTACTGGACCTGCTCGGCTCGGACCTGGACCTCCGTGCCTGGGTCCTGTCCCCCACCGGGCGGCAGATCGCCGGCGTCGGCGAAGGGCTGCCGGCGGAGGTCGGCGCGACACTCGCCGGCGAGCACCTCGCCGCCGTGCGCACCGGCCGGCGCGCCCCGCACCGGACCGTCGTACGCGGAGTGGCCTACTCGCTTTTCCCGATCCGGAACACCGGAAGGGGAGCCGCGCCGGCCGTCAGGGACGTACGGGAGGGCGTGCTCTCCGACTGGCTGCTGGCCGTGGAGGCGGACGCCGCCGACTGGCCGGAGGCACGGCTCGACCTGCTCCAGGGCGTCACCCAGCTGATCGCCGTGGAACGGGACCGGCGCGAGGCGGCCCGCACGGTAAGGCGTCGGCTCGCCCAGGAGGTCCTGGAACTCGTGCAGACGGGCGCGGCCCCCGCGGAGATCGCGGCACGGCTGAGGGTCGCCGCGCCCGTGCTGCTGCCGGGCCTCGGCGCGGCGCCGCACTGGCAGGTGATCGTCGCCCGCGTGGACTGGGGCGCCGACTCGGCCGTCGAGACCGGGCCGGTCGCCCAGTCGCTCCTCGAGGAGATCCTCGTCGACCCGTCGGCCGCCGGCGCCGAATCCGCCGACCGGATCGCCGTCGCCCACACCGGCGACGAGGCGATCGCCCTGGTGCCGCTGCCGGTCGTGGGCCTCGGCGGCCTCGAGGACCAGGAGCCGCCCCCGGTCGACGCCGGCCTGCACGCCGACGCCCTCCTCGAGTCCGTACGCCTCCCGCTGACCGCCGGCCTGGCCGACGACGGACGCCTCACGCTCGGCGTCAGCGCGGCCGTGCACTCGGCGGAAGCACTGCGCGGCGCCCTCGAGGAGGCCCGCCACGCCCGCCGCGTGGCCGCGGCACGACCCGGCCGGGTGTGCGCCGCAGGCCACCACGAGCTGGCCTCGCACGTCCTGCTGCTGCCGTTCGTCCCCGACGACGTCCGCCGCGCCTTCACGGCCCGCCTGCTCGACCCGCTGCGGGACTACGACCGCCGCCACCGCGCGGAGCTCATCCCCACGCTGGAGGCGTTCCTCGACTCCGACGGCTCCTGGACCCGGTGCGCGACGCGCCTGCATCTGCACGTGAACACGCTTCGGTACCGGGTGGGCCGCATCGAGCAGCTCACGGGGCGTGACCTGTCGCGCCTGGAGGACAAGCTGGACTTCTTCCTGGCGTTGCGGATGAGCTGAGGGGGCGGCGGGTCGGGGCCGCTGCGCGGGGCTGTTCCCCTCCCCGCCCCTTCCCGCTGTACCGATGTGCGGCTCCGCCGCGTGGGGGCTCCGCCCGGACCCGTCACCGCGCTGCGCGCGATGTTTCCGGGGGCTCTGCCCCCGGACCCCCGCGCCTCAAACGCCGGCGAGGCTGAAGTTGCCCGGCAACCTCAGCCCGCCCGGCGATTGAGGTACCGCCGAAGGCGGTACGGGGTCCGGGGCCTGCCCCGGTTCGGGAAGGGGCGGGGTGGGGAACAGGCCCCGCGCAGCGGCCACGCCCGCCTACGCCCCCCGCGCCAGCACCCTCGCGAACGCGCCGCCCTCCGCCGCCAACTCCGCCCACGTGCCCGTCTGCACGATCCGTCCCGACTCCAGTACCGCCACGCGGTCGGCGCGGCGGATCGTCGACGGGCGGTGGGCCACGACGACGGTCGTGCGCAGGGGCGCGCCGGCCGTCAGCGCCGACGCCACCGCCGCGTCGCCCTCGGTGTCGAGGTTGGCCGTCGTCTCGTCCAGGACCAGCACGCGCGGGCGCGTCAGCAGCGCGCGGGCCAGCGCGATGCGGGCGCGCTGGCCGCCGGACAGCGTCGTGCCGCGTTCGCCGACGCGCGTCTCGTACCCGTCGGGCAGTTCGGCGGCGATCCGGTCGACCCCGGCCACCCGTGCCGCCTCCGCGAAGGCCGTCGCGTCCGCGTCGGGTGCGGCGAGGCGGAGGTTCTCCGCCAGCGTCCCGTGGAACAGCGGCGCGTCCTGGCCGACGACGGACACGGCCCCGCGCAGGTCGGCTTCGGCGAGGTCGCGCAGGTCAAGGGGCGGCCCCGACTCAAGGACGAGTTCCACGGCACCGGACGACGGGTCCCAGAACCGGGCCAGCAGATGCGCGCACGTCGACTTGCCGGCGCCGGAGACGCCGACGAGGGCGAGTGTCTCGCCGGGCCGGACCGTCAGGTCGAGCCCGTCGAGCACGGCCCGGTCGCCGTAGTCGAAGCGCACATCCCTCAGCCGTACGCCGAGTGGCCCGCCGGGCAGCGGCCGGGGCGCCGCGGGCGGGGGTGCGCCCGCGGGGGCCCGTACGGCGGCGCCCACCCGCGACGCCGCGGCCCGCAGCCCGCCCGCCTGGCCGAGCGCGGCGGCCGAGTCGGCGACCGGTGCGAGCACGCCGAGCGCCAGGGCCATCGCCGCGGGCGCCCAGGCGCCGGCGACGGTGTGCGCGGCCGCCAGTACGACTCCGACGACGGCCACGACGACGAGCAGGTCCCGCACGGCGGCCGCGTCCGCTTCCCACGCCTGCTCCGACCGCTGGGCCTCCCCGAGGGCGCGGCCGTGGGCGCGCAGCCGGTCGCGCCGGGCGTCGAGCGCGCCGAAGGCGAGCAGTTCCCGGAGTCCGTCGACGGTCTCCACGGCCTCCGCCGAAAGGTCTGCCGCCGCCGCCCGGGTCCGGGCGCCGCGCACCGCGCGGCCGCGGGACTCCAGCAGCGGGCCGAGGGCGAGCAGCGCCGCGACGGGAAGCACGGGCAGCAGCAGCCACGGTTCGAGCAGCGCGAGCGCAACCGATCCTCCGCCGAACACCACTCCTGATGCGAGGAGTTGTGCCACGGCGTGGGCGTAGAAGAACTCCAGGGCCTCAACGTCACCGAGCGCGGCGGAGGCCAGGTCGCCGCTGCGTCGCCCTTGGATGCGGGCGGGTGCGCTGCGGGCGAGGCCGTCGAAGACCCGGACGCGCAGTTCCGCCAGGACGCGGTAGGCGAGGTCGTGCGAGAGGTCCATCTCGCGCCAGGTGGCGAGGGCGCGCACGGCGACGAGCACGAGGAGGGCGGTGACCGTCACGGGGCCGGGGGCCTGCCGTTCGACGACGGCCGTGCCGACGGTGTGGGCGGTGAGCGTGACCAGGGCGACGAGGGCCGCCTGGTCGGCGAGGGCAGCGGCGAATGTGCGGACGGTCATGGCCCGATGGGCGTCGAGCACCGGCAACAGGGCCCGAAGAGCGCCTCGTTCGGTCCCCTGTTCCGCCTTGTGCGTGGCCGTTCGCCCGACCTCTTGTCCGGTCTTCATGCGGCCCTTCCTTCTGTGGTGCGTCCGGCCGCGACGAGGCGGGCGTAGACGCCGTCCCCCGCGAGCAGGGCCGCGTGGTCACCGACGGCGTCGACACGTCCGCCGTCGAGGACGACGATGCGATCGGCGTCCCGTACGGAGTCGAGGCGGTGGGCGACGACGAGGCAGGTGCGGCCCCGGGCGGCCGACAGCAGTTCGCCGACGATGCGGGCCTCGCGGCGTTCGTCCACGGCGCTGGTCGCCTCGTCGAGCACGAGGACGGGCGCGTCGGCGAGCAACGCACGTGCCAGGGCCAGTCGTTGGCGCTGGCCGCCGGAGAGGGTGGCACCGCGTTCGCCGACCTGTGTCGCGTAACCGTCGGGCAGCCGGACGATCTCGTCGTGGATGCCGGCCGCCCGGGCGGCGTCGTGCAGGGCGGCGTCGGTGGCCCCGGGGGCGCCGAGGCGCAGGTTGTCGGCGACCGTGGCGTGGAAGAGGTACGTCTCCTGGGAGACGACCGCGATGCCGCGGCGCAGCGAGCCGAGCGTGTACGCGCCGGCGTCGAGGCCGTCGACTAGCACCCTGCCCCGGTCCGGGTCCGCTCGGCGGAGCAGCAGGCCCAGCAGCGTCGACTTGCCGGCGCCGGAGGGGCCGACGATCGCGGTGACACGGCCTGCGGGGGCGGTGAAGGTCACACCCTGGAGGGCGGGGCGTCCGCCGCCGGGATGTGTGAAGTCCACGTCCTCGAAGCGAACTTCGGGGGCGGCGGGCCATGCGGCGACGGTCCGTCCCGTGTCGGGTACGCCGCCCTCCGCGGTGCGCAGAGCGGCGATCCCGTCGGCGGCCGACACCCCGAGGTACCCGGAGTGCCATTCCCTGGACAGGTCCCGCACGGGGCGGAAGCACTCGGCCGCGAGCATCAGCACCAGATACGTGCTCGTGGAGGGCGCGTGCCCCGACACGGCGGCACCGCACGCGACGAGCGCGGCGGCGACCGTGCCGCCCTGCACGGCGAGGTCGGTGAGTCCCGTGTCGACGAGCGAGACGCGGAGTTTGGCGACCGTGGCACGGTGCAATTCCCGTGAACGCTCCTCCAGCCGCGCCCTGGTGCGTCCGACCGCGCCGGCCGCGCGCAGGGCGGGCATGCCCTGCAACGCCTCCAAGTAGTCGGCGGACAGGGCCTCGTACGCGCCCCAGTGCTGTTGCCCGCGGCGCTCCAGGAGCTTGTCCCACCAGCGGGGCGCGAACAGCGCGAGCACGAGGGCGGGGGCCAGCACGAGGACGGCCAACGGCTCCACGACGGCCACGGCGAGCAGGAGTGCCGGCGGCACGGCGCAGGTGATGAGCAGCTGGGGCAGGTAGCGGGAGACGTACGCGTCGACTCCCTCCACGCCGTCGACGAGAGTGGCGCGTACGGCTCCGGCACGCGCGTCGGCCTGTTGCGGCGGCCCGTTCCTGCCTAGGCGTACGAGCAGTTCGTCGCGCAGCCCGGTGCGCACGGCAGCTCCGGCGTTCACCGCGACGCGCCGCTGCGCGCGGCCGAGGACGGCGCGGGCGAGGACGGCCGCGAGCACCGCGCCGAGCAGCGGCGGGAGTCCGCCGGTGTCCCCGCGCGCGATACGGGCCAGGGCGACGGCGAGGAGGACGGCCTGCGCGAGATGGGTGACGGTGACGGCCGCGAGCAGCGCGGTGGCCGTGAGCAGGGGGCGCCGCGCGGTACGCGCGGCGCGCAGCAGATCCGGGTGGAGCATCATGACGGTTCGTCTCCTTGGTTCGTACGGCCTGTCGCACGGCCGGCGGCAGGACGGGCCGTACGGCCGGTGGTCGGTCCCGCCGCACCGCCCGCCGGCGGTCCTGCCGTACGGCCGGTGGTACGGCCCGACGGCGGTCCCGCCGCCCCGCGGTCGGCGGGGCTGCGGCCGAGGGCCAGGCCGTGGATCACCCAGTCCTGTCCCGGCGGTCCGCCGAGCGCGGCCCCGAGGTCCGCGCCCTGCCAGGAGCCGACGGGCCGTGACGGCACGCCGGCGGCGGTCGCCGCGGCCTGCGCGTGGCCGATGCCGTAGCCGGCCGCGAGGTGGTCGTGCCGGACCCGGGCGCCGGGTGCTCCCGCCGGGCAGCCGTACGCGAGGAGCACGGCCCCCGCCCGCGCGATCCAGCCCTGCCGGGCGGCCCAGTGGGCGAGTGTGGGCAACACGTCGCCGGAGGCGAATCGGTGGAGGGCGTCGGTCGCCCCTCGGCGCGGGACGAGGTCTCCGTGCACGGCCGGCTCGCCGGGGACTGCCCCGTCCGACGCGGCCGGCGGGCGGCTCGTCAGCAGGCCCGGTCGTGGCCCGCCGACCGCCAGGCACCAGCGTGGGCCCGTCGGTGACGCGGTCTCCGCGGCGGCGAGGATCCGCGCCAGCACGGCGTTCGACGGCGATCCGTGGAAGCCCGGGGACGCGCTGCGCCGCGTCAGCAGCACGGCGTCGTCCGGTCCTCGACCGGCGACCGTACGCCAACTGCCTCGGCTGCCTCCGGAGTCGGTGAGCTCACCGAGGACCCGCAGCGCCGTGCGCAGGCAGCCCGGCGGTTCCTGCGCCCACGGTGGTGACACGGCGCTGTTCCGGTCGCCTGCCCAGCGCGCGAGCGCGCCGTGATCCCCGGGAAGCAGCTGCACCGCGGCCAGGGCGACCGGCACGCCCCCGGCCGCCGCGGACAGCAGCCCGCCGTCCGCGTCCAGGCACACCGCGTGCGCGCCCGCCAGGGCGAGTGCGGCCGCCGCATGGCCGGCGTCGAGCAGCACCAGCGGCCAGGCCCGGTGGCCGTAGTGCGACACGGTACGGCGGGGGGTCACCCCCAGGACGGCGAAGGCGCCCGCCGGCGCCGGTTCCGGTGCCGGGCCGTGCCGGTGCAGACGGTGGCGCGCCGGGTCGTAGGCGTAGACGCCCGGCGGGAGCCCGCAGCCGGTGCCGAGCAGCAGAAAGGTGTCCACCGGGTGCAGGGCGCCGGCCGAGGGCGCGGGCCGCAGCCTGTCGCCCGCGAGCGAGAGCCGCAGGGTGCGGTCCAGTGGGGCGGGGACGGGCAGCGCCTCGCCGCGCATCGGCACGGCCGCGGGCCCCGCGGGGAGATCGGGGCCGGGGTCCGCCGTGGAACGGACCAGGGCAAGCGCTTCGGTCACTATGGGCGAATGCGGCACCGTCACCGCCTCACATGTGCGGGGGCGGCGTGAGCGTGAAGTCGCCGGGCCCGTTGGGTGCGCGGTCGCGCCAGCCGCGTCCGACCGCGGCCTCCGCGAACCGCGGACAGCCGAAGTAGCCGAACGCGGCGGGCGCGTTGGGCACGAGCCCGGAGACGAGCACGCGGGCCACCCGCAGCGGCGTCTCGGCGACGTCCTCCGTGGTCAGGTCCAGGGTGACGACCCGGTGCCCGCCGGCCGCGAGGCGCCCCTCCAGCGCGGACCGGTCGCCGTGCGCGATCTCGCTGACGGGAACGACGCCGAGGGCGGGCCGGGTGAAGCGGTCGGCCAGCGGCGCCGTCCGGGGGTCCAGCCACACCTGGACGTGTGCGCCGAGGTCGCGGACGGCACGGAAGTCGGGGCCGCAGTCGTCGAGGTAGCGGCGGTCGGCACGGTGGTCCAGGTACAGGCCGCGTGCCAGCATCCCGGCGTCGATCGCCCGGAAGACCCAGCCGTCGGCCTCCGTCGTGCCCTGGGTGAACACCCAGGTGTGCACGGCCTCCAGGACGGCCTTGCGGGCGGCTTCCGCCGGGTCGTAGCGGCAGGCGAAGCCGGCCGCGTGGATGGCGCGTGCGGGGTCGTGGACGAGGGCGGCCACGCACGGCGCGAACTCGGAGGGCATCTCCACGACGAAAACCTCGAGTCCGCAGCCGTCCAGGTCGCGGGCGAGGCCGGGGACGGAGCCGGGGTCGATGCCGCGGGTGGGGCCGTCCAGGTGCCACCACAGTTCGAGGGCGTCACGCTCGACGACCTCGAGGAGCCCCCGTTCGACGGCGTCGTCGAAGCCCTGGCCGGTGGCGATGCCCGCGTAGTTGAGGTGGTGGGTACGGGGCAGGTCACGCAAGTCGCCCTGCCGCCAGTTGAGGTGGGTCAGCGCGACGGGCGCCCAGCATTCCTCGCCGCGCTCCTGCGCGCGGGCCCACAGCGCGGGAGTGTCGGGGGTGAGGCGGCCGTACTCGAAACGGGGGCGTTCGTACTGCCAGTCGGCGTAGACGGGCAGGTCCCCGGGCCCGTAGAGGGTGCGGCCCTCGGAGAGGAGTTCCGCGGCCGTGGCCCGGCGGGGTGCGTCGGGGTGTCCGGCGGGGGGCAGCCGGTTGCCGCAGTAGCGCTCCACTGCCTCGGCGACCGCGGCGATCCGCGCGCCTTCGAGATCGCCGAACGTGGTGCCGAGCGACACCCGGTCGGCCGGCCACGCCCCGAAACGGCGTGCGTCGCCGACGTCCGCGGTCATGGCGGTGTAGCGGGGAGGTGCGCCCGCGGGGTGCGGTACGGGCTCCACGGCGCGTATCAGCCCGCAGACGGGGTCCACGAGCGCGTCGAGGGTCAGGGGGCTGGTCAACTGCATGTCTCCTGTACGGGGTCGATGGGCCGGCCGCCGCGTACGACGGGCAGCAGCAGGCTGCTGCCGTCCGGCCGCAGGCTCCTGCGCGAGGCGGTGAGACGGGTGGCGTGGACCGGGTCCTCGCCGGTGTGCGGGTTACGGGCGTGGGCGGGGAAGTGGTGTCCGGCCACCTCCACGCGCAGCCGCGTCCCCGCCGGCAGCCGGTGGGCCACGAGGCCGAGCGGCACCCGGAACCGGGCCACCTCGCCGGCCGGGTCCGACCTGCGGACGATGCCGGTGGCGAGCGGCCGGGCCCGGCCGTCCGGATCGAGGGCGACGAGGCGTACGGCCCAGTCGGCGGTGGGGGTGACGGCGGTCGCGCACAGCTCCGCTCCGGCCGCGCCGCACAGGTCGAGGGGGCGGGGCAGCGGCGGGGTGACGAGCAGTGCGCGGTCGGGGACGTCACGGCGTTCGACGCTCAAGTCGTCGGAGCGGACGGGCCGTTCCGGGTCGGCGACGAAGGTGTCGCCCTGGAGGAGCCGCAGTCCGCCGGGCACGCCGAACGGCCAGGCGGTCCGCCCGCCCGTGCCGTGCGGTGCCGGGTACCAGTGTTCGCTGCCGCCGAGGGCGACGGCGCCCCGGCGTTCGTGGCCCAGAGCGCCTTCGAGGGCTGCGCGTGCCCACCGTACGTACAGTGCGCCGAGCCGCAGCCGGTGCCCGGGGCGCGCCTCCGGGGCGGGCTCGGAGGTCAGGCCGTGGCCCCACGGTCCGACGAGCAGCCGTGCGGGACCGTGCCAGTCGCGCCACAGCCGCAGCGTGTCGTCGGCGAACGGGTCGCGGGTACCGCCCACGGCGAGGAGCGGGACCGGCGCGCGGGGCGCGGGCGCGGTCCGGTGGGACGCGGCCCAGAGCCCGGGCCAGGAGGGAAGCGGGCGCCCGAGCCGCTCAGGGAGACGGACGAGGGGCAGGTGCTCGAGGAGCCGGGGGTCGCGCACGAGGGCCTTGTCGAGGGCCGCCGTGTCGGAGTCGGGACGGTCGCCGTGCGCCGCCCACCAGCCCGCGCGGGCCGACAGCCGCTCCACGCCGCCGCTTTCGCGGGCCGTCTCCGCGAGACCGAGAGCGGGCACGGCGGCGATCACCGCGTCCGGCCTGCTCCGGGGGTCGCCGCCGGCGACGGCCGCGAGTGCGCAGTGGGCGGCGTACGAGGAGCCGGCGGCGACGACTCGTCCGTCCGACCAGGACCGGCCGCGGACCCAGCGGAGCGTGGCGGCGCTGTCGGCCTCCTCGTACCGGTAGGGCTGCCAGTCGCCGTCGGACGCGTGCCGGCCGCGTACGTCCTGGACCACGGCGGCGAAGCCCCTGGCGGCCCAGGCGCGCGCCTCGTCGCGGTGGCTGCGCAGGTCGTACGGGGTGCGCAGGACGACGGCCGGGAAGGGCCCGTCGCCGCCGGGCAGTTGCACGCTGGTGGCAAGACCCGCCCCGTCGACGGGCACGCGCACGCAGACGGGTCCGGGCAGGGGAACGGGTTCCGGCACCGGTACGGCCGGGCCTTCGTTCACGGGTCCGGCCGTCATCGCGTCAGGGGTGCGACGGCGGGGACCGGCAGCACGGTGTGCTCGTGGACGGTGAGGTCGCGCAGGTCGACGCGGCGCAGTCGGCGCGAGCCGCCCCGGCCCGCCGCCCACGCGATGAGGTCGGCGGTCAGCAGGGAGGCCGTGAGGGCGGCCGAGGCCGCGGTGTGGGCCGGTCCGGTGTCGTCGGTGCACGATCCGGCCCAGTAGGCGGCGAGTTCGCGGTGGGCGGGCGTCGCGGCGAGGCGTCGCAGCCGTACGTCGGCCGAGGTGACGTCCCCCGGGCCGGCCGCGAGTGGTTCGAGCCACGCCGTCGTGCCTTCGCGGTGACAGCGCAGCCAGCCGACCCCGCGGGCCGGCAGCCGGTCCGCCTCGTCCCACAGCCCGTGCGGCGCGGGCGAGTCGAGGCACCAGACGACAGCGCGGGGTGACGCCTCGTCGGGCAGGTCGGTGAGCCGCGTCGCGTGGCGCACTTCGCCGCCCTCTGCCCGTACGAACCGGGTCAGCGGCTCGGTCAGCACGTCGTCGCCGAGGACGACGACGGTGTGTCCGGCGAGCGGCCCGCGGACGCGGTCCCCGTCGCGGGCGAGGTAGCCCGCGTCGCCGAACGCGGTCACGAGGACCGCGAGTTCACTGTCGACGACGCCCGGGGCCGAGGGGCCGGAGCCCGTGGCGGCCGGGCCGTGGTGCGGGGAGCCGGGCGCGGTGTCCTCCGGCCGGCCGGGAGCGCGGGTCAGGTGCGCGACGACCGTGTCCGGTGCCGCCGTGCCGGTGTCGACGCGGAGGAACTCGCCGTCGGGCGTCCGGACGGCGAGGCCCTGTCCGGGGACGGTGACGAGGGCGACGCCGGGGGCGAGTCGCGCGGTGGCCACGGGTTCTCCTGGGGTTCGGGACGAGTGGTCGGGTGCGGGTCGGGCCCGCCCGGAACGGTGTTCCGGGCGGGCCCGATGGCGGGGGCTACTTGTCGCTGTCGGTCTCGACGGCGGCGGCGCTGTCCTCGAAGGGGTTCTCGACGAGGGCGTTGGAGTGGGTGGCGGACAGGTGGGCGAGCTGGCCCTGCTCGGCGATCGGGCTGAAGACCTTGTGCTGCTCCATGAGTTGCTCTCCATTCGTCGGTTCCTGGCTGCGCCGCCCGGACTGTGCGGCAGCGACACCCAGGACACTAATGAATATGATTTTCATTTCGCAAGGGGTTCGCCGAGAGGAAGTGGGTGATCCGGGTAACACACGGGCCAGCCGCCCTCCGGGTCGCGTCCCACGCGCCCCGCCACGCCGAGGACTTCGGCGAGCAGGCCGGGCGTGACGACCTCGGCGGGCGGGCCGTCGGCGGCCACGGCGCCCGCCCGCAGGGCCACGATCCGCTCGGCGAACCGCGCCGCGTGCCCGAGGTCGTGCAGCACCATCACGACGGTCAGTCCGCGCTCCTCCCGGAGCCGGACGACCGTCTGCATGACCTCGAGCTGGTGACGCAGGTCCAGGTAGGTCGTGGGTTCGTCGAGGAGCAGCACTCGGGTGTCCTGCGCCAGGGCCATCGCGAGCCGTACGCGCTGCCGTTCGCCGCCCGACAGGGAATCGACGGGCCGGTCCGCCCACTCACCGACACCCACGTCGGCCATGGCCCTCGCGCAGACGGCGTCGTCGCCGTCCCTGAGCATGCCCAGCGGGCCCCGGTCCGCGTAGCGGCCCTGCCGGACGAGTTGACGTACCGTCATGCCCGGTACGGCCGGGGCCGACTGGTGCAGCAGGGCGACCCTGCGGGCCGTGCTCCTGCGTGACAGCCGGGCGAGGTCGTCGCCGCCGAGGCGCACCCGGCCGGCCGCGGGTGTGAGCAGCCCCGCGCACAGCCGCAGCAGGGTGCTCTTGCCGCAGCCGTTGAGTCCGACCAGGGCGACGCTCTCGCCGGTCCCGATGTCGAGATCGACCCCGCTCAGCACCTCCCGCCGGCCGTATCCGAAGCGCAGTCCCTCGATGTTCAACGTCCCCTGCTGCTCCGGCCGGCGTGTTCCTGCACCGGCTTCCTGGCGGGTGACCGTGGTCATGGGTGTCCTCCCTGACGGGGCGGCCCTGGCCGCCGGGGTTCTGGCTGCCGCCCCGCCTGCGCGGTGCGGCGGGTGCGGCCGGGCGGCCGCGGGCACGGCATCACTCGGGGCCCGCCGAGCGCCGGGCGACCGCCAGCAGCAGGGCGGCCCCGACGCATGTCGTCAGCGCGCCCGTCGGTACGGACAGCCGGTCCATGTCCAGCGCCCCGGCCAGCGCGCGCGACAGCCACTGGGCGCCCGCGTCGGCTCCGGTCACGACCGCCGCTCCCAGCAGCGCCGCGCCGGGCAGGGCGCGGCGCAGGTCCGCGCCGAAGACGGCGAACGCCAGGTGGGGGACGAGGAGTCCGACGAAGCCGAGGGCTCCCACGGCGGAGACCGCGCCCGCCGTGAGCGCGACGGCGCAGCCGAGTGCCGTGGCGCGGGCCCGGCCGGTGGCGAGACCCGCCGCGGCGGCCTGTTCGTCGCCGCAGCGCAGCAGTGTCAGGGGCCCGGCCATGACCCAGGCGGCGATCGCCCAGACCGCCGCCCACGGCCACAGCAGGACCCAGTGCTCCCACACGCGGCCCTCGGTGGAGCCCACCAGCCACTGGACGACGCTGCCGAGTTCGCCGGGTGCGACGAGCAGGACCATCGCCGTGAGCCCGGAGAGGACCGCCGAGACGAGGACCCCGTGGACGGCCGTCCGCGCCGGGTCGGACTTCTCGCGGCCGGTCAGCAGCCACAGCAGCCCGGCGCCCGCGAATCCGCCGATGCAGGCGGCGACGACCACGGCCGCGGGTGAGCGCCACCCCGCCAGTCCGAGACCCGTCGCGGTCACGGCGCCGAGCACCGCGCCGGGGGTGACGCCGGTGACCTCCGGGCCGGCGAGCGGGTTGCGCAGGGCGGACTGGAGGACCATGCCCGCGAGTCCGAGGCTGGCGCCCGCGGCCAGCGCGACGAGGGTCCTGGGCAGTCTGAGCCGGAGCACGATGTGACGTGCCGCCGGGTCGCCGTCGCCGCCGAGCACCTGCCACACGTCCCTGGCGTCCAGCGAACGCCCGGCGACCAGGTCGGCGCAGCCCACGGCGAGGACGAGCAGCGCGGCCACGACGAGCGGCCCCCGCCGGACGGTGAGGGGTGCGAGTGCGCTCACGCCAGGGCCTCCTTCCTCTTCATGAGGGCGACCCCGGCCGGCACACCGAGGAGCGCCGTCCAGGCGCCGACGGGTGTCTCGACGGGTGCCAGCGCGAGCCGGGCGGGGAGGTCCGCGCAGGCGACGACGAGGGCGCCGCACACCGCCGACCAGGGCAGCCAACGCACGGCGTCGCCCCGCGGGTCGAGCCGCCGGGCCAGGTGGGGTGCGAGGAAGCCGACCCAGGCGACGGGTCCGCAGACGGCGACGACCGGCGCGATCAGCACGACGGCGATGGCCAGGGCGGCGAACCTGGCCCGCCGCACCCGCACGCCGAGCGCCCGGGCGTCGTCGTCGCCGAGCCGCAGCACCGACAGCACCGGCGCGCAGAGCACCAGCGCGGGGACGGCGGCCACGAGCCACGGCCAGAGACCGGTGACGTCCTGCCAGGTCCGCGCGGACAGACTGCCCAGCAGATAGCGGTAGATGAGCTGGAGGTCGAGCTGGTCGGCCAGCACCATCAGGACCAGCAGCGCCGCCTGGAGCGCCGCGGCGACCGCGGCGCCGGTGAGCAGGACCGCCGAGGGGCTGCGCCCGAGACCGGCGGCGATCAGGGTCAGTACGCCCCCGACCGCGGCTCCGCCGACGGCGAGCAGCGGCTGTACGGCCAGGGGCACGGAGAGGGCGAGGACGAGGGGCGCGGCGACGCCGAGTGCCGCGCCGGAGGAGACGCCGAGCATCTCGGGCACGGCGAGCGGATTGCGCAGCGCCTCCTGGAGGACCAGGCCGGCTGCGCCCAGGCAGGCTCCGGCGACGAGCGCCAGGACGAGCCGGGGCATCCGCAGTTCGGTGACGACGAGGCCGGCGAGCCCGTCGCCGCCGAGGGCGGCGGGCAGTCCGAGCAGCGGTACGTACGGCGTGCCGAGGGACAGCGCGCACAGCACCGCCGCCGTCAGCAGTCCGCCGGCGGCGGCGATCCGGCGCTTCACCGCAGCTTGGCCGTGGCCTCGTCGAGGACGATGCTCAGGGACCGGGTGCCGCGCCCCTTGGCCCACACCTCGGGATCGACCTCGTACACCTTGCCGTTCTTGACGGCGGGGATCTGCGACCAGAGCGGGTTCTCGGCGAGCCGGTCGGACAGCTTGCCCTCGGAGGGCCCGCCGAAGGACAGCGTCTCGACGAAGAGGACGTCGACGTCGCGCGCCAGGATCTCCTCCATGCTGTAGGAGCCTTCGACGCCACGGCTCTGCCACGGGTAGTGGGAGATGCCGGGGAACAGTCCGGCGGCGACGTCGGTGCCGGGGGTGGCGACGCCGAAGTTCTCGTCGCTCCCGAAGATGATCAGCGAGGTGCTGTCGCTCTTCGCGGTCCGTGCGTCGGCGAGTTTCTGCCGGAAGGCGAGCTCGGCCTTCTCGCCCTGCTCCGTACGTCCGGTCAGGGCCGCCAGGTCGCGCAGATATCCGACGCTGTCCTCCCACGCGCGGGGCTGCACGGGCCAGAAGACGGTGGCGCCCTTCAGCGCGGGGGCCAGCTTGCCGTGGGTGTCCTCGAGACCGATGACGAGATCCGGCTCGTGGGACAGGATCGCCTCCGCCTCGGGGCTGATGAACCCGCCGGGGACGACGGGGATCCCCGCGGCCTCCTTCTCGCCGAGGAACTCCTTACGGGCCAGCAGCTGCGAGTTGGTGGCCACGGGCCGCATGCCGAGTTCGGCGAGCATGTCGTCGCAGAGGGCCACGAGGCACACGACCCGCTCGGGCGGGGCGGGCGTCGTGACGGTGACGCCCGCGGCGTCGGTGATCTTCCGTGCCGGGGTGATGGGTTCGGCCCGTACGTCGACCGCCGGCGCCGTGCCGTCCGGCTTGTCGCCGGCCTCCTCGGCGGGTGCCCCGCAGCCCGCCAGCAGGGTTCCCAGGACAGCGGCGGCTGCCCATCGGCGGACGGTCCTCATCGCTCTGCGCGGCATCGCATCTCTTTCGTTTCGGCTCGGCCGGACGGGTGACCCGGCATCATTTCTACATGATAATCATTGCCAACAACACCGTCCGACCGCCGACCCCGGAGACCGCCGTGTCCGTGAACCCTGCCCCCGCCTCTCCGCGCCTGCTCGTCGCCGACCAGGTCGCTGGCGCCGTATACGTGTTGAGCCTTCCGGACGGGCGGGAGACCGGCCGCGTCGAAGGGCGCCACCTCGCCGAGCACGCCGGCTTCCTCGCCCTGCCCGGCGGCCGTACCGCGTTCGTCGACGACCTCGCGGGCGAGCTCGTCGTCCTCGACCCGTACGGCCCGGACACGGGGCGGCCGCTGACGGCGGCGACCGTGCCCGTGGCCGTTCCCGCCGAGCATCTCGCCGCCGATCCGACCGGGCGACTGCTCGCCGTCACCACCGGACTCGGCCGCAACTGGGAGGCGTGGAGCGACCTGCTGACAGCGGTGGACCTCGGCGCACCGGGCGGACCGCGATCGGTGCGGGTCCGCGCCCGTACGGGCGAGCCCGGCGTCACCGTCCTCGGCGGCCCCGCCGAGGAGGACGCGCTCGTCGTACTGCGCCACCGGGAACCGGGCTCGTTCACCGCCTACCGGCACGCCGACCTGATGAGCGCCGCGCCGGCCTGCCCGCCCGCCGTACCCGCGGCCGAACTGCCGCTCGCCGACGACGACGGGCACGGCGACGCCCAGGACCCCCTCTCCGGGCGGCTGTTCGCGGCCACCGGCTCCGGCGTCCGGCGCGCCCGCCGCGACGGCGGCGCCCTGGTGGCGGAGGAGCCGCTGCCGTGGGCCGGCGCGGGGCGCGGCTACTACCTGCGTCTCGATCCGGCGCGCCGGACGCTCTGGTCGTGCGTACGGGGCGGGCCCGCCGACCCGGGCCGCTGGCCGGAGTGGACCAACGACGCCTGGTGGCACTCGCTGGAGCACGACACCACCGGGCACATTCCGCTCGGCCCCGGGCTGGTCTTCCGTCTCGCCGTCGCCGCGCGCCGCACCGCGTACGCCCGGGTACACCCCGACGGCGACGAACTCGTCCTCGTCACGACGGACTCGGACTCCCCCGCCGTCGCCGCCCGGCTGCCGCTGCCGGCGATGGACGGCGCGCCCCGGCCCGGCGGCACACCGTGGGACGGGGTACAGCGCCGGGCGGTCGCCGCGTCACCCGGATCATCGCTCGTCGCCGTCACCCGTGGGGGTCATGGAGAGATCCACTTGGTTGACGCCGACGCGGCCCCTGGCACATCCCCCCTGGTGACGACCTTGAAGGTGCCCACACCGCTCAACGACGGGGGCCATCTCGCCCTGATCTCCCCCGGCGACGGCGCCCATGGCGACCCGGTCGGCCGCTGAAAGATTGTGAATTGATTCACCTGAACCCTTGGCCAGGCGTGCGGATCCGTGCTGAGATGCCGTCTGACTCAACAGCTCGATGGCGTGCTCGGGGAGGGCAAGTGGCGCATACCGCCATGTCTGGTTCCGGAACCACAGCAGGTGACGATCCACTCCAGACCGCGGTATGGCGGCTGCGTTCGCGCGGCTGTTGGACCGATGCGGCGGCGCTGCTCGCGCCCCGAGCCGCGGACCCCGCGGCGGCACTGGAGCGGGCCGGACTGCTCGTGGAGCGCTGCCTGTTCACCTGCGAGGGCTGGGCGGAGGCCGAGGACGCGCTGCGCACGGCGGAAGCCGTCGCCCGCGACGACGAGGAACGCGGCGGCGCCGCGAGCGAGCGCGGCCGGCTGGCCTACGCGGCGACCCGCCTCGGCGTACGGGACCGGGCCGACGAGGCCCGCTCCGCTCTCGGCAGGGCGACCGCGCTCCTCTCCCCCGCCTCACCGAGACGCCCGCTGCTCGACTTCCGGCGCGGCCTGGTCTCCGAGCACATCGCGGACGCGCCGCAGGCGGCCCTCGCCGCCTACCAGCGGGCCCACGCCGGCGCGAAGGCGCAGAACGACCCGCTGCTGCTGTCGTTCACCTGGCAGCAGCAGGCCGGACTCGCCCTCAGGGAGGGCGAGTTGACTCAGGCCCGGCACGGCTTCTCCGAGTGCCTGCGCATCCGGGAGGACCTCGGCTATCTGATCGGCACCGCGCCCGCCCTCGCCGGGCTCGCGGACTGCGAACCGGAGCCCGAGGCGGGCCGCCTGCGTTCCGAGGCGCGCAGGCTGTTCCGGCTGCTGGGCGGCGTGCCGGTGTGGCTGGGCGCGCAGTTGTCGCCCGTGGTGCCTCCGCAGCCCTCCGTGGCCGAGCCCGAGCCCGCGGGCCAGTGAGGACCCGCCGCAGGGAGGGCGACGTCCCCGAGCCGCGCAGCCGGTGGGACGAGATCACGACCGGCCTGTGGGTCGGCGGTCACGTCTGGGCGGACACCGCGGGCCGGCACCAGGACGTCGTGGTCGCCGACGAGTTCGACGTCGTGATCAGCCTCTACACCCGCGAGGGCCACGGCCCCGACGAGGGCGTGGAACATCATGTCGTCCCCATCCCCGACGACTGGCTGACCGCCGACGAGATCGACCGCGTGCGCCGGGTGGCACTGACGGCCGCCGACGCCGTACGGGCGGGACGCCGGGTGCTGGTGCGCTGCTACTCCGGCTACAACCGCGCCGGCCTGGTGGCCGCCCAGACCCTCATGGAACTGGGACACGACGCGGAGGGCGCCATCGACCGGGTCAGGCTGCGGCGTTCGCCGTGGGCACTGCACAACGCGGCGTTCGAGCAGTACCTGCTCACCGGACTGGACATCGCCTCGCTGCTGTCCGGACTGGAGCCACCGCCCGCGAGCTGATCACGTCACCCAGGCGAGGACCCGCTGCGGATTCATGGCGAGCAGCACCAGGACGACCACGACGCCCGCCCAGACGAATCCGCGCACCCTGCGGCGCGGCTTCACCGCCTGCGGCCGGCCGGGCCACTCCCGCCACCCGGCGGGCCGGGACTCCACGGGCTTCCCCCGGCGTGCCCAGCGCCGCAGCCGCCCCTGCCGCCGGGCGGCTTCCTCGTCGGCGCGCCGCAGCCGTTCGGTGACCATCCGTGCCCTGGCGGACGGCTCCTTGGGGGCGGCCAGCCGCGCGGGCCCCTCGCTCTCGAGCTGGAACCTCGCCCACTCCTCGTCGGATATGGACGACTCCGGCACCTCCGGAGATTCCGCGGTCATGTCGGCCCCCACCCTGTCGGACAACTCGAACGGACACACTAATACAGCCTGGCCGACGCTCAGTTGGGAGGATGCCCGGGGCTCGTGGAGCGTCCGTGCCGGATCGTGCGCCGAGCCTTCGCCGGCCCTGGTACGCGGCTGACGGGGCGCCGGCGGGCGGACGGTCCCAGCCGTCCCGCCCGGCGGCCGCATGCCGTGCCGGCGCTCACCGCGCTCCGAGGTCGTGAGCGGTGCCGTCGGCGACGGCCCGGAGCTTGTCCGGGTTGGCCACGTTGTGGATGGCGGTGATACGACCGTCGGCGTCGAAGTCGAAGGTGACGGTGGCGATCACGCGTCCCGGTCCGCTGAACACGATGCCCGGTCCACCGTTGATCCCGACGAGTTCGGCCTTCATGTCGGCAGGCGCGACGCCCTGGTAGGTGACGGTGCCGATGGCCGCGAACCAGGCGGCCACCGTGGCGGCGCCCACGACCGGGCGCAGGGCCTGACGGACCTTGCCGCCGCCGTCGGTCCACAGGGTGACGTCCGGGGAGAGCAGTTCCATCAGGGCGTTGACGTCCCCGCCGGTCGCGGCGGCGAAGAACCGCTCGGTGGCTTCGCGCTGCCGTGACCGGTCGGCGGCGAAGCGCGGCCGCCGGGCCCGCACGTGCTCGCGGGCCCGGTGCGCGGCCTGTCGCACCGCGGCTTCGGAACGCTCAACGGCCTCGGCGATCTCGGCGTGGCTGAAGTCGAAGACCTCCTTCAGCACGAACACCGCGCGTTCCAGCGGGCTGAGCGTCTCCAGCACCACCAGCATGGCCATCGACACCGACTCGGCGTCCGTGACGGCCTCGGCGGCATCCCCGCCGGTGAGGACGGGCTCCGGCAGCCACGGCCCCGCATAGGTCTCCCGCTTGTGCCGGGCGGAACGCAGCCGTTCCAGCGCCAGGTTGGAGACGATGCGCGTCAGGTACGCCTTGGGGTCGGCCACCTGCGAGCGGTCCCCGGCGGACCACTTGATCCAGGCGTCCTGGACCGCGTCCTCGGCATCGGCCGCGCTGCCGAGGAGGCGGTAGGCCACGGAGAACAGCAACCGCCGGTGCTCGTGGAACACCTGGTGGTCCGGATGGGCGGACACGTCTGTCACTTGGACCCCCGGACCCGGGTGAAGCGGCCCCCGCGGGGCCAGAACGCGCCCGAGGCGGGCAGCTTCTTCATACGGCCGTACGTCGGCCAGGGCGAGGCGGTCACCGTCTCCTTGTACCGGACGGCCAGGCGGCCCGTCAGGCAGATCCGGCGCGGGCTGTCGTCGGGCCGTGTGAACTGAACCACCGCGTCACCGCGGCCCAGGCTCACCGGCGTGTGGTAGTAGCCGAAACGGAACGACTTGGGCTGCTTCCCCCTGAGCACCCGGTCGATCGACAGTGCGGCGTGCACCCCGGTCGGCATGCCGCCCTGGCAGGTGCCGTGCATGACGCCGTACCCCTGGCGGATCGCGGCCGCGTCGCCGATCGCGTACACCTCGGGGTGGGACACCGACCGCAGCGCGGCGTCGGTGAGGATGCGCCCGTGCTCGTCGACGGCCAGCCCGGCGGCGGCCGCCAGGGGCGAGGTCCGCGTGCCGCTCGTCCACAGGACCGCGTCGGCCGTGATGCTCTCCCCGCCCGCCGACTCCACGGCGTCGGGCAGTACCTTCACCACCTCGACGCCGGCGCGCACCCGGACGCCCAGCCGGTCGAGCGCGGCGCGCAGATAGGCCCTCGCCCTCGGGTTCATGGCCGCACCGGGCTCCTGCCGCCCCAGCAGCACCACGCTCAGCCGCGGGTGCCGCTCGGCGATCTCCGCTGCCGCCTCGACGCCGGTCAGCCCGCTGCCCGCGACCACCACCGTGCCGCTGCCGAGCCGCGCCAGCCGGCCGGCCAGCAGCTCGGCGTCCTGGGCGCTGCTCAGGGTGTACGCGTGGTCCTCGGCCCCCGGCACCGCCGAGGTTTCGGCGACCCCGCCCAACCCGTACACCAGCGTGTCGTAGTGCAGGACCCGGTCGTCGTCGATCCGGACGGTCTTCGCTCCCGGGTCCACCGCCGTCACCCAGCCGCGCACGAACTGCGCACCTGTGCCCTCCAGCAGTTCGGGGATGCTCAGCTCCGCCGGCTGCTGCCCGGTCGCCGTCATGTGCAGCCGCATGCGCTCGGTGAACCGCTCCTGCGCGTTCACCAGGGTCACCCGTACGTCCTCGCGCCGCTTCACCCGGGCGGCGAGCTGGACGGCCGCGGCCGTCCCCGCGTATCCCGCCCCCAGGATCACCACGCGGTGCGCGGTCGCCGTTCCGATCTCCTGCCGTGCGCTCATCGTTCCGTCCTCCTCGGCTCGCTTGCTGACGCCCACCAGATGGGAGCAGGCGGGCAGGACGTGACATGGGCCGGATGTGATGCACGACACAGCCCGGAACGGGGGACCGCCGCACGGCGGTCGAAGGGGTCAGCGAAGCCGTCATGACGCGGGCCCCTCGGGCAACGGCCGCCAGGAAGTCTCCGGTCAAGCAGGCGACGGCCAGGACAGGTTCGGGACGTCACTCGTGCGCGCTGCCCGTCCTCCGAGTCCGTACGAGACGGCGCGCCGCGCGGGCTCGGCGCTCGGTCCGACAATGTCCCTCACCCGCTGCCCGCCGACGGGGTCAGCGGGGCCGAAGACGGATCAGGGTCTCTTCCGTGCCGACGCACAAGGCGCCTTCGGCGGTGACGGCGACGGCCCGGATCGCCGGACCCGGGCGGAACGTGAGCACGTCGCGCCTTCCCGGGCGGTGCAGTTCCGCCAGGCCGTCCGCCCAGGCGACCGCGAGGGCCGGCCCCTCGGGCGTCGGCCCCGTGTGCAGGGCGACGACCGGCGAGGGCCGCTGCGACACGGTCGAGCCGTGCCCGCTGCCCGCGGGCGACCAGGCGCGGACCGCGCCGTCCGTGCCGCCGGTCCGGACGGCGAGGGAGGGTGACGCGGTGGCCGCGAGAGCGGTGACACGGCCGGAGTGCAGGGCCGCCTGGTGGAGGCCGCCCGAGCCGAAGGCGTGGACCGAGCCCATGCGGTCGCCGACGAGCACGACATCCGCCGCCGCGGCGAGAGCCGTGCCCGGATGTCGGGCGAGGGTGGCGACGACGGCCTTCGTCAGCGCGGTCCCGGTCCCGCCGTGACGGTGGAGCCGGCCGCGTTCGTCCAGGAGCAGGACCGTGTCCTGCTCCAGCACGGCGGCGGCCTTGACGCGGGTGGCCGTCGACTGCTGCCGGACACCGTCGGGAAGGACGCGGACCCCACCGCCCGGATCGGCCACGACCAGCGCGCCCCCCGGCAGGACGGCCAGGGCGGCGACCGGGCCGGGCAGGGCCCGTTCCATGTACCAGGGCGCCGCCGCGGCGGACCGGGCAAGTGCCTGCCGTACCCGCGGGTCGGCGTCCGGCGGAAGGGCGGTCTGCAGGACCAGGGCGCGCCGTGCCGGGTCCTGGTCGCGGATCAGCGACTGGCCGGCCCGCAGCCAGGCACCGCGCAGGCCGCCGCACTCGTCGTCGGCCGACTCGTATGCGGCGGTCACCCGCACGGGGTCGGCCGCGCAGACCGCTTCCGCGTCGGCCGTGTCCACGGGTTCGTCGTCACCGGGCTTCCTGGCAGGGGCCTGATCGTCAGGACCTTCCACGACCACCCGTACGTGACCGAACTCCCGGAGCACGTCCGCCAGTTCCGCCACCTCGGCCGCATCGTGACCCGTGCCGCCGAGCCGCACCGTGCGCGGCGGCCCCGCCAGCAGTGCGGACAGCAGTTCGGCGGGGGTGCCCGCCACGACGCCCAGCTGGTTCGCCACCGCCCACACCGTGCCGCGCACGTCGTCGTCCCCTCGGGTCCGGGGCGCGCTCAGATGTCCGAGCCCGCGAAGTGCTCACGCACCAGCGCCTGGACCACCGGCAGGTCCTGGGCCGCCAGCGCTTCCAGCAGCGCCGTGTGTTCTGCCGCGTCGGCGACCAGGTCGGCGCGGCGGGTGGTGGGCGCGCCGCTGAGCGGCCACTGGGAACGCCGGTGGAGATCGTCCGCCACCGCCAGCAGTTGCTCGTTGCCCGCGAGGGCGAGGACCGCACGGTGGAACGCGCGGTCCGTCTCGGCGTAGCTCGCCCGGTCGCCGGTCGCGGCCGCGGCGGCCGTCGCCTCTGCCAGCGGGCGCAGCGCGCTCCAGCGGTCGGCCGGGACCGTGCGGGCCAGCCGCAGCATGACCGGGACCTCGATCAGCGCGCGGACCTCCGCCAGTTCGGCCAGTTCGCGGGCGGTGCGCCGGGCGACGCGGAAGCCGCGGTTCGGCACGACCTCGACGGCGCCCTCCATGACCAGCTGCTGCATCGCCTCGCGCACCGGGGTCGCGGACACGCCGTAGCGCTCGCCGAGGACCGGGGCCGAGTAGACCTCCCCGGGGACGAGGTCGCCGTCGACCAGGGCCGTGCGCAGGGCGTGGAGGATCTGACCGCGCACCGAGTGACGCTGGACGGGACGGGGTGCCGGGGGCTCACTGTGGGTGTGTTCGCCGCGGACCTGTTCCAGGGCCGCTCCCGGGGCACCCTGCGCGGGTACGCGAACGGAGGCGTACGACTGCGGAACGGCGAGGTCACGCGCTCTGGCCTGCTCCACTCGGGTCCTCCTCCGGCAGTCCGACCGGCCCGGCTCGCCGATGCGGGGCCCTGAGTGCACGATAGGCGGCCGGGCCCACAGTTCAAACATCGAGATCATCGGGTAAGGTAAGGCTAACCTGCTAATGATCGCGATTCGGTGGTCCCCAGCATGACCGTTCCCGCACTGATGCCCGGCCTCACCTCACCGGTGACGGACGCCTATGCGCGCCTCGCCGAGGTCTTCCCCGGGCTGCGCGTGAAGGAACTCACGGACGAGGGACGAACGCCCGACGGCGCCGGCTGGGTCCGGGCGGCCGACCTGGCGGCCGGCGGCGCCCCGCTCGACGCCTTCCTCGCCTGGGACAACGCGCAGGTGCTCCAGGACTACGGACAGCAGGCCCGTCCCGACGTCGTCGCCAGCTTCGGTCTGCACCGCTACGCCTGGCCCGCATGCCTCCTGGTCACCGTTCCCTGGTTCCTGGTGCGCAGGGTGCCGCGGGTCCCGGTCGAGGACGTCGCCTTCCAGCGTGCGCTGGGTCACATGACGGTACGCATCCGGGAGTTCGCCTGCCTCCCGGACGACCCCGCCGCACAGCTGCCCGGCGCCCGCGTCGTACCGGACGAAGAGGCGCTGCGCCACGAGGTGCGCGCGGCCGTCGCCGAGCACATCGGACCGGTCCTCGACGGCTTCGGAGCCCGGATGCGCCGCGGCAAGCGGGCCCTGTGGGGGATGGCGACCGACGAGATCGTCGAGGGCCTGTGGTACGTCGGCCACCTGCTCGGCGAGGAGCAGCGTGCGGTGGCGGAGCTCGAGCAGTTGCTGCCGGGTGCGACCAAGCCGTACGTGGGCACCGCCGGGTTCCGCGAGCTGACGGGTCCGAACGGCGAAGCGCTGCCGACCCGCGACCGGGCCAGCTGCTGCCTGTTCTACACGCTGCGGCCGGAGGACACCTGTGTCACCTGCCCGCGCACCTGCGACGCCGACCGGGTCGCCCGCCTTCAACAGACTGCGTGATTCCACGCCACCTTTTCGAGTGGCATGAATTCGAACGCAACTCCCCCTGTTCACGTGTCAGTTCGAGCAGATCGCACCTATTCGCGTACGGGACGGCCCCGTTGGCGTTCTCTTGCTCGGAAAGCCCCTGGGTGTCCCCCGCGTTCGGCCAATATGGCGGCCGAAACGCCCTACCGCGATGCAAGGGACACCGCACATGAGACTGACCGACATATCGCTGGACTGGCTGCTTCCGGGCGCCGTGATGATCCTGGGAGTCCTGGCGGCGGTGGCGGTGCTCGCGCGCGGCAAGCGCGCCGGTGACAAGGCCGCGGCCGATGACTCCTGGGAGCGCAGCGAGGAACGCCGCAGGCGCAAGGAGGCCGTCTACGGAACCGCCTCCTACGTCCTCCTCTTCTGCTGCGCCGCCGTCGCGGCGGCACTCTCCTTCCACGGACTGGTGGGCTTCGGCCGGCAGAACCTGAACCTGACCGGCGGCTGGGAGTACCTGGTGCCGTTCGGCCTCGACGGGGCGGCCATGTTCTGCTCCGTCCTCGCCGTGCGGGAGGCCAGCCACGGTGACGCCGCCCTGGGCTCCCGGCTCCTGGTGTGGACGTTCGCGGGCGCGGCGGCCTGGTTCAACTGGGTGCACGCGCCCAGGGGCCTCGACCACGCGGGCGCACCGCAGTTCTTCGCGGGCATGTCGTTGTCCGCCGCGGTCCTGTTCGACCGGGCTCTGAAGCAGACCCGCCGGGCCGCGCTGCGCGAGCAGGGGCTGGTGCCCCGGCCGCTGCCGCAGATCCGGATCGTTCGGTGGCTGCGGGCGCCCAGGGAGACCTTCGCGGCCTGGTCGCTGATGCTCCTCGAGGGCGTGCGGACCCTGGACGAGGCGGTCGACGAGGTGCGCGAGGACCGGCGGCAGAAGCAGCAGAACCGGATGCGCCGACGCGACCGGGAGAAGCTGGAGCGCGCCCAGATCAGGGCCCTCAACAGGCAGCACCGCAGCTGGGGGCTGGGCCGGGCGGACCGAGGGGCGCAACTGCCCGCCCTCGGTCCGGCCACGGGCGGCTCCCAGCAGCCGGGCAGCTCGTCCTCGTCCGTCGTGGAGCCTGTCATAGCGGAGCCCGGACAACTGCCTCTGCGGGCCCGGCCGTCGCTCCAGGCCCTGAAGCCGGCCGGTCCCGAACCGGTCACGGTCGACCTCACGGCCGAGGACGACACGCAGGCGCTGCCACGTCTCGACTCCCTGGAACGCAAACTCAAGCATCTGGAGCAGCAGTTCGGCTGACGCCGAGCCGGGAGCGGCCCCGCGGCGGACCCTGCCAGGGTCCTCGGCCGGGCGTTCGGCAGGACGTTCGGCCGGGGTGTGCAACGGGAAGCCGCCGGCCGGCGGCCTCTGATACAGGGGCCGCTGGTCAGGCCGCCCCCGCGTGCAGCTCGAACCAGATCACCTTGCCCACCCCTTTGGCCGTGCGCACGCCCCATGCGTCGGCCAGGCGCTCCACCAGGACCAGGCCCCTGCCGCCCGTACCGAGGTCGGCGGTCGGTACGTCCCGCACGGGCAGCCCTGCCATGAAGTCCTGGACCTCCACATGGAGTCGTGAGTCCTCGACGGTGGCCGTCACCACCGCTCCGTGGTCGGTGTGTATCAAGGCGTTGGTCACCAACTCGCTGGCGAGCAGCTCGGCCACGTCTGCCGCGTCCGCCGTGCCGCCCTCCGCCCGCTCCGGCCACTTGCCCAGCAGGTCGCGTAACGCGTGCCGCACTTCGGGCACGGCCGTGAGATCGCCGTTGCCGAGTCTGCGATGCAGCCGGCCCCGGACCGCGCCCCCGTGACGTCCAGTCATCTTCCCCCACCCACATCGGAACGTGCCATGGCTTCGTAGCGTCACCGGATGCATGCCCCGCCCGGGGGACACCACTCATGCCGATTTCGTCAGTTCCCCGCCGGGAGGCCGATGTGTGGGGCCGCGCATCGCGGGAAGGGCGGTCGCCGCGAGTCGTTCACCTGCCCGCTGAGCCGCACGGACGCCGCGCCGGCCGGCCCGCACGCCGCCGACGCCATGCCGATGGCCGGACAAGCACGCTCCACCCGTTCTCGTCCCGGCGACCGGCGGCGCTGGACGGGCGCTTGTCCGTGGCCACCGGCCTTGCGCCGTCAGGGCCTCGGCACGTTCCGCAGGTTCGAGCGGGCCATCTGCACCATCCGGCCCACCCCGCCGTCCAGCACGATCTTGCTGGCCGAAAGCGCGAATCCGGTCACCATCTCCGCGCTGATCTTCGGCGGGATGGAGAGCGCGTTCGGGTCGGTGACGACGTCGACCAGCGCCGGGCCCTTGTGCTTGAAGGCGTCCTTGAGCGCGCCCGCGAGCTGCTTGGGCTTCTCCACCCGTACCCCGTAGGCGCCGGCCGCGCGGGCGACCGCCGCGAAGTCCGGGTTGCGGTAGGACGTGCCGAAGGACGGCAGCCCCGCGACCAGCATCTCCAACTCCACCATCGACAGCGACGAGTTGTTGAACAGCACGATCTTCACCGGCAGGTCGTACTGGACCAGGGTGAGGAAGTCGCCCATCAGCATGGTGAACCCGCCGTCGCCCGACATGGCGACGACCTGCCGGTCACGGTCGACGAACTGGGCGCCGATGGCCTGCGGAAGGGCGTTCGCCATCGAGCCGTGGCTGAAGGAACCGATGATGCGGCGGCGGCCGTTGGGTGAGATGTAGCGGGCGGCCCACACGTTGCACATGCCGGTGTCCACGGTGAACACGGCGTCGTCGTCGGCCAGTTCGTCGAGGACGGCGGCGACGTACTCGGGATGGACGGGGACGTGCTTGTCGACCTTGCGGGTGTAGGCCTTGACCACGCCCTCCAGGGCGTCGGCGTGCTTCTTCAGCATTTTGTCCAGGAACCGGCGGTCCGTCTTGGCCCGGACCCTCGGAGTGAGACAGCGCAGGGTCTCGCGCACGTCGCCCCACACGGCGAGGTCCAGCTTGGAACGGCGGCCGAGATGCTCCGGCCTGACGTCGACCTGCGCGATCTTGACGTCGTCCGGGAGGAAGGCGTTGTACGGGAAGTCCGTGCCGAGCAGGAGCAGCAGATCGCACTCGTGGGTGGCCTCGTAGGCGGCGCCGTAGCCGAGCAGGCCGCTCATGCCCACGTCGTAGGGGTTGTCGTACTGGATCCACTCCTTGCCGCGGAGCGCATGACCGACGGGCGACTTGATGCGCTCCGCGAACTGCATGACCTCGGCGTGCGCGCCCGCCGTGCCGCTGCCGCAGAAGAGCGTGACGCGCTCGGCCTCGTCGATCATCCGGACCAGCTTGTCAATCTCCGCGTCGCCGGGGCGGGCGGTGGGGCGGGTCGTGACCAGCGCGTGCTCGATCGACTTCTCGGGCGCGGGGCGGTCCGCGATGTCGCCCGGCAGCGACACCACACTCACCCCGCCGCGGCCGACGGCGTGCTGGATCGCCGTCTGGAGCAGCCGGGGCATCTGCTGGGGACTCGAGATCAGTTCGCTGTAGTGGCTGCACTCGCGGAACAGCTGGTCGGGATGGGTCTCCTGGAAGTAGCCGAGTCCGATCTCGCTGGAGGGGATGTGCGAGGCGAGAGCGAGGACGGGCGCCATGGAGCGGTGCGCGTCGTACAGGCCGTTGATGAGGTGCAGGTTGCCGGGCCCGCAGGAGCCGGCGCAGGCGGCCAGCCTGCCGGTGATCTGGGCCTCCGCGCCTGCCGCGAACGCCGCGACCTCCTCGTGCCTGACCTGGATCCAGTCGATGCCCGCGGTGCGGCGGACGGCGTCGACGACGGGGTTGAGGCTGTCGCCGACGACGCCGTAGAGCCGCTGGATTCCGGCGCGGACGAGGATGTCGACGAACTGCTCCGCCACGTTCTTCCTGGCCATGGGGTGCGCGCCCTTTCTTCGTGGAGGTCCCGGACGTCTGCGGGACGTCCGCCCGGGCCTCTCCGTACGTCGGGGCCCGTCGCTCCATCAACCCATGGCCGGGCCGGTCGCGCCCGTGCGGTTACGCCTGCGCGGTCATGCCTCCCATACCGCCACGGCCGTCCGGTCGTCCGCGTAGCCCTTCACCCTGAGCTGTGTATCGGCGAGGAACTGGGCCATCCCGGGCGGCTGCGGACCGCGCCAGCGCTCGGCGAGCTCCTTCGCGAGCGCCGCCTCGCCGCGCACCGGGGCCGCGAGTCCCGGGCTGCAGAGCAGCAGCGTGTCGCCCGGGCGGGCCACCGAGGCACGGAAGCGGAACGGCTCGGCCACCGGGGGCGGCGGGGACTCGATGTACGGCGCCGGGCCCGTGGGGATGCCGAGGTCCATGGTGAGCCGGTCACCGTCGGGCGTGGCCTCCGGCACGGCGGATCCGAACCCGACGACGGGTGCGCCGGTGACGTCGGCCCGGTCCGGTACGGGCGGCTCGAGATCCTGCCAGGCGCCGTCACGCAGCCGGAAGAGTCCGCCGCCGCCGACGCCGAAGAAGACGCGGGTGCGGCAGCCGGGGTCGGCGGAGAGCAGCAGACACCGCAGTCCGGCCGTGTACGCCTCCGGCTCCACACCGAGTTCGGCGGCGCGGGCGCGGAGCCTGCCCAGGCTGCGGTCGGTGAGCCGGTGCAGTCCCGACTTGAGGTCCCCGCGCCGGCCGGCCCTTATGTCCTCGGCCAGCCGTGCGTGACTGCGGCCGACGGCACGGCCGATCCACCGGCAGGCGTCGGCGGCGGCGAGATGAGCGGTGTCCGAACCGCGGATCCCGCCGGCCACGGCGACGAGCACCAGCGCGGCGGGCCCGGTGCCGAACCGGGCGGTGAGCAGGGCGTCGCGGCGCGGCTCACCACGGAAGCGCGCGGAGTCGCCCCGCACGGAGGCGGCCCGCAGCGTGTACGTGCCGTACCTGGCGCCGTCGAGCACCGTGTCGGCGACGAGCTGGTCCAGCGTGTCCGCCTCGGCGGCGGGCAACGCGGTCGGCTCCGCGTCGTAGGTGGGCGGCCCGTCGCCGACGACGCCACCGCGGGGCGCCTGCGCGGGGACGGCGGCCCGCGGCGCGGGTGAGGCGGGACCGCGTGGCGGCGTCCCGGCGCGCGCACCGCCCTCCCGGGAAGGCAGGCCTCCGGCGGCGGGTGGCGTCGAGGCGGGACCGTCGCCCCCGGCGGAGGCCGGGCTGCCGGCAGCGCGGGTGTCGGACGCGGGACCGGCCGGTCCCGCGTCGTCTTCACGTGGATCGCTCCCGGCGGCCGGCCCGTCCGGCCGGGGCGGCGGCCCTCCGGCAGGACGGGTCCCGGCAGCGGACCCGGACGCCGCGGTCCCACCGGCCGACTGCGCCGGCCCCGCCCCGTCCGCACGGGACGGCGGACCTGCGGCGGAACGGTCGACGGCACCGGAACCGGATGCCCTTGGCGCACCCTCACGCGGATCGTCGCCCACGGCCGCCCGGGGCGTCCCGTCCGGACGGGGCGGCCGGCCTCCGGTGGAACGGTCCCCGGCGCCGGAACGCGGCGCCCCCGGCGCACTGTCTCGCGGATCGCCGCCCACAGGCGGCTGCGCCGGCCCGTCCGGCCGGGGCGGCGCGCCGGGCGGGGGCTGGGACGCCGGTGCGGCGCCCGCCCCGCGCGGGTCTCCAGCGGCCGGTGCGGCACCGGACCCGTTGTGCGCCGCGTCTGCGCCGGGGTCGGTCCGGCGCCTCGCGGGTGGCTCGTGGCGGACAGGCGGCATGGAGCCGCCGTCCCTCGCCGCCTCCCCGGGCGGGCCCGCCACGGGGGCAGGCGGGGCGAGGGCCGCACCTGGCGGCTCGTCACGCACGAAGCCGTCAGCGACCACGTCACCGGGCGGCCGCTCAGCCTGCGCAGGAGCCGCGCCGGGTAAGCGCGTCGCCGGGGCGGGGGGAGGGAGAGCCGTACCCTGCGGCTCGTCCCCCACGCCGGGTCCGCCCGGTGCGGGAGACGGCGGAGGGCCCGCCGGGCGGGCGGGGACCGGAGGGGCCCCGGCCGCGGGGCCGTCGCCACGGACGCCCCGCTCCCCCACGCGCCCCTCGGGCGGTGACGGCGGGCGGTCCCACCACGCGTGCGGACGCGCGGTCACCGTGCCCGATGCCGAGTCGAAGCGGTCGTCCAGAGAATCGGCGGACGCGGTCGGGCGGCCGGTGTCCGGGGCGGAGTCGTCGTACAGCCGGCTCCACCAGTCGTCTTCGGTGGTAGGCCTGTTGGGCCTGTCCCCCTGCTCACTCATGCCCTTATTGTCGACCGCACCCAGGGCCAGAAAACGGGCATTGACGAAAAGACACCCGCCAAAGGTCCGCCGGGCGGCCCAACCCCCCACGGGAAGGACGCCCGGCGGACCGGTCGTGATCGGCGCGTCTGCGCGTCAGCGCACCGCGTAGGCGTCGACCACGAGCTGGGTGACGGAATTGCCGTGGGCGTCCGTCAGTTCGGTTCTCAGGGTGACCGCCTTGCCGGACGCGCCCGCGTGGTTCACGGTCGCGTTCCAGGTGCCGTCGCCCTGTCGTCCGGTGGCCGCCTCGGTCCAGGTCTGCCCGCCGTCGTACGAGTACGACAGCTTGGCGCCGGTGAGCGCGCCGGGCCGGTAACCGGCGTGCCCCGTGGCGCTCAGGCCGATCCGCAGGCCGTCGCTCGCGGCGACGGTCTTGAGGCCGTCCTCGGGGAGTTCGTAGTCCGGGAAGAGGAGCGGGATGCCCTGGGAGTACACGTTCTCGTCGAGCTTCGAACGGAACTTCCAGGTCGTCTCCAGATGGGTGGACCGCTTCCAGACCGCGGCCGGCGAGCCGATCTTCATCGTCATCAGGGTCAGTTCGTAGGCGGCGTCGCCGGCGGGGACCTCGTAGACACCGAACGGGTACGGGGTCCGGCCGACCTCCTCGCCGTCGCGGAGCAGGCGGGTGTTGCCGATGTCGCCGAACGACCCGGCCGATCCCACATGTTCGCTGTCACGCCAGAACGCGGGGGCCACACCGATGAGGTTGCCCTGACGCTCGGCTGCGAGGCCCTGCCGGCCCGGCGCGTCGAGGGGCGCGGCCGGGGCGAGCACGCCGCCGTACCAGCTCTCCTCACGCCGTTCGCCGGGCTCGTACGTGCGGGCCGGGTCGGACATGAGCTCGCCCCAGGGGAAGCTGGAGGAGACGTGGTGTTCCCACCGCGTGTCACCGGGGGTGTAGAACTCGGCGCGCTCGCCGGGCGCCGGCACCAGGTCGATGCCGGAGAGGGACGCCTGGATGCCGCTGGGGCTGTACGCGACGACGACGTCCCGGTAGTCGGCGGCGACGCCCATCGCGCGGTACGTGGTGTCGTTCCTGGCAAGCTTCGTGTCGCGGACCCGGTAGGTGCGGTCGGAGGCGATGGGGCCGCGCTCGGGGAAGCTCAGGTTGTAGACGTACGGGCTCTTGGCGGTGGCCTTCCAGCGCAGGGAGACCGGGCCGTCTGCCAGCCGCTCGAGCAGGAGTCGCGCCTCCTCGGCCTCGATGCCGATGACCGGGCGCGGGGCGGTGCCGTAGCCGATGGAGGGCAGGTACATGCCGGGCGCGTCGCGGTGCACGACGACGGCGAGTGCGCCGGCCGCCTTGGCGTTGCGTGCCGCGGTGGCGGCGCCGATGCCACCGTCGGGGACGTGCACGAGGGCGAACTTGCCCTTGACGCCCGCCGCTTCGAGCTCCGCGGGCGTTCCGGTGCCCGCGTCGACGAGGCCCGCGGTGCCGGTGCCGTCGAGATTGACCGATCCGGTGCTCGCGGCGACGGCACGCAGTCGGGGGCCGCCCTCGACGGTGAGTTCGTCGATCAGCGGGGCGTAGGCGCGCCAGTAGCTGGCGAACTCGAAGTCGCCGTTCTTCGCACGGCCTTGGACGTCGGCGTAGAAGCCGGTGACCGTGCGGCCGCCGGTGATCGTGCCGGCGTGGAGCCAGGTGTCGTCCCAGCCGCGGGCGAAGCCGAGCGTGCCCATCCGGACCTCGGAGCCGCGGTCGGTCTCGATGCCGAGGCGGTGCGCCTTGCGCGCGTCGAGCACGACGGTCGTGTCCTTCGTCAGTTCGATCTCGGGGCGGCCGAGGTAACTGACGGTGCCGTCGCCGGACGTGACGAAGGAGGAGAGGAAGTACGAGCCGGGGCGGAGCCGGTAGACCTGGTCGGCGGCGCCGTCGTTGAAGCGGCGTTCACCGGTCGCGTCGTCGGTTCCGATGACGTCCAGCGAGGACGATCCGGCTGCGGGCTCGCCCTCGCGGTCGACGAGCTTGACGCGCAGGCTGACCGTTTCCGGCTGCACGTACAGCGAGAACGGCGTGGAGACGGTGACGCCGCCACCGGTGGCGACGACTCGGCCGGTGATGTCCCCGTACTGGGCGCGGTCGATGCGCGCCGACGGGTCCAGGGTCAGGGGGACCTTGACGGTCGCACCGGCGGGGACGGTCACGGCACGCGCGCCGAGCCCGGCGATCCCGGATCGCACGGGCGAGCCGTCGTTGCCGGTCACCTTCCGCACGGCCAGGTCGAGGCGCACGGGCTTGTCGCCGCTGTTGGTGTAGGGGATCTGGACGGTGGTCCGGTCGCTGTCGTCCTGGGGCCAGTTGAAGGTGCCGCCCTGGACGGCGGGCGCGCCGGTCACGGTCGTGTCGACTGCCGCCTTCACATCGAGCCGGCCGCCGCCGGTCTCGCGTACGTCGCCGGGGACGGACGACTTGGCGGAGGACACCAGCGCGGCCTTGATCTGCTGCGCGGTCCAGTCCGGGTGGCGCTGCTTGACGACCGCGGCGGCGCCGGCGACGTGCGGGGTGGCCATGGAGGTGCCGGACATCGACCGGTACGCGTACGGTCCCCGGCCGCCGGCCGCGGCGGCCGAGATGGCGACGCCGGGCGCGGCGATCTCGGGCTTCAGCGTGTGGGAGACGATCGCGGGTCCCCGGCTGGAGAACTGGGCCGTGCTGTCGTCGCGGTCGACGGCGCCGACCGTGAGGACGCCGGGCACGCAGCCGGGCGACGAGACGGTGTTGTGCGACGGGCCCGCGTTGCCGGCGGCGACGACGAACAACGTGCCCTCGGTGCGGGCGAGTTCCTCGGCCGCGGTGCTCATCGGGTCGGTGCAGTCGGTCGGCTGCGGGCTGCCGAGGCTCATGGAGACGACGTCGGCCTTCTGGTCGACCGCCCACTGCATGCCGGCGATGATCCAGGACTCCGCACCGTTGCCGTAGTCGTTCAGGACCTTGCCGCTGAGCAGCTCGGCACCGGGGGCGACGCCCTTGTTCCTGCCGCCGCTCGCGGCGCCGGAGCCGCCGACGGTGGAGAGCGTGTGGGTGCCGTGCCCATGGCTGTCGCCGGGGGTGTCGGAGTCGGTGAAGTTCTCCGCGGCGGTCACCCGGCCCTTGAGGTCGGGGTGTTCGGCGTCGACGCCGGTGTCGAGCACGGCGACCTTGGTGCCCTTGCCGTCGTATCCGGCGGCCCAGGCCAGATCGGCCGCGACCTGCTGTGTGGAGCGGTCGAGGGTGGCCTCGACCTTACGGTCCAGCCACAGCTTCTTCAGTCCGGCGGCCGCCCGGGAGCGGGTGTTCGTGACGTCCGCCCAGAAGTCGGCCGCCTGCTTCTTGTCCGCCTTGAGGGCGACCCCGCCGACGGCTTCCAGTACGAGCCCGCGCTTCGCGCCGCGCGGGACGGCCGGGGCCGAGCGGGCCACGTCGCCGCCGTAGGTGGCGATCAGCGGCAGTGCCGAGGTGTGCGCGTCGTCGTAGCCCTGGCGGACCAGCCCGGTGACGTTGAAAAGCTGCTCGTCGACGGTGCCGGCCGCCAGCGCGGCGGCGGCGCCCTCCGGGTAGACGTACAGGTCCTGACCCGAGCGGCGGGTCTGCGTCGTGGCCGTGGTGCCGTCGGGACGCGGCAGTACGGTGGCGGACGGCGCGCCTGAGGCGTCCCGGCCGACGAGGACACGGTCCCCGGTCACGAGCGTGACCGTGACCGGCCGCTCCCCCTGCCGTGCGGCGGCCTCGCTGCCGACCAGTGGTCTCTTCTCGGTCGCCCCGTCCTGCGGCCCTGCGGCCGCCGACGGTGCGATCGCCGTGACGGCCAGCACGGCGGCTGTTGCCGCCCCCAGTGCCGTACGCGATATCGGGCGCATCGCTCTCCCCATCTGAATCCGGCCACAAAAGGGCACAAAGGCCCCGCTGCCGGAGGCTGTTGGTGCTGCGGTGGCGGCCACATTGGCAGAGCGGCGGCCGATGCGGGGATGATGTCCGAGGCGGGTTCACGCCGTGGCCGATTTCCGCCACGGCGGCGGACAGGCGCACGTCCGGGGAGGGATTCCGTGCTGGGAGCGATAGGGCTCGACGAAAGACAGGAGTCGGCGTACCGCGCGCTGGTGGCGCTGGGGGCCGCCGAGATCTCCGATCTCGCACGCCGGCTTGCGATGCCGGAGCCGGACGCGGAGCGGGCCCTGCGCCGGCTGGAGCAGCAGGGGCTGGCCGCGCAGTCGTCCGCGCGCACCGGCCGCTGGGTGGCGGCGCCGCCCGGTGTGGCGCTCGGCGCCCTGCTGACGCAGCAGCGGCACGAACTGGAGCAGGCGGAACTGGCGGCGGCGCTGCTCGCCGAGGAGTACCGGGCGGAGTCCGACGAGCCGGCCGTCCACGACCTCGTCGAGGTGGTGACCGGGGCGAGTGCCGTGGTGCACCGCTTCGGACAGCTTCAGCTCGGCGCGACGGAGGAGGTCTGCGCGCTGGTCACCGGCAACCCCATAGCCGTCAGCGGCATGGACAACGACGCCGAGGAGAACGCCACGTCCAGGGGCGTCGCGTACCGGGTCGTCCTGGAACGCGAGGTGCTGACGAAGCCCGACGGCATCACCGAGCTGTCGGCGGCCCTGAGCCGTGACGAACAGGTCCGGGTGGTCGACCGGGTGCCGACGAAGCTCGTCATCGCCGACCGCACCCTCGCGATGGTGCCCCTGACCGGCCGCGGCGCCGAGCCCGCCGCGCTCGTCGTCCACGCCAGCGGGCTGCTGGAGTCGCTGATGGGCCTCTTCGAAGCGGTCTGGCGTGAGGCGCTCCCTCTGCGGCTGGGGGTGCGCGGGATCGAGGAGGACGTCTCCGGCCCGGACACCACGGACCTGGAGATCCTCTCGCTCCTCCTGGCCGGCATGACCGACGCGAGCGTCGCCAAGCAGCTGGACCTGGGGCTGCGGACCGTGCAGCGCCGGGTCAAGGGGCTGATGGAACTCACCGGCGTGACCACCCGCCTCCAGCTGGGCTGGCACGCCTACGCGAAGGGCTGGGTGGCGCGCGACCTGCACGACCGCCCCTGATCCTGCACGCTTGGCATGTGGGCGTATGGCAGCTCCTCATGGTCGGCGGGGTGATGCTGCTGGGTCTCCTCGGGGTGATCGTCCCGGGCGTCCCGGGGCCGTGGCTGGTGTGGGCCGCCGTGCTCTGGTGGTCCCTGCACGTACGGACGGGCCTGGCGTGGTGCCTGCTCGTCGGCGCGACGGCGGTCCTGCTCGTCAACCAGGTCATCGTCTGGCTGCTGCCGAACCGCCGACTACGCGGCCTCGGCATCACCCGCCGGATGGCCGCGTCGGCGGGCCTCGGCGCGCTGGCCGGATTCGTCCTGCTGCCCGTCATCGGCGCGGTGCCGGGCTTCGTGGGCGGCATCTACGGCTCGGAACGCCTCCGGCTGGGCGGCCACGGCCCTGCGACGGCCTCGACCCGCGCGGTGATGCGCGCGGCGGGCACGAGCGTGCTGGTGGAACTCATGGGGTGCTTGCTGGTGGTGGGTGCGTGGGTGGGCGCGGTGCTGGCCGGCGGCTAGCACCGGGCCGGCCCGGGCGCCCGCCCCTTCCCCACGGCGGGGGCCGGCGCGCTGCGCGGGGCCTTTCCCCACCCCGCCCCTTCCCCACGGCGGGGGCCGGCGCGCTGCGCGGGGCCTTTCCCCACCCCGCCCCTTCCCGAAACCGGGGCAGGCCCCGGACCCCGTGGGGGCTGAAGCCCCCAGCCCCCTCCCGTGGGGAGGGGAAGGGGTTTGTGGAGGCCGGCGCCCCCACACCCCATGACGGCAGCTTCGCGCCGCGCCAGGCCTCCCCCCGCCCCCGCAGCGTACGTGCCGGAACGGACACCGACCCGGCCCGGGCCCCGGACCCATGGGTGCTGACGCCCCCAGCCCCCTCCCGGGGAAAGGGAGAAGGTTTGGCGGGGCTGACGCTCCCACTACCCCCATCACGGCAGCTTCGCGCCGCGACAGGTCCCTGCCCGCCCGCCGATCGAAAAGCCACCGGCGCGGGGTCAGGGGCCGCGCCACTCGCGGTCCCGACGCCAGCCGCGCCGCCCCAAGTCAGGACCGCCGTCCTGACGGGCCAGCAGGCCGAAACGCGCCCCTGCGGACCACCGGCCGGAAGGGGCGGCACGGGCGGAAGGGGGGCGGGGTCGTAGGAGGGGGGTGTCCGGAAGTAAAGCGTCGCAACTCGCGCGAAGCGCGGTGAGGACAGCCATTCCGGGCACCCCCCTCCGGAGGCCCCGTCGCCCGCACCACCCACCACGGTGGCCACGCCCGCAAGGGCGCACCGCACCCGCACGGGACGGGCGCACGGGCGACACGCCCCCGTGCCGGCCACGCCCCGCGAGGCGCACCACCCCCAGGCCTGGCCACGCCCCGCGGGGGCAACACACGACCGGGCCGCGCCGGGCCGCGTGGCCCCACCCCGTGCCGGACTCCGCCCGCAGGGCGACACGGGCCACGGACATGGCCCACCGCCCCGCCAGGGGCGACACGCGCTGGGCCGGGCTTCGCCCGGGTCAGCGGAGGCGCCCCCGTTTGGCCTCCATCGCCGCCTTCCCCTGCGCGCCCTTCAGTTTCCAGTCGCGCCGGATCTCCGCCCGCAGCCTCGCGTCCGTCTTGGCCACGATCCGCTGGTTCTCCCGGATCAGCTTGCGGTAGCTGTCGAGCCGCCGTTCCGACAGCGTGCCGTCCTCGATCGCGCCGAGCACGGCGCAGCCGGGCTCCGCCTCGTGGGCGCAGTCGTGGAAGCGGCACTGCGCGGCGAGGTCCTCGATCTCGGAGAACACCTGGTGCACGCCGGCTTCGGCGTCCCAGAGTCCGACGCCCCGCAGCCCCGGCGTGTCGATGAGGACTCCGCCGTCGGGCAGGACGAGCAGGTTGCGGGTGGTGGTGGTGTGCCGGCCTTTGCCGTCGACGTCACGGGTGGCCTGGACGTCCATGACGTCCTCGCCGAGGAGCGCGTTGGCGAGGGTGGATTTGCCCGCTCCGGAGACGCCGAGCAGCACGCTGGTGCCGCCGGAGACGATGGCGGTGAGGACCTCGACGCCTTCGCCTGTGGTGGAGCTGACGGGGACGACCTGGACGCCGGGCGCGGTGGTCTCGACGTCCTGTACGAGGTAGGACAGCCCGGTGACGTCGGGGACGAGGTCGGCCTTGGTGAGGGCGATCAGCGGCTGCGCCCCGCTTTCCCACGCCAGGGCGAGGAAGCGTTCGATCCGGCCGAGGTCGAGTTCGACGGCGAGCGAGACGCAGATGACGATGTGGTCGATGTTGGTGGCGAGCACCTGGCCTTCCGACCGCTTGGACGACGTCGACCGCACGATGGCGGTGCGCCGCGGCAGGAGGGTCCGTACGAACCGGGGGTCGCCGTCGGGGTCGACGGCGACCCAGTCGCCGGTGCAGACGACCTGCATCGGGTCGCGGGGGGTGACGAATTCGGTGTCGGCGCGCAGCGGACCGCGCGGCGTGACGAGGTCGCACTGGCCGCGGTCGACGCGTACGACGCGGCCGGGCAGCAGGCCCTGGGCGGCGTACGGTGCGAATTCGGCTTCCCAGGCCGGGTCCCACCCGTACGGGGCGAGCGTGTCCTGGGCGGCAGAGGTGGTGGAAGACGTGTGGGGCTGGGTGTTGAACAAGGGGAACCCTTCGAAGGGCGGCCCCGGCAGCGCGCGCTCCGCGCGCGGACGTCGAGTGGGTGTCAGCCGGAGGCCACAGGGGTGGAAACGATGATGAACCTCTGAACGCGGGCGGCGCCCGTCACCGTGACAGTCATCAATGTCCTCACCTCCTGCTCGTCTTCTTCTCGACGAACCAACACCGTTCGGCCGGGTACGACGAACTGCCGCGGCCCGGAACGAGCAGAACGATAGCGGCGCCCCGGGGCGGTGCGCCAGCTATTTGTGCGACCCGTTCCGTGCGCCGGCTCACGGCGTCCGGCGGTCTCGGCTTCGAGGCCCGTCGGCCTCGTCGCGTGGGTCGGAAATCGCCTTGACCGGCCGTTCGGCCCGGCAGTTGGATCGGCGCAGTCGGAGTGCGCCCATCACGGGGGAAGTTGTGTACGACATCTTGATCTCGGGCGCGCTGGCCGGTCTCGGCATCGCCATGCCGGTCGGCGCGGTCACCGTCATGATCGTGACGCTTTCCGCGCAGACGTCGTTGCGTACGGGTCTCGCGGGCGCGATGGGGACGGCGACGGCCGACGGTCTGTACGCGCTGATCGCCGCGTTGACGGGCGCGGCGCTGGCCGGCCTGCTCCAGCCCGTCGCGCAGCCCATGCGGTGGACGGCGGCGGTCGTGCTGCTCGTCCTCGCGGCGAAGGGACTGGCGGACGCCGTCCGCCGCTCGCTCGATCCCGGGCCGGTCCAGCGGGTGGAGGAAAGGCGGCCGCTCCACGCGTACTTGCAGTTCCTGGGGCTCACTGTCCTCAACCCGCTGACCATCGTCTATTTCTCCGCCCTGGTGTTGGCGCTCCGCAACGACGACTGGCCTCCGATGGGCGGCCTGCTGTTCGTCGTCGCCGCGTTCGCCGCGTCGGCGGGCTGGCAGGCACTGCTGGCCGTCGGCGGGGCGCTGGTCGGTCGTGTCCTCACCAGCGACAAGGGGCGTCTGACCACAGCGCTGATCGGCAACGGGGTGATCGTCTTCCTGGCGGTCCGTCTGATGTTCAGCGGTTGACCCGGCCTGCGGCGGGCGGTCGCCTGGTCCGGGTCCACTCGAGGACCTCGTCCGCCGTCCAGGTGTTGATCACCCGCTCCACCGGCACCCCGCACTCCTCGGCGCGGGCGCAGCCGATGATCTGCCAGTCGAGCTGTCCGGGCGCGTGGGCGTCGGTGTCGACGGCGAAGAGGACGCCCGTCGCGACGGCGGAGCGGAGCAGCCGGCGCGGCGGGTCGCGCCGTTCGGGGCGGCTGTTGATCTCCAGGGCGGTGCCGTGCTCGGCGCAGGCGCCGAACACCTCGTCCGGGTCGAACTGCGACTCGGGCCGGGTGCCACGGCCGCCGGTGACGAGCCGTCCGGTGCAGTGGCCGAGGACGTCGGTGAGCGGGTTCTCGACGGCGCGGACCATCCGCCGGGTCATCGCGGCGGAGTCCATGCGGAGTTTGGAGTGGACGGACGCGACGACGAGGTCGAGGCGGTCCAGCAGTTCGGGATCCTGGTCGAGGCTGCCGTCGGGGAGGATGTCGCACTCGATGCCGGTGAGGAGCCTGAAGGGCGCCCATTCCTTGTTGAGTTCGGCCACGACGTCGAGTTGGGCGCGCAGCCGTTCCGCGGTGAGCCCTTTGGCGACGGTGAGGGTGGGCGAGTGGTCGGTGAGGACGGCCCATTCGTGGCCGATGGCGGCTGCCGCACGGCCCATCTCGTCGATGGGGCTGCCCCCGTCCGACCAGTCGGAGTGCAGGTGGCAGTCGCCGCGCAGCGCGGCGCGCAGGGCGCTGCCGCCGTCGGCGAGCGGCGCCCCGGCCTCTTCCTCGAGCCGCTGGAGATACGCGGGGGTTCCGCCGGCGAGGGCCTCCTCGATCACACGGGCGGTCTTGGGACCGATTCCCTTGATCTTGACGAGCGTTCCGGCCTCGGCATGGCCGGCGATCTCCTGCGCGTCGAGTTCGGCGAGGGCCGCGGCGGCGGTGCGGAAGGCGCGGACGCGATAGGTCTCCGCGAGTGAGCGTTCCAGGAGGAAGGCCACCCGGTTCAGGGCCTCGACCGGTTCCATCGTCACCTCCCTGGGCTCCTCAGCTCAGTGAACCCCGATGCCGACCGGTCGTCCAACGCGGGAGCAACACAGGCCTGAACATCGCCACACCTTTCAATCAACGGTTCAAGAATTCGTGAGCCTTATATTCAATTGCTCAACCACCTCGAACGTCTTTCTTCGGCCGATTCGGCAACCTACTGAACCGCTGGTCAGCATCGCCGACCCGGTCACCGCCTGCCCTCCGGGCATCACCGGGCGTGACCGAAACCGTGCACAGGGCCAAGCGTTCTTCACCGCGGTGAGTAAGACTCCCGTCCGATTTCCGAAACAACGACCCCAAGGAGTGTTCGAAATGCGGTACATCGCCAGAGGCCTCGCGCTCGCAGCCACCACCACGCTGGCTCTCGTCGCGGCGCCCGCCGTGGGGAGCGCGAACTCCGCGCAGCCCGGGCCGGAGAGGCTGTACCCGCCGTCGGCCCTCGTGCTGACCGTCACGACAGGGGAAGACGCGGCGGCCGGGACGGTGCTGCGCGCGGTGACGCTGAGCTGCACGCCCACGGCGACCGGCACCCATCCCGCCGCGAAGGCCGCCTGCGCCGAACTCCGCGCCGCGGAGGGCGCTTTCGACGCCATCACCACACGGGACCCGAGCGTCGTCTGCACCAAGCAGTGGGATCCGGTGACGGTGACCGTGGACGGCGTGTGGAACGGCACGCGCGTCGACTACGCCCACACCTTCGGCAACGCGTGCATCCGGAGCAGCGGCAGCGGCGTGCTCTTCGACTTCTGAGGCGGCCGGGCGGCCACGGCGGAACGCCGTGGCCGCCCGGGGACTCACACGCCCGGCGGCATCCGCGAGGGGCGGCCGGCACCCCGGGTGAGCACGTAACCGCCGACGCCCGCGAGCGCCGCGAGCAGACCGCCGGCGCCGGTCCAGATCCAGCGGTCGGACCACCGGCCGGACGACCAGTCCAGGACCGCCTGTTCCTCGTTGCGCCGTTCGTCGGCCGAGACGCCCGGCACCAGCGGCTCGGCGAGCGCACCGTCGACCGCGTACGCCCCGCCCGCGTCCTTGGACACCGCCTCGACCTCCGCGGCGACGGGGAGGCCGAGGTCCTCCTCCGGGAGACCGGTCACGGTCAGGCGTATGTAGTAACTGCCGGGCAGCGGGTCGTCGGCCCACGGCTCGGCCAGCGACCGGACGGTCCGCAGGGTGCACGACAGTTCCACCGACGTGGCGTCGGCGGCCGCCGTCCGGGCCTGCATGCCGTACGTGCAGGCCTGGCGGCGGCGCAGCCCGTCGTAGACGTCGATGCGCCACGTCGAGGCGCCGTGCCGTTCGGCCGACTCGGGCAGCGTGACCCGGGCCTTGACGGTGGGCTGCTGCTCCGCGTCCGCGGGGAACACCCAGTACAGGTAGTCGCCGCTCGACGCGTTCGCCGTGGCCTTCTGGTCCTGCTCGATCGGGGTGGCCGTACGGAAGCCGGTACCGGCCTCCGTGGGGGCCCGGTCGTCACCTTCGGGGCCGGGCGACGGGCTGTCCGCCAGGGCGGCGGCCGCCGGGCCGAACAGCGCGGCGGCGGTCAGTGCGCCGACCGTCAGTATGCGTGCGATACGCATCAGTTGGTCCTCCAGACGGCGATACGCCAGCGCGAGACCCAGCCCCAGAGCAGACCGGCCACGAAGCCGGCCAGTACCAGGACGCCCAGCAGCCACCAGCCGCGCCCGAGGCCGAACGCGGCCACGTCGGAGGCCGCTTCGGGTGCGTCGACCACGTCCACGGTGAGTTCCACAGGCAGTCCGGGCTCGGTCTTGACGGCGGGCGGCGCGGAGAAGGAGTTGCTCACCTGGAGGCACACGGTCTCCGCGGCGGGCTTGACGCCGTCGGCGTCCTCGAGCTCCGGCTTCGGGTAGCGAAGACCGGTCGAGATCAGATCGGTACGGCCGTCGCCGGCCTCGGAGCCGCGGACGATCTCACGGCCGTGGACGGTGACGGCGCGCAGCAGCACCCCGTAGTCCTTGTTGACCGCGCGGTCGGCGCCGACGCTCACGGAGGCGCGCAGCTCCTGGCCGGGCAGCACGTCCACCCGGTACCAGCGGTGCTCGCCGAACTTCTCCCGGTCCGTGTACAGACCCGGTTCGAGCTGGGGTGCGTCGCGGCACTGGCCGGCGCCCTGCGTGGCGACGGGCGTGACCACCGGGTCGGCGGCCCGGTCGACCAACTGGCTCACCCGGTCGGAGAGTTCGTCGGTGTGCTGGACCGACGTGTACGTACCGCCGGTGGCCTCCGCGATGCAGCTGAGCTGGGCGCGGGTCTTGGCGTCGGGCACCAGGCCGAGGGTGTCGATCACGAGGTGGATGCCCTTGGCCGCGATCTCCCGCGCGACCTCGCACGGATCGAGCGGTGCGCAGGTGTCCTCGCCGTCGGTGATGAGCACGATCCTTCGGGTCGCGTCACCGCCTTCCAGATCCTCCGCCGCACCCAGCAGCGCCGGGCCGATCGGTGTCCATCCGGTGGGCGCGAGGGTGGCGACGGCGGTCTTCGCCTCCGTCCGGTCGAGCGGCCCCACGGGGTAGAGCTGCCGGGTGTCCTTGCAACCGCGCTTGCGGTCGTCGCCCGGATAGTCGGCCCCGAGCGTGCGGATGCCGAGCCGCACGTCTTCCGGGACGGCGTCCAGCACCTCGTTGAAGGCCTGCTTCGCGGCGGCCATACGGCTCTTGCCGTCGATGTCGCGGGCACGCATCGATCCGCTGACGTCGAGCACGAGCTCGACCTTGGGGGATTCCTTCGCCACCGGTTCGTCGGCGGCGGCGATGCCTGTCGGGAACAGCCCGGCGACCAGGACTGCGAGGAGCACGCAGATCCGGGCCGCGGGCCGTCTTCTTATGATCATCAGCGGATCGTATTGACGATCTCCAAAGGAACCAAAACGAGACGGTGTTGAGGCCGGGTGCGCGCCGGGCCCGACCGCGGGGCGCACGGTCGGGCCGGCGGTTCGCGGGGTCGCGAGGGGGACGACGAGTGTCCCCGTGGGAGCCGCGGCCCGGCGTCAGGGCTTGAGGAGTGCCTTGATGGCACTGCGTTCGTCCATGGCCTTGTAGCCCTCGGCCACCTGCTCCAGCGGCAGGGTGAGGTCGAAGACCTTGCCCGGGTCGATCCGGCCGCTCAGGACGCGCTCGATCAGGTCGGGCAGGTAGCGGCGTACGGGGGCGGGGCCGCCGCGCAGACCGACGTGGGAGAAGAACAGCTCCTGGCCGTCGACGGCGACCTCGTGGGGCACGCCGACGAAGCCGACGTTGCCGCCGGGACGCGCGGAGTGCAGGGCCTGCTGCATGGCCTCGGCGGTGCCGACGCACTCCAGCACGCTGTCCGCTCCGATCCCGTCGGTGAGGTCCTTGATCCGGGCGATGCCCTCCTCGCCGCGCTCGGTGACGATGTCGGTGGCGCCGAACTCCAGGGCGAGCTCCTGACGGGAGGCGTGGCGGCTCATCGCGATGATCCGCTCCGCACCCATCTCCTTCGCGGCGATCACCGCGCACAGCCCGACCGCTCCGTCGCCGACCACCACGGCGGTGGAACCGGGCCGGACCTCGGCGGCGTCGGCCGCGTACCAGCCGGTGCCCATCACGTCGGAAACCGCCAGCAGGCCGGGCCAGAACTCCTCGCCCGGCACCCCGTCGGTGGCGACCAGGGTGCCCTGAGCGTTGGGGATACGCACGTACTCGGCCTGGCAGGTGCTCATGAATTCGCGCTTGAGGCAGTTGGACTGCCATCCGTTACGACAGTTGGCGCAGGTGTTGTCCGAGGTCGCGAACGAGCCGACCACGAACTGGCCCGGCCTGACCGCGGTGACCTCGGACCCGACCTCCTCGACGAAACCGACGTACTCGTGCCCCATCGGGTGCGCCTCGTCGGTGGCGTCCAGGCCCCGCCAGGGCCACAGGTCGGACCCGCACACACAGGTGACGGCCGTGCGGATGACCGCATCCGTCGGCTTCAGGATCATCGGGTCGTCCAGGGTCTCGAAGCGCACATCGCCGGGGGCGTGGATCACTGCTCCGCGCATGGGGAAGTCCTCACGTTCTTTGAAGGGTGGTCCGGGGAGGCCCTTCGGGCCGCCGCAACCGGTGCGGGTACGGACCGGGGGACGCGTAAGGGCCCCGTTGCCCTTCGCGTGCTGTGGGCCGGTTAACCCCTCGGGGCGGCTGCGCCGCTCCGGGAGTGCCCGCATTCCAGGTAACCGCTCGTCCCTGCGGTGAGCGAGATACCAGCGAGAGGTGTACCGCCAGTACATCCCTTCCGCGGCGGGCAGGCCGTACGGTCGAAGACATGGACAACCGTGAGGAGGTCCGCGAGTTCCTCACCTCGCGGCGGGCGAAGATCACCCCGGAGCAGGTCGACCTGCCGGCCGGTTCCCGACGGCGTGTGCCCGGGCTGCGCAGGAGCGAGGTCGCCGCGCTGGCCGACATGAGCGTCGAGTACTACGCGAAGCTGGAGCGCGGCAACCTGGCGGGCGCCTCCCCCGCCGTCCTGGAGGCCGTCGCCCGCGCCCTGCAACTGGACGACACCGAACGCGCCCACCTCCTGCACCTGGCCCGGGCCGCCGACGGCTCCGACGCCCTCACCCGCCCCCGGCGCCGCGCCGCCACCCGGCAGTGGACCCCGCACCGCAGCCTGCAGTGGACCCTCGACGCGATCACAGCCGGGCCCGCAGTCGTGACCAACGGCCGCATGGACGTCCTGGCGGCCAACCCCCTCGCCCGTGCTTTCTACACCGACCTGTTCGCCGACGGGGACAACCAGCGGAACCTGGCCCGCTTCAACTTCCTCGACCCGGCCTCCCGCCGGTTCTACCCCGACTGGGAGCTGTTCGCCGACATGGCGGTGGCCATCCTGCGCCGCGAAGCCGGCCGCGACCCCCACGACAAGGGCCTCCACGACCTCGTCGGGGAGCTGTCCACCCGCAGCAAGGACTTCCGCACCCGCTGGGGCGCCCACAACGTGCGCCGCCACGGCACCGGCACCAAGCGGTTCCGCCACCCCTCGGTCGGCGACCTCACCCTCGCCTACGAATCCCTGGACCTGGCCGCCGAACCGGGACTCGGCATGACCATCTACACGGCCGAACCCGGCTCCCCCTCGGAAGAGGGACTACGCCTGCTCGCCTCCCTCGCCGCCACCGAGAACACGGGCCCGGCAGCGCGGCACCCCACCGCCTGAAAGCACCCCACCGGCCCGCGCGGACGCCGTCATGCGCGGCACGTGCCGCCGCCGCACACGAGCAGAAGGAGACAAGCCGTGCAGAAAGCAGCCGAGCACGAATACGCGGCGGTGCGGCGGTGAGCCGCATCCTGGTGACCGGCTCCACGGACGGCCTGGGCCGGGCCACCGCGGAGGCACTGCTGACCGCCGGGCACCAAGTGGTGGTACACGCCCGCAACCCTCGGCGGGCAACCGCTCTGCGACCGCTGCTCGACCGCGGCGCGGAGGCCGTCACCGGCGACCTCACCGAGCGTGACGCCGTACGGCGGATCGCCGCCGCGCTGAATGACGCCGACCCGCTGGACGCGGTCGTCCACAACGCCGGTGTATGGAGCGGGCGGGCCGTCATGCCGGTCAACATCATCGCCCCCTACCTGCTCACAGCCCTGCTTCCGGCGCCGCGCCGACTGGTGTACCTGAGCAGCGGCTCCCATTTCAGCGGGCGCCCGGCCGTGCGGGGAGTCGACTGGGCCGGCGAGAGCGCGGGCTCCTACGCGGACAGCAAGCTGTTCGTCACCACGCTCGCCGCCGCGGTGGCCCGCCTGCGTCCCGATGTGCGGAGCAATGCGGTCGACCCGGGTTGGGTGCCGACCAGGATGGGCGGTCCGGGCGCTCCGGACGATCTCGAACTCGGGCATGTGACACAGGAGTGGCTCGTCACCAGCGACGACCCCGAGGCCCTGACCACGGGCGGCTACTGGTACCACCAGAAGCTCAGGCAGCCGCACCGCGCCGTCCATGACGAGGCGTTCCAGGACCAGCTCCTCGAGGCACTGGCCGAGGAGACCGGCACGGCGCTGTGAACGGGGGGCGGTGAGGACAGCCGTTCCGGGCACCCTCTCCGGACGCCCCCGCAGGAGTAACGACCCCGTGCCGGACGCGGCCCGGCCCGGAAGCACTACGCCCGGAAGGGGCGACGCCGTCCGGGCCGGGCCGGCCCGGACGAACCGGGTCACGCCCGGAGGGCGTCATTCCCCCGCGGCCCCGTCAGGTCGGGGTCGACGCCGTGTCGGCCGTTTCCAGTGGCACGGCCGGCTCCTTCGGCGCCGGCGCCGGCGTCCGCAGGAAGCGGCGCCCGATCGGCTCCGTCCACCGCGCCGTCAGCGGCCCGATGATCACAAGAATCAGGACGTACGCCGTGGCCAGCGGCCCGATCCGGGGCTCGACCCCGACCGCGAGGCCCGCGATGACGATGGAGAACTCACCGCGGGCGACCAGCGTGCCACCCGCTCGCAGCCGTCCGCGTGGCCCGATCCCCGCGCGACGGGCCGCGTACCAGCCGGTGGCGATCTTCGTGAGCGCGGTGACGACGGCCAGGATCAGCGCGGGGACGAGGACCGGCGGAATGTCCGCCGGGTCGGTCGACAGGCCGAAGAAGACGAAGAAGACCGCGGCGAACAGGTCCCGCAGCGGCGCGAGAAGGTTGTGCGCGCCCTCGGCGACCTCGCCGGACAGTGCGATTCCGACGAGGAACGCGCCGACGGCGGCGGACACCTGGAGTTCCTGCGCGATGCCGGCGACGAAAAGGGTCAGGCCCAGGACGACCAGCAGCAGCATCTCGGGGTTGTCGGAGGAGACGGCCCGGCTGATGAGCCGGCCGTGGCGCAGTGCGACGTAGAGGACGATGCTGACCGTGCCGAGCGAGATGAGCAGGGTGAGGCTGCCGCCGGCGAGGCTGAGGCCGGCGAGCAGGGCGGTCAGCAGCGGCAGGTAGACGGCCATCGCGAGGTCCTCGATGACGAGGACGCCGAGTATGACGGGCGTTTCACGGTTGCCCAGCCTGCCGAGGTCGCCGAGGACCTTGGCGATGACGCCGGACGACGATATCCAAGTGACACCGGCGAGCGCGACGGCGGCCACCGGTCCCCAGCCGAGGATCAGTGCGGCCACCGCGCCGGGGAGGGCGTTGAGGACGAAGTCGACGATGCCGGAGGGGTACTGGGTCTTGAGGTTGGTGACGAGCTCGGAGGCGCTGTACTCGAGGCCGAGGAGCAGCAGCAGGAGGATGACGCCTATCTCGGCGCCGGTGGCGATGAACTCCTCGCTGGCGTTCATGGGCAGCAGCCCGCCGTGGCCGAAGGCGAGTCCGGCGAGCAGGTAGAGCGGTATGGGTGAGAACCCGATGCGTCCGGCGAGCCTGCCGAGCAGGCCCAGGGCGAGGATGATCGACCCGAGTTCGATGAGCAGCGCGGTGGTGTCGTGCACGGGTGGCTATCCTCCGGTGATCAGTTCGGCAACGGCGTCGACGCCTTCGCGGGTTCCGACGACGACGAGCGTGTCGCCGATGGCGAAGCGGAAGTCGGGCGTGGGCGAGGGGAACGCCGCGGTGCGACGCAGTACGGCGACGATGGACGCTCCTGTGCGGGTGCGCGCCTGGGTGTCGGCGAGCAGCCGGCCGGCGTACGGGGAGCGTTTCGTGACCGGGATGTGCTCCGTCACGAGGTCGATCTCGATGTGCTGGTGCAGGTGGGCGACGGGGTCGGGGACGAGCAGTTTGGACAGCGCGGTCGCCTCGTGCGGCGCGAGCGCTGCGGCGTCCTTGCAGTTGTCGTCGTCCTCGGGATCGTGGAAGGCCAGGATGCGGCGGCCGTCCTGGTGCACGACGACGGACAGGTGCGCGCCGGCGTCGGTCTTGAGGTCGTACCTCGTGCCGACTCCGGGCAGGGGCGTTTTGCTGACGTGAGCGGTGGGTTCCATGGAGGGCTCCGTACGGGCGGTCGTCGGACTGTGTGCGGGCGGCTGTGCTGTCTGCTCCGGTGGTGCCGCTGGATGTCGCAGCGGCCACCGGAAGAGGATTCTGGCTCAACCGCCGTTCACCGGCGCCGACCGGCCGTGGACAGGGTCGGAGGGTCGGTCAGGTGAGTCGGGCGGACATGGTGGGGCCCGGCCGTCGGTCGCCAAGGGCGGGATCGGGAACGCCGTCCCGCGCACGCGTGTCGATGCGCACGCTTACGGTGCCGCGCGCGACGCCGTCGAGGCGCACGACGCCGGGGCGCGGCGAACCACCGAGGCGCGGCGAACCACCAAGACGCGGCGCACCACCAAGACGCGGCGCACCACCAGGACACGCCGCTCCCCCAAGGCTCGGCCTGCCACCGGGACGGCGGGCACGGCCGCTGCGCGCGTGCGCCATCTCGTACCCCTCCGCCCGGCCGGCACCGCAGGGCGCCGGCAAACCCTCCTGTCACTGAAGCCCATTGCGCCGCTCGAGGAGCATTGCAATGACCAGGTAAAGAATTCTACCGCAGAACAATCAGGCCGAATCAGGCATCTACCTACATATACAACGCATTTCTATCCGCCCGTGCGCAACTGCGGCCGCCGTCCCAGGAGTTCGGCGGCCCCGCGACGCGTCGCGGCGACGACGACCCGGTCCTGGGCCCGTAGCACGTAGCCGGGATGGAGGTCCCACACCAGCCCGGTCGGGTTGCCTTCCTGGTCGCGGCGGGCGTTCGCCAGGTCGGGCTGCCGTTCGCCGGGGTCCGTCGCGTCGAGGGCGACGATCCGCCAGGCACCGGGCCTGAACGCCTCCGCGACGGTGCGTCCCTCCAGTTGGGGGTGTCCTGCCACGTCGACGGCGGCGAAGAGCAGCACCTTGCGTTCCACGGGTACGGCGCCGAGGATCTGGCGCCCCATCATGGCGACGGCGAACGCGGGCGCGGCGAGCGTGGAGACGCTGCGGCTGCGGGTCAGGGCGTCGGGGTACGCGGCGCGCAGGCTGCGGTAGACGGCGGTCGCGAAGTCGTCGTCGTAGATGCGCAGCGCCACGCGGAGGTCGGGTTTGGCGGAACGGGCGTAGAGCGCGGCCTCGAGGTTCGTGGTGTCGACGCTGGTGAGGGCGAGCAGTGCGTGCGCCCGGTGGATCTTGGCGGCCTCCAGGACGCCCTCCTCGGTCACGTCGCCCATGACGGTGGGCACCCGCAGCCGGCGGACGAGGGCGATGCCGCGGGCCTCGGGGTCCTCCTCGACGCAGACGACGGGGATGCCCAGTTCGCGCAGGCGCATCAGGACCCGGGTGCCGATCTTTCCCAGTCCCAGCAGGACGACGTGCCCGGACAGGCCGCGCGGCGGGCGACGCAGGGCGGACGCGGTCCGGAAGGTGCCGAGCGCCTCCAGTGCCGCCGCGACCGTCAGCGGCAGCAGCATCAGGCCGGCGAGCCCGGTGAGGAGTTGCAGGATCTGCCGGTCGGCGTCGGCGCCGGCCGCGGGGTCGCCCATGGCGAACAGGTCCAGCAGCACGAGGTACGTGGCGTGCAGCGGGTCGTCGCCGGTGGTGATCCACGAGGCGACGGCCAGGGCGACGACGGCGGCGCCGAGCCCGGCCAGCGACCAGCGCAGCCGCCGGGAGAAGAGCCGGCCGAGGGGGACGCCCCGGCCGGCGAGGGGGCCCGGTTCGCCGCCCCCCGCCCGGTGGGAGATGGCTTCGAGCACGACGGTGCCGCGTCCGGTGGCCTCGGCGACGCTTCGGTCGTCGGGCAGCAGGCGCGGTCCTTCCTGTCCGCTCCGGTCGGAACCCTCCGCGCCTGCGGGGTCGTTGGTGGTGGACGACAGCAGGGCGAGCGTGCACAGGCCGGGGTCGGCCACCTCGCCGCGCGCGGGCGGGGTGCGTTCGACGGCCCTCAGCAGCAGACCGTCCGCCTGGACGATCTTGCTCGTGCCGGCGACGGCGGTCGCGGCCAGCGCGGGGGCCGCGGTGTCAGCGTCGGAGAGCACGGTGGTCGAGGCGTCGAGTGCCTGGCCGGCGAGGCCGGGGAGGGACAGCGCGGCGGCCTGGTCGAGGAGTTCGGCGAGGTGCTGGCCGAGCTTGCGGTTGTAGAGCCGGATCACCAGGCGCAGGTGGGGGTTGAGTCTGCGTGCGGCAAGGGCCGCGCGGATGTTCGTCTCGTCGTCGTCATGGACGAGGGCCAGCGCGGCGGCCCGTCCGACGCCGGCTTCGAGGAGTACGTCCTCGTCGAGCTCAAGGGTCTCGAGGACCCTGGGCAGATCGGGCGGCGGGGTGTCGCCGGGAGCGGTGGGGGCGGTGGGGGCGGTGGTGCCGACGGCCCTGGTCATGGCGGCGGACATCCGGCCGAACAGCGCAGAGGCCCTGACCCGCCCGGAAAGGGGCAGTTCGGGGCTTCTGGAAGGCTGGGCGGCCGGTACGACGAGGGTGACCCGCTCGCCGTACACCTCGCGGAGTTCCCCGGCCAGCCGGTGGACGAGGGCGTCGTCCCCGCACACGATCATGTGGCCCTGGACGGTGGGGTGTTGCGCCTGATGAGGGAGTGAGGAGGAGGACACACCTCATAGACTGCCCTGCTCCACCGCCCGGTTGCGCCTCGGGGGTCCTCCGGCCTACTCGTGCGAGTGCCCGTCCCCGATCCCGTTCCCGTCGTGGCTCTCCTGCGTGTTCCCCGGCGTGTCCTGCGTACCGGTCCCCTGGTCGGGGGCGTCCGCCGTGACCACGGTGAACGCGGCGGTGCGGACCTTGCCTTCGTGCTTGAAGTCGAGGAACAGCCGGTACGCGCCGGGGCTCGGGGCCGTGGCCGTGAAGGTCACTTCGGGGCCGGGGCGGGTCGTGCCGTCACCGGGCTCGCCACCGGGGTGGACATGGAGGTAGGCGAGGTCGCCGGAGCGCAGCGCCACCAGGTGCCCGTACGCCCCGAGGTAAGGCTCGAGGTCGGTGACGGGACGTCCGTCGCGGGAGACGCTCAGCTTCAGCTCGCCGGCTTTCTCGGGGTGCAGCGCGCCGTCGAGGGTGACCGTGTAGCCGTCGACCTTCGCCACCTCGGCGGCTGCGGGAAGCGGGGCGGGCCGGTAGGCGCCGGAGACGGCGAGGTCCGCGCCGAGGGTGAGGTTCTTCGCACCCTCGGCGGCGGGGGTGAAGTCGGCGAAGAGGCGGTAGTCCCCTGCCTTCGGCAGGTCCGCGGCGATGCTCCAGGTGCCGTCCGCGGCCCTGGCGGGGTGCAGATGGCGGTAGGTGCCGAGGTCGCGCGAGGCGAGGATGAGGTGGAGTTCCTTGTCGTGTTCGCGCTGGTATGCGGTGACGGGCCGGCCGTCGTCGTCGCGGACGGTGAAGCGCAGTTCACTGCTCCGCCCGGCGGGGACGCGCGGAGTGTCGAGGTCGAGGGTGTAGCCGCCTTCGGAGATCTGCAGCCCGCCGGCCGCGGAGGGGCCGTGGCCGCCCGGCTCCTCGGAGGCCCGTGCGTCCGCCGAGTGCTCGGAATGCGCGGCGGGCGGGGGTGCCGTGTCGACGGGCGCGACCACATTGCCGACTCCGTAGGCGGCTCCGAAGGAGGCGGCGAGCGCGGCGGCGAAGGCGGTGATCTTCATAGGGGTCTTCATGACGTCTCCTCGGGACGAATACCCGGCGGGGGTATGAGACCCACATTAACACATACCCAGGGGGGGTATCCAGCGGACAGAAAGAGAGGCGCCCGCCTGAGTCGGCGGGCGCCTCTTCGTGGGACGTCACCCCATGGGCAGCGACGCCGCCGCGGGGCCGTGGACGGCCGGCGCGGGGGCGTCGGGAGCGATCAACGGGACGGATCGAGAACGATCTTGTGTACCCCGTCGGCGCGGCTGCTGTACAGCTCGTACGCCGCGGGCCCCTCGGAGAGCGCGAAGCGGTGCGAGACCACGGCTTCCGGGGTGATCCGGCCTGCCTGGGTCAGGGACATCAGGACCGGCAGCTCGTAGTGGACCGAGCACAGGCCGATGGCGAACTCCAGCTCCTTGACCTGGGCCAGCCCCATGTGGAAGGGGAAGGCCTCGTTCTGGCTGACCCCGACGACGCTGACGCGTCCTGCCTGCCGCACCGACTTGAGAGCGAGTTGGATGGAGGCGTCCGAGCCCACGGCCTCCACCACGGCGTCCGGTCCCCGCCCCCCGGTCATATCGCGCACGGCCGCCCGGGCGTCCTCGTCCTCGACCGGCTCGACGCCCATCGTGGCGGCGAAGGCACGGCGCTCCGCGACCAGGTCCACGCCCAGGACCCGAGCGGCGCCCATGGCGAACGCGGACTGGGCGGCCATCAGGCCCACCGGGCCGAGGCCGATGACGAGCACCGTCTCGCCGGGGCCGATGCGGGCGCGTCGGCAGCCGTACCAGGCGGTGGGCGCGTTGTCGGTGAGGACCACGGCGGCCTCGTCGGAGATGTCCTCCGGCAGGCTCACCAGGTTGACGTCGGCGTAGGGCACCGCGAGGGCCTGGGCCTGGCTGCCCGGGAGCTGCGGGCTCACGCCGTAGCAGAGGTCGGTCATGCTCTTGGCGCGCTCGCACCGGGCGGTGAACCCGGCCGCGCAGGTCGGGCACAGGGTGCAGCCGACCGACGCGGGAAGCATGACCCGGTCACCGGGCCTGAAGCGGCTGACCTGGTCACCGGTCTCGACGACCACGCCGACGCACTCGTGTCCCGGGGTGTAGCCGACCTCCGGGCTGAACGGGTTGCCGCCGTAGATATGCAGATCGCTGCCGCAGATTCCGGCCGCGGTGACCTTGACGACCGCGTCCGTGGGGCTCGCCACGACCGGGTCGGGGACCTCCTCGTAGCGGATGTCATGACGGCCTTGGTAAGTCAGCGCCTTCACCGGCTCCCACCCTCCCCTATGGCTGTGCCTGTACCTTGCCCAGCTGCGACCTCGAGAACCAGCTTTCCGTGGTTCGCGCCGCGGAACAGCCGCATCAGGGTCTCCGGGAACGCCGCGACCCCTCCGGGCACCACGTCCTCCAGCGACGTGAGCCGGCCCTCCGCCCGCCACTCGGCGAGCTGCGCGACACCCTCCGCGTAGCGGTCGGCGTAGTCGAACACCACCATGCCCGTCATGGAGGCGCGGTTGACCAGCAGCGACATGTAGTTGGCGGGACCCTGCGGCCGGGTGCTGTTGTACTGGGAGACCGCACCGCAGATGACGACGCGGGCCCCGCGCGCCAGCCGGAGCAGCACGGCGTCCAGGATGTCGCCGCCGACGTTGTCGAAGTACACGTCGACGCCGTCGGGGGCGTGTTCGCGCAGCGCCTTGCGGACGTCCTCGCTCTGGTAGTCGATCGCGGCGTCGAACCCGAACTCGTCGACCACCATCCGGCACTTGCGCTCACCGCCGGCGATGCCGATGACCCGGCAGCCCAGGATCTTGGCGATCTGGCCGACGATGCTGCCGACGGCTCCGGCCGCACCGGAGACCACGACGGTCTGGCCCGGCTCGGGACGTCCGATGTCGATGAGGCCGAAGTAGGCCGTCAGACCCGACATGCCGAGCGTGCCGAGATAGGTCGGCAGGGGCGCCGCGGCCGGGTCGACCTTGGTGACGCCGCGCCCGTCGGAGAGGCAGTACTCCTGCACGCCGAACGTGCCGGACACATGGTCGCCGACGGCGAAGCCGGGATGCCGGGAGGCGGTCACCCGGCCCACCGCGCCGGCGCGCATCACCTCGCCGATCTCCACCGGGCGGATGTAGGACCGGCCGGCGTTCATCCAGCCGCGCATCGCCGGATCGATGGACAGGTACAGGACCTGCACCAGGAACTCCCCGTCGGCCGGCTCGCCCACGGGCTCCTCGACGTGCTGCCAGTCGGTGTCGCGCGGCTCGCCCGCGGGACGTGCGGCCAGGCGTACCTGGCGGTTGGCTGTGGTCATCTCCGGCTGCTCCTGCGTTCGGCTGGTGGATCGGGCCGGCGGGCACAGCCGGCAGGCTGTTCGTCGCCGCGTACGGACGCACCACCGGCGCATACCGGCTAGTCGGTACGTCGCCGTGAGCGTACGGCCCCGCCCCGCCGGGGGCAAGAGCCGCCGGGTGCGACGTACGCCGCAGCCGACGCCACCCGGCCGCCGGGGGCCGGGGCGGCACAGCCCGCCGAACGCCCGGGCCCGCTACGCCCCGAGGACGTCGGCGACCGCGTCGAAGAAGCGTGTGTGCGCCGGCGCGCTGGGCGGGATCTCCGGGTTCCACGGCAGGAGCCTGGCGCGGGCCCGCAGTGCGTCCCAGTCCGCCGCCCCCCGCAGCCGCTCGACGGGGAAGGCGTTGGCCCGCACGTCCACCAGGACCACGTCCGGTTCCAGCCGGGCGGCGGCGGCCCAGTCTGTGGTGGACCAGTTGACCCCGGCGCCCGCTTCCGGTTCTGCCAGGCCGACGCCGCACGCCGACAGGGCCCGCAGATCGGACCAGGCGCCGGGCCTGGCCAGATGGACGCTGTCCTGGCCCGCAGGCGACAGGGCCAGGACCCGCACCCCGGCCGCTTCGGCCGCGGCGGCGCCCAACCGCCCCCGCGCCGCTTCGAGTCCGGCCGCGGCCGACGGCTCGGGCGCCGCGCCGAGGGAGCGCGCCAGCGCGTCGAACCGCCCACGCACCTCGTCGAACGAACGCCCCTGGCCGATGTCGAGCACGACGACCGGGACGCGTTCCTCCAGGTACTTGGCCGTGTCCGGATCGAGGCCGTAGATCTGGTCGGAGCCGTACGTCACGGCCACCACCAGGTCGGGACCGGCCGCCAGCACGGCGTCCGCGTCGACACCCGGGCCGGACCCGAGGTAGCTCACGTCGGTCAGCGGCAGGTCACCCGCCTTGGCCGGGTCGGGGCCCGCGCCGTCGTGGGCGGAGCCGAACACGCCGGCCGGCAGGAGCCCGTGGTCGAACAGTGCGGCGCCCGCCTGTATATAGGTGACCGGCCGGACCGGGGTGCGTGGTGCGGACGCCAGCCGCCCGCGGTCGTCGAAGAATTCCCAGTGCGATTGTCGCGCCATGCGGCCAAGCCCCCCACGTCGAGCGGTCGTTCGGTGGTGTCGGTCCGGTCATCGACGTGTGACTGCCCCACCGCCCGCCGCCTCACGCCTCACGGGCGGCGCTGTTTCGCCCCCGGGGAGCCTGGCCGGGTCAGCGCGGCGCGGCGGCGGGCAGGGACACCTCGAAGCGGCAGCCACCGCTCACGTTGCTCACCTCCGCGTGGCCCGCGTGCGCCTCGACGATCCCGCGGACGATGGCCAGTCCGAGCCCCGCGCCGGCCGGCGGCGTACGGGCCTCGGAGCCGCGCCAGCCCGTGTCGAACACGCGGGGCAGATCCTCCTCGGGGATGCCTCCGCAGCCGTCGGTGACGGAGACGACCACCCGGTCCTCACGCCGTTCCGCGGCGACGGCGACCGTGCCATCGGCAGGGGTCCGGCGGATGGCGTTCACCAGCAGATTGGCGAGGACCCGCGTCATCTCCTTGCCGTCCACCTCGACCGGGACCGGTTCGACGCCGTCGCCGACCAGACGCACGCCGTGCTCACGGGCCAGCGGACCTGCGCCCGCGAGAGCCTCCCCGACCAGGTCGTAGAGCGACATGCGGGTCGGGGTCAGCGCGAGCGCGCCCGCGTGGATGCGGGACAGTTCGAAGAGGTCGCCGACCATCGAGTTGAGCCGGTCGACCTCGGTACGGATCTGGCGGAAGTAGCGGTCGGGATCCTGGACGACGCCGTCCTCCAACGCCTCCGACATGGCACGCAGACCGGCGAGCGGGGTGCGCAGGTCGTGGGAGATCCAGGCGACGAGCTCACGCCGGGACGTCTCGAGGGCGCGTTCCCGTTCCCGGGACTCGGCGAGCCGGTCGCTGGTGGCCGCCAGTTCCCTGCTGAGCGCCTCCAACTCGGCCGTGGAGGGGACGCCGGGCGCGGCGAAGGAACCGCCGTCCCCGAACGACCGGGCCGCGAGGGCCAGTTCACGGCTGCGTGCGACGACCCACCTGCCGAGCAGCAGGGCCGTCGCCAGGGAGACCACGGCCGCCATGGCCACGACCATGGTGACGACCGTCAGGTCGTGCGGTGACAGGAACATCGCCTGCGCGACCGCGAGGGTGCCCGCCAGCATGGCGGTGACGGTCACCGCCGCGACCACGGTCAGCGACACCGCGACGGAACGGTGCCGCAGCACCCGCAGCACGAGGGCGCCGACGATCCCGGCCGCCGCGGCGCCCATCAGGGCGTAGAACGCGATGAGCAGCATGTCCCGCACGGCGATCAGCCCTCTTCCGGCGAGTCGAAGCGGTAACCGACTCCCCATACCGTCTGGATCAGCTTCGGCCGGGCCGGGTCGTCCTCGATCTTGCCGCGCAGGCGGCGCACATGGACGGTCACGGTCGACAGGTCGCCGAACTCCCAGCCCCACACGTCCTGCATCAGCCGCTCACGGCCGATCGCCTTGCCCGGGTGCCGCATCAGATGGGCCAGCAGGTCGAACTCCCTCAGCGTCAGCGCCAGTTCACGCCCGTCCTTCGTCGCGCGCCGGGCACCCGGGTCGAGGACGATGCCCGCCGCCGCCAGCTCCGGCCCGGCCCGCCGCTCCCCCGCTCCCCCGCCGCCCCTGCGCAGCACCGACTCGACCCGGAGCACCAGCTCCCGCGGGCTGAACGGCTTGGTCACGTAGTCGTCCGCGCCCACCTCGAGGCCGAGGATGCGGTCGTCCTCGTCGCCGCGCGCCGTGAGCATGATCACCGGTACGGGCGCCTGTTCACCGGCCCGCAGCCGGCGGCACACCTCCAGCCCGTCCATGCCCGGCAGCATCAGGTCCAGCACGACCAGGTCGGGCCGCCGCCCGGTCGCGAGCCGCAGCGCCTGCGGCCCGTCGGCGGCACGGTCCACGGCGAAACCCGCCCGCTCCAGGTACCCGGTGACGACCTCCGCGACCGTCGGGTCGTCGTCCACGACCAGAATGCTCTGCATACAGCCAGTGTCCTCGCCCGCGGGGACCTCCCACGGCCGGGCCGCCTTACGAAACCGTGACGTCCGATTCGTTCAAGACCACCGGCCCCGCCCCGCCCTACGTTGGTCCGCATGACTCCACGTTTCGACGCGATCGGCCTGGTCGTCAGCGACATGGCCGCCTCACTCGCCTTCTACCGCCGCCTCGGTCTCGACATCCCCGCGGAGGCGGACTCCGCGCCGCACGCGGAGGCCGTACTGCCGGGGGGACTGCGCCTGATGTGGGACACCGAGGAGACGACGCGCTCCTTCGACCCGGACTGGACCCGCCCCACCGGCGGCGAACGCATGGCGCCGGCGTTCCTCTGCGACAGCCCCGCCGAGGTGGACGCCCTGTACGACGAACTCGTCGCCGCCGGCTACCGGGGCCACCTCAAGCCCTGGGACGCCGTCTGGGGCCAGCGTTACGCGGTCGTCCTCGACCCCGACGGGCTCGGCGTCTCGCTCTTCGCCAGCGCCTCGTAGGCGCCCAGTGTGGTCCCGGCCAGCGCGCGCATCTCCCGGGCGAGGTGCGCCTGGTCGGCGCAGCCGGCGCGGTGCGCGGCGTCCCCGTACGGGACGCCGCGGCGCACCAGCGCCAGGGCGCGTTGCAGCCGCAGGATCCGGGCCAGCGTCTTGGGGCCGTAGCCGAAGGCGTCCAGCGACCGCCGGTGCAGCTGCCGGGCGCCGAGCCCGGCCGCGTCGGCCGCGGCGGCGACCGTGCCGCCGGCGTCCAGGTGCCGTACGACGGCCCCGAGCAGCGGGTCCGTCGGTACGGCCCGCTCCAGGGCGATCGCCTCCAGCTCCGCCGCCTCGTCGCGGGCCTCGCCGATCCGCTCGGCGAGCCTGCGCGCGTCCGCGTCGCCCCACAGCTCCGCGAGCTCCACCCGCCGGTCCCGCAGCTCGTGCGCGGGCACCCCCAGCACGGCGGGCGCACTCCCGGGCGCGAACCGCACCCCCGCCCAGGCTCCGCCCCCGCCGGGGGCGTGCGCGTGCGTGTCGGGCCCGGCGACGAGCAGCCGCCCCTCCGACCAGAGCAGATCCATACAGCCGTCGGGCAGCACGGGGCCGGCCCCGGGACCGGCACTCCGCGTCCACACGACGGCGCCGGGGACGACCGAGGCGCGCTCCGCGTACATGTCTCCGAGGCTATGCCCCTGCGGGGTCGTGTCCCTCCCCCACGGGGCGACGTCCCCCTTCCCCGGGGCAGGGGCCGGCGCAGGCTGACGCCCCCACAGCCATTCCGGGCACCCCCTCCGGAGGCCCCGCCCCCCGCACCCACCACCCGCGCAGCCACGCCCCGCAAGGGGCGCAACGCACCCGCACGCGACGGACGCACGGGCGACACGCCCCGTGCCGGGCCCCGCCCCCAGGGCGACACGCCACTGGACCGAGCCACGCCCCAGGAGCGAACCCCTGGAGCGCCACGCCCCCGACCGGGCCACGCCCGCAGGGGCGACACCGGGCCGGCCCGGACAAGGCCCGGTCACGCCCGAGCGCGCAGCGCTCGAAGAACTACTCGCGGCCCTCCCGGCCGTTCTCCTTCGTCGTGTGCAGCCGTGCCCGCACGTCGTCCACCGGCAGGAACTTCGACCAGCGCTCCGGGAATTCGGACGGCATGTCCCCGCCGCCGTCCTCGTCGTCGGCGTCGTCCCCGTCGCCGTACATCTCCGCGGCCCGCGCCCGTGCCAGCAGCTGCGCCGCGTCGGCGGCGCGGGCCCGTTCGTTCGCGGCGCGGGCCGCGGCCGTGGCGACCGACGGCCAGACCCGGTCGATCGCGGCGTTGACGGCCGCGCCGACGAGGACGGCGAACGCGGAGATGCCGATCCACAGCAGGAAGGCGATGGGCGCGGCGAGGGAGCCGTAGATCGTGGGGCCTTCGACCTGGCTGGTGAGGTAGATGCGCAGCAGGAAGCTGCCGAGGATCCACATGCCGAGGGCCACGAGGGCGCCGGGGATGTCCTCGACCCAGGGGGACCGGACGGGCACGGACACGTGGTAGAGCGTGGTCAGGAAGGCGATGGAGAGCAGGATGACGACGGGCCAGTAGAGGAGCCGGACGACTTCCGTGCCCCAGGGCATGAACTCGACGACCCGGTCGGGGCCGACGACGGCGAGCGGCAGTACGACCGCGCCGATCAGCAGGGCGACGATGTACAGCAGGAACGCCAGCAGCCTGGTGGCGACGATGCCGCGGTGGCCGTCGAGCCCGTACATGACGGTGATGGTGTCGATGAAGACGTTGACGGCCCGCGACCCGGACCACAGGGCGATGGCGAAGCCGATGGAGATGAGGTCGGGCCGGCCGCCCTGGGTGACGTCCTCGAGGAGCGGTTTGGCGATGTCGTTGACGCCGCGGTCGGACAGGACGGTGCCGACGGCGGTGAGGATGTTCTCCTCGATGGAGGCGACGGTGGTGGTGTTGGTCCAGTCGTCGATGTAACCGAGGAGGCCGATCAGTCCGAGCATCAGCGGCGGGACGGACAGCAGTGTGAAGAACGCCGCTTCGGCCGCCAGGCCGAGGATGCGGTATTCGATGCACGAATTGACCGTGTCTTTCAGCAGCAGCCATGCCATCTTCCGCTTCGAGACGTTGCGGTAGAGGACTCGGGCCCGGTGGAGCCGGCCCGACGGCCGCTCGGGTGTTTCGTTTGCTGCCTGCACCTCCTTACCGTATCGGCATGGCAGCCAGCACCCACACAGTGACCAACCAGCCTCCGCCCCTGGTGGGGTACGACCTGTTCGCCGCCGACCGTGCCCTCGCGGAGGCGGTCGACCGGCATGTGGTGCCGGGGGCCGGTGAGGCGGCGCGCGAGGAGCTTTCGGGGCTCGGACGGGCGGCGGGCTCGGCCGAGGCCCAGGAGTGGGGGGCGCAGGCGGACGGGTTTCCGCCGAGGCTGCGGACGCATGACCGGTACGGGCACCGGATCGACGAGGTGGAGTTCCATCCGGCCTGGCACCGGCTGCTGGGCCGTGCCGTTTCCGCGGGTCTGGTGAATGCCTGGGGCAGGCCGGGCGGGCATGTCCGCCGGGCGGCCGGTTTCCTGGTGTGGACGCAGGTCGAGGCGGGCCACGGCTGCCCGGTGTCGATGACGCACGCCGCGGTGCCGGCGCTGCGTACCGATCCGGTGCTGGCCGCCGAGTGGGAGCCACGGCTGACGTCGGCCGTGTACGAGGAGGGTCTGCGTCCGGCGTCGTCGAAGCGCGGGGCCCTGTTCGGGATGGCCATGACGGAGAAGCAGGGCGGCAGTGACGTGCGGACGAACACGACGCGTGCCGAGCCGCTGGGGCAGGAGGGCGAGTACCTGCTGACGGGGCACAAGTGGTTCTGTTCGGCTCCGATGAGCGACGGTTTCCTGGTGCTGGCGCAGGTGTCGCCTGCCACGGGGCGGGGCGGGCCGACCTGTTTCCTGGTGCCCCGGGTGCTGGAGGACGGGAGCCGGAACGTCTTCCGGATCCAGCGGCTGAAGGACAAGCTCGGCAACCGGTCCAACGCCTCGGCCGAGGTCGAGTTCGAGGGGACGTGGGCGCGGCGGGTCGGCGAGGAGGGGCGGGGGGTGCGCACGATCATCGGGATGGTGGCGGCGACCCGTCTGGACTGTGTCCTCGGTTCGGCCGCGCTGATGCGGCAGGCGGTGGCGCAGGCGATCCATCACACGGCGTACCGGAGCGCGTTCGGCGGGCTGCTGATCGACAAGCCGCTGATGCGCAATGTGCTGGCCGATCTGGCTCTGGAGTCGGAGGCGGCGACGACGCTGGGGATGCGGCTGGCGGCGGCGTACGACGCGGACACGGAGCGGGAGCGGGCGTTCTTGCGGCTGGCGGTTCCCGCGGCGAAGTTCTGGGTGGCGAAGCGGTGCACGCCGGTGGTGGCGGAGGCGCTGGAGTGTCTGGGCGGCAACGGCTATGTGGAGGAGTCGGGCATGCCGCGGCTGCTACGGGAGTCGCCGTTGAACTCGATCTGGGAGGGGTCGGGCAATGTGCAGGCGCTCGATGTGCTTCGGGCACTGCAGAGGGAGCCGTCGGCGCTGAACGCCTTCCTCCAGGAGGTGGGCGAGGCGCGGGGCGCTGACCACCGGCTGGACGGGGCGATCAAGGGCCTGCTGACGGAGCTGGCGGATCTGGACGGCATCGAGGCACGGGCGCGCCGGCTGGTGGAGCGGATGGCGCTGGTGCTGCAGGGTTCGCTGCTGGTGCGGTGGGCCCCGCCGGAGGTGGCGGACGCGTTCTGCGCGTCGCGTCTGGGCGGCGACGGCGGTTCGGTGTTCGGCTCGCTTCCGCACACGCTGGATCTGGTTTCGATCGTGGAGCGTGCCCGCGCGGTGGTGTGATCTCCGGGCGCCCCGGGGACCGGGACGACCGCCGGCCCGAGACACCGAACGGGTGCGGGCCGCTGTGAGAGGGCCCGCACCCGTGACGGTTGACGGGTGGTGCTGCGCCGACACGGCACCACCCACACCGGCGAACCGGTGTTCCGTCACCTTCGTACACGCGCACGCCCCTTCGCGACGGTTGCAAAGGGTTGCATCCTTGTGTGGCATATCGCGGCGCGCGGCGGCCGGGCGGGTGGAGGATTGGGGCGGCCACCCCCGCACACCGGACGCCGGCGTCGCCGAGGAGGACCCGTGAAGAATGCATCGCTCGATCTGGCCGGACTCGCGGCCATGGACACCGCCGAGGCCCTGCGGCTGCTGAAGGGTGTGCGGGACGCCGCCCTGTCCGGCCGCCGGCCGATGGTGGGGCCCCGCGCTGACATCGACGAGTCGTGGCAGCGGATGCTGCGTCGTGGCCTGGACCCGGATCGGGACCGCAGGGCCGGGCTGCTTCCGCTGGAGGAGCTGGAGCGGCGCAGGCTCGCCTCGCCGTTGCTGGAGGTGCTGCCGGTGCTGCGCGAGGGGCTGGTCTCCATGGCGGAGGGCGCGCAGCACATCATGGTCGTCGCGGACGCCGAGGGCCGGCTGCTGTGGCGGGAGGGCAGCGCGGCCGTTCTCCGCAAGGGCGATTCGCACGGTTTCGTGGTGGGCGCCGACTGGAAGGAGGAGCTGGTCGGCACGAACGGTGTCGGTACTCCTCTGGTGTCCCGGCGTCCGGTGCAGGTGCACTCCGCCGAGCATTTCGTCTCCACGCACCACACGTGGACGTGCGCGGGCGCGCCGATCACGGATCCGCGGGACGGCAGGCTGATAGGGGTCGTCGACATCAGCGGTCCGCTGTCGACGATGCATCCGGCGACGCTGGCGCTGGTCACGTCGGTGGCCCGCCTCGCGGAGGCCGAGCTGCGCAATCGCCACCATGAGGCTCTCGACCGGCTGCGCAGTGTCGCTGCTCCGCTGCTGGGGCGGTTGGGCGGCCGTGCGGTGGCGGTGGACGCGAACGGCTGGCCGGCGGCGGTGACGGGCATGGCGCCGCCGGGCCGGCTGCCGCTGCCGAGTTCGGTGAGGGCAGGCCGGCTGTGGCTGCCGTCGCTCGGTCTGTGCACGCTCGAGCCGCTGCCGGGCGGCTGGCTGATACGTCTCGACGAGGCGTCTCCCGATGCCGCGGAGCCGGGCCGGGTGGTGCTGGACCTGAGCCGGCCGCGGCGGCCGTGTGTCACCGTCACGGGCGCCTCGGGGAGCTGGTCGCACGAGCTCAGCCCCCGCCATGCCGAGCTGCTGTACGTCCTGGCGCGGTTCCGTGACGGGCGGTCGGCGGCGCAGCTGGCGCAGGACCTCTTCGAGGATCCGACGCGGACGGTGACGGTGCGGGCGGAGATGTCCCGGCTGCGGCGGCATCTCGCGCAGGTCCTGGCCCACCGGCCGTACCGCTTCTCGGAGGAGGTGGAGGTGGAGCTGGTGCTGCCCGAGCGGCCTGTGGACCTGCTGCCGCACTCGAGCGCCCCGGCCGTGCGTCGGGGGCGGGTGGCGTGATTCCCTGTCGCGCATGAGCACCGTCACCGTGACCACCTGGTCCCTCGAACAGACCTCCCCCGACGACCAGCGGCCGTCGGCCGCCCCGGGGGAGGACATACGTGTCGTCCGCGCCGAGATCGCTTCGCCCGAGTTCAGCCGGTTCCTCTACACGGCGGTCGGCGGGGACGTCCGGTGGACGGACCGGCTGGGCAGGACGTACGCCGAGTGGCGGGAGCTGCTGGACCGCCCGGGGGTCGAGACGTGGGTCGCGTACGAGAAGGGGACGCCGGCCGGTTATGTGGAGCTCCAGGCACAGGACGACGGCGTGGTGGAGATCGTCTACTTCGGACTGATCCCTGCCTTCCGCGGCCGCCGGATCGGCGGTCATCTTCTGTCGGCCGGGGTGGCCCGTGCCTGGGACCTGGCGGAGCGGTGGCCGGGGATCGCGCCGACGAAGCGGGTGTGGCTGCACACCTGTTCCCTGGACGGTCCGCACGCGATGGACAACTACCTGCGGCGCGGGTTCCGTGTCTTCGACGAGAAGGTCACGCAGGAGGCGGAGGTCTCCGCTCCGGGCCCGTGGCCGGGTGCCGCGGTCTGAGCTGCCGAACGGTCCCGCCCGGGGGCGCGGCGTACGTTCTCCGGTGACCCATGACACACTGTCTCGCGATGCGGGACAGTGTTGTCCACATTTTGGATGAAGGTGGACTGGGTCCAAAGTCCCATGACACGCTTCCGTCATGTCCAGCACTGGAATTGCCTTGGTGAGTCGGCGGCACGTCGACCTCGGCCGCATGTCCAGCGCCATCTGTCCGGCCTGCTGAGAGTTCAGCACCGCCGCACTTCCGCATTTTCTTCACCCCGCCCTGCGCACCGTCGCGCTTCCCGCGAGTGTGCAGCTCAGAGCCGCCCTCCTGCAGTCTCGAAGGACTATCACCATGGCCGCCAGCCCTGAAAAGCCCGACTCCGTCACGCCCCGCCGCAAGGCCGGACGCCACCGTGGCGAGGGCCAGTGGGCCATGGGGCACCACACACCCCTGAACGGCAACGAGCAGACCAAGAAGGACGACGACGGTCTCAATGTGCGGACACGCATTGAGACGATCTACGCACACCGGGGCTTCGACTCGATCGACGGCGCCGATCTGCGCGGACGTATGCGCTGGTGGGGCCTCTACACCCAGCGCAAGCCCGGGATCGACGGCGGCAAGACCGCGATCCTGGAGCCGGAGGAGCTGGACGACGAGTTCTTCATGCTGCGCGTGCGTATCGACGGCGGGCGGCTGACGACCGAGCAGCTGCGGGTCATCGGCGAGATCTCGCAGGAGTTCGCCCGCGGCACCGCCGACCTCACCGACCGGCAGAACGTGCAGTACCACTGGATCCGGATCGAGGACGTCCCGGAGATCTGGCGGCGGCTCGAGGCCGTCGGCCTGTCGACGACCGAGGCCTGCGGTGACACGCCCCGCACCATCCTCGGCTCGCCGGTCGCCGGCATCGCCCAGGACGAGATCGTCGACGGCACCCCGGCCATCGAGGAGATCCACCGTCGGTTCATCGGCAACAAGGAATTCTCCAACCTGCCCCGCAAGTTCAAGACCGCGATCTCCGGATCGCCGCTGCTCGACGTGGCGCACGAGATCAACGACGTCGCCTTCGTCGGCGTCGAGCACCCCGAGCACGGCCCCGGCTTCGACCTCTGGGTCGGCGGCGGCCTTTCCACGAACCCCAAGCTCGGCGTCCGACTCGGCGCCTGGGTCCCGCTGGACGAGGTCCCCGACGCCTGGGAGGGCGTGGTCTCGATCTTCCGCGACTACGGCTACCGCCGGCTGCGCAACCGCGCCCGGCTGAAGTTCCTCGTCGCCGACTGGGGCCCCGAGAAGTTCCGCCAGGTCCTCGAGGACGAGTACTTGAAGCGCAAGCTCGTCGACGGTCCCGCCCCCGAGCAGCCCGCGCAGCAGTGGCGCGACCACATCGGCGTCCACCGCCAGCAGGACGGCCGCTTCTACGTCGGCTTCGCACCGCGCGTCGGCCGCGTCGACGGGGCGACCCTCAACAAGATCGCCGAGTTGGCGGAGAACCACGGCTCCGGCCGCGTGCGCACCACGGTCGAGCAGAAGATGATCGTGCTGGACGTGACGGAGGACCAGGTCGACTCGCTGGTCGCCGGCCTGGAGGCGCTGGACCTGCGGGTCACGCCCTCGCCTTTCCGGCGGGGCACGATGGCCTGCACCGGCATCGAGTTCTGCAAGCTGGCCATCGTCGAGACCAAGGGCCGCGGCTCCGCCCTCATCGACGAACTCGAGCGGCGGCTGCCCGAGTTCGAGGAGCCGCTCACCATCAACCTCAACGGCTGCCCCAACGCCTGCGCCCGGATCCAGACCGCGGACATCGGTCTCAAGGGCCAGCTCATGCTGGACGACGAGGGCAACCAGGTCGAGGGCTACCAGGTCCACCTCGGCGGCGCGCTGGGGCTCGACCCGGCGTTCGGCCGCAAGGTGCGCGGCCTGAAGGTCACCTCGGCCGAGCTTCCGGACTACGTGGAGCGGGTCCTCAGGCGCTTCGAGGCGGAGCGCGCGGACGGCGAGCGCTTCGCCACCTGGGCGGCCAGGGCCTCCGAGGAGGCCCTCTCATGAGCGAGCGTGCGGCACCGTTCTACTGCCCCTACTGCGGCGACGAGGATCTGCGCCCCAGCGAAGAAGGTCACGGCGCCTGGGAATGCGCGGCGTGCAACCGCGCATTCCAGTTGAAGTTCCTCGGTCTGCTGACGCGAGGGCTTCAGCGCAACGACGGTGGAGGGGAAGAGATATGACGACGGTTCAGGCCGGGCGGGATCTCAAGTCGCTGGCCGAACAGGCGGGCCGGGACCTCGAGGAGGCCTCCGCCCTGGAGATCCTCGAGTGGGCCGTGAAGACCTTCGGCCCGCGGTTCTGTGTCACCTCCTCGATGGAGGACGCGGTGGTCGCCCACCTCGCCTCCCGGGTGCTGCCCGGCGTGGATGTCGTCTTCCTCGACACCGGCTACCACTTCGAGGAGACCATCGGCACCCGCGACGCCGTGGACGCGGTGATGGACGTCAACGTCATCACGCTGACGCCCCGGCAGTCGGTGGCCGAGCAGGACGCCGAGTACGGCCCGAAGCTGCACGACCGCGACCCCGACCTGTGCTGCGCGCTGCGCAAGGTCAAGCCGCTCGAAGAGGGCCTGACCGCCTACGAAGCATGGGCCACGGGCCTGCGCCGCGACGAGTCCCCCACCCGGGCGAACACCCCGGTCGTCGGCTGGGACGAGAAGCGGCAGAAGGTCAAGGTCTCCCCGATCGCCCGCTGGACGCAGGACGACGTGGACGCCTACGTCGCCGAGCACGGCGTGCTCACCAACCCGCTGCTGACGGACGGCTACGCCTCCGTCGGCTGCGCGCCCTGCACCCGCCGGGTGCTCGAGGGCGAGGACGCGCGCGCCGGCCGCTGGGCCGGGCGGGGCAAGACCGAGTGCGGGCTGCACGGCTGATGACGTACACACCGGAGATTCAGGAGAAGGAAGTGACCGGAGCCACCATCTGGCTCACGGGTCTGCCGAGCGCCGGCAAGACCACCATCGCGTACGAGCTGGCGGGCCGGCTGCGCGCGGAGGGCCACCGTGTCGAGCTCCTCGACGGTGACGAGATCCGCGAGTTCCTCTCCGCGGGCCTCGGCTTCACCCGCGAGGACCGGCACACGAATGTCCAGCGGATCGGTTTCGTCGCCGAACTGCTGGCGTCCAACGGTGTGAAGGTCCTGGTGCCGGTCATCGCCCCGTACGCGGACAGCCGGGACGCGGTGCGTAAGCGCCACCTGAGCGAGGGCACGCCCTATCTGGAGGTGCACGTCGCCACTCCGGTCGAGGTCTGCTCGGTACGCGACGTGAAGGGCCTGTACGCGAAGCAGGCCGCGGGTGAGATCAGCGGACTGACCGGTGTCGACGACCCGTACGAGGAGCCCGAGTCGCCCGATCTGCGGATCGAGTCGCACGACCAGACCGTGCAGGAGTCCGCAGCGGCGCTCCACGCACTGCTCGGCGAGCGGGGCCTGCTGTGAGCGACGCAAGCGCGGGAGCCGGGCCGCAGCCGACCGCGATTCCCGCACCTTCGCGCCGTGCAGGCCGAGATGGGGGCACCTCCCAGGCGTCAGCACTGGGGGATCACGAAAGGGGTCACCGCATGACGACCGTCGCCACTGTTCACGAGGGCACCGACAGCCCGTACGCGCTCTCCCACCTGGACGCTCTCGAGTCGGAGGCCGTGCACATCTTCCGCGAGGTGGCGGGCGAGTTCGAGCGGCCGGTGATCCTCTTCTCCGGCGGCAAGGACTCGATCGTCATGCTGCACCTGGCGCTGAAGGCGTTCGCGCCGGCGCCGGTGCCGTTCTCGCTGCTGCACGTGGACACCGGTCACAACTTCCCCGAGGTGCTCGAGTACCGGGACCGCACCGTCGCCCGGCACGGGCTGCGGCTGCACGTCGCCTCGGTGCAGGAGTACATCGACGCCGGCAAGCTGCGCGAGCGGCCCGACGGCACCCGCAACCCGCTGCAGACCGTGCCGCTGACGGAGGCCATCCAGCAGCACCGTTTCGACGCGGTGTTCGGCGGCGGCCGGCGCGACGAGGAGAAGGCGCGCGCCAAGGAGCGGGTGTTCTCCCTGCGCGACGAGTTCTCGCAGTGGGACCCGCGCCGTCAGCGGCCGGAGCTGTGGCAGCTCTACAACGGCCGCCACGCGCCCGGCGAGCATGTGCGGGTCTTCCCGCTGTCCAACTGGACCGAGCTGGACGTGTGGCAGTACATCCAGCGGGAGAAGATCGAACTTCCCCAGATCTACTTCGCGCACGAGCGTGAGGTGTTCAAGCGGTCCGGCATGTGGCTGACCGCCGGCGAGTGGGGCGGCCCCAAGGACACGGAGACGCCGGAGAAGCGGCTGGTCCGCTACCGCACCGTCGGCGACATGTCCTGCACCGGCGCCGTCGACTCCGACGCCACCACGCTGGACGCCGTGATCGCCGAGATCGCCGCCTCCCGTCTCACCGAGCGGGGCGCGACCCGCGCCGACGACAAGCTGTCAGAGGCCGCGATGGAAGACCGCAAGCGCGAAGGGTACTTCTAAAGATGACCAGCCCCACCGAGCAGCTGGCCGAACAGCTCTCCGCCACCACCCTGCTGCGTTTCGCCACCGCCGGGTCCGTCGACGACGGCAAGTCCACCCTGGTCGGGCGGCTGCTGCACGACTCCAAGTCGGTCCTGGCCGACCAGCTCGAGGCCGTCGAGCACGCTTCCCGCAGCCGCGGCCAGGAGACCCCCGACCTGGCGCTGCTCACCGACGGCCTGCGGGCCGAGCGCGAGCAGGGCATCACCATCGACGTGGCGTACCGCTACTTCGCCACCCCGCGGCGGCGGTTCATCCTCGCCGACACCCCGGGCCATGTGCAGTACACCCGCAACATGGTCACCGGCGCGTCGACGGCGGAGCTCGCGGTCGTGCTGGTCGACGCCCGTAACGGCGTCGTCGAGCAGACCCGCCGCCACGCCGCGGTCGCCGCGCTGCTGCGCGTTCCGCATGTGGTGCTCGCCGTCAACAAGATGGACCTCGTGGACTACGCGGAGCCCGTCTTCGCGAAGATCGCCGAGGAGTTCACCGCGTACGCCGCCTCGCTGGGCGTCCCGGAGATCACCGCCATCCCGATCTCGGCGCTGGCAGGCGACAACGTGGTGGACCCGTCCGCGAACATGGACTGGTACGGCGGCCCGACCGTGCTCGAGCACCTCGAGACCGTCCCCGTCAGCCACGACCTGACGACCTGCCACGCCCGGCTGCCCGTGCAGTACGTGATCCGCCCGCAGACCGCCGAGCACCCCGACTACCGCGGCTACGCGGGGCAGATCGCCGCCGGCACCTTCCGCGTCGGTGAGTCGGTGACCGTGCTGCCCTCCGGCCGCACGTCGAAGATCTCCGGGATCGACCTGCTGGGCCGGTCCGTGGACGTGGCCTGGACGCCGCAGTCCGTCACGCTGCTGCTGGAGGACGACATCGACGTCTCCCGCGGCGACCTCATCGTCCCGAGCGACGACGCGCCCGCCACCACGCAGGACATCGAGGCGACCGTCTGCCATGTCGCGGACGAACCGCTCACCGTCGGCCAGCGGGTGCTGCTCAAGCACACCACCCGCACGGTCAAGGCGATCGTCAAGGAGATCCCCTCCAGGCTCACCCTCGACGACCTCTCCCAGCACCCTGAGCCCGGCCGGCTCGTCGCGAACGACATCGGCCGCGTCAAGGTCCGCACCGCGGAGCCGCTGGCCCTCGACTCGTACGCCCACTCCCGCCGCACCGGCTCGTTCCTGCTGATCGACCCGGCCGACGGCACCACACTCGCCGCCGGCATGGCCGGGGACGCGTTCGCCGCCGAGGACACGGCTCCCGCCGTGGACGACGAGGGCTGGGACTTCTGACGATGACCGACATCTTCTCGACCTTCGCCAAGGAGGGCGGCCGCGTCGGCAGCGGGGCGCTCGGCGCGGGCACGGGCGGGGTGGCGCGATGTGCGCGATGACGTACGCGCACCGCATGCGCGCCCGCACCCCGCACCGCCGAAGACCCCGCTTGTCCGCCGACGACCCGGCAGCGTCGCACATGACGTGAGACCGGGCCTACGAGAGGAAATCCTCCCGTGCCAGCCACCCGTACCTTCCTGAGGCGCGGCTTCGCCGCCGCCGCCGTGCCGCTCCTCGCCGTCGTCCTGACGGCCTGCGGCTACGGCTCCCAGGCCAAGGACGACTCGGTCGCTCCCGCAGCCAAGGGCGAGAAGACCGGCGGTCTCGACACCGTGAGGATCGGGTACTTCCCGAACCTCACCCACGCCACCGCCCTGGTCGGTGACCAGCAGGGCATCATCCAGAAGGAACTGGGCGGCACCAAGGTGTCGGCCTCGACCTTCAACGCCGGTCCCTCGGAGATCGAGGCCCTCAACGCCGGGTCCATCGACATCGGCTTCATCGGTCCCTCGCCGGCGATCAACGGCTATGTGAAGTCCAAGGGCGAAAGCCTGCGGATCATCGGCGGCTCCGCCTCCGGCGGGGTGAAGCTGGTGGTGAACCCGAAGAAGATCAAGAGCGTCGGGGACCTCAAGGGCAAGCGGATCGCCACCCCGCAGCTCGGCAACACCCAGGACGTCGCGTTCCTCAACTGGATCGCGGAGCAGGGCTGGAAGGTCGACGCGGAGACCGGCAAGGGCGACGTCTCCGTGGTCCGCACCGAGAACAAGGTCACTCCGAACGCCTATCTGTCCGGTTCGGTCGACGGCGCCTGGGTGCCGGAGCCGACCGCGTCGAAGCTGGTGAGCGACGGCGCGAAGGTGCTGCTGGACGAGTCGGACCTGTGGCCGGACAAGAAGTTCGTGATCACGAACATCATCGTGTCGCAGACGTTCCTCGCCGAGCACCCGGAGGTCGTCGAGGCGGTGCTGCGCGGCACGGTGAGGACGAACGCCTGGATCAACGCCAACCCCGACAAGGCGAAGGAAGCGGCGAACACGAAGCTCCAGGAGCTGACCGGCAAGCCGCTGCCGCCCGAGGTCATCGACCCGGCGTGGAAGTCGATCCGCTTCACCGACGACCCCCTGGCCGCCACCCTCGACGCGCAGGCGGACCACGCGGTGCGGACGGGCCTGCTCCAGCAGCCCGACCTCGCCGGGATCTACGACCTGAAGCCGTTGAACAAGGTCCTCGCGGCCGAAGGCCGGCCCGAGGTCGCCGACGCCGGACTCGGCGCCAAGTAACCCGTAAAACATCCGACTTCCCCAGGAGGTGACGACCATGGCCACTGCCATCGCCAAGGCCGAGGACCGCGTCGGTGTCGAGCACGAGTACGCGGCTCGCATCGGGCATGTCTCCAAGTCCTTCAACGGGCCCACCGGGCCGCAGCTCGTCCTGGACGACATCACGCTCGATGTCGCGCCGGGCGAGTTCGTCACCCTTCTGGGAGCCTCGGGCTGCGGCAAGTCGACGCTGCTGAACCTGGTCGCGGGACTCGACCGGCCGACCGTGGGGTCCATCGAGACCCCCGGCGGGCGGCCGGCCCTGATGTTCCAGGAGCACGCGCTGTTCCCGTGGCTGACCGCGGGCAAGAACATCGAGCTCGCGCTGCGGCTGCGCGGGGTGCCGAAGGGAGCCCGGCGCGAGGAGGCGGAGCGGCTGCTGGAGCTGGTGCGGCTCGGCGGCGCGTTCGGCAAGCGGGTGCACGAGCTGTCCGGCGGTATGCGGCAGCGGGTCGCGATGGCGCGGGCCCTGGCGCAGGACAGCCAACTGCTGCTGATGGACGAGCCGTTCGCGGCGCTCGACGCCATCACCCGCGATGTGCTGCACGACGAGCTCACCCGTATCTGGCGGGAGACGAACGTCTCGGTCCTGTTCGTCACGCACAACGTCCGCGAGGCGGTGCGCCTCGCCCAGCGGGTGGTGCTGCTGTCGTCGCGGCCGGGACGGGTGGCGCGGGAGTGGACCGTGGACATCGACCAGCCGCGACGTATCGAGGACCCCGCCGTGGCGGAGCTGTCCGTCGAGATCACCGAAGAACTGCGTGGGGAGATCCGCCGACATGGCCAGCACTGATACGACCGGGACGGCCACCGGGAAGGGCGCGGCGAGGTCCGACGATCTGGCGGGGCTCGAGGCGGGCCTCGACGCGCTCGACGCGGTGCAGGTGAACCGCACGCCGGTGCGCGAGGTGCTGCTGAAGAAGGTCCTGCCGCCGGTCACCGCCGTGGCGCTGGTGCTGGTGGCCTGGCAGGGGCTCGTGTGGGCGGAGGTCGCCCCGGACTACAAGCTGCCCGCGCCGTCCACGGTGTGGGACGGCCTGTCCGACATGTGGCTTCAGGGCACGTTGTTCGAGGTCATCTGGACCAGCGTCTCCCGCGGTCTGCTGGGCTTCCTGCTGGCGCTCGCCATCGGCACACCGCTCGGCCTGCTGGTGTCACGGGTGAGGTTCGTGCGCGCGGCGATCGGTCCGATCCTGTCCGGGCTCCAGTCGCTGCCGTCGGTCGCCTGGGTGCCGCCCGCCGTGATCTGGCTCGGCCTGAACGACTCGATGATGTTCGCCGTCATCCTTCTGGGCGCGGTCCCCTCGATCGCCAACGGCCTGGTCTCCGGCGTGGACCAGGTGCCGCCGCTGTTCCTCCGGGCGGGCCGCACGCTCGGCGCGACCGGGCTGCGGGGCACCTGGCACATCGTGATGCCGGCGGCGCTGCCGGGCTACGTGGCGGGGCTGAAGCAGGGCTGGGCGTTCTCCTGGCGGTCGCTGATGGCGGCGGAGATCATCGCCTCCTCGCCCGATCTGGGGCTCGGGCTCGGCCAGTTGCTGGAGAACGGCCGCAACAACGCCGACATGCCGGGCGTGTTCCTCGCCATCCTCCTGATCCTGATCGTCGGTATCGCGATCGACCTGCTGGTCTTCAGTCCGCTGGAGCGGTGGATCCTGCGCAGCCGCGGTCTTCTCGTCAGGAGCTGACCGCCGATGCACAGCCCTGTCCTCCTTGTCGTCGCGCACGGCAGCCGTGACCCGCGGCACGCGGCGACCGTCCACGCCCTGACCCGGCGGGTGTCCTCGCTGCGGCCGGGGCTGCGGGTGGAGACGGCGTTCCTCGACTTCAACGCCCCGGCGGTGCCGCAGGTCCTCGGCCGGCTGGCGGCCGAGGGGGTCCGGGACGTGGTGGCGCTGCCGCTGCTGCTGACCCGCGCCTTCCACGCCAAGGCCGACATCCCGGCGGTCCTGCGCCAGGCGCCTCCGGCGCTGCGGATCCGCCAGGCGGAGGTCCTCGGCCCGTCGCCACTGCTGCTGGCCTCCGTCCAGCGGCGGCTGTACGAGGCGGGTCTCACGCCGGCGGACATGAGCTCGACGGGCCTGGTGCTGGCCGCCGCGGGCTCCACAGACCCGGAGGCGATCGCAGTGATCGCTCAGACAGCGCGGGAGCTGCGGCACACCGGTTGGTGCGCCGTGCGGCCTGCGTTCGCCTCCGCATCCCTTCCCCGTACCGAGGGCGCGGTCCGCGCGCTGCGGGCCGACGGCTGCGCGCGGGTGGCCGTGGCCCCGTACGTGATCGCTCCCGGCCGGCTGCCCGACCGCATCGCGGCGGGCGCCGCGGAGGCGGACGTGGTGGCGGACGTGCTGGGCGACTCGCCGGAGCTGGCGCGGCTGCTGCTGCGCCGCTACGACGAGGCGGGGGTTCAGCACCTGCTGGCGGCCACCGCCTGACCGACCCGACGCCGGGCCTTCGCCGCTCCCCGAAGCGTGACAGCGCTGCTCGGTCGGGCCCAATTTATCACAGCACTGTTATATTAGCGCTGTGACATCTTCCGATCCCACGGCACTTCCCGATCCCTGGCACTCCCTGCACGAACTCCTGGCCGCCATGGACGCGGAGATCGAGCAGCTCTACGTCGAGCGCGGCATCGAGGGGGTGAGGCCCAGATTCGCCTATCCGCTGATCCGGCTCGCCCACACCGGACCACTGACCATTCGCGAGCTTGCGAAGTCCCTGAACCGCTCGCACTCCGCGATCAGCCAGACCGTCGCCGCCATGCGCAAGGAGGATCTCGTCACCTCCGAGCCGGGGCCCGACGCCCGCACCCGGCGAATCGACCTGACAGAGCGCGGCCGATCGCTGGTGCCGGTCCTGGAGGCGGAGTGGCGCGCCACCCACAAGACGGTCGCCGAGCTGGACAGCGAGATCCCGTACGCGATGACCACCGTTGTCGAGGAGGTACGGCGGGCACTGGAACACCGGTCGATGCGGCAGCGGATCCTCGACCACCTCGTCGAGCCACCGCGATGAAGGGATGTGTCCGTGTCCGGTTCCTCGACACCCGCCCGCTGCGTAGCAGTCAGTCGTTCCGCGACCTGTGGATCGGCACCTCCGCCTCGCAACTCGGCGGGCAGATGGCCAACGTGGCGGTGCTGGCCCAGGTCTGGGACCTGACCGGCAGCCCGGTGAGCACCGGCGCCATCGGCCTCGTCACCGGCCTGCCGATGGTGCTGTTCGGGCTGCTCGGCGGCACGTTGGCCGACACCTTCGACCGCCGTGCGGTGGTGCGGGCCACCACCGTGGGCCAACTGCTGGCCGCCGCGGGGCTGTGTGCCCTGGCCATGGCGGACAACCGCAACGTGCTGCCGCTGTTCGCCCTGGTGGCCGTGGGGACGAGCTGCAGCGCTCTCGGAGCTCCTGCCCGGCGCACCTTCCCGGTCCGGCTGCTGCCGGGCGACCAGGTCGCGGCCGGTCTTGCGCTGACCAACCTGTCCTTTCAGGCAGCGATGCTGATCGGTCCGGCGACGGCCGGGCTGATCATCGCTCGCTGGGACTTCGCTGCCGCATACGCGATCCAGGCCGTGGCCGTGGCCGTCTCGATGCTCGCGGTGATCCGCCTGCCGGCCATGCGGCCCGAAGGCGTCGACGCGGCAGGCGGCAGGCGCCGGCCGGAGCGTGGCGGTTGGCGGATCGTCCTGCGCCGCCCGACGCTGTGGGGCTCGATGGCCACCGACCTGTCCGCGACGCTGCTCGCCATGCCCATCGCGCTCTTCCCGCTGGTCAACGAGATCCGCTTCGGGGGAAACCCGCAGACCCTCGGTCTGTTCCTCTCGGCCGTCGCCGTCGGAGGGATCACGGCCGGTCTGCTCTCCGGGACGGTGACGCGTCGGCGCCGTGCCGGCCTGGTACAGCTCTCCGCAGCCGGTGTCTGGGGCCTGGCGCTGGCCTGTTTCGGCCTGGCGGGGCCGTTGTGGCTGGCGCTCGGCTGTCTGGCCGTGGCGGGCGCTGCCGACACCGTGTCCGTCGTCACCCGCGGTGCCCTGGTCCAATTGGAAACCCCGGACGCGTACCGGGGGCGGGTCTCCTCGGTGGAACACGTCATCGGTGTCGCGGGCCCCGAGCTCGGCAACTTCCGTGGTGGCCTGTTGGCGTCGGCCACCTCCGCCTCCTTCTCCCTGGTCTTCGGCGGGCTGTCCGCCGTCCTGGCGATCGCCGCCGTGTCCGCGACGAACGCGCCCCTTCGCGCCTACCGCACGCCGCCCGCTGCCGCGAAGCCGACTGCCCCTGGAGTCGCCGACGCGGCGGCGGCCGCTGGTTAGGTCCGGGCCCCTTGGACCCGGACCGGCACACGCGGGTCGCTGTATCCCGTCATTTGCTGTGGCCGCCGTCGTGGCCGCCGTCGTCGTCGTGGTCGCCATCGGGGCCGACGATCGTCCATGGGCGCATCAGGTCGTCGTCCTCGTGTTCGAGAATGTGGCAGTGGTGGATGTATGTCGCCGGCAATGTGGTGCCGCTGCCCGGAATGGACGCGATCGTACCCATCGGCGGGCTGAACTCCTGAGTGATGATTCTGGTCACCGTCTCCGGATAGGACTTGACCGTGTCCTTGTAGGACCGCGCTTCGTCCGGGTCCGGCGGAATCGGTGGGCCGGTGAGATAGTTCGCCAGCACCGGCCGGTCCTCCGGTCTGCGACCACCGTCAAGCCACTTCTCGTAATCCGCCTGGTAGCCGGCAGCGTCGATCGGCTGCCTGTTCAGCACCTGGAAGTTGATGAGGTGGACATGCATCGGGTGGGCGTCGTGGTTGGGATTGATGTACTCCCAGATCTCGGTCGAGCCCGCCTTGATGAAGTCCTGGGACGGCTCCATGAACGGCACGGCGTTGAACGTCATGGTGCCGAAGAGCTCGTGCTGGTACAGGACCCATTCCCGTCGGCGAATGTCCGGTTTCGGCTCGATGGGCGCTACTGCCGGCAGCTTCAGCTTCTGGGGCGGCGTCGTCCTGTCCGCGCCTCCTGACAGTGGTTTGGTGACCCGGAACTGCATGATTTCCGAGATTTCCGGTCCGCCCCCGCCGGGGAAGTGCACCGGCGCGTTGTAGTTCGTCAGGGTGACGTTCGTGCCCATGGGCATCTCACTGAAGTCGACGATCAGGTCGTAGCGCTCGGCCGACCCGATCAGGAAGTTCAGCATGCGCAACGGGGCACGGAAGCCGCCGTCCGTGCCGATCAGCCAGAACGGCAGTGTGGGCTGAGGCAGTACGTCCCTCGGAACGTCGAACCTGAGCCGCCAGAAGCGCTCGTTCGAAGCGTTGAGAATGCGCAGCCGGTAGCGTCGTGGCTCGACGGCCAGGAACGGGTACGCCTTCCCGTTGACGACCGGGGTGTCCTCGCCTTCCCGCTGGGTCATGGTGTAGGCGAGCGAGCCGTCCTTGTGGAAGGTGCGGTCCTGCAGGATGAGGGGGACCTCGAATTCGCCTTGCGGCAGTCCGAGACGCTCATCGGCGGGGTCACGAACGAGGTAGAGACCGGCGAGTCCGGCATAGACGTTGAGGCTGGTCATCCCCATGCCGTGATCGTGATACCAGAGCATGGAGGAGAGTTCGCGGTTGGTGTAGGCGCAGATCGCTTCGTTGCGTTCGACCCGGCTCGGGTCCAGGGTGGTGTACGACGCGGCGTGGACGCCGTCCGGGCTGAACGAATGCAGCGGCGCACCGTCGGACTGCGGTGCTGTGAAACCGCCGTGCTGGTGCACGACATTCCACACGTTGACATTCTTGGGAAAAGGAAGCTCGCTCTTGTAGGGAGGCGGAGCGACAGGGGTGAGCTGAGGGTCCCCGCCGCGAATGCCGTCGATCACGGACTGGAACAGGTGGGTGGTCGGCAGTTTGTTGCGCCACTTGACGACCGTCGGACGGTCCTTGGTCACGCTGATGGTCGGCCCGAGATAGCCCATGCCGATCGCCTTGCGGGGATCCTGGGGGTTCCTGGCCCAGTAACCCCACACGGTCGCCGGCCCGAGATCCCGGTGGAAGCGCCATGAGCCCTTCCGCATCGTGACCTCGTAGTAGTCGGCGCCCGGATAGGCGGAAGGATCCGGGACGGCTGTCACCGGCCTGGGCAGCGCGTCGACAAATTTCTTCAGCACAGGGGTCTGCGGGATGTCCGCAGTTCCTGACCCGTGACCGTGACCCGCCCCTGTCCCGTTACCCGTCGAGGATGCGCCCGTGCTGCCGGAACACCCCGTGGAAAGCATGGCTGCACCTCCCATGGCACCGGCCATGAGAAATTCCCTTCGCCCGACCATCGTCTCCGGCCTTCCCGTCGCCTCACGTGACGCTCAAGGCATACAGGGCTGTTCCGGAACGTTGGCGCAGAACACCGGCCCGGTCCGGCAAAGACACTCGTTGAGCCGATCTACGCAGCCATCGGACAGGCGCGGGAATGGGAATCAAGTTATTACTGCCGGTCTGAATACATGTAAACTTTCTGACCGGTCAGGTTCAACCACGGGGCAGCGTGATCCTGCCGAAGAGGTCCTCTCCGAGTTCGTCACGGATCAGTGTGTCGATGGCGTCGGCGCGAGGGACGTACACAAAGGGCCGCCAGGGGTGGATCCGGTCGTTGAACCATGGCGTCTGCCAGTCGGATGTGGTTCTGATGAATTCTGCGGCGAATCGAGCCTCTCGGGCTTCTGGATACCTGTCCTCGTTTTCCAGACACCCGTCCAGGCATACGTCCACATAGGACTGGACGATGGGGAAGCGCTCGCTCGGGAAACGCTGGGCGACGTTGGCGAAATACCACACAGTGCCCACCGGAGGGCTCTTACTGCCGTCCAGCATGGAAATGTCGCGTGACGGGATCCGCGTGATCCGGTACCCGGATTCACGTCGCGCGAAGGCCCTGAGTTCCTCTGGTGCGACGGGGAAGATGACGCCATTGCATGTGGCGCCTTCCTTGGGAACGGCCCCCAAGTACGTGGGACTCCAACTGGCCGTGTCCACCCGGTCGTACCAGCCGCGACCGATTCCCCGGACGACCGCCGGTACAGCTTCTTCCGCGTTGCGCCACGTCGAGGTTCGCGATTCACGCTGCACCAGGGACCCGTACCCGAAGATGTAGTTGCGCCCCGTGAGCGACGGCAAAGGTTCCGCTTCCGCCGCCGGTTCGGACTTCGTGGGACCCGTATCGCTACAGGCGCCCACGAACGCGCCGCCCACCCCGAGGGCAATGATCCCGCCCAGTTGAATCGCTCTGCGCCGTTCGACGGCACACTCAAGGTCCATGGTGTCTCCAGGCTGCACGGTACGAACCAGGGGTCTTGTCGGAGTCCGCCCGGCGCCGGCTCCGGCGCCGGGTCAGTCGCGGGTCATCTCCACCAGTTTGACGACGGTGTTCCAGTTGCGGCTGGTGGCGACGACGCCCTTGAGCAGCCCCGGCCTGGAGAGCGCCGCCGCGAGCTTGGAGCGGCCGAGGCCTTCCGGCGCGTACAGATACAGTGCGCGGTCGCCCAGCCGGAACTCCTCCGGCAGGTAGGCCGCGGCGTCGACGGGTGCGAACCGGTCGGGAGTGACCCGCTCGGAGAAGTACGTGACGTGGAGCTGCTTGCCCTGGAGCGAGGCGGCGGGGAACGGGCAGGCGTCGGCGACCGCCTTCAGATACCGCCCGTCGCGCACCAGCACGTCGACATGGAAGCCGAACGCCTCCTCGATCGCCTGCTCCAGGCCGGCGGCGAGCGCGTCCTCGTCCTTCTCCTGGCTGCTGAAGACGGCGTTGCCGCTCTGGAGATAGGTCGCGACATCGACGTGGCCCAAGTCGCCGATGAGCCCCCGCAGTCGCGCCATGGGGACCTGCTTGCCCGCACCCACGTTGATCCCGCGGAGCAGTGCCGCGTACGTCGTCGTCATGCTCGAACAATAGGGCGGTCGCCGTGCCCCGTGGGGGAGGGCACGGCGACCGCCGGTTCAGCGACGTGGGCCGTCGGTCACTCGACGACCTTCAGCAGCTTGTTGGGCGCGCCCGCGCCCGGGTTCGAGATCTTGTCCGCCGTGGCGCCCTCGGTGAGCGCCGTGGCGACCTGCTCCGGGGTCGCGTCCTGGTGACCCGCGAGGTAGACCGCCGCGGCGCCGACGACGTGCGGAGTCGCCATCGACGTGCCGGAGATGGTCTTGGTGCCCTCGTCGCTGTCGTTCCACGACGAGGTGATGTCGGAGCCGGGGGCGTAGATGTCCACGACCTCACCGAAGTTGGAGAAGTCCGACTGGGCGTCCTCCTTGGTGGAGGAGGCGACCGTGATGGCCTCCTGCACCCGCGACGGCGAGCCCTGGCCCGCGTCGGAGGACTCGTTGCCGGCCGCGACACCGAAGGTGACACCGGCGGCGATGGCCTTGCGGACCGCCTCGTCGAGGGCCTCGTCGGCGCCGCCGCCGAGGCTCATGTTGGCGACGGACGGGCCCTGGTGGTTCTGGGTGACCCAGTCGATGCCCGCGACGACCTGCTCGGTGGTGCCGGAGCCGTTGTCGTCGAGCACCCGGACGGCGACGATCTTCGCCTTCTTGGCGACACCGTGCGCCGCGCCGGCGATGGTGCCCGCCACGTGCGTGCCGTGGCCGTTGCCGTCGTCGGCGGAGTCGTCGTTGTCCACGGCGTCGAAGCCGTGGGCGGCGCGGCCCTCGAAGTCCTTGTGGGAGATCCGGACCCCGGTGTCGATGACGTACGCGGTCACGCCTTCACCGGCGCTGTCCGGGTAGTTGTACTTGGTGTCCCCGGCCGTGTCGGCCTGGTCGACCCGGTCGAGACCCCAGGACGGCGGGTTGTCCTGGGTGGCGTTGATGGTGAACTTCTTGTTCTGGACGACCTTGGCGACGGCCGGGTCGGCGGCGAGGCGCTTGGCCTCCGTCTCGGTCAGACCGCTGGCGGAGAAGCCGTTGATGGCGGAGCTGTAGTTGCGCTGCAGCTTGCCGCCGTACTCCTTGGCCAGGCTCTTCTTGTCGGTCTTCTCGTCCAGCATGACGATGTAGCTGCCGGCGACGGCGCCTTCGGCGTGCGCACCGTAGATCTTGCCCTCGGCCGGAGCGGCCGCCCCGGCGAAGGACGTGTTGAGAAGCGTGACGCCTGCTGCGGCGGCCACGGCGGTTATGGCGGCGGTGAGCTTGATCCTGCTCGCGCGCTTGTGAGTTGCCATGAAGAGGGGTCTCCTCGTCATCAATTTTTGTGGGGGGATCGCCCCGCGGACGGAAGATCTCCGGGGGCTGGCTCGAAACCCTGACCGATTGACGCGCCCAGATCAAGGCCTTCATGCAGCTGTGACTCAGTCAACAAGGTTTCGTAATAAGAAATCGGCCATGCCCTCCCAAGTCGGGCCGGACCTTCAAAGTGCCTTAGTTGTAAGGGGCTTCCATCGTCCTCGTCAGGGATGCGCACCGTCCCGGAGGAGGAGAAGGCGCCCGCCCCAACTCACCGTCCGGCAGGACGAGACGACCTGAAGACGCCCATAACTTCGAGTTGGGCGACGGGCCTTTGCGCAGATTCCTCACACACCCGCCTCACGCGCAGATCACGGATATGGGCATTCCCGCACGCCATTCACACATTCGCTCACATTCACCGGACGAACGCACCGGCACTACGAGGGGACTTGCCCGTCATGGGGAGAGCAGGAAGCGGGCCGCGCGGTATCGCCGCGCGGGCGGGGGGCTGGAGCGCGCGGCACCGCTGGGCCGCCGTGGGGATCTGGGTACTGTTCGTGCTGCTCGCCATGGTGGCGGGCTCGGCCGCGGGCACCGTCGAACTCAAGGACAGCGAGCAGCTGTCCGGCGAGACCACACAGGCCGCACGCATCACCGAGCAGGCCGGCATCGAGGAGCCCGCCTCGGAGAGCGTGCTCGTGCAGGCCGGGGACGGGGCGGCCAAGGCGGACGACCCCGCGTTCCGCGAGGCCGTCGCCGACGTCGTGCGGACGGTCGAGGGAACGGGTGAGGTCACGGCCGTGACGTCGCCCTACGAGACGAAGAGCATCTCGAGGGACGGCCGCAGCGCCCTGGTGCAGTTCGACGTGCGCGGCGACCCAGAGACCGCGAGCGAGCGGATCGACCCCGTGCTGAAGGCCGTCGCGGACGTCCAGGACCGGCACCCGGACCTGCGGGTCGAGGAACTCGGCAGCGCCAGCATGGGCAAGACGTTCGACGAGGCGTTCGGCGACGACTTCCGGCGGGCCGAGTTCTCCGCCGTGCCCGTCGCCCTGGGCATCCTGCTGATCGCGTTCGGAGCGCTCGTCGCCGCGCTGCTGCCGGTGCTGCTCGCCATCACCGCGATCATGGCGACGATGGGCCTGATGGGCGTCGTCAGCCATGTGATGCCGATGAGCGAGACAGCCAACTCCGTGATGCTGCTCGTCGGTCTCGCCGTCGGCGTCGACTACTGCCTGTTCTATCTGCGACGCGAACGCGAGGAGCGGGCCGCCGGCCGCGACGGTCGCACCGCCATCATGATCGCGGCGGCCACCAGTGGGCGGGCCGTCGTCGTGTCCGGTGTGACGGTGTGCGTCGCCATGGCGGGCATGCTCTTCACCGGCATCGGGGAGTTCGAGTCGATGGGACTCGCCTCGCTGATCGTGGTGGCGGTGGCGATGGTCGGCTCGGTCACCGTGCTGCCCGCGCTGCTGTCCCTGCTCGGCGAGCGGGTCGATAAGGGGCGGCTGCCCTTCCTCAACCGCCGCAAGCGGACCGCCGGTGCGCACAGCGGTGAGAGCCGGGTGTGGAGCCGCGTGCTCGGCGGTGTGCTGAGGCGCCCGCTGGTGTCCCTGATCGTCGCCGCCGGCGCGCTGGTCGCCGTCGCGCTGCCCGCCCTCGGCATGAAGACCCAGAACTTCACCCTGGACCAGGAGTTCGGCGACTCGGTGCCGATCGTGGCGACGTACGAGCGGATCAACGAGGCGTTCCCGGGCGGCGCCGACCCGGCGCAGGTCGTCGTCAAGGCGGACGACATCGACTCGCCGCAGGTACGGCAGGCCATCGCCGGCTTCCGGGAGCGGGCCGTCAGCTCCGGCGCGTCCGAGGGGCCGGTGGAGGTCGTCACCCACAAGGCGCAGAACGTCGCCTTCGTCTCCGTCCCGCTGGTCGGCGGATCCGACCAGGACCGGGCGGAGAAGAGCCTCGAGAGGCTGCGGGACGAGGTGCGGCCCGCGACCCTCGGCACGGTCGACGGCGTCGAGGCGCCGATCACCGGCCAGGTCGCCGGCTCCAAGGACTTCAACGACCAGCTGACCGGGGCGGTCGTGCCCGTGTTCGCCTTCGTCGTCCTCTTCGCCTTCGTCCTGATGCTGCTGTCGTTCCGCTCCCTGACGATCGCCGTCACCTCGATCGTCCTCAACCTGCTGTCGGTGGGCGCGGCGTACGGCATCCTGACCGCCGTCTTCCAGCACGGCTGGGGCGCTTCGCTGGTCGGCGCGGAGGGCGTCGGAGCGATCATCGCGTGGCTGCCGCTGTTCCTGTTCGTGATCCTTTTCGGGCTCTCGATGGACTACCACGTCTTCGTGGTGTCACGTATCCGTGAGGCGAGGGCCCGGGGCCGGAACACCCGCGACGCGATCACGCACGGCGTGGTGACGACGGCGGGCGTGGTGACGAGCGCGGCGGTCATCATGGTCGCGGTGTTCGCGATCTTCGGAACGCTGTCCATGCAGTCGATGAAGCAGATGGGCGTCGGCCTCGCGGCGGCGGTGCTGATCGACGCGACGGTCATCCGCGGGGTGCTGCTGCCCGCGATCATGGCGCTGCTGGGTGAGCGGAACTGGTACTTCCCGAAGTGGCTCCGCCGGCTTCCGGACATGACCCACGACGAGCCGCCGACGCCTGAACGGGGCCGGGCGGACGAGGCGCGGGGCGCGGACCCGGTCCACGTCTGAGGCGGGCGGGGGCGGGTTGCGCCTGCGGCGGGCTTCTCCCCTACCCGCCCCTTCCCGAAACCGGGCTCCGCCCGGACCCGTCCACCGCGCTGCGCGCGGTGGTTTCGGGGGCTCCGCCCCGGACCCCCGTGCCTCAATCGCCGGCGGGGCTGATTTCGCGCAGCGAAATCCAGCCCGCCCGGCGCTTGAGGGCACCGCGCGAAGCGCGGTACGGGTCCGGGCGGAGCCCGGTTCGGGACCCCGGCTACCCCACCGCCCCCGTCAGCTCCGCCTCGATCAGGTCCGCCGCACGGCGAGTACCGCCCTCCCCCGCCATCTCCGCCCGGATCGACGCGAGCCGGGCCGCGACCTCCGGGTCGGAGGCCAGCGACAGCACCGCCTCGCGCAGCTCCTCCGCGGGCGCCTCCGTCGCGACCCGTCGCGCCACTCCCAGTCCCACCAGCATGTCGGCGTTGCCGAACTGGTCGACGGCCTGCGGCACGGCCACCATCGGGGTGCCGGTGGCCAGGCCCTCCTGGCTGCCGCCCGCGCCGGCGTGGGTGATGAACGCGTCCGCCTGCCGCAGGACCGACAACTGCGGTACCCAGGAGTGGGCTTCCACGTTTCCGGGCAGCTCGCCGAGTTCGGCCTCGTCCACGTACCGTCCGATCTGGAGCACCATGTGCCAGCCGGGCAGGTCCCCGAAGGCCTTCACGCACTCGCGGTAGAAGGCGGGCTGCTTGGTGAAGGACGAGCCGAGGGAGACGAGGAGGACCTTCTCCGCGTCCGCGGGGCGCTTCCACTCCCCCTGGCTCGCCCGGTCGCCCTGGCACGCGCCGACGAAGGAGTACACCGACTCGTCCACGCGGTCGGCGTTCGGCTGGAGCACCCGGGGGATGAGGACGATGCTGCGGCGGGGCCGGCCGACGAACCGGTCGGGGTGCGTGGTGATCCCGTTCTCCGCGAGCCAGTCGGTGAAGCGCGCGTAGTACGCCTTGCCGCGCTCGGACGCCTTGAGCTCGGCGGTCATCGGTTCGGCGACCTCCTCCTCGTATCCCTCCCAGGCGACGAGGTTGGGCGAGAGGGAGACGGCGGGCACGCCCCAGCGGTGGGCGAGGACGATCGCCGGGTAGGAGGTGATGTCGTGGATGACGAGGTCCGGCTCGTCACCCTTGAACGCCTCGGCGAGCTGCGGCAGTACCTGGACGGCGTCGTTCAGGAAGGGCTCGATGTTGTCGATCAGTTCGGTGCCCCAGGCCTCGGGCTCCTCCTCGGTGGGGAGCGTGGAGCGGTAGACGACGGGCTTCGCCCCTGTTTCCGAGATCCGGTCGGCGTACGACTCCGGGATCGCGTAGCTGACGCGGTGGCCGCGGGCGACGAGTTCCCGGATCACTTCGAGACTCGGGTTCACATGCCCCGGGGCCGCGATGGAGAACATGGCGATGTGAGCACGCTGGGGTTCGGTCATACGGACCACAATAAGCGAGACGAGACGTCTCGTACAGCTCGGAATGGAATTGCGAAACATTCGAATGAGGAATCCCGGATCCGACCGAAACGCATACGATCCGGCCACGCTCACGCACCCCTTTTTCAGCAATGGCCAGCATCAATGCACCTCAGAGGCCACACCACGCCTTTTGAGCCAGTTGAATGTTTCGATAAGTTTCGAGAAATTTTCTGTTGACGGCGAATCAGGACCCTCGCATACTCTCCAGCGATCGCACCTCCCGCCGAGGCGGAATCAGCGCCTCGAGGCGGACGCAAGGCACCACGACAGGTCCATCCACCTTGCCCGGGCGGCATTCCCGTTCACCGCCCGGTCTCTGGCAGAAGAGGTCGCAGTGATCAGCAGATCCGCACGCCGACGTGCCCGCACGGCACTTGTGATGGGAGCGGCGGCCGTCATGGCCGCCGCCGGCACCGTCGCCATGGAGGGCACCGCGTACGCCGCCGGCACGCTCGGCGCGTCCGCGGCGGAGAAGGGCCGGTACTTCGGCACGGCCGTGGCCGCCAACCACCTGGGTGAGTCGCCCTACGTCTCCACCCTGAACACCGAGTTCAACTCGGTGACGCCGGAGAACGAAATGAAGTGGGACGCCCTGGAGAAGTCCCGCAATTCCTTCAGCTACGGACCGGCCGACCAGATCGTCAGCCACGCCCAGAGCCGGAACATGAAGGTCCGCGGCCACACGCTGGTCTGGCACTCCCAGCTGCCGAGCTGGGTGGGCTCGCTGAACGCGACCGAGCTGCGTTCCGCGATGAACAACCACATCACCCAGGTCATGCAGCACTACCGCGGCAAGATCCACTCATGGGACGTGGTGAACGAGGCGTTCCAGGACGGCAGCAGCGGCGCCCGGCGCAGTTCGCCCTTCCAGGACAAGCTGGGCAACGGCTTCATCGAGGAGGCGTTCCGCACGGCCCGCGCCGCCGACCCCGCGGCGAAGCTCTGCTACAACGACTACAACACCGACGGCCAGAACGCGAAGAGCAATGCCGTCTACAACATGGTCAAGGACTTCAAGCAGCGCGGCGTCCCGATCGACTGCGTCGGCTTCCAGTCCCACTTCAACAGCGCCTCCCCGGTGCCCAGTGACTACGAGGCCAATCTCAAGCGCTTCGCCGACCTCGGCGTCGACGTGCAGATAACCGAGCTGGACATCGAGGGCTCCGGTTCGTCGCAGGCCGACAGCTACAGCCGCGCCGTCAACGCCTGTCTGGCCGTCACCCGCTGCACCGGCATCACGGTGTGGGGCATCACCGACAAGTACTCGTGGCGCGCGAGCGGCACCCCGCTGCTCTTCGACGGCAACTACACCAAGAAGCCTGCGTACCACTCGGTGCTGGCGGCACTCGGCGGCTCGGGAGGCACTCCCGATCCCGGCAATCCTGGTGGCGCCACCTGCTCGGTCTCCTACCGGCAGACAGCCGCCTGGGGCGACCGCTTCAACGGTCAGGTCACGGTGACGGCCGGGAGTTCGCCGATCACCAACTGGTCCGTGAACGTGACCGTCGCCTCCGCCCAGGACATCGTCACCACCTGGAACGGCAGCCCGACCTGGGACAGCAGCGGCAACGTGATGACCATGAGGCCGAACGGCAACGGCAACCTGGCGGCCGGCAGCTCCACGAGCTTCGGCTTCACCGTCATGACCAACGGCAACTGGAACGCGCCCACCCTGGGCGCCTGCACCGCCTCCTGACCCTGCCCCTGCACCGCCCCCGTCCGGCGCGGCGACCATCTACCGGTCGCCGCGCCGTCCGTCGTGTACCGCGCCGTCGACCGGGACCGCGCCGAAAGCCGGCCGGCGCCGGTGCCGGGGGACGGGCCAGTCGGCCGTGCCGGAGCCGCCCGGCGGACGGAGCCGGTTGACCGGACCCATGTGCCGACGCGGCACGAGGCCCCGGCCTCAGCGCTGATACCGGGCCAGCACCAGGTTCCCGTCCCTCACCAGCCGCTCCTTCAGCTCCTTCTCGTCGATCGCACCGCTGTAGTACTCCTGGTACGCGGGTGTCGCCACCTTGTCCTTCCACTCCGGGTAGCCGCGCACCGACTGGGCCGGGGCCGACCGCAGATGCCGGGCCAGATCCGCGCCGGTCGCCCAGCCGTCCTTCTCGGTGTGCAGGGCCGGGTCACGAAGGGCCTGTGCGCCCGTCGGCAGCATCCAGTCGCCCCTGGCCAGCCGGACCATGTTCTGCGGGCGCAGCATGAAGTCGATGAACTGCGCCGCTTCCTTCTTGTGGGCGCTGTCCTGCGCGACGGAGAGCGTCTGCGGGCTGACCCCCTGGGCGGGCCCGCCCGGCCCCGCGGGCGCGGGCAGTACGGTCCACCGGAAGCCCTCCGGCGCCTGCTGGGCGATCTGCTGCCGGTACGAGAAGCCCAGCGGGACCATGGCGTACTTGCCGCCGAAGAAGCCGGGCAGGGTGTCCGACCCGCCCATGCCCAGCGTGCTGCGTGAGGCGCTTTTGTCGACGTTGACCTGATCGTGGATCGTGCCGGGCACGACGCCGTCGCCGTCCCTGAAGTCGATGGTGACCTTGCCGTCCTGCCCCCGGTGGAACAGCCTGCCGCCCGCAGAAAGACCCAGGTTGAGCGTGACGGACACGGGTTCCTTGAGCGGCCACGCGACGGCGTACTTCCCCTTGCCCATCTTCTGCGTCAGGTCCTTGGTGACCTGACGGAACTCCTCCCAGCTCCACGGCCTGTCGGCCGTGGGGACCCGGACCCCGGACGATTCGAGAATCTCGGTGTTGGCGATCAACACCCGCGGTTCCTGGAGGAACGGGACACCGTACACGCCGTCGCCGAAGGTCGTGGTCTCCCAGCTGTGCCGCGGAATGTCGGCCCTCAGGCGCTCGGGCAGCAGCTCTGTGAGGTCCGCGAGATAGCCCCCGTAGGCGAAGTCGGCGAGGTCGTCGGAGGCGTCGTGGATGATGTCGGGCGCCTCACCGCCCTCGAAGGAGGTGAGCAGCTGGTCGTGAACGCTGTCCCAGCTGCCCTGGACGTACTCGACCTGCACGTCGGGGTGGGCGGCGTTCCACTCCTGCACCAGTTCCTTGTTGGCGTCGACGGACTCCTTCTGCCAGGCGAGCGACTGGAAGCGGAGCCTGATCGTGCCGTCGTCGCGGACGGGGCCGTCCGAACAGCCCGTCATCAGCAGGGCGAACGCTGCGGCGGCCGCGAACAGCCGGCACCGTGTGCTGCGTGTGCGCATCAGCTCTTCACCGCCCCGGCCAGCATGCCGCCCGTGATCCGCTTCTGGATGATCGCGAAGATGACGAGTGAGGGGATCGTCGCGAGGAACGCGGCCGCGGCGAGCGGCCCCAGGTCTGCGACGCCCTCCGCGCCGAGGAAGTGGGTCAGCACGACCGGCAGGGTCTGCTTCTCCGGCGTCTTGAGCAGGACGAGCGCGAAGAAGAACTCGTTCCAGGCGGTGATGAACGCGAACAGCGCGGTGGCGACGATGCCCGGCGCCAGCAGCGGCGCGGTGACCGACACCAGCGTACGGAGCCGGCCCGCGCCGTCGACCGCCGCCGCCTCCTCCAACTCGCGTGGCACCGCCCGTACATAGCCGACGAGCATCCACAGCGCGAACGGCAGCGACCAGACGACGTACACCATGATCAGGCCGGACAGGGTGTTGATCAGCTGGAGGTTCTTCAGGACCAGGAACAGCGGAATGATCACCAGGACGAACGGGAAGGCCTGGCTGACCACGACCCAGCCTGTCGCCGCCGTCGTGAGCCTGCCCCGGCGGCGGGCCATCGTGTACGCCATGGGGGTCGCGATCACCACGGCGATCAGAGCGGCGGCGAGGGCCGCGACCAGACTGTTGCCGGCGGCCTGGAGCAGCGGCTGTTCGTCGAAGGCCTGCCGGAAGTTCGCCAGCGTCGGGTTCACCGGGATCCACGTCGGGTGCAGCGACCCCAGCTCGCGCGGCGGCTTGAACGCCGTGGAGATCAGCCACAGGAACGGGAAGGCGAGGAAGACCAGATAGCCGAGGAGCGCGGCGTACTGTCCGGCGCGCCCCGCCCTGCCGGTACGCAGAGCCGTCATGCGTCCTCGCCTCCCTTGAGCCGTCCCACCAGGTAGAAGGCGAGCATCACCGAGATGAGCGCGACCATGACGCAGCCCATCGCCGCCGCGTACCCGAACTGGCCGTAGCGGAAGGCCTGTTCGTAGGCGAACAGCATCGGCAGCCGGGTCCGGCCGCCCGGACCGCCGCTCGTGAGCACGTACACCAGCGCGAAGGCGTTGAAGTTCCAGATGAAGTTCAGGGCGGTGACGGCGAGCGCGACCGGTCTGATCGCCGGCCAGGTGACGGTACGGAACCGGCGCCAGGCACCCGCGCCGTCGAGGGCGGCCGCCTCGTGCAGTTCGTGCGGGGTGTTCTGCAGTCCGGCGAGCAGCGCGACGGTGGTCTGCGGCATGCCGGCCCAGATCCCGACGACGATCACCGCCGGCAGGGCGGTGGCGAGGCCGGTGAGCCAGTCGTGTCCGCCGCCCAGGCCCAGGTCCCGCAGAGTCTCGTTGAGGATGCCCGCGTCGGGGTTGTAGACGAGCCGCCACATGATGCCGACGACGACCTCGGGCATCGCCCACGGGACGATCGCCAGCGCCCGGGCGAGCCAGCGCAGCCGCAGCCGCTGGTCGAGCAGCAGGGCGAGGCCGAGCGCGAGCAGGAACTGCGGGACGGTCACCCCGACCGCCCACAGCAGACCGATCCTGAACGACTCCCAGAAGAGTGTGTCGTGGAGCAGGTCCTGGAAGTTGAGCGTGCCGATCCACTCGGTGGGTTCGGTGCGCCCGGCCTGGGCGTCGGTGAAGGCCAGCGAGATGCCGTAGAGCAGCGGTCCCACACTCAGCACCAGGATGGGGATCAGCGCGGGCAGTACGAGGAACCAGGCCCCGTGGTCCACCGCTCTCCCGGTGCTCCGGGCCGCCTTCCTCCCGGACCGCGCCGTTGCGGTCGCCGATATCACGTATTCGACTCCTTCGGGCGGCTGGTCACGGATTGTCCGGCCGCCCCGGCGGCCCCCGTCATCGTGCTGACGGGCCGTCGGTTCGTCAAGGCGACCTGCACGGATGCGAGACTTTGTCGGATTCACGACGGTGCTGGGAGAGGACGATGGACGAGACACGGGCACGCGAGGTGCTGACGGCAGCCGGTTTCCCGGCGGACGCGGCCTTGCTGGCGCTCGGCGAGAATGCCGTGTTCGCGGCGGACCGGACGGTGGTGAAGGTCGGCCGGGACGCCGAGACGCTGCCGCGGGCCGAGCGGGAACTAGCGGTCGCCGGCTGGCTGGAGAGCGCCGGGGTGCCGGCGGTACGGGCAGCCGAACCCGTGGCGCGGCTGGTCGACGGTCACCCGGTGACGGTGTGGCACCGGCTGCCCGACGCCGTACGGCCGGCGGGGCCGGCCGACCTCGCGGAACTGCTGCGCCTCTTCCACGCGCTCCCCGCCCCTCCCTTCGGGCTGCCCCGCCGGGAGCTGCTCGGCGGTGTCGAACGCTGGCTGCGGCTGGCGGGCGACGCGATCGATCCGGCCGACGCCGCGTATCTGCGGGAGCGTCGCGACGGGTTCGAAGCCGCCGCGGCCGGTCTCACCCCGCACCTCCTGCCGGGCCCGATCCACGGTGACGCGCTCCCCCGCAACGTCCTCGTGGGCCCGGACGGTCCGGTCCTGGTCGACCTGGAGACCGTCTCGTCGGACCTGCGCGAGCACGACCTGGTGGTCATGGCCCTGTCCCGCGACCGCTACGGCCTGCCCGCCGAGGCGTACGACGCGTTCGCCGGCGCCTACGGCTGGGACGTGCGGGAGTGGGAGGGCTGCGCCGTCCTGCGTGGCGCCCGCGAGACGGCCAGCTGCGCCTGGGTCGCCCAGCACGCACCGGCCGACCCCAAGGCACTGGCCGAATTCCGCCGCCGGGTGGCCTCCTTGCGCGACGACGACCCCGAGGTGCGCTGGTACCCCTTCTAGCCGACGACCGGCGCCGGCTCCCGCATCGGCCAGGAGGTGTCGATCACCGCGTCGGCGGTGCCCTTGCGGCGCAGGAAGCTCTGGAAGCCGACCGCCCACTCCGCGTACCAGTCGACCTGTCGTGCGTGCAGCTCCGCGACGGTGAGGGAGGCCACCGCGGCGTGCCGCTCGGCTATCGCGCAGGCCACCAGGACCGCGGCGCGGGCGTCGGCGTCGGCGTGGTGCGCGCTGCCGAGCACCACGCCGTATTCGACACAGACCGCTTCGAGGGTGCGCTTGCCCTTGCGGTAGCGGTCGACCGCCCGGTCGATCGTGTACGGGTCGATGACGGGGCCGATCGGTCGGCCGTCCAGCCGCTCGCCGAGCGAGGGCAGGCCGTGCCGCCGCAGCTCGGCCGCCAGCAGCGTGAGATCGAAGGCGGCGTTGTACGCGACGACCGGGACGCCCTGCCGCCAGTGGGCGGTCAGCGTGCCGGCGATCTCCTCGACCACCTCGCGCGCGGGCCGGCCCTCCGCGGACGCCCGCTCGTTGCTGATGCCGTGGATCGCGGACGCCTGCGCCGGAATGCTTATCCCCGGGTCGGCCATCCAGCCGTGGCTCCGCACCGGCTCGCCGGCCCGCAGCTCGACGACGGCCGCGGTGACGATGCGTGCGTCGAGCGGATCGGTCCCCGTCGTCTCCAGATCGAAGCCGACGAGCAGCTCGCGGTGCCAGGACATGGGTGCCCCCTTCTGTGTGGTGCGGTGGTGCTTCCCCCAGTTGACGACCACTCTCGCACGGGCCACTGACAGCCGGTTCGGACCGGGGCACTCAGGACACCGGACGCGAATCGGTCCAGACCGACTCGAACTCCTCGCGATATGTCTGGAAAAGCCCGGTCTCGGTGTCCTGTCCGGCACGCACGACCGAACGCCCGCCGCCCCGCAGCACCAGCACGGGGGCCTCCATGCCGCGGGCCCGGCGGAGGTAGGACTGGACGACGGCGAGGCCGTCCGGCCCGTCGCCGTCGACGAGGTAGGCGGTGAAGCGGGGGGTCTCGTCGAAGACCTGGATCTCGAAGGCGCCCGGGTCCCGCAGCCGGGACCGGACGCGCCGCATGTGGAGGATGTTCATCTCCACCGTGCGGCTCAGCTCGCCCTTCTTCAGGCCGAGTTCGCGCTCACGGCGCTTGACGGCGCTGCTCGCCGGGTTCAGGAAGAGCAGCCGGACCCGGCAGCCCGACTCGGCCAGCCGGACGAGCCTTCGGCCGGAGAAGTTCTGGACCAGCAGGTTCAGTCCTATGCCGATCGCGTCGAGGCGGCGCGCGCCGCCGAAGAGGTCCTCCGCGGGCAGCTGGCGCTGGAGCCTGACGCGGTCGGGATGGACGGAGACGACGTCCGCGTACCGGTCGCCGACCAGGTCCTCGACCGCGTCGACGCGGAGCCGCTCGGCGGAGGGGACCCCGGCGCCGTTGCCGAGTATCTCCAGCAGCCGGGACGAGGCGCGCTCGGCCTGGGCGAGCACGGCCTCGTTGAGCGCGCGGTTGCGGGAGACGACGTTCCTGGCGACCTCGAGTTCGTCGAGCGCCAGCTCGACATCGCGCCGGTCGTCGAAGTACGGCTCGAAGCAGGGCCAGTGCTGGACCATCAGCTCGCGCAGCTGCGGCAGCGTGAGGAAGGACAGCACGTTGTCGTCCGCCGGGTCCAGCAGATAGCCCTTGCGGCGGGAGACCTCCCGGACCGCGACGGCCCGCTGCACCCATTCCTGACCGGCCGGGCCGGCCGCGGCGACGACCCAGTCGTCGCCGTGCACCGGCTCGTAGATCGGACGCAGCACGGCGGCGACCACCGCCCGCAGCCGCTGTTCCACCAGATTCAGCCAGATGTAGGCGCGCCCGGCCCGCTGGGCACGTGTGCGTACCTCACTCCAGGCGTCCGCGCCCCAGTCCAGTTCCGCCCCGATCTCCATCGGCCGCGCGAGCGAGACCGCTCCTGGCGGGACCTCGGCGGAGTCTCCCCCCTCGTGACCCGTGTCACCGGGGGGTAGCTCCAGCCCTCCCGAGCTCACCCACGCACCGCCTTCCCTGCCCCCTTGAACGATCAAGGAAGCCTACTCCGGCCGCCGGAGCCGGTGCAGCCGGATCCGTCGGCAGATTCCCCAACTCACGTAACAATGCGCCTGGTTCCCTTCGAAGCCGGCTTCCCGGAGTGAGGGGATTCATAGCGTTGACGTTCACCGGCCCCTCACAGACCCGTGTCTACCCGGGTGGAGCGACCAGGTCGTCGGGCTGGTCGGCGCGCCTCAGTGCCTCGGCGACGAAGCCACCGGCCTTCAACTCCTCGACGACGTCCCGGAGGTAGCCGACGGTCTCCGGCCGGCGGTTCCTGGTGGTGCCGACCGCCTGCCCGATCTCCATGAACCTGCCGTCGACCAGCCGGAATCCGGGGTGGGCGGCGACGAATTCGGTCATCGGCTGCCTGATGCCGGCGGCGGCCTCCAGGCCCTGGGCGCGGAACTCGTCGATCCCGTCCTTCCCCCGGACGACGCTCGCGTGCCGGAGGGTGCGGGAGAGGAAGAGGTCGTAGGCGGATCCCTCCTTCACCCCGATCCGCACGCCGGGCCGGTCGACATCGGCGGCCGTGGTGAGCTCCGAGTCGCCGGGCACCGCAAACACACCTTCGATGAGTACATACGGTGCCGTGAAGGCGACCTCGGCCTCACGGGCGGGGTCGACGGCCAGGAAGCAGAGATCGGCGTGTCCCTCGGCCATGGCCCGGTACGACTTCCGGGCCGCGTCGAAGCAGAGCAGTTCCACCGGTACGCCGAGCCGGGCGCCGATCTCGCGTGCGAGGTCGACGGTGACTCCGGTCGGCCCGTCGGGCGTGCCCCTGGCCAGTACCGGGTTCCCCAGGTTGATGGAGGCCCGCAGTACGCCGCTCGGCGCGAGGTCCTGGACAACGGCAGCAGTCGCGGTCTTCATGGGCCGGAGTGTATTCCCGCCGCCGGCCGGGCCCGGCGGGGCCCCCGATCGGCTCATCTCCCCGCCTTTTTCGGTCCTTGTTCCGAGCGGTCACCCGGTAGGAGGGTACGAAGTCCTAGGAGCTTGCCCCACTTTGCGGGAGGATCTTGTCCGAGTAGCTCCCATTACCCGGATCAGAAATGGAAGAGTCGAATCTATGCAGGTCTGGCCGGGACAGGCGTATCCCCTCGGCGCGACGTACGACGGCGCCGGCACGAACTTCGCGGTGCACTCGGAGGCCGCACACCGGATCGAGCTGTGTCTGCTGCACGACGACGGTTCGGAGACGGCCGTCGAGCTGCGGGAGACCGATGCCTTTGTGCGGCACGCGTATCTCCCGGGCATCATGCCCGGCCAGCGCTACGGCTTCCGGGTCCACGGCCCGTACGAGCCGGCGCGCGGGCAGCGCTGCAACTCCGCGAAACTACTGCTCGATCCGTACGCGCGTGCGATCAGTGGCTCCATCGAGTGGAACGAGTCGGTCTACGGCTATCACTTCGGCCGGCCCGACTCGCGCAACGACCTCGACTCCGCACCGCACACCATGACGTCGGTGGTGGTCAACCCGTACTTCGACTGGGGTGACGACCGGCTGCCGCGCACCGACTACCACCGGACGGTGATCTACGAGGCCCATGTGAAGGGCCTGACCATGCTCCACCCCGAGCTGCCGCCCGAGCTCCGCGGCACCTACGCCGGGCTGGCGCACCCCGCCGTCATCTCGCATCTGACGGAACTGGGCGTCACCGCACTCGAGTTGATGCCGGTGCACCAGTTCGTGAACGACCACCGGCTGGTCGACGCCGGGCTGAACAACTACTGGGGCTACAACACCATCGGCTTCTTCGCCCCCCACAACTCCTACGCCTCCTGGGGCGACCGCGGCGAGCAGGTCCTCGAGTTCAAGCAGGCCGTGCGCGCCCTGCACCAGGCGGGCATCGAAGTCATCCTCGACGTGGTCTACAACCACACCGCGGAAGGCAACCACCTCGGCCCCACCCTCTCCTTCCGCGGCCTGGACAACGAGTCGTACTACCGGCTCATGGAGGACGACCGCCGGTACTACATGGACACCACCGGCACCGGGAACTCGCTGCTGATGCGCAGTCCCCATGTGCTCCAGCTGATCATGGACTCGCTGCGCTACTGGGTGACCGAGATGCACGTCGACGGGTTCCGCTTCGACCTCGCCGCGACGCTCGCCCGCCAGTTCCACGAGGTGGACCGGCTGTCGTCGTTCTTCGACCTGGTCCAGCAGGACCCGGTGGTCAGCCAGGTGAAGCTGATCGCGGAGCCTTGGGACGTGGGCGAGGGCGGCTACCAGGTCGGGAACTTCCCGCCGCTGTGGACCGAGTGGAACGGCAAGTACCGCGACTGCGTGCGCGACCTGTGGCGGGGCGAGCCGCGGACGCTCGCCGAGTTCGCGTCGCGGCTGACCGGCTCCTCCGACCTGTACCAGGACGACGGCCGGCGCCCGCTGGCCTCGATCAACTTCACCACCTGCCACGACGGCTTCACCCTGCACGACCTGGTCTCCTACAACGACAAGCACAACGAGGCCAACGGCGAGAACAACCGCGACGGCGAGAGCCACAACCGGTCGTGGAACTGCGGCGCGGAGGGCGAGACCGACGACGAGGGTGTGCTGGAGCTGCGCGAGCGGCAGATGCGCAACTTCATCGCGACGCTGATGCTGTCGCAGGGCGTGCCGATGCTCAGCCACGGCGACGAGTTCGGGCGCACCCAGGGCGGCAACAACAACGCCTACTGCCAGGACAACGAGATCGCCTGGGTCCACTGGCCGGAGCCGGGCGAGGACGAGGAGGGGTCGCTCCTGGCCTTCACCAAGACGATGGTGTGGCTGCGGCGCGACCACCCCGTCTTCCGGCGGCGCCGGTTCTTCCACGGCCGGCCGGTGGAGGGGACGCACGACGAGCTGACCGACATCGCCTGGTTCACCCCGCAGGGCGACGAGATGGTCGCCAGGGACTGGCAGGCAGCGCACGCCAAGGCGCTGTCCGTCTTCCTCAACGGCCACGCGATCTCCGAGCCGGGGCCGCGGGGCGAGCGGATCTCCGACGACTCGTTCCTGCTGATGTTCAACGCGAGCGCGGAGGAGCTGGACTTCACGGTGCCCGTGAGCCACGGCGAGGAGTGGCAGGTGGTCGTCGACACGGCGAGCAAGGTGGGGGTCCCGCCGGGCAACGGCCCGATGGTGTCCGCGGGCGACGAGCTGCGGCTGGTCGGCCGGAGCATGACGGTGCTGCGACGGCCCGCCTAGGCAGGGGTACGGCGGCGGGCGGGCACGACACACCCGCGCCGCCGCCGGCGCACCCGCCCGCGCCGCCGCCGGCGCACCCGCCCGCGTCGCCGAGCACGCCGCACGAGCGCCGGCCCGACGGCGCGCCCGCACAGGTCCGCAGTTCACCCGATCGGCCGACACCACCCCCGGGGCCGGGCGCAGGAACCCCTCCGGCCGGGTACGTATGTTCGCATGACGCCCACCGCCACGTACCGGCTCCAGCTCCAGCCCGGTTTCCCGTTCTCGGCCGCCGCCGCTGCCGTGCCGCACATAGCCGCGCTCGGCGTCTCCCATCTGCATCTGTCGCCGGTGCTGGAGGCGGTGCCCGGTTCGACGCACGGCTACGACGTGGTCGACCACAGCCGGATCCGCGAGGAGCTGGGCGGCGAGGCGGGCCTGCGGGCGCTGTCCCGTACGGCGAGGGAACACGGCCTCGGGATCGTCCTCGACATCGTCCCCAACCACATGGCCGCTGTGCCGCGCCACAACCGGGCGCTCTGGGAGGTGCTGCGCGAGGGGCCGAGGTCGCCGTTCGCGCGCTGGTTCGACATCGACTGGGAGGCGGGTGACGGGAAGATCCTGCTCCCGGTGCTCGCGGGGCGCGTCGGCGACGAGATGGACAAGATGCACGTCGAGGGCGAGGTCCTGCACTACGGCGAGCAGCGCTTCCCGCTGCGGGGGACGACCGGCCACCTGCCGCCGGCCGAACTGCTCGACGCCCAGTGGTACCGCCTGTGCTGGTGGCGGCTGGCCCGCACCGAGCTCAACTACCGCCGGTTCTTCACCGTCTCCGAGCTGATAGGCGTCCGCGTCGAGGACCCGGAGGTGTTCGACGCGACGCACGCCAAGATCGTGGAGCTGGTGCGGGACGGTGTGGTCGACGGCCTGCGGGTCGACCACCCGGACGGGGTCGCGGACCCGGAGGGATATCTGCGGCGGCTCGACGAGGCGACCGGCGGGGACTGCTGGATCGTCGTGGAGAAGATCCTCACCGGCGACGAACCGCTGCCGGCGGGCTGGGCCGTCGCCGGGACGACCGGGTACGACGCCCTGCGGAAGATCGACGGCGTGTTCACCGATCCGGTGGGCGCCGCCGAACTCGCCGCGGACCACCAGCAGTTCACCGAGGCGTCCGAGGAGCTCGGCGGCCGCTGGGAGGCGACGCAGCGGCACGCCGCGTACGAGGTCGTGACCCGTGAGCTGGCGGCGGAGACGGCGATACTCGTCCGCCTCGCCGGCCTGGTGTGCGCGGCCGGGCCCCGGCTGCGCGATCACGCGCCGTGGGCGCTGCGGAAGGCCGTCCGGGAGCTGCTCGTCCGCGTTCCCGTCTACCGCCCGTACGGCGTCGGGGACGAGGCGGCGCTGACGGAGGAGGCCGCGGCCGGCGCGAGGGAGACGTTCACCGTGCCGGAGGAGGCGGCGGCCGTGGACGTGGTCAGGGACCTGGCCCTCGGACGTCTCGGCTCGGGACCGGTCCATGAGGCGTTCCGCACCCGCTTCGCCCAGACGGCGTCGGCGCTGCGGGCGAAGTCCGTCGAGGACAAGGCGTTCTACCGGTACGGGCCGCTGCTCTCCGCGAACGAGGTCGGCGGTGACCCCGGCGATCCGGCGGTCGCTCCCGACGCCTTCCACGCGTACTGCGCGGGGCTCGTCCGCGACCGGCCCGCGACCGGCACCGTACTGACCACGCACGACACCAAGCGGAGCGCGGACGTCCGGGCGCGCGTCGCGGTGCTCTCCGAATGCCCGGAGCGCTGGGCCGACTTCCTCGCGCAGATCACCGAGGAGGCGGAGGGCCTGCCCGGCGGCACCGCGCCCGACCCGCTGGTGGCGTGGACGGTGTGGCAGACGGCGGTCGGCTTCACCGTTCCCGACGCCGGCCGCCTGGAGACGGCGCTCCTCAAGGCCGTGCGGGAGGCGGGGCTCCGGACCAGCTGGACGGAGCCGGACGCGGCGTACGAGAAGGCGGTCTCCGCGTTCGTCGACGCCGGTCCGGCGGGACAGGCGCAGCACTCCGTCGCCCGGTTCGTCCACGAGCTGGCCCCCTATGCGCGGGCGAACGTGCTCGGCGCGACGCTGCTGCATCTGACGATGCCGGGAGTGCCGGACGTCTACCAGGGCTCCGAGCGTGAGTTCCTGGCACTGGTCGACCCGGACAACCGCCGCCCGGTGGAGTTCGGCGGTCCGCCCCCTGACGGGCTCGACGCGGAGAAGATGGCGCTCACCACGGCGGCCCTGCGGCTGCGTCGCGCAGCTCCCGAGGTGTTCGGCGCGTCCGGGACGTACACCCCGCTCACGGCACAGGGGCCGGCGGCGGACCACTGTGTGGCGTTCTGCCGCTCGGGCGAGGTGGTCACGGCGGTGACGCGCCTGTCGCTGCGGCTGGAGCGCGAGGGCGGCTGGCGGGACACGGAACTGGCGCTGCCGGCGGGCCGGTGGGCGGACGTCCTGTCCCCGGAGCGGGAGTTCACCGGCGGCCCGGTCCGCGTGTCCGACCTGTTCACGCGCCGGCCGGTGGCCCTGCTGGTACGGGAAGGCGGCGTGCGGTAGCAGTCCGACGCGCGGGCCCGTCCCCCGCGGCGGGCCCGCCCGTCAGCAGGTCGACGAACGCCGCGGCCGCACCCGTCGGTTCCACCCGCGAGAACACCGTCAGTGCCCGCCGCCACGGCGGGTCCGCGGGGAGGACCACACAGTCCTCCCCCACCGCTCCGCGCACCACGTGCACCGGCGCGGCAGCGACCCCCACCCCGGCCGCCGCCATCCGTACCGCGGAGGAGGTGTGCTGGGTCCACACCGCCGTGCGGGGCCGGAAGCCGGCCTTTCCGCAGGCCCAGTCGAGGAACCGCATGCCCTCCACCTCCGGCTCCATCGCGCAGCGCACCCACGTGTGGTCCGCAAGTTCCTCGAGTCGGACGGAGGCGCGGCCCGCGAGGCCGTCGTCGAAGGGGACGACGAGCACGATCTCCTCCTCGTCGAACGGGACGACCGGGCCCGGCCAGTGCCGTGGCGCGGGCCCCACCGCGAGGTCGGCGGTGCCGCGTTCGATCTGCTCCTCCAGGGCCTCGGTCGTGCCGTATTCGTGGAGGACGAGCGCCACGCCGGGGTGTTCGCGCCGCCAGCGGGCGAACAGGTCGGGGAGCACGCCGACCGCGACCGCGTGGAGCGCGGCGATGTGCAGTTCGCCGCCCTCCGCCCCCGCCGCCGCCCTGGCCGCGCGTCGCGCCTGGGCGGCGCTGCGGACGGCGAGTTCGGCGTGCGGCAGGTAGGCCCGGCCCATCTGGGTCAGCCGGACTCCTCGTGGCAGCCGTTCCAGCAGCTCTCCGCCGACGGACCGTTCGAGCGCCTTGATCTGGTGCGACAGGGCGGGCTGCGTGACGTGCAGCAGTTCGGCGGCACGGGTGAAGGAGGACTCCTCGACGACGGTGAGGAAGTACTCCATCTGCCGAAGGCTCACGCCGTCCTCCATAGACGCTGTGAAACGGGCGCCGCACACAGCCCTCACGGTCTCCCATAGACGCTGTGCATCGATGTCACAAGAACATTGCCTTGGACTCATGGCAAGGGCGGAACGGACAGTGGGAGCCATGACACAGACCCGTGAGACCGACGTGATCGTGATCGGCGGAGGGACCGGCGGCTATTCGACCGCGCTGCGGGCGGCGGCCCTCGGTCTGGAGGTCGTGCTCGCGGAGCGCGACAAGGTGGGCGGCACCTGCCTGCACCGAGGCTGCATCCCCAGCAAGGCGATGCTGCACGCCGCCGAACTGGTCGACGGGATCGCGGAGGCCAGGGAACGCTGGGGCGTCAAGGCGAGTGTCGATTCCGTCGACTGGCAGGCTCTGGTGGCGACGAGGGACGACATCGTGTCCCGCAACCACCGTGGCGTGGCGGGCCATCTGTCACACGCCGGGGTCGAAGTGCTGTTCGGAGCCGCGCGGTTGACGGGCACGCGGAACGTGCGGGTGGAGGGGCACGGGGAGGTGACCGCGCGCCGCGGCCTCGTGCTCGCGACCGGCTCCAGGCCGCGTACCCTGCCCGGTCTCGCGCCGGACGGGCGGCGCGTGGTCACCAGCGACGACGCCCTGTTCGCACCGGGGCTGCCACGGTCGGTGCTGGTGCTCGGCGGCGGGGCGATCGGGGTCGAGTACGCGTCCTTCCACCGCTCCATGGGCGCGGCGGTGGTGCTCGTGGAGGCGGCGGAACGGCTGGTCCCGCTGGAGGACGCCGATGTGTCGCGCCATCTGACGCGTGGTCTGAAGAAGCGCGGCATCGATGTGCAGACCGGCGCCCGGCTGCTCGAGACGGCCGTGCTGGAGGACGGGGTACGGGCGACGGTACGGACCGCACGCGGCGAGACGCGCACGGTGGAGGCGGAGCGGCTGCTGGTCGCGGTGGGACGCGAGCCGGTGACTGACGGCCTCGGACTGGCCGGTGCCGGTCTGACGACGGACGCGCGCGGCCATGTCGCCCCTGCCGACTTCTCACGCCTGGAGACGGCGGTCCCGGGGATCCATGTGGTGGGCGACCTGCTGCCGCCGCCGTCGCCCGGTCTCGCGCACGCGTCGTTCGCGGAGGGCCTGTTGGTGGCTGAGGCGCTCGCCGGTCTCCCCACGCGGCCCGTGGACTACGCGGCCGTCCCCCGGGTCACGTACTCCTCGCCGCAGACGGCTTCCGTGGGACTGGGCGAGGCGGAGGCCCGGGCCGCCGGCTTCGAGGTGGACGTCAACACGATGCCGCTGACGGCGGTCGCCAAGGCCATGGTGCACGGGCAGGGCGGGATGGTGAAGATCGTCGCCGAGCGCGGCGGCCGGGTGCTCGGCGTCCATCTCGTGGGCCCGCACGTCTCCGAGATGATCGCCGAGAGCCAGCTGATCGTCGGCTGGGACGCGGAACCCTCCGACGTCGCCGCCCACATCCACCCGCATCCGACCCTGTCGGAGGCGGTCGGCGAGGCGTTCCTGACGCTCGCGGGCCGCGCACTGCACCAGCAGTAGGGCCGGTGGTGGGGCCGCGGGGTCAGCGGGCGGTGAGGCGGTAGCTGACGCTGCCGAAGCCCACCATGTCCCCGTCGTTGACGACGATCGAGCCGGTCACCCGGCGGCCGTTGACCGTGGTGCCGTTCGTCGAGCCGAGGTCGCGCAGAACCCACATGGTGCCCTGGTGGCTCAGTTCCGCGTGCAGGCGCGAGACGGTGTCGTGGCTGAGCCGCAGGCCGTTGGCCGGGTCACGGCCGATCCGGAGCGGATAGGGGCCGGGCTCGGGCAGGAGCAGCGGCGGCAGCTTCTCCGCCTGCCAGGCCCGGCGCAGCCGGACGGAGAACGCGGAGACCTTGCCGACCGCGCGGTAGAGCCGGCGCGACCAGCGGCCCTTGTCGACCAGGTCGGCGGTGAGGGCGTCCAGTTCCTCGGTGCGGCGTGCGGCGAAGGCCAGTTCCATGCGTTGCACGAACGTCTCGTGCGACAGCCTGCCCTGGGCCGCGCCCTCTCTCAGCACGTCGAGGACACGCTCACGCTCGGCATCGGAGAGCCGCGCGGGGTACGTGTTGGACTCGAAGGAGGACGTCACGTTCCAGATTGTCGGCCCGAAGGCCCCGAGGTGTCCAGACGAAGCGGTTTCCGAGCCCGCCCTGACCTGCACGGAAGCATCAATTCCGGCACAGTGGCGGCCGGTTCCGCCCCTGGCGCGTGCCGGAAAGAGCTGGACGGGCCGCCGGCCGGCCCCCTATTGTGACGATCACGCCACAAACGACGGAAGGAGGCGAGTGCCGTGTACACCACACCGTTCCCGCGCTCCCGCCCCGTCCGCCCGGCGTCCGCAGTCTGACCGGGAGCGCGCAAGCATCTCTTCCGGAGGACATCCTCATGACCGACACGGTCATCCGCGCGCTCGGTGAGAGCGACGCACATCTCTTCGACACCCTGCCCGACCCGCTCGGCGTGGGCCGGGCCCTCTCCCGCGCGACGCACCGCCCCGACTGGAAGCGGGTGGCACTGCGTGACGGCAAGGTGGTCGCCAGGGCCGCCTGGTGGGGCGGCCCCGACGACACGTCACCCGTCAACGTCAACTGGTTCGACGTCGCGGAGGGCGAGGAGGAGTCGGGCGCCGAACTGCTGCGCACCTCCCCCTTCCAGGTCGAGTACGAACTGATCCTCCCCGCCGGCTGGCGCGACGACGCGGCCGTCCGCGCGGCCGGTGAGGCCCGTATGAGGGCGGCGAAGGCCGCCGGCATGGAGGTGCTGGTCGAGCGGTACCAGTACCGGTGGACGCCCGGATGCGGGCTGCCGGAGCGGCCCGGGCGGCTGGTGTTCCGCCCGGAGCCGGACGACGCCGTGTTCTTCGACGCGCTGCGCCGCATCCACTCCGTGACGCTGGACGCCCACGCGCTGCGGGCGGTCGCGGAAGGCGGCCTCGACAAGGCCGCGCGGGAGGAGATGGACTTCTTCAACTGGTGCCCGTCCCCCCGTGAATGGTGGCAGGTCGCCCACACCCCGGACGGCGACCTGGTGGGCATCCACATCCCCGCACGCAATCCGTCGGGGCCGTGCGTCGGCTTCATCGGGGTGGTACCGGAGCACCGCGGCCACGGATACGCGTACGACCTGCTGGCGGAGTGCACGCACTTCCTCGCGGAACAGGGCGCCGAGTTCATCGCCGGTGCCACCGACCAGGGGAACTTCCCCATGGCCGCGAACTTCACCAAGGCCGGCCACCCGGTCGTCCAGGAACGGGTGCACTTCGTGCCCGCGCCCCGGAACTGACCACGCGCCGCAGGGGTGTCCGCGTCGCGGGCGCCCCTGCGGGGACGGTCAGTGGTCCGGCTCGCCCTTCTGCGCGGCGATCATGTCCCGGTACCAGTGGTAGGACGCCTTCGGCGTGCGCCGCAGCGTCTCGTAGTCGATGTGGACGAGACCGAAGCGCCGGGACGCACCCTCGACCCACTCGATGTTGTCGGTGAGCGACCAGGTGAAGTAGCCGCGGACATCGGCCCCCTCGCCCATGGCCCGGTGCAGGGAGCGCAGGTGGGCGTCGAGGAAGGCGATGCGGCGCCGGTCGTCGAGGCCGTCGTAGGAGCAGCCGTTCTCCGTGATGATCACGGGCGGCAGCCGGTCGCCGTAGCGTCCGCCGAGTGACCCGAGCAGTTCCCGCAGTCCGTCGGGGACGACGGGCCAGCCGAAGTCGGTGCGTTCCTCGCAGTCGATGTCCCGCAGCCCGAAGGGGAGTCCGGCGGGCATGCCCACTCCCGCGAAGCCGCCCGGGGCGTCGTCGGCGGGGGCGCCGACGAGCATCGGGTGGTAGTAGTTCACGCCGTAGAAGTCGAGCGGCTGGGCGATGACGGTGAGATCGTCGGCGACCGGACCGGGCATCAGTGACGCGAAGTTCTCGTCGGGATAGGCGCCGGTGAGGAGCGGATCGGCGAACAGCCGGTTGGTGATCGTGTCGTACAGCTCGGCGGCGAATCGGTCCTCCTCGGTGTCCCCGGCCGTCCACACCGGCGAGTGGGAGACGGCGAGCCCGACGCTCCGCGCTCCGGCGGCCCGCAGGGCCGTCACGGCGAGCCCGTGGGCGAGCAGTTGGTGGTGGGCGGCCGGCAGCGCGTCGAAGAGCAGTTGCTTCCCGGGGGCGTGCTCGCCGAGCGCGTAACCGAGGAGGGTGACCTCGGCCGGTTCGTTCAGGGTCATCCACAAGGGGACGCGATCGGCGAGCCGCTGTGCGACGGCCGAGGCGTAGTCGGCGAACCGCAGGGCCGTGTCCCGCCGGAGCCAGCCGCCGGCCTCCTCGAGCGGGAGCGGGGTGTCCCAGTGGTAGAGGGTGGGTGCCGGGGTGATGCCGTGGGCGCAGAGTTCGTCGACGAGCCGGTCGTAGAAGTCGAGGCCCCGCGCGTTGACCGGACCGCTGCCGCCGGGCACGACCCGCGGCCAGCTCACCGAGAAGCGGAACGCGTCCGCTCCCAGCCCGGCGAGCAGGGCGACGTCCTCGCGGTAGCGCTCGTGGAAGCCGGTGCCGCGGGCGGCGTCGGAGCCGTCCTTGATACGGCCCCGGGCGGCGAAGGCGTCCCAGCCGGACGGTCCCTTGCCGTCGGCGTCGGCCGCGCCTTCGGTCTGGAAGGCGGACGCCGAGGCTCCCCACAGGAAGCCGGGCGGAAAGGCGGGCATCGGCTCCATCGGCTCCATCGGTTCCTGCGGCATCGACATGGTTCGTGACCTTAATGGCCCAAGCACACCGCCTGAAGACCTTGGTCTTGCCAGGATGTGGGGACGGAACATGGGTCGATGGCCATCGACGACGAGGGGACGCCAGTGCTGCTGTTCGAGGTGTGGGCGCCGAACGCCGAGGAGCGGGTCACTCTGTGGCTGGAGGGTGCCGAGCACCCGATGGAGCGCGCGCAGGGGCGGGACGGATGGTGGGTCGCGGAGGCGCCGGCGGAGGACGGGGCGCGCTACGGCTTCTCGCTGGACGGGGGCCCCGTACGGCCGGACCCCCGCTCCCGCCGCCAGCCCGACGGCCCGGACGGCCCCAGCGCGGTCTTCGACCAGGACCGGTACGGCTGGCGGCGGGACTGGCCGGGGCGCGGACTGGAGGGCGCGGTCCTGTACGAGCTGCACATCGGCACGTACACCACAGAGGGGACGCTCGACGCCGCCGCGGAGAAGCTGGGCGAGCTGGCCGAGCTGGGCGTCACGCATGTGGAACTGATGCCGCTGTGCTCCTTCCCCGGTGTCCACGGCTGGGGTTACGACGGGGTGTCGCCCTGGGCGGTCCACGAGCCCTACGGCGGGCCGGAGGCGCTCAAGCGCTTCGTCGACGCCGCACACGGGCACGGTCTCGGCGTGGTCCTCGACGTGGTGCACAACCACCTGGGCCCGTCCGGCAATCATCTGCCCGCGTTCGGCCCGTACTTCACCGACACCCACCACACTCCGTGGGGTTCCGCGGTCAATCTGGACGCACCCGGCTCGGACGAGGTGCGCGCCTATCTGCTGGGCAGCGCCCTGGCCTGGCTGCGCGACTACCGTCTCGACGGGCTGCGGCTGGACGCGGTGCACGCGCTGGCCGACGACCGGGCGCTGACGTTCCTCGAGGAGCTGTCCGCCGCCGTCGACGGGCTCGCCGGGGACCTCGGCCGCCCGCTGTTCCTGATCGCCGAGTCGGACCGGTGCGACCCGCGGACGACGACGCCGCGCACGCAGGGCGGCATCGGGCTGCACGCCCAGTGGAACGACGACTTCCACCACGCCCTGCACACCGCTCTGACGGGCGAGTCGCAGGGCTACTACGCGGACTTCGCCCGTGCGCCGATGGCCGCGCTGGCGAAGACACTGACCCGCGGCTTCTTCCACGACGGCACGTACTCGGCCTTCCGCGGCCGGACGCACGGGCGCCCGGTCGACGTGGTCAATACGCCCGCGCACCGTTTCCTCGGATACGCGCAGACGCACGACCAGATCGGCAACAGGGCTCTCGGCGACCGCCTTTCCGCCACCCTCTCCCCCGGCCTGCTGGCCTGCGCGGCGGTACTGGTGCTCACGGGCCCGTACACGCCCATGCTCTTCATGGGCGAGGAGTGGGGCGCCTCGACGCCCTGGCAGTACTTCACCGACCACACCGACCCGGAGCTCGCGGAGGCCGTACGGGCGGGCAGGCGGAGGGAGTTCGCGGCGCACGGCTGGTCGGCCGAGCAGGTGCCGGACCCGCAGGACCCGGCCACCCGGGAGCGTTCGTGCCTGGACCGGTCGGAGCGGGAGCGGGAGCCGCACGTCCGGCTCCTGGAGTGGTACCGCGAACTGATCGCCATGCGCCGCGCGCTGCCGGATCTGTCGGACCCGGACCTGGCGGCGGTGAAGGTGGCCTTCGACGAGCAGGCCCGATGGCTGGCGTACCGGCGGGGCGATCTGCGGGTGGCGGTCAATTTCGCCAAGGAGACCGCCGCCATCCCGCTGGGCGGCGGCGGCCGGATCGCGGCGGCGTGGGGCGACGTCGTCCCGCCGGAGGGGGACGGGGTGCTGCACCTGCCGCCGCAGAGCTGTGCGGTACTCGCCGACTCCTGAAGGCCGTCGCGCTCGACCGTGCCGGGCCGCCGGGGTCCATCCGTGCGGCAGCGGCAAGCGGCACCGTCAGCGCCGGCCGGAGCCGTACGAGCTGCGGCACAGGGCGGTGACATCGGCGTGCGTCACCCCGTCGGAGGCCTCGCACAGGCTGCGCATGTCGTAGCTCGTGCGGGGCCGCGGCGGCCGGGGACGGGGCGCCGGGCGCTGCGTCCGCCGCTCGGGTGCGGCGGCGCGGCGCTCGGGCCGCACGGGGACGGCACGCGCGGGGCCCGCGGCGGGGCGCCGCGGCCGCAACCGCCGGACGGGCTCCTCCGCCGCCTTCCTGCCCTCCCCCTGAGCCTTCGGACCGCCCCGCTCCTTCGCCTTGCCCTTCGGGCGCTCCTCCGGACCGGTGGAGGCCAGTGCCTCGCGCGCCGACGGCTGGACGACGCGGCCCGGCACGACGGGCGCCGGCGACCGGTCGCCGGCCGGGGCCAGGCTCGGCGCCGGTGCGGGCCGTGGGGCCGTCGGCACGGCCACGCAGCCGGTCACACCGAGCAGGAGAAGAGCGAGGGAGGCCAGGATCCGGGGAGTGCGCATCCGCCAACCCTGCCGGAGAACACGCCTGTGACCTGCGCGGGCGCCCCTGGAATCACCGACATGAGTGACCCGGTCGCCGGCGTGGCCGGCCCGGCTCAGTTCTCGTCGCCGGGGGGCCGTTCCTCCTTGGCGACGAGCCGCTCGAGCAGTTCCTGGAACTCCTCGCCGATCATGATCTGCAGACCCTCGCCGTCCTCGTCGCGGTCGCTCAGCTGGGTGAGCGTGCCGCCGTGCCACCAGTAGACGTAGGGGCTGATGGCGCCGGGCGTGTCCTCGTACCCCGTGGCTGCGAAGGCGGCCATCGCGTTGAGGGCGGGGAGCAGGCCGGTGTCGTGGATGGCGTGGAAGGCAAGCTGGTGCCGGAAGGGCATGGCCACCAGGGCGCCGTCCGCGGTCAGCTCCTCCCCGGTGACCTGCCGTACCAGCGTCTCCAGGGTCAGGACCCGGCTCGCCGTGTAGAAGGAGTCACCGAGCACGACCTCGAAGCGCATGCCCTCGGAGTCCTTGACGGTCTCGTGCGCCTCGACGGGCAGTCCACGGAGGTTGTAAAGCGCCTGGTCGCGCAGATAGGGCAGGTCGCCGAGGGGTTCGAGCGCCTCGTCGGTGAGCATCATGACGCTCTCGGGGAGGTCGAGCGCGAGGATCTCGTACAGGCCGGGGGCGACGGTGCGGGCGTACGCGAAGCTCCGCGGGTCGAGTCCCTCGGCGCCGACGACACGGGGGTAGAGCTGGGCGCGGATCTGTTCGGCGGGCAGGGTCTCCAGCGCGGACGGCGCGTCCATGGTGCGCAGCACCATGCCGACGTGCTGGTGAATCAGTTCGGGCCACACGCGGGGTCCGCGTTCGTCGTTGTGGCACACGGCGGCGAGGTTGCCGAGGCCGAACTGCCGGCCGGCGCTGTCGGACACCATGTCGGTGTAGACGGTCACCTCGAGGCCCTGCTCGGCGAACGCCTCGCGGACCTGGGCGCGGAACCTCGCCCCCTCGTCGGCGGAGAAGAAGGAGAACTCGGGGTCCCGGGGCGCATCGCGTCCGTCACGCTTCGGCCCTCGCCGGAACAACCCCACGTCAACCGCCCTCCGCTCGCCTGTCACTGATTCGAGCGTACCGACCCCGGGTGAACTGCGGGGCTCCCCCTTTCGATCACTTCATCGGCACGACGAGATCGGCCCGGTCACGGCCGTGGCCGATCAGTCGTGCGTTGGGTTCGTCGGAGTCGTGGACCCAGCGCTCGGCGAACGGGCGTTCCTTCCCGAAGCGCACATGCCGGTCGACCAGCCGGCGCAGCCGCTCCTCCTGGTCGAGCTCGAGGAACCACACCTCGTCGAGGAGGGGCCGGACCCGTGCCCAGGGCCCTTCGTCGTGCAGCAGGTAGTTGCCTTCGGTGACGACGAGCGGCACCGCCGGGGCCACGGGGATGCTCGCGGCCACCGGTTCCTCCAGTGTCCGGTCGAAGGCGGGCGCGTAGACGACGGCGTCCGGGTCGGGGGCGCGCAGCCTGCCGAGCAGTGCGGCGTACCCGGCGGCGTCGAAGGTGTCGGGGGCGCCTTTGCGGTGTTCGCGGCCGAGACGCCGCAGTTCTTGCTGGGCGAGGTGGAAGCCGTCCATGGGGACGAGGACGGCGAGGCCGTCGAGCGCTTCGACGATCCGGCCGGCGAGGGTGGATTTCCCGGCGCCGGGCGCCCCTGCGATCCCGAGGAGGCGCCGGCGTCCCGGTACGGCGAGGGAGCGGGCGCGCTCGACGAGGTGGTGCGGCAGGGCGGGCATGCCGCCCATTGTGGCCAGTCATACGTATAACCTTGACGCATGCCGAACATCGCCCTGATCACGCTCGTCGTCCGCGACTACGACGAGGCCATCGCCTTCTACACCGACGCACTGGGATTCCACCTGGTCGAGGACACCGACCGGGGGGACGGCAGCCGCTGGGTGGTGGTCCGCCCGGCGGGTTCCGGGACCGGCACGGGCCTCCTGCTGGCCCGCGCCGGCGACGAGGGGCAGCGCGCGAGCGTCGGGGCGCAGACCGGCGGTCGGGTGGGCTTCTTCCTGCACACGGACGACTTCGCGCGCGACCACGCCCGGATGACGGCGGCGGGTGTGCGCTTCCTCGAGGAACCGCGGCACGAGGCGTACGGCTCGGTGGCCGTCTTCGAGGACCTCTACGGCAACAAGTGGGACCTGCTCCAGCCCCGGTGACCTGGAGCCGGGCGGCAGCGCCCGCCGCGGCCCGCGGCGGGGTCGGCCCCTCGGCCGCCCCGCCCCGCCCGTACGCCGCTAAAGCGGCAGCGCGTACACCGCGACCGGCGACCTGAACGCCGGTCCGGCCGGGCGGAGTCCGCCCGTGCTCCGGTCGACATGAAAGGCCGTCACAGTGCTCGAGCGCTGGTTCGCCGCAAACAGCAGCCCGCCGGACGGCGAGAGGGCGATGTGCCGGGGGAAGTCGCCTCCGACGGGCACGGTGTCGAGCAGGCGCAGGCGCGACCCGCCGGCCTCGACGGCGTACCGGGTCAGGCTGTTGTGCCCCCTGTTGGCGAGGTACGCGTACCCGCCGTCGCCGGTCACCGCGAACTGGGCGGGGTAGTTGGTGCCGGAGCCGGTGCCGGTGGGCTGCGGCGCACCCGGCCGGAGCCTGCCGGTCCGCGGGTCGTAGGCGCAGACCACGACGGTGTTGTCGAGCTCGTTCGCCACGTAGGCGTACCGGCCCGAGGGGTGGAAGGTGAGGTGCCGTGGACCCGCGCCGGGCCGCAGCGTCGTCCGCGACACCTCGGTGAGCGTGCCCGCCCGGGTGTCGAGGCGGTAGGTGTAGACGGTGTCGGTCCCCAGGTCGACGGCGAGCACGTGCCCGCCGTCGGGGCTGGTGACGATCTGGTGTGCGTGCGGCCCTTGTTGACCGGGGCCGGGCGGCGGATCGGCGTGGGTGACCAGGTCCGTACGCTCACCCGGCGCGCCGGAGGCGGCGAGCGGATGGACGGCGACGCTGCCGGAGCCGTAGTCGGCGCTGAGCAGCCACCGTCCGGACGGGTGCACGGACAGCTGGCAGGGCCCGGGCCCGCCGGTGGAGCGGCTGCCGATCACCTGGTGGGCGCCGCCCTCATCGAGCCGCACGGCGGTCACGGCGCCGGGATCGCGTTCGTTCACCGCGTACAGGGTGCGGCCGGAGGGGTGGACGGCGAGGTACGAGGGGTCGCCGACGCCTTCGACGACTCCGGTCCCGCTGATCTTGCCGCTCGTCTCGTCGTACGTGGCCGTCGCGATCCCTGAGCCGCCCCCTTCCGCGGACGTGTACGTGCCGATGAACAAGGGGCGGGCCTTGCGGGGCCGGTCCGAGGCGGTGGTGGCCACCCGCGATCTGGCCCGCGGTGCCGACTCCTCCGCCTGCGAGCACGCCGCGAGCGCGCCGCCGGCGGCCAGCGCGCCCAGTCCGCCGAGGAAACGGCGCCGCCCTGCGTGCGCGGCGCCGTCGGTCCGGTGGTCCCTGCCCGTGCCGGTGCTGATGCCCATGACAGGCAGGGTAGGGCCTGCGGCCGGTTCAGCGGCGCTGTCCGGCCCTTGCTCCTGCCCGTGCCCGGTCCTTCTCCTCGTAGTCCTCGCCGTCCTCTTCCTCTTCGTCGTCCTCCCGGTCCTCGTACGCCTCGTCCTCGTCCTCGCCGTCGTCCTCGTCGCGCCGGGGGCCACCCTCCTCGTCTTCGTACTCGTCGTCGTTTTCCTCGTCCCCCTCCTCCTCCTCGGCTTCGCCCCGGTCCTCGGCTTCGTCCTCGTAGTCGTAGTCGCGGTCGCCGCGCTCGTCGTCGCCCTCGTCGCCCTCGTGCTCCTCGCGCTCCGCCTCTTCGCGCTCGAGTGCGTCTTCGTGGCTGACGACGACCTCACCGTCACGCACCTCGCCGCGCCAGCCCTCGGCCTCTTCGTCCGTGAGGGTCACATGGCGTTGGAAGTGCTTGAAGTCGAGCCGCAGGCGGCGTCCTTGGACCCGCCACAGGTTGCCCGTCTTCTCGAAGAACCCCGAGGGGTAGTACTCCACGACGAGCACGATGCGGGTCAGGGAAGGGGCCAGCTCGTGGAAGCTCACGCATCCGCGGGTGCTCCCCTTGGCGCCCTCGGACGTCCACACGATCCGGTCGTCCGGTATCTGCTCCTGGACCGTCGCCGACCAGCCGCGGGTGGACGGCCCCACCTTGACCTTCCAGTCGGAGCTGACCTCGTCCTTCTGGGAGACGCTGCGCACGCCCTTGGTGAAGCCACTGAACGCCTCGTACTTGGTCCAGTGGTCGTACGCCGTGCGTAGGGGCACGCCCACGTCGATGGTCTCGACGATGTTCATGACCTTGGTGTCGCCGGACTTGCGCCCGCCCTTGCCGCCTCCGAGCTTTTCCTTCACTTTGCCCACGATGTTGTCCTTGGTGCTCTTGAGCTTGGCGCTGATCAGGGACTTCATCACTCCGCCGACGGGCAACTTTCCTCCGTTCTCGGCGACGTCGAGAAGCTTGTCCGAGAGGCCTGACACCTTGTCGCCTGCTGTGTCGGCGAGCCGTCCCGCGCGGGCGCCGACGTAGCCGGTGAGCTCCTCGCGCAGCTGGTCCAGGCCGCTACCGGCCTCAGGTGTGGATCGCTGATCCGTGCTGGTCATGGCCCTACCTCCGCCGTGTGCCGGACCCGGACGTCGCGTCCGTGCCAGGGGGAACTCGCTTCGCGGACGCCTTGCCGGTCGTGGCGGCCTTCTTGGCGGCGGCCCTGGCGGTGGCCTTCTTCTCGGTGGAGGTCCCGGCGGAGGCCTTCTTCGCCGTCTTTCCGGCAGCGGCACCGCGGGACCGGAGCTCGCCCCGCGCCCCCTTTTGCTGCTTCTCGGGCTTCTGCTCCTCCTGCTCCTCCTCGGGCTCGTCCGCCCGGTCCGTCTCCGTCTCGCGCTGCTCCTTGTCGTCCCCCTCGTCCCGGTCCTCGAGACGCAGCGTGCGCTCGTGCAGCGCGTCGGCCAGCCCGGCCATCTTGCGGTCGGCGGTCGCCGCCAGCGCCTGGCGGCCGGCTTCCATGAGCTCGCCCCGCAGCTGGTCGCCCAGTCCCGCGAGCTGCGGGGCGTCCTTGAGCGTCTTCACGCCCTGGGTCAGCATTTTCTGCGGGTCGAGACCGGCGCGCCGCCCGGCGAGATACGTCCCCACCGCGATGGCCATGCGGCCCTTTTTCGTACGGCCCAGGACATAGCCGCCTGCCACGGCGGCCGCGAGAGCCATCCGGTTGATGTCCTTCATGAGCTGCTCCCTGTGACAGTCCGTGCCCGGCTGCTCTCCCCCCTGCTCGTGCCTCTCAACGTCCATGCCGGTACGGGCCTGTTGGGGCCGGGAGAGCCGGTAGGTCCACGAGTTCCACAGCGAACCCCGAGTATGCCTATATGCTGAAATTGTACGTTTCTGTATGACGAACGGTCCTGCCGTGATGGGAAGGGGCGATGACTTCCTCAGATCCCGCCGGACGGCGTCCCAAGATCAAGGCGGCGAGCGTGATGCGCTCCGCGGCGGACCAGCTCGCGGAGCTGCTCGGCCGCCCGCCCGAATCGGTATCGGCGCTCAGACACACCGAGGACGGCTGGGAGGCCGACGTGGAGGTGCTGGAGGTGGAACGGATCCCCGACACCACGAGCGTGCTGGCCAGCTACCGAGTGACGCTCGACGAGGAGGGCGACCTGGTGGAGTACCGGCGCACCCGGCGCTACACCCGCGGTCAGATCGACCGACCGAACTGAACGACCTTCGAAGGCCCGTCGCGGGCCTTGCGACGAAGGGAGACACCATGACGGTGGTACCGCAAGGCGGAGACGGCGTCGCCAGGGGCGGCGGCGGTGGCTCCGGAACCCTGTACGACGTCCTCGACCTCATTCTCGACCGCGGACTGGTCATCGACGTCTTCGTGCGCGTGTCCCTGGTCGGCATCGAGATCCTGAAGATCGACGCCCGTGTCGTCGTGGCCAGCGTCGACACGTACCTGCGCTTCGCCGAGGCCTGCAACCGGCTCGATCTCGAGTCCGGAAGAAAGGCGCCCGCCCAGCTGACCGACGTCGTCGGCGACACACTCGAGAGCGGAGCGAAGGGGAAGTCGAAGGGGGCGCTCGGTGGCGCGATGGAGGCCGTGGCCGATTCCCTGACGGGCGGCGGCAAGAAGCGGCAGGCCGACGACCGCGCCGAGCTCGAGGAGGGGACGGACGTCGAGGAACGGGAACCCGTGGAAGAGCGCAGGCCCTCCCGGCGGGCCTCCCGGCGGGAACGGGAAAGGTAAGGCGGGCGGGAGTGATCCCGCAGTGAGGAGCGACCATGGCCGTGTACGTCTACTCGATCACCGCCGAGGATCATCCGGTCCGTCTCGACGGCGTCGAGGGAGTCGGAGAGCCGCCGGCCGACCTGCGAAAGGTGGTCGCCGGGTCGCTGTGCGCCGTCGTCAGCGACGCGCCGGACGGTCTGCGTCCCAAGCGCCGCGACGTCATGGCGCACCAGGCCGTCCAGGAACGCCTCATGGCCGACGGCACGGTGCTGCCCCTGCGCTTCGGGCTGACGGCACCCGACGACGACGCGGTGCGGGACGCGCTGGAGCAGGAATCGGCGAAGTACACACGGCGCATCGAGGCAGTTCGGGGCTGCGCCGAGTACAACCTGAAGGCGTCGCAGGACGAGGAGACGATCCTCCGCGAGATCCTGCTCGAGTCGGAGACGGCCCGGGAGCTCAACGAACGGATCCGCGGTGGCGACGCGACGCCCGATCTGCCGGTACGGCTGGGCGAGTTGGTGGCCGGGGAGATTCAGGCGAGGCAGGAGGCACTGGCCTCCGGAGTCATCGAGGCACTGCGTCCGCACAGCCGCGAGGTGAGCACCGCGCAGCCGACGGGTGAGGACTTCCTCAACGTGTCGTTCTTGGTCGCCGAAGACCAGGAGGAGTTGTTCCTCACCACCCAGCTCAGTGTCACCAACCAGTTGGGCGAGGGTTACACGTTCCGGCTCAACGGACCGCTCCCTCCGTACAGCTTCGTCTGAAGGGTTGATGCGCCATGGGTCTGTTCACCCAGATCGTCACTCTGCCGTTGGCGCCGGTGCGGGGGGTCGTGTGGGTCGTCGACCGGGTGCGGGAGGCGGCGGAGGAGGAGTACTACGACCCGGCGCCCGTGCATCGCGCGCTGGCAGAGCTGGAGGCCCAGCTCACTTCGGGGGAGATCGACGAGGAGACGTTCGACCGGAGGGAGGACGAGCTGCTGGACCGCCTCGAAGAAATCATGGCGTACCGGGCCGACATCGGGCGGTGACGGCCGGTCGTGCCCTCGGTCGGGCTTCTGGCCCCGATCCCGGCCTGGCCGGGACCACGCCGTGCACCGCACGCACCGCGAAACGTGAGGTTCCGATCGTGACCGAACCACTCGCCAACACCGGCTCCTACCCCTCCCGGGCGGCGCCGGCGTACGCCCAAGGCTCGTCCTCGACGAATCTCGCCGACATCCTGGAACGGGTCCTCGACAAGGGCATCGTGATCGCCGGCGACATCCGCATCAACCTCCTCGACATCGAGTTGCTGACCGTCAAACTGCGCCTGCTGGTCGCGTCCGTGGACAAGGCGAAGGAGATGGGGATCGACTGGTGGGAGCACGACCCCTCCCTGTCGTCCCGCGCCTCGCAGGACGGCTCGGAACGCTCCCTCGCGGCGGAGAACCGGCGCCTGCGCGAGGAGATCGAGGCGCTGCGGCGCGAAAGCTCGCTGCCCGGCAGGGCCGAGGAACCCCTGGAGGCGTCACGCCCCGTCGTGGAGGGCCGGGTGCTCGCGGAAGGCCGGGCCGGCCGGGAGTCCGAGGAGCGCCTGGAGGACAGGGACAGCCGCCTGGAGGACAGGGACAGCAAGGAAGACAACCAAGTCAGGGACCGCGGCGAGGCGCAGGAGCGCAGGGAACGCCGACAACGGCCGGACCGCGCGGCACGCTCGGAGCGTTCGGAGCGCTCCGAACGCGAAGACCGCCCTGCCACCCGCACACGCCGCGAGAACCGCGAACGTCCAGAACGCCCCGAACGCCCCGAACGCCGAGGAACCCGCGCCGATGACCGCTGAGGAAACGACTCCTGAGGGGACGACCGCCGCCGAGGGCCTCGCGGACGGCGGCGATGCCGTCACCTACGTCTACGCCGTCGCCCGTGACTCGGAGGCGCTGCGGGAGTCCGCGGCGGAGCTGGTGGGCGTGGGAGGCGCCGCGGTGCGTGTCGTCGCGGGAACGGACGGCGACCGCTCCGCAGCCGGCTCCGGCTCCGGCTCCGGAACCGCCGGGCACGGGGAGGTGGCGTTCGTCGCGAGTTCGGTGAGCGCGTGGGACTTCGACGAGGACGCCCTGCGGCGTCACCTGGAGGACCTCGAGTGGCTGGAGGCGGTCGCGCGCGCCCATCACGCGGTGATCGAGACGCTCGCCGGGGCGACGACGGTGCTGCCGCTGCGGCTCGCGACGGTCTACCTCGACGACGACCGCGCCCGGGAGGCACTGGACGCCGGCCGCGCCGGATTCGTCCAGCTGCTGGCCCGGCTCGAAGGGCATGTCGAATGGGGCGTCAAGATCTACCTGGACGCCCCCTCGGAGTCCCCCGGCCCGGACGCCGCTGCCGCCGCCCCGGCCCCGGGGACCGCCGACGCCGGTCTCGGCCCGGGGCGCTCGTACCTCCGCACCCGCAGGGCGCAGCGGAGCAGCCGCGAACGGGCGCACGAGGCGGCACGGACGGCGGCGGAACGGATCGAGGCCGCGGGCCACGCGTACGCCACCGACCGGGCACGCCACCGGGTCCAGCAGGGTGAACTGGCCGGCTCCGGCGGCGAGAACGTCGTGAACGACGCCTATCTGCTGCGGGAGGACCGTTCGCACGCGTTCCGCACGGAGGTGGCGCGGGCGGCGGAGGACCTGCCGGGCGTACGGGTCGAGATCACCGGCCCATGGGTGCCCTACTCCTTCACCACGCCGCCCGACGGAATGCCCGGCGCATCGGGCACGTCCGATGCGTCCGACGCCTCGGGCACGTCCGGCCCGTCGAGCGCCGGGGGCCGACCGCCGTGACCGGGCCCGTGACCCCCCGTTACGACGACCCGCTCCCGCAGCGGCAGGTCGCCCTCATCGATCTGCTGGACCGGCTGCTCAGCGGCGGGGTGGTGATCACCGGTGACGTGCTGCTCTCCGTCGCCGACATCGACCTCGTGCGCGTCTCGCTGCGCGCGCTGATCGTGTCCGTCGACGCGGAGACCCGGCCCCTGTGGGTGGGACCTGCACCGGAGGGCGGCCTTCCGGATGTCCGATGACGCCCGCCCCGACCGGGCCGACCTCCCCGACGGGACCGAGCGGGCCGAGCGGGCCGAGCGGGCCGAGCGGGCCGAGCGGGCCGAGCGCCGGGGCGGCGCTCCCCCGCCCGCCCGGCAGCGGCTCGACGAGGTCGCGGACGCGGCTTCCCGCGCCTTCCGGCTGCTTCCGGCGGCCCCACAGGACGTGCCGGCGACCGCGAACCGGCCGTCCGCGCCGGCCCGGCGGATCCGTACCGACCCGGACACCGTCGAACGCGACCTGATGAAGCTCGTCCTCACCCTCGTCGAGCTGCTGCGTCAGCTCATGGAGCGGCAGGCACTGCACCGGGTCGACCAGGGCGATCTCACGGAGGAGGAGGAAGAGCGGCTGGGGTCGACGCTGCTCCTGCTGCACGACCGCATGACCGGTCTGTGCGCCCAGTACGGGCTGACCATGGACGACCTCAACCTCGATCTCGGCCCCCTCGGAACGCTGCTGCCGCCCGGCGACTCCGCACGCCCGCCCGACTGACCGACCGGCACCGGCGCGGGTCACGGGGTCGTCACCGCCCCTGGCAGGTCGAGCTCCACCCGCACGGTCTTCCCCACCGGTACGCGGTCCAGCACCTGCCACCGGTCCGCGAGCGCCGCGACGAGCACCAGCCCGCGCCCGGAGTCCGCCAGGTCCGGCGGCGCGGTGACGTGACGCGGCGGCCGGCGTTCGCCGCGCGTGTCGGACACCTCGATCCGCAGAGCGCCGGGGGTGCGGGTGAGCCTCAACTCGAAGTCCCGGCCCGGCACGCGGCCGTGCGTCACGGCGTTCGCCGCCAGTTCCGCGACGACGAGCGCGGCCGCGTCGGACGCCTCCGAGCCGTGCGGGACGTCCCAGGCCTGGAGCTGGTGCAGGGCGAGGTGCCGGGCGAGCCGCGCGCCGAGCGGCGTGGAACTGAAGCGCTGGGTGAACACACGTACGGTGCCCACCTGTTGAGGCGTGATGGGTGGCTGCATACGGCCAACTTCGCGTCCACGACCGGCGTTTCCCCAGATCAGACCCTCGTACGCTGAGTCGCCGTACGGGTACGGAGGGTGGACAGTACGGGTAACGGACCGTGACGATGGCCGCGTTGCGGAGTTGAACGCACGGCACACGTACGCGGGAGGTGGCCGCACATGACGGAGACGGCGGGCGGGGCGGGCGGATCGAACGGGTCCGCGGCGGAACCGGAGGTGTCCGACAGCCTGAAGGCGTTCGGCGAGGTGGTCAAGGCGTTCCGGAAGCGGGCGCGCCTGACGCAGGAGGAGTTCGCGCCACGGGTGCGGTACTCGCTCCCCACGGTGGCCTCCATCGAACAGGGCAGGCGCTTCCCGCCGACGGACTTCGTGGACCGCGCGGAGGAGGTGCTCGACGCCTTCGGGACGCTGAGGGGCGCGGCACGGCACCTGTCGCGCCGGCCGGGACTGGCGAGCTGGTTCCGGCAGTGGGCGGGGCTGGAGGCGGAGGCGGTGAGCCTCGATACCTACGAATGCCGTCTCGTACCAGGCCTGCTCCAGTCCGAGCTGTACGCCCGGACGGTGTTCGCGCAAAGTGTGCCGCCTCTGACCGACGAACAGTTGGAGGCACAGGTAATCTGTTCCGCGAGAAGCCCAACGTGCCGTTCAGTTTCATCATCGAGGAAGCGGTGATCACCCGTGGTTTGGGCGGGAACGAAGTGACCCGCAGTCTGCTCGAACACATGCTGGATCACGCCCGTCTGCGTAATGTCGAGATCCAAGTAATGCCTGCCCAGCAGTCCCAACACGCAGGGCTCGATGGCCCGATGCAACTCCTCGAGACTCCGGACCACAAGTGGCTCGCCTACTCGGAGGGGCAACAGTCGGGCCAGCTCATCGCAGACCCGAAACAGGTCAGCATCCTGCTTCAGCGGTATGCAAAACTGCGCTCGCAGGCTCTCACCCCCGCACATTCCGTAGGCCTGCTGGAGCGAATGCGAGGAGCGGTATGAGCACCCCCGAGCTGGCCTGGTTCAAGAGCAGTTACAGCGGCACCCAGGGCGACTCCTGCGTCGAAGTCGCCCTGTCCTGGCACAAGTCCACCTACAGTGGCGGCGACGGCGACTCCTGCGTCGAGGTCGCCGCCTGCCCCACCACTGTCCACGTCCGGGACTCCAAGGTCACCGACGGCCCCCGGCTCGCACTCTCCCCCGGCTGCTGGACGGGCTTCGTCGCGTTCGCCGCCCGGGACTGACCCCGCTGCCGGATACCGCTGCCCAGCAGGACGTCAGTCAGTGGCAGAGCCACGGCCACCGGAACCCGAGTATCAGCATCAATGTCAGTGGTGCCTCCTATCGTGGTGGTCGTAGGGAGATCACGGCACAGCACCACGGGGGAACCATGTCCGCGACCACCAGCGTCAGCGTGCCCGCGCACGCGCTCCATCCGTCCGTCACGCACGAGGCGACCCGACTCCGGCTGACCGGCCCCGGTCTGCCCGCGGACCACGGGCTGATGCGCTTCACCCCGCCGGCCGGGGCCGGGGCGGTGCCCGTGCCGGATCTGCTGGCCGACGGGGCGGACCGGGCGGAGCTCGACCCCTACATCGCGGGCCTTGTGCTGATCGGTCACCTCCGATGCGAGGACTACGACGCCCAGGAGATCGTCCTCGACGGCGCCACCGGGCGGGTCTTCACCATGTATCTCTTCGAGGACTCCCCCCGTCTGATCGACGTGATCCCGCTCGCGCCGTCCGTCGACGCACTGGTGCGATTCCTCGCGCAGGTGGACGACTTCCGGGCGTTGCGAGGCCGGTTCGCCGTTCTCGCCGGCCGGACCGGGCCCGAAGTGGTGGCGGAGGCCGAGCGGTTGCTGACGGCCGTTTTCGCCGAGGAGGACTGGGACGACGGCGACTGGGGCAGCGCGGGACCGCGATCGGGCTGGGAACACGGGATCCCGGCGGTGTGGCGCATCGCCTCGACGATACGGCCGTTGGCTCTGGTCGCCGGGCCGGGACAGGGCCTGCTGCTGGACCTGCCGGACGGACTGCTGGACGAGGAGTTCGGGGCGGAGGAGATGGCCCGCGTCGATGCTGCCGACCTGCCCGATGCCCTGACCCACGAGCCGACGCGCCGGTTCCTCACCGAGGTGGGGCTCCCGAAGGTGGAGCTCATGTTCGGCCTGTGGGGCGAAGACGACCTGCTGCGCATACTGGCCGAGAGGGAGGCGGAGACCGGGGCAGAAGCCCGGACCGGTACGGAACACACGTCGCCCGCAGACGACGCACGCTCCCGCCTGCCGGCCGACGCGGACAGACTGATCACCCTGGGCGGTCTCGTCCACGACTTCGAGGTCCTGATCGACGGCCGCACCGGCCTGCTCTCGTACCGCGAGTACGGCGACGACACGACGACTCCGGTGAACGCCGACATATCGACGCTGGCGTTCACGATGTGGATGTACAACCGGGAGCAACGGCTCGACCAGGAGCACGACTTCACCCAGGACTTCTACCACCAGCTCGCCGACACCATGGCCGAGGTCCTCGCATCGGTCGACCCGGTGGCTTGCCTGCCGGCGAAGGACGCCGACGACTACCGCTACTGGCCGGAGGTGTTCCACGACGAGGCGGGCGGCGTCCTCTGACATCGCCTCCCGCCGGGAGGTGATGAGCGCCCACCGGCCGCCCGCGCCTGCTCCCGCCCACGCGTCCCCGCACCCCACGCATCCGCGCGCCGGCCCCACCCGGTTCTCCGTCGCCCCGGCGAACGGCCTTCCCGCCACCGGGACTCCTCATGTCAGGCGGAAGACCGGCCCCCTGGGCGTGAACGGCAACGAGGCCCCCTGCGGGATCAGGAACGCGTGCTCGCGGCGGATACGCAGTGTGTCGCACCAACCGTCGGTGATGACCAGCACCGGCGCGTTCGCCGGGAAGTCGCCGGCCCGGTGGAGCAGGTCGATGCCCGGCTGGAGCACCGTCCCGCCGCGTCCGCGGACCCGTACCCGTCCGGCGATCTCCACCGGCGGCACGTATCCGGCGTCGTACGCCGCCGCGTCGCAGAAGACGACGCGGGCGGCCGGCACGTCGCGGGCCTCCGCGTACGAGGCGATGGCGCCGAGCGCCTTGCCGAGCAGCGCGCTGTTCATCGAGCCGGAGGTGTCGAGGACGACGCCGAAGGTGCAGCGGGGGACCTCTTCCTGCGGGAAGTACCGCCCGGCGCGCGGGATGTCGGGGGTGGAGGCCTGCCGTCGTGCCGGGCGGGCGTAGGAGCGCACCGGCTCCGGCCGGGGAACGTACTCGTCGAACCAGCGGGCGAGCCGCGCGTCCCAGGGCACGGGCGGATGGGCCAGCGCGCGGATCTCCTGGACCAGCCCGGCGGGCAGCAGACCGCGCTCGCCGTACTGGTGCAGGTCGAAGCCCTGCACCAGACCGCGCCGGTAGAAGTCGTCCAGGTCGGCGTAGGGGCGGGAGGCCGCGTGCGGCAACGGGTCGCCGAGGATGTCGCCCACGCCCTTGCCCCGCAGGGTCGCGAGCCTGCGGCGGCGGCGCAGGTCGGTGGCGATGCGGTCGTAGACCTCCTCCACCGACAGGTCCTTCAGCTCCGGGTCGTACAGCAGCCCCTCGGGCATCTCGCCGACGCGCATCTCCACCAGCCAGCCGTTGACGACGAAGTCGGCGGCGACGTTGAAGAGCAACGGGTCGCGCATGCCCCGGCGTTCACCGTGCCGCAGGGCGGCGTGCAGCATCTCGTGGGCGAGGATGAACCGCCACTGCTCGTCGGTGAAGGTCCGCAGCGGATTGATGTAGATCTCGCCCGCGGCGGAGCTCACGGCGGCGATGGAGATGTCCTGGGCACGGGCGAGTTCGGCGTCCGCGACGACGGTCAGGCCGGCCGCGATCCCGCCGAGCAGCGGATAGGAGGAGACGAACCAGTTCAGCGCCCGGTCCCAGGGCCGCTGCGGCAGGCGCTCGCCGGTGACCCGGTCGCGCCGGCCGCCCGCCACGTCCATGGCGGCGGAGACGCTGCGGGTGAGCGCGTGAGCGAAGGCGGTCTCCCAGTCGGGCACGGCGGTGTTGTCCCATGCCCGCCAGGTGGTGAGGACCTGGTCGGGGTGCTCGCCCGCGGTGCCGCAGTGCCGGTAGGCGGCGGGGATGCCGTCGCGGCGCCAGCGTGCCGCGAGCAGTTCCTCGTCACCGCCCGGGTACGTCTCGGGGACGTCGCCGGGAGGGCTGCCCACCGGGAAGGTGAGCAGGAAGCGATTGACGACCGTGCAGCGGGCCGCCAGGTCGTACCGGTCGGGCTGCTCGCGCAGCCTGTCCTTGGCCGCCGGCACATGGCCGAAGCCCAGGTGCAGCAGACAGTGCGCGAGCGTCCAGGCCCACTCCTCGGGACGCGCCCGCTTGGTGGGATGGACGTGGACGACGCCGTTCGAGTCGACGGCCGCCAGCCCGCCGGCCGGGGTGGCGGCGCACTTGCCCTGCCGGCAGAAGTCGGCCTCGACGGCGGCGAATGCAGGGTTGCGCTTGACCATGGCGAGCCCCGCCGCGAACGCCTCGGTGGCCGGGTCGGGCTTGTCGCCCTTCTTCCCCGCGGCACCCTTGTTCGCGGCGGCCTTCATCGCCGGGCCTCGACCAGCCGCGGCATGTCGCGTGCGGCCTCGACGAGGAACCAGGCGGGCAGCACCGGCTGCCCGTCGGCGTCGTCGGCGATGACGGTCTGGGCGACCTCGACGGAGATCTCCGCGAGCTGCACCAGCAGCGACTTGGCGCGGTAGGCGGTCTGCCGCAGCGAGGGAGACACATGCTCCTTCTGCCGGGGGAGTTCCTTCACCAGCCGCCCCCGGAACGCCTCGGCCAGGTAGTAGAGCAGGTCCCTGTCCTCGAGCCGCGCGGGCCATGAGGCGTCGCCCTTGAGGATGGCCTCGATGCCGAAGGTGTGGCGCACGATCTTCGCGTAGCCGCAGAAGGAGACGGCGTGCGCGGGCGTGAGGGTGCCGTGGACGACGACCTTGAGGGTGTTCTCGTCGATGCCCGGTCCGAAGGAGTGCAGCGCGTCGGACAGCATGTGCCAGGAGCGGGGCGTGGAGAACGGCTCCTCCGTCTTCGGCGGTGCCGACCAGAGGTGGTCGGGCCGGTCGGTGAGATAGTCGGTGACCCACGGGTGGATGCCGTGCTCGCCGGCCCACACCAGCCAGTCCGCCGCCGACGCCTGGAGATGGACGTGCGTGAGGCGGTTCACCAGCGCGGACGCGATCGGCCTCGCCAGCGCGTTGTCCGTGGCCCGGTTGCCGGCCCCGATGACGATGGACCCGGCGGGCAGCTCGTACGACCCGATCCGGCGGTCCAGGATCAGCGAGTAGAAGGCCTTCTGCACGTCGGGGCTCGCGGCGTTGAGTTCGTCGAGGAACAGGCAGTACGGCTCGTCCCGTGCGATGGCCTCCGGCGGGCAGAACACGGATCGCCCGTCGCGGATCTGCGGCACCCCGATCAGGTCCTCCGGGGCGAGCTGCGTCCCGAGCAGGCTCACGCACTCCAGCCCCAGCGAGTCGGCGAACCGCCGCACCAGCGACGACTTGCCGATCCCGGGCGCTCCCCAGAGGAACACGGGCCGCACGGTGGCGAGCCCGAGCAGCAGTTCGGGTATCTGGGCGGGGGTGACGGTGACGGCTGCCTGCACGCGGAGGTGTTCCTTCGGAACTCGGAAGATCGGGGCCCGCCCAGTGTGAGCGGCCGGACGCCTCGCCGCAGCCCAATTTCCGCTGTCTCACCTTGGGAACATGGCGCTCGGGCCAGTGCGTCAGGGGTTCACCCAGGCGCTGGGGGGCTTGGTCAAGTCCGATACATCGGCGGGGAGTCGGGCCGATGCGACATCG